>JAEUOT010000070.1 GCA_016790705.1 Hydrogenophaga sp.
AACTGAAATGTCGCGTATTGGTAAGCTGCCGGTCGCCGTCCCCGCCGGGGTCGAAGTGGCTGTGAAAGAGGACCTGATCAACGTCAAGGGTGCCCTGGGTGCCATGGCGCTGGCGCAGAACGCGCTGGTCAAGGTCGAGAACAACGCTGGCTCGCTGTCGTTCACCCCGGTGAACGATTCCCGCGAAGCCAATGCCATGTCGGGCACCATGCGTCAGCTGGTCAACAACATGGTCAACGGTGTGAGCAAGGGCTTCGAGAAGAAGCTGACCCTGATCGGTGTGGGCTACAAGGCCCAGGCCCAGGGGGCCAAGCTCAACCTGAACGTGGGTTATTCGCATCCGGTCGAAATTGAGATGCCTGCCGGCATCAAGGTCGAGACCCCGACGCCGACTGAAATCCTCATCAAAGGCGCTGACCGTCAGCGCGTGGGCCAGATTGCTTCCGAAGTGCGCGCCGTGCGCCCTCCCGAGCCCTACAAGGGCAAGGGCATCCGTTATGCGGATGAGAAGGTCGTGATCAAGGAAACCAAGAAGAAATAAGGACCAGGATCATGCTGACCAAAAAAGAGCAACGCCTGCGCCGCGCCCGTCAGACGCGCATCCGCATCGCCCAACAGGGCTCGGTTCGCCTGACCGTCAACCGCACCAACCTGCACATCTACGCCAACGTCATCTCCGGCGACGGCTCCAAGGTGCTGGCCTCTGCCTCCACCGCCGAAGCCGAAGTCCGCAAAGAACTGGGCGCGTCCGGCAAGGGTGGCAACACCGCCGCAGCCACGCTGATCGGCAAGCGCATTGCCGAGAAGGCCAAGGCTGCCGGCATCGAGAAGGTCGCGTTCGACCGCTCGGGCTTCGCCTACCACGGCCGTGTCAAGGCCCTCGCCGACGCGGCTCGTGAAGCCGGTCTGCAGTTCTGATCAGACGGGATACACAAAATGGCTAAATTTCAGGCAAATGTGAAGAACGAAGGCAACGACGACGGCCTGCGCGAGAAGATGATCGCGATCAATCGTGTGACCAAGGTGGTCAAGGGTGGTCGCATTCTCGGTTTCGCTGCGCTGACGGTTGTTGGTGACGGCGATGGCCGCGTCGGCATGGGCAAGGGCAAGGCCCGCGAAGTGCCGGTGGCCGTGCAAAAGGCCATGGAACAGGCCCGTCGCAACATGATCAAGGTGTCGCTCAAGAGTGGCTCCCTGCATCATGCCGTGCACGGTGAGCATGGCGCCTCCAACGTGATGATGCTGCCGGCCGTCAAGGGTACCGGCATCATCGCAGGCGGCCCGATGCGTGCTGTCTGCGAAGTGATCGGCATCACCGATGTGGTGGCCAAGAGCCACGGTTCTAGCAACCCCTACAACCTGGTGCGCGCCACGCTGGACGCACTGAAGAACTCGACCACGCCCGCCGAGGTTGCTGCCAAGCGCGGCAAGTCGGTTGAAGAGATCCTGGGCTGAACGGAGCGATCATGAGCACCCAAAATACCGTCAAGGTCCAACTCGTGCGCAGCCCCATCGGTTGCAAACAGGACCACCGCGCCACCGTGCGCGGCCTGGGCCTGCGCAAGCTCAACAGCGTGAGCGAACTGCAGGACTCCCCCGCCGTGCGCGGCATGATCAACAAGATCGCCTACCTGGTGAAGGTGCTGTAAGCACCCTGCCATAGAGGACTCATTCGTCATGGAACTCAACACCATTCAACCCGCATCGGGCGCCAAGCACGCCAAGCGCCGTGTCGGCCGTGGCATCGGCTCCGGTCTGGGCAAGACAGCCGGTCGTGGTCACAAGGGCCAGAAGTCGCGTTCGGGCGGCTATCACAAGGTGGGCTTCGAAGGCGGTCAAATGCCGATGCAGCGCCGTCTGCCCAAGCGCGGTTTCAAGTCTGCGCAACTGCAGTTCAACGCCGAGGTGACTCTGGGCGATCTGAATGCCGTGGAAGCGGCCGAGATCGACATTCTCGTGCTCAAGCAGGCGGGCCTCGTGTCCCAGCTGGCCAAGCGCGTGAAGGTCATCAAGACCGGTGAAATCACCCGCGCAGTGACGCTCAAGGCCATCGGTGCAACCGCAGCCGCCAAGGCCGCGATCGAAGCCGCCGGCGGTTCGCTGGCCTGATCGGCATTCGACAGAGGCGATCTGTGGCAACTGGCTCCCCATCCCTGGCGAAGACCGGCAAGTACGGCGACTTGCGCCGTCGGCTGGTCTTCCTGCTGCTGGCACTCGTGGTGTACCGCATCGGTGCGCACATTCCTGTGCCGGGCATTGACCCGAACCAGCTGGAGCAGCTCTTCAAGAGCCAGCAGCAAGGCGGCGGCATCCTGGGCCTGTTCAATATGTTCTCGGGCGGTGCGCTCAAGCGCTTCACGGTCTTCGCCTTGGGGATCATGCCGTACATCTCGGCATCGATCATCATGCAGTTGATGACCTACGTGATCCCGACCTTCGAGCAGTTGAAGAAGGAAGGGGAGACCGGACGCCGCAAGATCACCGCATATACGCGCTACGGCACGCTGGGCCTTGCGATTTTCCAGGCGATGGGCATTGCTCTGGCGCTGGAGAGTCAGGCGGGACTGGTGATCAGTCCCGGTATCGGCTTCCGTCTGACGGCCGTGGTCAGCTTGGTCGCTGGCACGATGTTCCTGATGTGGCTGGGTGAGCAGATCACCGAGCGTGGGCTGGGCAACGGCATTTCGATCCTGATCTTTGCCGGTATCGCAGCGGGCCTGCCCAATGCGGTTGGCGGCTTGCTCGAGTTGGTGCGCACCGGTGCGATGAACATTCTGGTGGCGCTCTTCATCATTGCCCTGGTGGCGCTGGTGACGTTTGCCGTCGTGTTCGTGGAACGCGGTCAGCGCAAGATTCTGGTTAACTATGCGCGTCGCCAGGTGGGCAACAAGGTCTATGGCGGCCAGTCGTCCCATCTCCCGCTCAAGCTCAATATGGCGGGTGTGATCCCTCCGATCTTTGCTTCGTCGATCATCCTGCTCCCGACGACGATCGTCAGCTGGGTCAGTACCGGTGACGCGACACGCTGGTTGCGCGACATCGCTTCGGCGTTGTCTCCGGGTCAGCCGATATATGTGGCCTTGTACGCAGCAGCGATCGTGTTTTTCTGCTTCTTCTATACGGCACTGGTGTTTAACAGCCGCGAGACTGCCGACAATCTGAAGAAGAGTGGTGCGTTCATCCCTGGCATTCGCCCAGGAGACCAGACCGCCCGCTACATCGACAAGATTCTGCTGCGACTGACGCTGGCCGGTGCCGTGTACATCACAGCAGTCTGTCTGTTGCCCGAATTCCTGATCCTGAAGTACAACGTGCCGTTTTACTTCGGTGGCACTTCTCTGCTGATCATCGTTGTCGTCACCATGGACTTCATGGCCCAGGTGCAGAACTACATGATGTCGCAGCAGTACGAATCGCTACTGAAAAAGGCCAACTTCAAGTCCTGATCTCGGTACTGTCGTTATGGCCAAAGACGATGTGATTGAAATGCAGGGCGAGGTGGTTGAAAACCTCCCCAACGCAACCTTCCGGGTCAAACTGGAAAACGGACATGTGGTGCTCGGGCACATCTCCGGCAAGATGCGGATGCATTACATCCGCATCCTTCCCGGCGACAAGGTCAAGGTGGAGTTGACTCCCTACGACCTGACCCGGGCACGGATCGTGTTCCGGGCGAAGTGACCTGATCGCATTGAACGTTTTGAATTTCTAGGAGAAGACTATGAGAGTTTCGGCTTCGGTCAAAAAAATGTGCCGCAACTGTAAGATCATCAAGCGTAAGGGTGTCGTGCGCGTTATCTGCACCGACCCGCGCCACAAGCAGCGTCAAGGCTGATTCGGAAGTCCAGAGGAACCAACATGGCTCGTATTGCAGGCATCAACATTCCGCCGCACAAGCACGCCGAGATCGGCCTGACGGCAATCTTCGGTATTGGTCGCACTCGCGCTCGCAAGATCTGCGAAGCCTGCGGCATTGAGTACAACAAGAAGATCAAGGATCTGAGCGACGCGGAACTGGAAAAAGTTCGCGATCAGGTCGGCGCCTACACGATCGAGGGTGACCTGCGCCGCGAGACCACGATGAACATCAAGCGCCTGATGGACATTGGTTGCTATCGCGGTTTCCGCCATCGTCGTGGTCTGCCGGTCCGTGGTCAGCGTACCAAGACCAATGCACGTACGCGCAAGGGTCCGCGCAAGGCCGCCCAGTCGCTCAAGAAATAATCGGTTGAAAGAGAAACATGGCTAAAGCTCCCAGCAGTTCGGCAGCGGCCCGCGTCCGCAAGAAGGTCCGCAAGAATGTGGCGGACGGCATCGCGCACGTGCACGCTTCGTTCAACAACACCATCATCACCATCACGGATCGTCAGGGCAATGCTTTGTCTTGGGCTTCGTCGGGTGGTCAAGGTTTCAAGGGCTCCCGCAAGTCCACTCCGTTTGCTGCCCAGGTGGCTTCGGAAGTTGCTGGCCGCGCCGCGATGGAACAGGGCATCAAGAACCTCGACGTCGAGATCAAGGGCCCCGGTCCTGGTCGCGAATCGTCGGTTCGCGCTCTGGGCGCCCTGGGTATCCGCATCACGTCCATTTCCGACGTGACCCCGGTGCCCCACAACGGCTGCCGTCCCCAGAAGCGTCGCCGTATCTGAGCCTCCGACAGGAGGTGCCGCGGAAGCGCGGTACAATCAAAAGCTTTTTTGAGCGCCACCGCAGTCGCCTGCGGTGGCATTTTTGCTAAGCCCACCGCTTTTCCCACTCCGGGAAAGCTCCCGCAATGACACCTTCCGGTGTGGGTTGCGGCAGACATCATCAAGGAAACCAACGTGGCACGTTACCTCGGCCCAAAGGCCAAACTTTCTCGCCGTGAAGGCGCTGATCTGCTGCTCAAGAGCGCCCGTCGCTCGATCAGCGACAAGGCAAAATTCGACTCCAAGCCGGGTCAGCACGGCCGCACATCCGGTCAGCGCACTTCCGACTTCGGTCTGCAGTTGCGTGAGAAGCAGAAGGTCAAGCGCACCTATGGTGTGCTGGAGCGCCAGTTCCGCCGTTACTTCGCCGAAGCCGACCGCCGTCGTGGCAACACGGGCGCCAACCTGCTGTTCCTGCTGGAGTCCCGTCTGGACAACGTGGTGTTCCGCATGGGCTTCGCCTCGACCCGTGCTGAAGCGCGCCAGATGGTCTCGCACAAGGCCATCACCGTGAACGGCAATCCGGTCAACATCCCTTCGTACTCGGTCAAGGCTGGCGACGTCATTGCCGTGCGCGAAAAGTCCAAGAAGCAGGCCCGCGTGATCGAGGCCCTCGAACTGGCCAAGCAGATCGGCTTCCCCGCTTGGGTGGAAGTGTCGGCCGACAAGGCCGAAGGCGTCTTCAAGAAGACACCTGACCGCGACGAATTTGCCTCGGACGTCAACGAGTCGCTGATCGTCGAACTCTATTCGCGTTAATTCCGTTCCCGGTCGTCGCCAATCCTGGTGCGGCCGGGCCATGCTCCGTCTGCCTTATCGGTGTAACGAGCCGAGGGAACTGAAGGAAGTTTGAATGCTGAACAATCTGCTCAAGCCCAAAACCATCAATGTCGAGCAAGTCTCGACCAACCGTGCCAAGGTCACGCTGGAGCCTTTCGAGCGCGGCTATGGTCACACACTGGGCAACGCCCTGCGCCGTGTGCTGCTCTCGTCCATGGTCGGGCACGCGCCCACCGAGGTGACCATCGCCGGTGTGGTGCATGAGTATTCCTCCATCGACGGTGTGCAGGAAGACGTCGTCAACATGCTGCTCAACCTCAAGGGCGTGGTCTTCAAGCTGCACAACCGCGACGAAGTCACGCTGAGCCTGCGCAAGGACGGCGAAGGCGTGGTCACGGCCGCTGACATCCAGACGCCGCATGACGTCGAGATCGTGAACCCCGGCCATGTGATCGCCACACTGTCCGCCGGCGCCAAGCTCGATATGCAGATCAAGGTCGAAAAGGGCCGTGGTTATGTGCCGGGCAGCCTGCGCCGCAACGACGACGCTTCGCGCTCGCTGGGTCGCATTGTTCTCGACGCTTCGTTCTCGCCGGTCAAGCGCGTGAGCTACACCGTCGAAAGCGCCCGTGTCGAACAGCGTACCGACCTCGACAAGCTGGTGCTGGAGATCGAGACCAACGGTTCGATCGGCCCGGAAGAGGCTGTGCGTGCTTCCGCCAAGATTCTGGTGGAACAGTTGGCGGTGTTCGCGCAGCTGGAAGGCGTGGAACTGTCGGCGTTCGACCAGCCCGCCCAGCGCAGCTCGCAGCAGTTCGATCCGATCCTGCTGCGTCCGGTGGACGAGCTCGAACTCACCGTGCGTTCGGCCAACTGCCTCAAGGCCGAGAACATCTATTACATCGGTGACCTGATCCAGCGCACCGAGAACGAGCTGCTGAAGACCCCCAACCTGGGTCGCAAGTCGCTCAACGAAATCAAGGAAGTGCTCGCCTCGCGCGGCCTGACCTTGGGCATGAAGCTCGAAAACTGGCCGCCGGCTGGTCTCGACAAGCACTGATCCCGTCAATCAACGTCTGACGAACCCCCAGTACCTGATCCGGCCGGGGGCAAAACACTGAAAGGAAATCACCATGCGTCACGGACACGGACTTCGCAAACTCAACCGCACCAGCGAGCACCGCCAGGCGATGCTGCGCAACATGATGAACTCGCTGCTGACGCACGAAGTCATCAAGACGACCCTGCCCAAGGCCAAGGAACTGCGCCGCGTCGTCGAACCCATGATCACACTGGCGAAGGAAGCCACTGTGGCCAACCGCCGCCTGGCCTTCGACCGCCTGCGTGACCGTGATGTGGTCGTGAAGCTGTTCAACGAACTGGGTCCGCGTTTCAAGGCCCGTCCCGGCGGCTACACCCGCATTCTGAAGATGGGCTTCCGCGTGGGCGACAACGCTCCGATGGCGCTGGTCGAGCTGGTGGACCGTGCAGAAGATGCTGCACCCGCCGCCGATGACGCAAAAGCGTGATAGAATATAAGGCTTGACGCGGAGTGGAGCAGCCTGGTAGCTCGTTGGGCTCATAACCCAAAGGTCGCAAGTTCAAATCTTGCCTCCGCAACCAATCCGGAACTGACCAGAGTTCCTCAAAAAAGCCCGCAGCAGCGGGCTTTTTTGTTTCCGTCTCCGCCTGGGGCTCAGTCCGGCAACACCGCCGTGACCTCAATCTCCACCTTGGCCCGCCCCTCGACCAGGCGACTCACCTCGACGCAGGTCATCGCCGGAAAACACTTGCCCATCACCTCGCGGTAGACGCCACCCAGCTCCCGCAGTCGGGCGTTGTACTCGTCGCGGTCGGTGATGTACCAGGTCATGCGCACCATGTGCTCGGGGGCGGCGCCGGCGCAGGCGAGCACCGCATGCACGTTCTCCAAGGCCTGTTTCGTCTGTGCGATGAAGTCATCGCTCTCGAATTGCTGCTCGCCGTTCCAGCCAATCTGGCCGCCAACGAAAACCAGCGTACCGCGCGCCGCGATGCCATTGGCGTAGCCCTTCGGGGCAGCCCAGCCAGGTGGTTGGAGGAATTGCATAGGAAGTCTTTCTTGAGATTCAGGGGTGCTGTTCCGTGGCCATCTTGCGAAGCGCGAAGCGTTGCAGTTTGCCGGTCTCGGTGCGCGGAAGGGCGTCGACGAAGCGCACCTCGCGCGGGTATTTGTACGGTGCCAGCGTGTGCTTGACGTGGTCCTGCAAGACCTTGACCTGCGCCGCGTCGGCGGCCTGTCCGGGCTTGAGCACCACGTAGGCGAGGATGACCATACCGCGCTCGTCGTCGGCCTTGCCGACCACGCCGCACTCGGCCACCGCCGGGTGTTGCAGCAGGGCGGCTTCCACCTCCGGGCCGGCCACGTTGTAGCCGGCGGTGATGATCATGTCGTCGGTGCGCGCCTGGTAGACGAAGTAGCCGTCGTCGTCCTGCACGAAGGCGTCTCCGGGGAAATTCCAGCCATCCTGCACATAGTTGGCCTGCCGGGCATCGTCCAGATAACGGCAGCCGGTGGGGCCGCGGACGGCGAGCCGCCCGACCTGGCCGCGGGGAAGATCCTTGCCGTGTTCATCGACGATCTTTGCCTCGTAGCCCGGCACCACGCGGCCGATGGCGCCGCGCTTGACCTCAGCCGGCGCGGCCGAGATAAAGATGTGGAACATCTCGGTAGCGCCGATGCCGTCCAGCATCTCCAGTCCGCTCGCTTCCTTCCAGAGCTGGCGCGTGGCGTCGGGCAGGCCCTCGCCCGCACTCACGCTTAGGCGCAGTTTCCCGATGCCGTGCTGCTTTGCGAACGCCGCCATCTGGCGGTAGAAGGTGGGTGCGGTGTAGCAGATGGTGGCGCCGACCTGGCCGATCAGCTTGACCATCGCCTCGGGGGTGTAGGGAATCGACGGGAAGTAGACCGACGCACCGGCCCACATCGGGAACACCAGCAGGCCACCGAGGCCGAAGGTGAAGGCCAGCGGCGGCGAGCCCATGACGATGTCGTCCGGCGTGGCGCGCAGCACATGGCGCGGCCAGGTCTCGCAGGCCGCCAGCACATCGCGGTGCGTGTGCACAGCAGCCTTCGGGCTGCCGGTGGTGCCGGAGGTGAAGGCCAGCAGGGCGATGTCGTCGGCGCTGGTGGGGCAGGGTGTGGCCTGGTCGCTGACGTGGCGCGCCAGCGCTTCGAGCGAGTGCTCCAGAACGACCGCGGCGTCGCCGGTGTTGAACAGGCGCAGCGGCAGGGCCGAGGTCTCGGGGCTTTGCGCGAGTGCGGCCTTGAGCTCGTCCTGCAGCTTCACGTCGCACAGGGCGGCCGCTGGGCGCGACTTGTCGATGATGGCCTTGAGCTCGGTGGCGCGCAGCAGCGGCATGGTGGCCACCGCGATCAGGCCGCTCTGCACCACCGCCAGCCAGGCCAGCGCCATCGCGACCGAATTGCCGCCGCGCAGCAGCACACGGTTGCCCGGCTGCAGGCCCAGGTCGGCCAGCGCATTGGCCAGGCGGTTCACCTCGGCGCGGGCCTGGGCGTAGCTCAGGGTGCGCTCATCGCTTCGGAACAGCAGGCGGTCGGCGTGGCCGGCCGCCACAGCCCGGTCGAACAAGGCCTGCACGACGTTGAGTTGTGCGGGCAGGGCCTGCAGCTCCGGCAGGTCGTAGCGCAGCTCGGGCCATTGCTCCTTGGGAGGAAGCCCGTCGTGCACGAAGCGGTCGGTCTGGGCGGAAGGGTGCTGGGCCATGGGTGTCTCCGTGTCATGCCTTCAGGGCGTGTTTGCCCAGGATGAGCAGTTGCACCTCGCTGGCACCTTCGTAGATGCGCAGCGAGCGGATGTCGCGGTAGAGGTGTTCGACCACGTTGCCCACCTGCACGCCACGGCCACCGAACATCTGCAGCGCCATGTCGATGACTTTCTGCGCGTTCTCGGTGGCGGTGAGCTTGGCGGCGGCAGCAGCGGCGGTGTACGCGGGTGTGCCGGCGCCGCTGGTGGCGCTGCAATCCCTCATCCAAGCGGCCCGGTAAGTCAGCACGGCCGCGGCGTCGATGAGCGCGCTCATTTCGCCGAGGCGCGCCTGCGTGAGCTGGAAGTCACCGAGCGTCTGGCCGAACATCTGACGGCTGCGGGCCTGCGTCACGGCTTCGGCGAAGGCGCGGCGCGCCATGCCCAGGGCCGCCGCAGCGACCGAGGCCCGGAAAATGTCCAGCGTCTGCATGGCCAGCTTGAAGCCGCCGTGTTCACTGCCCAGCAGCGAATCCGCGCCGACATGGCAGTCGCGGTAGCTCAGCGTGGCGAGCGGGTGAGGTGCCATGACGTGGATGTGGGCGCTGCTGTCCAGGCCGGGCGTGTCCGCATCGACGACGAAGGCACTGATGCCGCGCGCACCCGCCTCGGGGTTGGTCTTTGCGAAGGTCACATAGAAGTCGGCCAGGCCGCCATTGCTGATCCAGGTCTTCTGGCCGTCAAGCCGCCAGCCGCCCTCGGAGGGGGTCGCGCGCAGGCGCATGCCGGCGACATCGGAGCCTGCCTCCGGCTCGCTGAGCGCGAAGGCGGCGATCTTCCGGCCCGTGGCGACATCGGGCAGGTAGGCGGCACGTTGGGCTGGCGTGCCGGCGAGGGTGATCGCGCCGCTGCCAAGGCCCTGCATCGCGAACGCAAAATCCGCCAGCGGCGAATGAAATGCCAGGGTCTCCCGCAGGATCACCAGTGCGCGTGAATCGAGTGCGGGCAACGCGCCACCGTGGGCCTGCGGAACGCAGTAGCGCAACCAGCCGGCATCGCCCAGGCGCTGCACCCACTCCCTGCAGGCGGCACGGTCGTCGGCTTCATCGACGGTCTGCTGGCGCACCCAGCTCACCAGCCCGTTGGCCAGGGCTCGGTGCGCGTCGTCGAAGAACGGCAGTTCGAGGTGCGCGGTCGGCGCCAGAGCGCCGTGCGCGTGGGGGTGTTCAAAGGCGACCATGTGGCGTGTCCTCGTCAATCGCCTTCGAACTGCGGACGCTGCTTGGCCGCGAAGGCTTCGTAGGCGCGCCGGAAGTCCTGCGTCTGCATGCAGATGGCCTGGGCCTGGGCCTCGGCCTCGATCGCCTGGTCCAGCGTCATGGCCCACTCCTGGTGCAGCATGGTCTTGGTCATGCCGTGCGCGAAGGTCGGTCCCTGCGCCAGTTGCGCCGCCAGCTTGTGGGCGGCGGGCAGCAGGGCATTGCTTTCGTGCAGCGCGTTGAAGAACCCCCAGGCGTGGCCTTCCTGTGCGGTCATGGCGCGACCGGTGAACAGCAGCTCGCTGGCACGGCCCTGGCCGATCATGCGCGGCAGCAGGGCGCAGGCGCCCATGTCGGCGCCGGCCAGACCGACGCGGGTGAAGAGGAAGGCGACCGTCGCTGCAGGCGTGCCCAGCCGCAGGTCGGAGGCGAGCGCCATCATCGCGCCGGCGCCGGCGCAGACGCCGTCAAGCGCCGCGACGATGGGCTGCGGACAGGCGCGCATCGCGCTGACCAGCGCGCCGGTCATGCGGGTGAAGGCCAGCAGCTCGGGCATGGTCATCTTCGTCAGCGGGCCGATGATCTCGTGCACATCGCCGCCCGAGCAGAAGTTGCCGCCCGCGCCGGTGACGACCACCGCCTTGATGTCGGTGGCGCGCTGCAAGCCCAGGAACCAGTCGCGCAGCTCGGCGTAGGAGTCGAAGGTCAGCGGGTTCTTGCGCTCGGGCCGGTTGAGCGTGACGGTGGCCACGCCGTCGGCGACGCTCAGGGCGAAGTGGGCGGGCTGCCCTGCGGCCAGCGCGCGGTATTGGCCGCGCATGGGGTTGTGGTCGGGGATCGGGTGTTTCATTCGATGTCCAGTTGGTGCTGTTTCACCTTGCCCAGCAGCTTGTGCAGCTGGTCGAGTTCGCGCGGTGCCAGGCCGTCGAAGGCCTGCACGATCCATTGCTCGTGTTCCACCGCCATCCGTTCGAAGGCCTCGCGCCCCTTGGGCGTGAGCCGCACGAGAAAGGCGCGGCGGTCACCCTCGACACCCACCCGTTCCACCAGACCTTCGGCCACCAACTGATCGGTGATGCCGGTGACATTGCCGCCGGTCACCATCAGCCGCTGGGACAACTCCTTCATCTTCAGCCCCTCGGGGTGACGTTCGAGTTGCGCCATCAGGTCAAAGCGCGGCAGCGTGGTGTCGAATCGCTCGCGCAGCCCTGCTCGCACGCGCTTCTCGATCAGTTGGGAGCAGGCCAGCAGCCGCAGCCACAGGCGCAATGCCTGCGCGTGTTCGCTGTGGGCGCGGGCCTCAAGGTCCAGTGCGTCGTTGGTCATGCTCATGCCTAATTAGTTTAAACGTCAACTATATGCCGGCAACCGGGTAAACCCGCGTACTTCGTGCGGTGGAGGGGGCACCGTTGATCGGTGCAAGAATGCGGGCAATCACGTTGTCATGAGGGTGTGCCCATGTCCCTGTTCCGATTCAAATCCCGGGAGACCGGCGATCTGGTGATGCTTGCGCCCAGTGGCAAGCGCATCCTGGAAATCCTCGGCAAGGATCCGTCTGTGTCCGGGATCATCCGTCCCGAGGAGATGGCCGGCGCCATCGAGGCCCTGCGCGCGGCCGTGCTGGCCGAAGAGGCCTCTCAGCAGCGCGCGCGCGAGGAGGCGCAGGCCCAGGGCGAGCCGGCGCCGCAATTCGACGCAGTGAGCCTGCGCATGCGCAGCGCACCTTTCATCGAGATGCTGCAGCGCTGTGTCAAGGCGGACGTCGAGGTGGTCTGGGGCGTCTGAGCCCCGGCGCCCCCATGAAAAAGGCCACCCGAAAGGGTGGCCCGGACCGTCGACTGCTGGCGCCCTTGCGGGTGGTCGTCAGTCGGCAAACTCGCCGGCCGCGTCGATCGCCGCCTTGAGCTTGGTGATCTCCGCCGCAACAAAAGCCTTGTGACCCGCCGGCGCCACGCGCTTGTCGTCCGGCGCGGCAACGATGGCACCCAGGTCGCTCTGACGCTTGATGAATTCGGGATCCTTCAGCGCGACCTTGAGGGCGTCGTTGACCTTCTTGATGACGTCGGCCGGTGTGCCCTTGGGTGCATACAGGCCGTGCCAGATGGTCAGGTTGAAGCCCTTGAGCCCCAGACCATCGAGCGTCGGCAGGTCGGCCAGTTGCTTGGTGCCGCTCAAGGGCTTGAGCGTGGTCACCGCGTAGGCGCGAACACGACCGGACTCGATCTGCGAGGTGGTGTTGGTGGTCTGGTCGCACATCATGTCCACCTGACCACCGATCAGGTCGTTCATCGCCGGGCCCGTGCCCTTGTAGGCGATCGTCGTCAGCGGCTTGGGCAGCTTCATGGCCGACTGCCACATCAGGGCGCACAGGTGCGACGCCGAGCCCAGGCCGGCGTGCGCCAGGTTCACCTTGTCGGAATGGGTGCGGACATAGCTCTCGAAGTCACGGTAGCGGCGGTTCTCCGCCAGCTTCGTGGAACCGATGATGGTCATCGGCACGTCGTTGATGATGCCCAGGTACTCGAAGTCGTCCAGCGGCTTGAACGACTGCTTGCGGTAGAGGCTGGTGGTGGCGGCCATGCCGATGTGCCAGACCAGCAGGGTGTAGCCGTCCGGTGCAGCGCGGGCCACCTTGGCCGCGCCGATGGTGCCGCCGGCACCGGCCGCGTTGTCGACGACGATGTTGGCGCCACCCAGCGGCTTGCGCATGGCCTCGGCCAGTTGGCGGGCGACGAGATCGGTGGGGCCGCCGGCGGCAAACGGCACCACCAGGGTGATGGGCTTGCTCGGGTAGGCCTGAGCGAATGCGCCGGCAGAAACGGCGGCGGTCAGGGCGAAAGCCAGGATCTTTTTCATGCAGGTGCTCCTTTGGGATGTTCAGCGCTGCATGGTAGCGGTCGGCAGGACCGCCGAAATGGCGGAAATTACTTAGCGCCCACCCCGGGGAAACCCTTCTCCCGTCGCCTCACTGGTAGCTGCGCGCGTCCTCGATCACCTTGCCATCGTTGGGCAGGCTGCCCGGTCGCACGACCTGGACCTGGCCGCGCAGCTTGGTGACGTCGCGCATCACCTCTTCCACCCGTTCCCGCAGTCCGTCGCCGACCTCGGTGGCCTCGACCTGCAGACACATCTGGTCGTTGGCCATTTCGCCGCTGACCACCAGGCGGGCCTTTTTCACTTCGGGGAAACGGCGCGCGATTTCGGCCACCTGGGACGGGTGGACAAACATGCCCTTGATCTTGGTCGTCTGGTCGGCCCGACCCATCCAGCCCTTGATGCGTGGCGCCGTGCGACCGGTCGGGCACTGGCCCGGCAGGATGGCGGAGAGATCGCCGGTGCCGAAACGGATCAGCGGGTAGGCCGGGTTGAGCGTGGTCACGACCAGCTCGCCGACCTCGCCATCCTCGACCGGGGTGCCAGTGCCAGGGCGCACGATCTCGACGATCACGCCCTCGTCGAGCACCAGGCCCTCGCGCGAGGCCGTTTCGTAGGCCACCAGACCGAGGTCAGCGGTCGCATAGGTCTGGTAGACATCGACGCCACGCTCCTTGAACCAGGCGGTCAGGCTGGGCGGGCAGGCCTCGCCCCCGACCGACGCCTTGCGCAGGCTGCGGATGTCGGTGCCGGTCTCGGCCGCCTTTTCCAGCAGGATGCGCAGGAAGCTCGGGGTGCCGGTATAGGCATCGGGCTTGAGGTCGACCATGGCTTCGAGCTGTTGCTCGGTCTGGCCAATGCCGCCGGGGAACACGGTGCATCCCACGGCGTGGGCGCCGGATTCGAGGATGAAGGCGCCCGGTGTCATGTGGTAGCTGAAGCTGTTGTGCACCAGCTCGCCGGCACGGAAGCCGGCGGCGAACAGCGCGCGGCCTGCGCGCCAGTAGTCCTTGCTCGCGCCTTCGGGTTCGTAGATCGGACCCGGGCTGGCGAAGATGCGCGACATGGCCGGCCCGCGCACCAGTGCCGAGAAGCCGCCGAACGCATCGTGCTGACGCTTGGCCTTCTGGCGCTCCAGCAGTTCACTCTTGCGGGTCACCGGGATGCGGGTCAGGGCGGTCCGGCTGTCGATGCCGGCCACGTCGATGTCGCGCAGGATGTCGGCAAATGCCGCGCTGTTCTGTTTGGCATGGGCCAGTTGACCCGGCAGCGCAGCCATCTGCGCCGCTTCACGGTCGGCCGGCGATCGGGTTTCCAGGGCGTCGAAGAAGTCGGTCATGACAAAAACCACAAAGGTGCGAGTGAGGTGTCTGATTCAAGAACGCGGTGGAACCGGCTTCGCCGGGCCACTCGCGTTGCCCCCTTGAGGGGGTGACGCCGCAGGCGGCGCGGGGGTGTTCTTTAGGCCAACCAGCGCTTGCGGCGCTTGTAGCTCTTGACGTCCTTGAAGCTCTTGCGCTCGCCCCCGCCCATGCCGAGGTAGAACTCCTTGACGTCCTCGTTGTTGCGCAGGTCGCTGGCGGCGCCGTCCATCACGATACGGCCGCTTTCCATGATGTAGCCGTAGTCGGCGTACTTCAGGGCCATGTTGGTGTTCTGCTCGGCGATCAGGAAGGTGACCTTCTCCTTGGTGTTGAGGTCCTTCACGATCTCGAACACCTCTTCCACGATCTGCGGCGCCAGCCCCATCGAGGGCTCGTCCAGCAGCACCACGCTGGGGTTGGCCATCAGCGCGCGGCCGATCGCACACATCTGCTGCTCACCGCCGGACGTGTAGGCCGCCTGCGAGGTGCGGCGCGTCTTCAGGCGCGGGAAGTAGGTGTAGACCTTCTCCAGGTTGCGCGCGATCTCGGCCTTGTCGGTTCGCGTGTAGGAGCCGGTCATCAGGTTGTCCTCGATGGACAGGTGGGCGAAGCAGTGACGCCCTTCCATCACCTGCACCACGCCCTTCTGGACCAGGTCGGCGGGCGAGAGGTTTTCGATGCGCTCTCCGCGCAGCTCGATGCTGCCCTTGGTGACCTCGCCGCGCTCGCCCTTGAGCAGGTTGGAGATGGCGCGCAGCGTGGTCGTCTTGCCCGCGCCGTTGCCGCCCAGGATGGCGGCGATCTTGCCTTCGGGCACGTTCAGCGACACGCCCTTGAGCACGAGGATCACGTGGTTGTAGATGACCTCGATGCCGTTGACGTTCAGAACGATGTTGGGTGTGGTGCTCATGGTGTTTCCTCGTGGACCATTCACAAGACTTGCGAACAAGCCTTGTGAATGGCGGCTGTTGTCAGCCGCCGAGACCAGCCGCGCGGGAGATGTCTTCTCCAGGGCGTGGCGGATCTGGCTTTGCCAGTCCGCACCACGCCGCCCCCTTGAGGGGGACGCGCGCAGCGCGGCAGGGGTGGGTCAAGACTGGCAGTCGGCGCCAGCACGGCGCGTCAGCTTCTTCTCGGCCGCGTACTTGTCGGCAGCGCTCTTGACCAGCGGCTTGAGGATCTGCTCGTCGGCCTGCAGCCAGTCGCTGCTGAACTGCCACTTGCTTCCGTCCCACGTGTGGATACGGGCCCAGTTGGCGCCCATGTGGTCCTGGCAGCTGGTGGAGACGGGGCGCATCACGCCCTTGAAGCCCAGCGCGTCCAGCTTGGCCTGCGTCAGGTTCAGGTTCTCGTAACCCCAGCGAGCCTGCTCACCGGACACGAGCTTGCCCTTGCCGAAGCGTTCCTGGGCCGCACGCACGCCTTCGACGGCGAACATGGCGCTCATCAGGCCGCGCATGTACAGCACGTCGCCCACTTCTTCCTTCGGACCGGTGCCCTGGCCCTTGTCGTGCAGCTTGGACAGGATTTCCTTGACCACGTCGGCGTTCTTTTCGGTGCCGTGCTGCATGGTGACCGCGTTGTAGCCCTTGGCGCCCTGGCCGACGTCCTTGACATCGGGCTCGGCACCGGCCCACCACACGCCATACATCTTTTCACGCGGATAGCCGGTGGCCTGGGCTTCCTTCAGGGCGGTCGAGTTCATCACGCCCCAGCCCCACAGCACCACGTAGTCCGGGCGCTGCTGGCGCACCTGCAGCCAGGTGGCCTTCTGCTCGACGCCGGGCGCCGTCACGGGCAGCATGCTCAACTGGAAGCCCAGTTGCGCGGCACGTTCCTGCAGCAGGGGAATCGGCTCCTTGCCGAACGGGCTGTCGTGGTAGACGAGGGCGATTTTCTTGCCCTTGAGGTTGGCCAGGCCGCCTTCCTTCTTGCCGATCTGCTGGATGATGGCGTCGGCGGCGACGAAGTAGGTGCCGGCGATCGGGAAGTTCCACTTGAAGATGCCACCGTCAGCGGATTCGCTGCGGCCATAGCCGGCGGTGATGAGGGGGATCTTGTCGACCGGGGCTTTTTCCGTCAGGGCGAAGGTCGCGCCGGTGGACAGCGGCTGGAACACGGTGGCGCCCTTGCCCTTCAGACGCTCGTAGCACTCGACGCTCTTGTCGGTGGCGTAGCCGGTTTCGCATTCCTCGAACGCGATCTTCACGCCGTTGATGCCGCCGCGGATATTCACCAGCTTGAGGTAATCCACATAGCCGTTGGCCCATGGCACGCCGTTGGGGGCGTAGGCGCCGGTGCGGTACACCAGCACGGGGAAGAACTGCTCTTTGGCTTGCGCCATGGCAGCGGTCGGGACCACAGCGCCCGACAGGGCGGCACAGGCCAGCGACACGGACAGAACCAGGTTACGTACTTTCATCGCTTGTCTCCTTAAGGACGGGGGTCGGTCACACACACAAAAACGGATCAGTGGGGGAAAGGCCAGAGGCGCAGTTTCTGCTTGCCGATGCTCCAGAGCTTGGCCAGGCCATGGGGTTCGACGATCAGGAACCAGACGATCAGCGCGCCGAACACCATGAACGTCATGTGGGCGGCGGCGGCGGTGGACAGACCCACTAGCAGGCTGATGCGTTCGATGAAGATGGGCAGCAGCACGATGAAGGCGGCGCCGAAGAAGCTGCCCATGATCGAGCCCATGCCGCCGATGATCACCATGAACAGCAACTGGAACGAGCGGTCGATGGAGAAGGCGGCCGGTTCCCAGGAGCCCAGGTGCACGAAGCCCCAGAGCCCGCCGGCCACACCGACGATGAAGGAGCTGACCGCGAAGGCGGAGAGCTTGGCGTACTTGGGGCGGATGCCGATCACGGCGGCGGCCACGTCCATGTCGCGGATGGCCATCCATTCGCGACCGATCGAGCTGCGCACCAGGTTCTTGGCCAGCAGGCCAAACACGACCAGGAAGGCCAGGCAGAACAGGTATTTCTGCACCGGCGTCTCGATGGGCATGCCCAGCACCGAGAGACCGGAGACCGACACCGACCCGGAGGGATTGTTGTTGGTGAACCAGCCCACGCGCAGGAAGGCCCAGTCGCAGAAAAACTGCGCCGCCAGCGTCGCCACCGCCAGGTACAGGCCCTTGACGCGCAGACTGGGGAAGCCGAAGAAGATGCCCACCAGCGTGGCGAAGAAGCCGCCGGAGAGCAGCGCCAGGATCAGCGGCATGCCGTCGATGCGGATGTAGGTGTTGTAGGCCATGTAGGCGCCGACAGCCATGAAGGCGCCCGAACCCAGCGAGATCTGGCCGCAGTAGCCGACCAGGATGTTCACGCCCAGGGCGGCCAGCGCCAGGATCAGGAACGGGATCAGGATGGCGCGGTAGAGGTACTCGTCGACCAGCAGGGGGACGCCGATGAAGGCGAAGGCGATCAGGGCGAGGATCGCCCAGCGGTCCTGCGCAATCGTGAAGATCTGCTGGTCGGCGCGGTAGGAGGTCTTGAACTGACCGTTTTCTCTGTAGAACATGCTCTTGTCTCCTTACACGCGGTCGATGATCTTTTCGCCGAACAGGCCCTGCGGGCGGAACAGCAGGAACACGAGCGCCAGCACATACGCAAACCAGATCTCGATGCCGCCGCCGACCATGGGGCCGAGGTAGACCTCCGAGAGCTTCTCGCCCACGCCGATGATCAGGCCGCCGATGATGGCGCCGGGCACCGAGGTCAGGCCGCCCAGGATGATCACGGGCAGGGCACGCAGGGCCACGGTGGTCAGCGAGAACTGCACCCCCAGCTTGGAGCCCCAGATGATCCCGGCCACCAGGGCGGTGATGCCGGCGACGCACCAGACGATGACCCAGATGCGGTTGAGCGGGATGCCGATGGACTGGGCGGCCTGGTGGTCGTCCGCCACGGCGCGCAGGGCGCGGCCGGTGCCGGTCTTCTGGAAGAACAGCGACAGGGCAGCCACCAGCACGGCGGCGATCACGGCCGCGATGATGTCTTCCTGGTTCACCAGCACGCCGCCCTGGAACACGCTCTCGAACAGGAACACCGGGTCCTTGGGCATGCCGACATCGATCGGGTAGATGTCGCTGCCGAAGATGGTCTGGCCCAGGCCGTCGAGGAAGTAGGTGATGCCCAGCGTGGCCATCAGCAGGGTCACGCCCTCCTGGTTCACCAAGTGGCGCAGCACCAGGCGTTCGATCAGCCAGGCCAGGATGAACATGCAGCCGGCGGCGATGAAGAAGGCGATCACGTTGCCCAGCAGCTTGCTCTCCAGCCCCAGCCAATGGGGTACCCACTCCGAGAAGCGGGCCATGGCCAGCGCGGCGAACAGCACCATCGCGCCCTGCGCGAAGTTGAAGACGCCCGAGGCCTTGAAGATCAGCACGAAGCCCAGCGCCACCAGCGAATACAGCATGCCGGCCATCAGGCCGCCGAGCAGTGTTTCAAGAAAGAATCCCATGGTGTTGTCTCCGTTCAGTGCGAAGTACCGAGGTACGCGCTGATGACTTCTTCGTTGCTGCGCACCTCGTCCGGGGTGCCGTCGCCGATCTTCTTGCCGTAGTCGAGCACCACCACGCGGTCGGAGATGTCCATCACCACGCCCATGTCGTGCTCGATCAGCACGATGGTGGTGCCGAACTCGTCGTTGACGTCCAGGATGAAGCGGCTCATGTCCTGCTTCTCTTCCAGGTTCATGCCGGCCATCGGTTCGTCCAGCAGCAGCACCTGCGGCTCCATCGCCAGGGCACGGCCCAGGTCGACGCGCTTCTGCAGGCCGTAGGGCAACTGGCCGACAGGGGTCTTGCGGAAGGCCTGGATTTCCAGGAAGTCGATGATGTGCTCGACGAATTCGCGGTGCTCTTCCTCTTCCCGCTGGGCCGGACCGATGCGCAGCGCCTGCAGGAAGATGTTGCTCTTCATGCGCAGGTTGCGGCCGGTCATGATGTTGTCGATCACGCTCATGCCCTTGAACAGCGCCAGGTTCTGGAAGGTGCGCGCGATGCCCATCTCGGCCACCTGGCGGCTGTTCATGTGCTTGAAGGTCTGGCCACGGAAGGAGACGCTGCCCTCCTGCGGCGAATACACGCCGTTGATGCAGTTGAGCATCGAACTCTTGCCGGCGCCGTTGGGGCCGATGATGGCGCGCACCTCATGCTCCTTCACATTGAAGGAGATGTCGGTCAGCGCCTTGACGCCGCCGAAGCGCAGGCTGATGTTCTGGACGTCGAGGATGACGTCGCCGATCTTTTTCTTGCTCATGCTGCAGCCTTCACAGGGGCAAAGGTCTTGGTGTCGACGATCCTGAGCGTGGCGCTCACGCTGCCGGTGCGACCGTCCTCGAACTTGACCTGGGTTTCGATGTACTGCTCACTCTTTCCACCGTAGAGCGCATCCACCAGCACGCCGTACTTCTCGCCGATGAAGCCACGGCGGACCTTGTTGGTGCGGGTGAGCTCGCCGTCGTCGGCGTCCAGTTCCTTGTGCAGCACGAGGAAGCGGCTGATCTGGCTGCCGGCCAGCAGTTCGTCGCGGCTGAGGTCGGCGTTGACCTTTTCCACGCAGTCCTTGATCAGTTCGTACACCTCGGGCTTCTGCGCCAGGTCGGTGTAGCCGGCGTAGGGCAGATTGCGGCGCTCGGCCCAGTTGCCCACGGCGTCGAAGTCGATGTTGACCATCACGCAGACCTTCTCGCGCTGGTCGCCGAAGGCCACCGCCTCCTTGATGTGGGAGAAGAACTTGAGCTTGTTCTCGACGTACTTGGGCGCGAACATCGCGTTGTCGAAAGTCCCGCCCTTGATGCGTCCGACGTCCTTGACGCGGTCGATGATCTTGAGGTGGCCGCTGGCGTCGATGAAGCCCGCGTCGCTGGTGTGGTACCAGCCGTCGGCTGTCAGCACCTCTTCGGTGGCCTTGGGGTTCTTGTAGTACTCCTTGAGCAGGCCGGGCGACTTGACCAGGATCTCGCCGGTCTCGCTGAGCTTGATCTCCACGCCCTCGCAGGGCACGCCCACGGTGTCGGCGCGCGCCTCGTGGTCGGGCTGCAGGCAGACGAACACGGCGGTCTCGGTCGAACCGTAGAGCTGCTTGAGGTTGATGCCGATCGAGCGGTAGAAGCTGAACAGGTCGGGGCCAATGGCTTCACCGGCCGTGTAGGCCACGCGCACCCGGCTCATGCCCAGGTTGTTGCGCAGCGGGCCGTAGACGAAGAGGTTGCCCAGCGCGTACTTCAGGTTGTCCATGAAGCCGACCGGCTTGCCGTCCATCCGGTCGGGGCCGACGCGGCGCGCCACATCCATGAAGGCGTGGAACATCTTGCGCTTGAGCGCGCCCGCATCTTCCATGCGGATCATCACGCTGGTCAGCAGGCCCTCGAACACCCGCGGCGGCGCGAAGTAGTAGGTCGGGCCGACTTCCTTGAGGTCGATGGTCACCGTGGCGCCCGACTCGGGGCAGTTGACCACGTAGCCGGCCACCAGCCACTGGGCGTAGCTGAAGATGTTCTGGCCGATCCAGGCGGGCGGCAGGTAGGCCAGCACCTCGTCCTTCTCGGTCAGCTTGTCGAAGCGCGAGCCGACGGCGGCGCGGTCGATCAGGGTGTTGTGGGTGTGGACCACGCCCTTGGGGTTGCCGGTGGTGCCGGAGGTGAAGAACATGGACGCCACGTCATCCGGCTGCGCCTTCTCGACCTCTTCGCGGAACAGGTCGGGGTGGGCCTTGGCGTGCGCCTGGCCGGCACCGATCAGCTCGTCCAGACCCGCCAGGCCCTGCTGGTCGTAGTTGCGCAGGCCGCGCGGATCGTCATAGAAGATGTGCGTCATCTGCGGGCACTGGGGCAGGATTTCCAGCATCTTGTCGACCTGCTCCTGGTCCTCCACCACCGCGAAGCGCACCTCGGCGTTGTTGATGGGGAACACGCACTCGGTGGCGACGGCGTCCTGGTACAGCGGGACGGGGATCGCGCCCAGGGACTGGGCGGCCAGCATGGTGGCGTAGAGCCGGGGCCGGTTGGCGCCGATCACCACCATGTGCTCGCCGCGCCGCAGGCCGGCCTGGTGCAGGCCGCAGGCCATGGCCTCGACGAGCTGGGCCATGTCGGACCAACTCAAGGTCTGCCAGATGCCGTATTCCTTCTCACGCATGGCGGGCGCCGTCGGGCGCCGTGCGGCGTGGTCCAGCAGCAGCCGGGGGAAGGTCGTTTGCATGTGCGTTTCTCCTGACACGCCGCGGGACCCGCAAGGTCCGGGCGGTGGTGCTGATCCATGAAATTCGATGGATCGCATCCTAGGCAGTTGTTTGACGTTATGTTGTCCGTAGAACGACAATTGGCGGGTCAACCCTGCTAGGACTTTCCCTAGTGCCCGCCGCAGGCCTTCTGCCCGACAGGACCTTCTTTTATGGCTCCAGTGACCGTTCTGCGCACCGGCGCCGCCTTGCGCGCCTCCGCCCGCCCGCCGTCCAAGGACGAGTTGGGCGAGATTCCCTGGCTGGAGGCGCTGACAGAGCAGGAGCGCCAGCGGGCGCTTGATGCGCTGGTGGTCAACGAGGTGCAGGTGGGCGAGCTGATCTGCCGCATCGGCCGGCCGGCGACCTACTGGTTCGGTCTGCTCGACGGCCTGCTCAAGATGAGCAACGACGACTCTCAAGGGGCGGTCATCACCTTCACCGGTGTGGCGCCCGGCGGCTGGTTCGGCGAAGGCACGGTGCTCAAACGCGAACAGTACCGCTACAACATCCAGGCGCTGCGCAAGAGCCGGGTCGCCGGATTGCCGGTCGACAACTTCCACTGGCTGCTGGACCACTCGATCGGCTTCAACCGTTTCGTGATGAACCAGCTCAACGAGCGTCTGGGCCAGTTCATCGCGGCGCGCGAGATCGACCGCATCTCCAGCCCCGACCTGCGGGTGGCGCGCAACCTGGCAGCGCTGTTCCACCCGCTGCTCTCGCCCAACGTCGGCGGCATCCTGCGCATCACCCAGCAGGAGCTGGCCTATCTGGTGGGCCTGTCGCGCCAGCGGGTCAACGAAGCGCTGACCACGCTCTCTGTGAAGGGCTGGATCCGGGTCGAGTATGGCGGCCTTCGGGTGCTGGATCTGCAGGCGCTGCGCGGCGGCGAACTGTAGCCCCTCGTGCCCGGGCGTGGGATCATCGGGGGATGACCGACACACCCAAGAAAACGCTGCAGCTCAAGGCCAGACCTGAGGCTGCCAAGAAGCCGCTCGCGCTCCGCGCGCCGGTGCGCCCGCGCGGCCCGGCCCGGGCCCGACCCCTGTCCGAAGTGCAGGCCGAACGCGCCGCAAGAGAGGCCGCCTGGGCGGCCCAGAAACCAGAAGGCGCCGGACGCCCGGAGCGCGGCGACGCCCCCCGGGGCGGCGGCCCCCGCAACCGGGACGATGCGCCGCGCGGCTTTGGACCGCGGAGCGGCGGGCCGCGTGCCGACGCGCCGCGGCTGAGCAACGCCGACCAGCGGCCCACGCCCCGTTCCGGCCCCCGTGCTGCGCCGGAGGGCGCCCGCCCGGCCCGTGCGCCGCGCGACGCCCGCCCCGATCTGGCCCGGGTGGGCAACGTCAATGGCGAAGTGCGGCTGAACAAGCGCATGGCCGACCTCGGTCTGTGTTCGCGCCGCGAGGCCGACGAATGGATCGCGCGCGGCTGGGTACTCGTCAACGGCCAGCCGGCCGTCATGGGTCAGCCGGTGCCGCCGGACGCGCAGGTGGAGGTGCTGCCGCAAGCCCGTCACCAGCAGGCCGGGCAGGTGACGATCCTGCTGCACAAGCCGGTGGGCTACGTCAGCGGTCTGCCGGAGGACGGCCACGAAACCGCTGCGGTTCTGGTCACCGGACCGAACCACTGGCGCGACGACCGCAGCGGCCGCCGCTTCGAACCCGCGCACAGCCGCAACCTCGCGCCGGCCGGCCGCCTCGACATCGACTCCACCGGCCTGCTGGTGTTCACCCAGGACGGCCGGGTC
This sequence comes from Hydrogenophaga sp., assembly GCA_016790705.1. Classification (GTDB taxonomy): domain Bacteria; phylum Pseudomonadota; class Gammaproteobacteria; order Burkholderiales; family Burkholderiaceae_C; genus Hydrogenophaga. The sequence continues at coordinate 23,688 of JAEUOT010000070.1, forward strand.
GCGCGCACCCTGATCGGGGAAGATTCGGACGTGGAGAAGGAATACCTGGTGCGGGTGCACTGGGCGCCCGAAGGCCCCAGGGGCGGCGGCCTCGTGACCCAGAACGTGCAGGCGGTGTTTCCGGCCGAGCGGCTGGCGCTGCTGCGCCACGGGCTGAGCCTGGACGAGCAGCCGCTGCGGCCGGCGCAGGTCGACTGGCAGAACCCCGAACAGCTGCGCTTCATCCTCAAGGAAGGCAAGAAGCGCCAGATCCGCCGCATGTGCGAGCAGGTGGGGCTGCACGTGGTGGGCCTCAAGCGCATCCGCATCGGCAACGTCGTGCTGGGCAACCTGCCGGTGGGGCAGTGGCGGTACCTGGGAGCGAACGAGGGCTTTTGAGCCCGGGTGGCCCACAATGGCCCATGACCACCCGCATCCCCCGCCCGCTTTCCAGTACCGCTGTCCTGCGCCACCTCCGCCCGGCCGACCTTCGGGCCGCCGCGCAACTCGCCGCGCAGGCGACCCACGGCGTGATCGACATCACCGAGGGAGTGCACCAGGCGGTGCGGCGGCGGCTGGGGCTGTCGGCCGGGGCGTCGGCCGAGCAGGCCAGTGGGCTGACCGGGCAGGTCTATCAGATGGTGCGCGGGGTGACCCGGCTGGTGGGCTGGGGCACCGATGCGGCGCTGGGCGCCTTGCTGCCTCTGGTCGACGACCCCGCCACGCACCCTGAAGCCTCGCCTGAGCGCGAAGCGGTGCTGGCCGCACTCAACGGCGTGCTGGGCGACCGGCTGCAACTCACCGGCAACGCGCTGGCGCAGCCCATGCTGCTGCGCCAGGGGGGTCGGACGCTGGCACTGAATCCGCCGGCGCTGGCGGCATCCCTGGGCGACCGGGTCAGTCCGCACCTGCTGCTGATGGTCCACGGGCTGTGCATGAACGACACGCAGTGGCGGTGGGGCGGCCACGACCATGGGGCGTTTCTTGCGCAGGCAATGGGCTGCACGCCGGTCTACCTGCGCTACAACACCGGCCTGCACACCTCGACCAACGGCCGCGAACTGGCCTCGTTGCTGGAGCGCCTGGTGGCGGCCTGGCCGGTGCCGCTGGAGCGCATCACCCTCGTGTGCCACAGCATGGGGGGGCTGGTGTCACGCTCGGCGGTGCAGGTCGCGCGCACGGCCGGCCTGCGTTGGCCCACGCTGCTGCGCGAGCTGGTGTTCCTGAGCACGCCGCACCACGGTGCGCCTCTGGAGCGCGCGGGCCACGGGGTGGACCTGCTGCTGGCGGCGACACCGTTCACCGCGCCCTTCACCCGGCTGGGTCAGTTGCGCAGCGCGGGCATCACCGACCTGCGACACGGTCATGTGCTGGACGCCGACTGGCAGGGGCGTGACCGCTTCGCGGCGTCCGACGACCACCGCGTGCCGCTGCCCCTGCCCGAGGGCGTGGCCTGCTTCACGGTGGCGGCGACCCTGGCCGGGCGGCGCGGGCTGCTGGCGGAGCGGCTGACCGGCGACGGTCTGGTGCCGCTGCGCAGCGCGCTCGGTCAGCACGACGATCCGGCGCGACAGCTCGCGTTTGCGCCCGACCACCAGCACATCGCCTGGCGCACCGGCCACCTTGACCTGCTCTCCAGCCGGCCGGTGGCCGAACGCCTGCTGACCTGGCTGACGGGCGACCGCGCCCCGGCTTGAAAAGCCGTCGGACGCCCATAATTGCGCCCTCGCGAGCGCCGAACGCCCGTTGCCGGGCCGGGCGGTGATGCCCCATTTCCCTCTGAACACCCACCAAGCATGAGCAAACAAACCCTGAACTTCCAGGCCGAAGTGGCCCAGCTGCTGCACCTCGTCACCCACTCGCTCTATTCCAATCCCGAGATCTTCCTGCGCGAGCTGGTCTCCAACGCCTCGGACGCCTGCGACAAGCTGCGCTTCGAAGGCCTGAACGACGCCGCCCTGTTCGAAGATGCGCCCAACCTGGACGTGCGCGTGTCCTTCGACAAGGACGCCAAGACCATCACGATCACCGACAACGGCATCGGCATGAGCCAGGCCGAGGCGGTCGAGCACCTGGGCACCATCGCCAAGAGCGGCACCAGGGATTTCATGGGGCGTCTGAGCGGCGACCAGAAGAAGGACGCGCAACTGATCGGCCAGTTCGGCGTCGGCTTCTATTCGGGCTTCATCGTCGCCGACCGGATCGTGGTCGAGTCGCGCCGCGCCGGCCTGCCGGCGGCCGAAGGCGTGCGCTGGACCAGCGGCGGCACCGGCGACTTCGAGGTCGAGACGATCGAACGCGCCGCCCGCGGCACCACCATCACGCTGCACATCCGCGAGGACAAGACCGAGTTCCTGAGCCACTGGAAACTCAAGTCGCTGATCTCCAAGTACTCCGACCACATCAGCCTGCCGATCCTGATGCGCAAGGAAGAGTGGGACGCCGAGAAGAGCGAGTATGTCCAGAAGGACGAATGGGAGCCGGTCAACTCGGCCAACGCCCTGTGGGCCCGCAGCAAGAAGGACATCAGCGACGAGCAGTACGCCGAGTTCTACAAGAACCTCAGCTACGACCAGGAAGCGCCGCTGGCCTGGAGCCACAACCGCGTCGAAGGCAGCACCGAATACACGCAACTGCTCTACATCCCGGCCAAGGCGCCCGGCGACCTGTGGAACCGCGACCGCAAGGCCGGCATCAAGCTCTACGTCAAGCGCGTCTTCATCATGGACGAGGCCGAAAGCCTGATGCCTTCCTACCTGCGCTGGGTCAAGGGCGTGGTCGATTCGGCCGACCTGCCGCTGAACGTCAGCCGCGAACTGCTGCAGGAAAGCCGTGACGTGAAGGCGATCCGCGAAGGCAACACGCGCCGCGTGCTGTCGATGCTGGACGACCTGGCCAAGGACGCCGACAAGTACACCGCGTTCTACGGCGAGTTCGGCGCCGTGCTCAAGGAAGGCCTGGGCGAGGACTTTGCCAACCGCGAGAAGCTGGCCAAGCTGCTGCGCTTTGCATCGACCCAGAGCGACACGGTCACCGTGTCGCTGGCCGACTACAAGGCCCGCATGAAGGAAGGCCAGGCCACGATCTACTACATCACCGCCGACAGCGCCGCCGCCGCACGCAACAGCCCGCAGCTCGAGGTGTTCCGCAAGAAGGGCATCGAGGTCCTGTTCATGACCGACCGGGTCGACGAGTGGGCGCTGTCCTACCTCAACGAGTTCGACGGCACGCCGCTGCAGAGCGTGGCCAAGGGCGCGGTGGACCTCGGTCAGTTGCAGGACGAGGAAGAGAAGAAGGCGGCCGAGCAGGCGGCCGAGACCTTCAAGCCGGTGCTGGAGAAGCTCAAGGAAAGCCTCAAGGACAAGGCCAAGGACGTGCGCGTGACCACCCGCCTGGTGGATTCGCCGGCCTGTCTCGTGGTCGAAGACGGCGAGTACTCGACCCAACTGGCGCGGCTGCTGAAGTCGGCCGGACAGAAAGCGCCCGAGGTCAGGCCCATCCTCGAAATCAATGCCGAACACGCGCTGGTGAAAAAGCTCGACGGCTCGCCCCGTTTCGACGACCTCGCCCACATCCTGTTCGACCAGGCGCTGCTGGCCGAGGGCGGTCTGCCCGACGATCCCGCCGCGTACGTGCGACGCGTCAACGCCCTGCTGGTCTGAGCTTCAGCGCAAAGGCCACAGCACGCGACCCGGACGGGACTTCCGTCCGGGTTTTTTTGTCACCTGTTGCGTGTCATGCCGGTGTGCGGTCGTGATTCCTTTCGCAGATGACTACACTGGCGGATTGGGAGTTTCAAACGGGGTGCAAAGCCCCGACAACGTTGACCGCCACCCGCCGTGCAACCTCAGCGCCCGTTCGATCCCGTCGTCACATTTCGTAACAGCCAGGGCGAGGCCGCGCGCGGCACGCTGACCAGCCTGCAGCGTCGCGCGTTGGTGATGGAGATCTACAACCCCTATTCCATCGTCCAGGTCAGCGAGGTGCTCAACGACCTCGTGATCCGCTCCGGCGAGCGGGCCATCTACCAGGGCAAGGCCGTGGTGGTCAGTCTGCTCAACACGGGACTGATGGCGGTGGTCTCGGTCACGCTGATCAACGAGTGGAACGATCTCGGACACATCGGACACGACGCGCGATCGGTGGCGCTGGCTGTTGCCCGTTTCGTCGAGGAATGGGAAACCCGCTCTAGGGTGGGCCACGCCTACCAGGGCGTGGTCAACGACCTTCGCGCCTATTTCTCCGAGGTCACCCGGTGGCTCGACCAGGCGGATGTCACGGCGGGTTTGCCGCGTGACGAATCCGGGCGGGTGCGGGACGATGTGTTCTACGAGATTGCGCGTCCCTTGCTGATCAAGGGGCAGCGCTACTTGCGCCGGTTCGAAGAAGAAGCCGCCAAGGTGGTTCCCGAAGAAGACGCGGCCCACCGTGCGTTTGCCCAGGCGGCGCTGCATCCGCTGGTGCTGCGGGCGCCCTTCGTGTACCGCACCTTCGCCAAGCCACTGGGGTATGCGGGCGACTACCAGATGGTCAACCAGATCCTGGGCGATCCCCGGGAGGGACCGAGCACGTATTTCGAGCTGGTGAACTTCATGTTCCTGCAGGCCGCCGTCGCACAGGCGCACCGCAACCGGGTCGACATCCTTCAGCAGCGGCTGACCGAACTGGCCGAACAGGCGCGTGCCAGCGGGCGACCCTTGCGGATCCTGAACGTCGGCTGTGGCCCGGCGGGTGAACTGCAACGCCTGGTGGCGGCGGGCACGCCGGTGGATCACCTGGACGTATCGCTGGTGGACTTCAGCGAGGAGACCCTGACCTATGCCTCGGAGCGACTGGACGAGGTCGCGCGTCAGCATGCCCACCCCGGGCTGAAGATCACGCTGCGGCACGAGTCGGTGCATCAGATGCTCAAGCGCTCGGCGCGCGAGGCCGACGTGCCGCAAGCCGAGCAGTTCGATTACATCTACTGTGCGGGCCTGTTCGACTATCTGGCAGACAAGGCGTGTTCGCGTCTGATCGCCTATTTCGAACGGCACCTGCGGCCCGGGGGACGCCTGCTGGTCACCAATGTGCATTCGGCCAACCCGGAGCGCTTCTGGATGGAGCACTTCCTCGAGTGGTACCTGATCTACCGCGACGAGCAGGGCACCGCGCAACTGTTCCCGCCCTCGCTGCCCGACGTGCAGACCTTCACGGATGCCACCGGGGTCAACCTGTTCGCCGAAGTCGTCAAGCCGGCGTAGCCGTCACGGTTCTTTCCCATGAACGCCACGACCAGGCCGCTCACCTTTGAGGAAGCGGAGTACCAGCATCTGCTGTTCTACAGCCGGGTGACCTGCATCGTCGCCATCGTGCTGGTGATGGCCGGGGTGGGGCTGGACGCGACGTTCTACCCGAGCGAGGTCGTGCCGTTTGCGGTGGCGCGCGTGGTGGTGTCGGCGCTGATCGGTCTGACCCTGTGGAGCTACGGCAGGCCCTACGGCGAAACGCACGTCCGGCTGCTGACCCATTTCTGGATCGCACTCCCTCAACTGATGATCGCCTGGATGATCTTTCGAACCGATGGCGAGGGTTCGATCTACTTCGTGGGCCTGACGTTCGCGATTTCCGGGATCGGCATTTTTCTCCCCTTGTCGATGCGGGAGGCCCTGGGGTTCAGCACCTTCACGCTGGGCGTCTATCTGCTGGCGTGCATCTTCCGCGATCAGGGCGTGCGCGACTGGGCGACGCTGCTGGGGCGACTGATCTTCATGCTGTTCTACGCGGTGATCGCCGTGACCATTGCGGTCTACAGCAGCGTCTGGCGGCGACGCACCTTCGAGCTGCAAACCGAAGTGCAGGCCCAGAAGGACGCGCTGATCGAACAGAACCGGGCACTGGCCGAGGTCAAGGGGCAGCTCATCCAGCGCGAGAAGATGGCGGCCATCGGTACCTTGTCGGCGGGACTGCTGCACGAGCTGAACAACCCGGTCAACTACAGCCTGATGGCGGTGAACATGGGGTTGAGCGTGCCTGCGGCCCAGGGCGATCCCATGCTCAAGGAGAGCCTGGAGGACGCCCGCGAGGGACTGACGCGGGTGCAGAACATCGTCAGCGACCTCAAGACCTTCGCCTACCAGAAGCAGGGCGAGGACACGATGCGGCCGTTCCTGCTGGAGCACGCGATTCGCTCGGCGGTGCGCCTGGACGGTTATGACCTCAAGGGGATCGACGTGGTGATCACGCTGCCGCAGGACACCCATGTGATGGGGGATGAGCCGGCGATCATCGGGGTGCTCATCAACCTGCTGAGCAATGCCGCGCTGGCGCTGCAGAAGGCCGGACGCGCGGCGCCCAGGATCGAGGTTCAGGCGCAGGAGTCCGGGGACCGGCTGCGCCTGTCGGTGCGCGACAACGGCTGCGGGATCGAGCCCGAGAACCTGGGGCGGGTGTTCGAGCCCTTCTTCACCACGCGGGATGTGGGGGCCGGCCTGGGGCTCGGGCTGAGCGTAAGCTACGGCATCGTCCAGCGCCACGGGGGGACGTTGTCGGTGGACAGCGTCGCTGGCGAGTGGACCGAGTTCACTTTTGACCTGCCAAGGCCCGCACCATGAATCATTCCGGGGAGACATCTGGTCAGTCCGTGCGCGACGTGCGGGCTGTGCTGCTGGTGGACGACGAGCCGCAGGCGCTCAAGTGGTTCGAGCGCTGCTATGGCGACGAATTTCCGGTGATCAAGGCGCAGGGTGCGGCCGAAGCGCTGGCCCTGCTGGAGTCGCGCGGCGACGAGATCGCGGTGTTGCTGACCGATTACCGGATGCCCGTGCAGGACGGGGTGTCGCTGCTGACGATCGCACGACAGCGCTTTGCGCACGTATCGCGTGTGCTGATGTCGGCCTATGCCGACAAGCATGTCGCGATGGCGGCCGTCAATCAGGGGCAGGTCTCGCAGATTCTGGAGAAGCCACTGGACGAGGCGCAGACGCGCCGCACGCTGCGCGAGGCGCGGGATGCGTGCCTGCAGCGCCTGCGGGAGCAGGCCTTGCTGCAGCGGCGGGACGACAGCCTGCGCGAGACGCTGGGCTTCCTGGCGCACGAGGTCGGCACGCCCCTCGCAACCGTCAGCGGCTATCTGCAGGCGATGCGCGAGCGCCATCAGTCGGCCGCGTGTGGCAGCGCGCAGGTGGCCTGCGTGGCGCAACGGCGGCCGGGAGAACTGCAGTCGATGCTTGATGCGGCGCAGCGGCGCACCGACTTCGCGCAATCGCTGGTGGCCAGCTTCGTGCGCACGGCACGCGATGCGTACCGGGCGGACCACTCCGCCTCGTTGCAGGCCGCCGATCTGGTGCGCGAGGTGTGCGAAGGCTATCCCTTCGAAGGCGGCGAGTCCGGGTGGCTGGCACCGGACCTGTCGCAGGATTTCCGGTTGCCGGGGCAGCGCGACCTGGTCTATCTGGTGCTGTGCACCCTGGTCAAGAACGCGCTGCTGGCCCTTCGCGCCGCGCCCCCGGTCCATCCTTCGGTCCGGCTGGTGCTGGGACGCACGGGGTCGGTGGGCACGATCGAGGTTGCCGACAACGGTCCCGGCATCGCGCCGCAGGTGCTGGCGCGACTGTCACACGAGCCGTTCACCACCCGCGCCGACAGCGGCGGCAGCGGCATGGGGCTGGTGTTCTGCCGGCGCGTCATGGTGTCCATGGGCGGCGACATCCAGGTCCAGTCCGTGCCCGGCGAAGGCACGACGGTCCGACTCCTATTCACTCTCAGGGAAGAACAACAAGACTCATGAGGTATGCCGATGAAACCCGAAAAGATCCTGTACGTCGACGACGAGGCGATCGCCCTGAAGTACTTCGAGCGGCTGGTGGGGCCCCTGGCCCCGGTGCTCACGGCCGCCTCGGTCGAGGAAGGTCGGGCGATCCTGGCGGTGCACGGGGCGGAGATCGCAGCGCTGATCTGTGACCAGCGCATGCCGGGCGAACGCGGCAACGAGCTGCTGCGCCATGCCCGCCAGCACTATCCGCACATCGTGCGCATGCTGACCACGGCGTACTCGGAGCTTGGCGAGGCGATCGATGCCATCAATACCGGCGAGATCTACCGCTACATCTCCAAGCCCTGGGAGCTGGAGTCGCTGCGCACCGACCTGAAGAACGCCCTGGAGCTGTCGGCGCTGCGCTGCGAGCGCGATGGCCTGTTGCGCGACAAGATGCTGGCGCTGCAGGGCCAGTTGCTGGCCGGACGGCTGGGTGCCTTGCTGGTGGCGGGTGCCGGCGTGGTCGAGGGGCCGCCCGAGCACGCGGTCTATCGCTGCGCCCAGGCCTTGCTCGTGATGGGCACGCTGGACCCGGCCGTCGACTGGAACCGCTGGGACTACGCCGACATCCATCAGGCCGAGGCGCGACGCGGGGTGGCCCTGGTCGATCACCTGCGCCACTGGTTGCGGCGCTGGGGCGCGGCACCCGATGGCGGGACGCCCCTGGCGCTGCTGCACCAGGTCCTGGGTGGCGAGATCCGTGGGGGCGTGCTGCACCTGACACGGGCGGATGCCTGCTCGGCGCTGTTCTCGGCGCCGGCGGGACAACTGCCGACGCTGGAGGACTGCGCCTGGCCAGCCTGGCAACTGTGGACGGGCGGGCGTTACGCGCTGGCGCCTGCCGCGTCAGGCGGATGGACCGTGCAGGAGGTGCCCCCGGAGTTCCCGGGCAAGGACTGGCTGGCCAGCGCGATCGAGCATCTGCACGGCTGATCGCCTCAGACCAGGCGCAGACCGACCTCGATGTTGCCTCGCGTGGCATTCGAGTACGGGCAGACCTGGTGGGCGGTGTCGATCAGGTCCTGGGCCACGGCGCGGTCCAGGCCGGGCAGGCTGATGGCCAGCCGGGCGGCAATGCCGAAGCCGGCCGGAATCGGTCCGATGTCCACTTCTGCGTCGATGGACGCGTCGGCGGGAATGGCGACCTTCTTCATGGAGGCGACATGCTTGAGCGCGCCCATGAAGCAGGCCGAATAGCCTGCAGCAAACAGCTGCTCGGGGTTGGTCGCGGTGCCGGCGCCGCCCATGGCCTTGGGCGGTGTCAGCTTGATGTCGAGCAGGCCGTCGTCGCTGCGCGAGGCGCCTTCACGACCCCCGGTGGTGTGGGCGCGGGCGGTGTAGATCACTTTTTGCAGGGGGGTGGTCATGGAGACTCCTTTGGGTGTGGGTGGAGGGGAGGGGACAAGGCGCTCAGTCGGTCAGCCGGCGGCGCAGTGATTGAAGCTGGCGGGTCAGCGCGAGCACTTCGTCGAGATTGCACTGCACCGCCTGCATGACGCATTCGGGGATCTTTTTGGCACGGGCCTTCACCTGTCGGCCGGTCGGGCTCAGCCGTATCACGACACGGCGCTCGTCGGCGGAGTCACGCTGCCGCGTCAGCAGTCCGGCGCTTTCAAGCCGCTTGAGCAGCGGCGTCAGGGTGCCGGAGTCAAGGAACAGTCGTTCACCCAGCTCCGACACAGTCACGCCGTCGCGCTCCCACAGGGACAGCATCACCAGGTATTGCGGGTAGGTCAGTCCGAGGGTGCCCAGCAGGGGCTTGTAGAGCTTGGTCATCGCCAGCGACGACGAATAGAGCGCGAAACAGAGCTGGTTGTCCAGCGCAAGGGCCTGTTCGGCGGAGAGGGGGGTGTTGGGCATGGCGAAAGTGTAGTGATCAATTAAATTGCGTGCAATTTAATTGGCAAGACCGCAAAGCCTGTGCGGGCATGAGGTTGGAACAGACCGGCCTGAGCGCTCAGACCGTCAGTGGTGCGGCCTGCATGGCCTCGATCTGGTCGGTCAGCAGGTCGACCTGCCCCTGCCAGAAGTCGCGTCCGCCGAACCAGGGGAAGTTGATCGGAAAGGCCGGGTCGTCCCAGCGGCGGGCGATCCAGGCGCTGTAATGGATCAGGCGCAGCGTTCGCAGCGGTTCGATCAGCGCCAGTTCGCGCCGGTCGAACGGCCGGAACTGCTCATAGCCGTCGATCAGGGCGCCCAGTTGCTGTGTCTGCTGGCGCCGCTCCCCCGAGAGCAGCATCCACAGGTCCTGCACCGCCGGTCCGGCCCTTGCATCGTCGAGGTCGACGAAATGCGGTCCAGCGCCGGCCTCGCCTTCCGGCGTCCACAGCACATTGCCCGGATGGCAATCGCCATGCAACCGAAGGCGGCGAATACCGTCCATCGCGGCGCCTTCCGCACGGAGCGCGGGGTGGCTTTCGATCAGTGTCAGGGCCTCGTCCAGCACCCGCGTCCAGGCCGAGCGGACCTCGGGGGCGACGGCGCCGTGTTCCAGCAGCCAGTCGCGCGGCTCACGAAGGAAGGTCTCGGCGTCCAGCGAGGGCCGATGGACGAAGCGTGCGGCCTCTCCGACCGTGTGGATGCGAGCCAGAAAGCGGCCGATCCATTCGAGCACGTCGAAGTCCTCCAGATCCGGACGACGGCCCCCGCGTCGCGGGCTCACCGCAAACACAAAGCCGCCAAAGCGGTGCATGGTCTGACCGTCCAGCGCCAGCGGCGCCACGACCGGCACCTCGGCGGCCGCCAGCTCGGCCGAGAAGGCGTGTTCTTCCGCAATCTGCGCGTCGCTCCAGCGCTCGGGCCGGTAAAACTTGACCACCACCTGGTCATGCCCCTGGGTGGGCGACTCCAGATGCATCTGATAGACCCGGTTCTCGTAGCTGCTCAGGGCGGCCAGCCGCCCGTCTCCCCAGAGGCCGACCGAGGCCAGCGCGTCCTGCACCACATCGGGTGTCAGGGCGCTGTAGGGGTGCGGCAACGGTGCATGTTCGGCGAGGCTCATGCCTGCATTGTCCCCTTGTCCGCGTGCCAGAATCAAAGGATGGCAAGAATCCGCAGAGCCCGTCTCCACCTCATCCGGCGCGGGCTTTTTTACTCCCTGGGCCTGTGCGTCGTGATCCTGCTGCTGGGCGGGATCGGTTTCTGGTGGCTGGAGCCCGGCATCCGCAGCCTGCAGGATGGCTTGTGGCTGGCGTTCACCACCGCCGCCACCGTGGGCTACGGCGATCTGGTGCCGCGCACCCATGTCGGCCGCGCCTTCTCCGTGGTGGTCGTGTTGCTGGGGCTGGCGGTGCTGTCCCTGGTGACGGCCTCGCTGGCCGCGCTGTTTGTCGAGCAGGAAGTGGAAGAAGAGGAACACCAGATCGAGCGCGACCTGATGCGGGAAATTCACGCCCTGCGTCGGCAGGTCGAGTTGCTGCATGAGCGTCTGGATCGCAACCAGCAGGGGCCAAGCCGTCCATGAAAGCCGTCCGTACCTTGCAGGAGCAGTTGCCCGAGCTGCGCGAAGGCCAGTCGGTCGAGCTGCTCAAGGAGCTGCACATCCTCACGCGGGAGGGCAAGCTCAACCAGGACACCCGCCGCAAACTCAAGCAGGTCTATCACCTCGTGCAGTTCATCGAGCCGCTGCTCGACGAGGTGCTCCGGGACCGCGGTGACGTGACGCTGGCCGACCACGGCGCGGGCAAGTCGTACCTGGGCTTCATCCTGTACGACCTGTTCTTCAAGTCGCGTGCAACCGGCTGGGTGTATGGCGTCGAAACCCGCTCGGAGCTGGTGGAGAAGTCGCGCGCACTGGCGCTGCGGCTGGGTTTTGGGCGAATGGCGTTTCTGGCGACCACCGTTCAGCAGGCGCTCGACCATCCCGAACTGCCGGCGCAGATCGATGTCGTGACCGCGCTGCATGCCTGCGACACCGCGACCGACGATGCGATCGCGTTCGGCCTGGCCAAGCAGGCGCGGTTCATGGTTCTGGTCCCTTGCTGCCAGGCGGAGGTGGCGTCGGTGATGAGGCAGCACAAGGCGCTGTCGCTTTCGCGAACGCCCTTGGCCGAGCTCTGGCGACACCCTTTGCACACCCGCGAGTTCGGCAGCCAGATCACCAATGTGCTGCGTTGCCTGCAGCTCGAAGCGCATGGCTACCAGGTGACGGTGACCGAGCTTGTGGGCTGGGAGCACTCGATGAAGAACGAGCTGATCCTGGCACGCCGTCAGGGCGTCGGCCAGGGCCAGCGTCAGCGGGCGCGCGAGCGCCTGCTGCAGATCCTGGATGAACTGGGCCTGCAGCCGCTCAAGGACCGCTTCGCGGTCTGAGCGGCGCGCTTACTTGGCGGCCTTGGAAGGTGCCTTGGTGGCGGGTGCGGGCGCTGCGGCCGGCGTGGACGTTGCGGCCTTGAGCTTGTCGCCGATGGCTTTCTCCAGCGCCTGCACACGGGGCTCGACGGAGGCCTTGGTCTCGGCCACCAGCTTGCCCTGAAGGGCCTGCTGCATTTCGCCGCCGAACTGCTGGTACTTCGCGAACGCGGGCGATTCCAGCAGCGCGATGACCTGCTTGAGCTCGTCTTCCGAGAATTGGGCTTCAAGCATCGGTCCGATGGTGGCCGGGGCGAGTTGCTGGGCGCTCTTGCGCACTTGCGGCACCGTCTCCTTGAGGTATTTCTGGATTTCCTCTCGGACTTCCTTGGCGATCGCCTCCTGGCGCTCCCGGGGGATCTTGGCAGCGATCACCTCGGATGCACGACCGCCAAGCAACAAGGCCGGCTCTTCGGTCATGGCCGTGGCCAGCCGTTCCACGCCGCCTTGCTGGAGCTTGAGCACGCGTTGCACCAGCTCTTTTTTGGCAGGGCTTGCGGGGGGCTGCGCGGGCGCCTGGGGCGAGGCTGCGGCGGGAGCGGCAGCGGCCGGCGCTGCGGGTGCCGTCGTGGATTGGGCGAAAGCACCGCCGCAGGACAGGGCCAGGGCGAGTGCAAGCAAGGGGGGGCGTAGGGTTCGGGTGGTCATGCCACATGGTAGCGCGGCCACGTAAAGCTTCTGTAACGCCGTCCGATCCGGCGCGCAGATCCGGCATGGCGATGACGCGGTGGTGTCAAGTCGCGCCGAGAGCCTGTACACCGAGGTGGGAATTGCGTTTTTGCCCTCGTGCTGCGGGGATGGTACAAACTGGCCCCCGGGCTGAGTCCCGCCACCGGAGCGAATCCTGTGACCGACCTGTCCTTTCTGCTTCAGTCGATGGCCTGGCCCCTGGTGCTGCTGCTGGCCTGGTATCTGGGTGAGCGGCTGCACGACGCAGCCAACCTGCCGCGTGTCACCAGCTACTCGGCGGTCGGGCTGGTGGCCAGTCTGGTCAACCTGCCTGGCCTGACCGAGGAGGTGCCTGGTCTCCCGTTTCTGGCCAACGTGGCGCTATCGCTGGTTCTCTTCGAGCTGGGTAGCCGTATCCACCTCCAATGGTTTCGCCACAACCCGTGGGTGTTGCTGCTGGGGCTGACGGAGTCGCTGGTGACGCTGGCGGCGGTGTACTGGGCCACAGGCTTCTTCGGGTTGACCACCGACATGCGGCTGATCATCGCCGCGCTGTCGGTGTCGGCGTCGCCCGCCGGCATCGTGCGGGTGGGCAACGAGCTGCGCAGTGCGGGGCAGGTGACCGAGCGCGTGCTGCACCTGTGCGCCATCAACTGCCTGGTGGCGGCGCTGTCGCTGAACCTGGTGGTGGGCTACTGGCATCTTTCGACGTCCGGTGATCTGGTGCGTGCCGCGTTTGGCAGCGTGCATGTGCTGGCGACCTCGGTGGCGGTCGGTGGCCTGCTGGGTGTCGTGGTGCCGGCGCTGCTGCGCTCGCAGCGCATCGAGGAGCGCGACGCCACACAGGTGTTCGCGCTGGCGGTGGTGTTGCTGACGGCCATGGCCTATGGCCTGAAGCTTTCCCCTCTGCTCGCCTCGTTGACCTTCGGCATCGTGGCACGCCAGCGGCGCGTGCACCTGACCAATGCGCAACGCGGTTTCGGTACCGCGGGCGACCTGATGACCCTGTTCCTGTTTGTCTACATCGCGGCCCTGCTGGAATGGCGCGACATTCATCATGGCATCTGGCTGGGACTGGCGCTGATCGTGGTGCGCACGGCCAGCAAGGTGCTGTGCAACGTCGCCGCCGCGCGTCTGTCGGGCAGCACCGAACGCAAGGGTTTGCTGACCGGGCTGGCGCTGACGCCGATGTCGGCCTACGCGATCTTGCTGCTGGAGCAAAGCCGCCTGTACGGGTTCGAGCCGGCGCGCGAGGTGCTGATGACGCTGGCGTTCCTGCTGCTGCTGCAGGAGCTGTTCGGGCCGCTGGTGACGCAGCGTGCGCTGCAGGCGGCGCGCGAAACCCACGTGACGAGGGAGTGACCGATGCCGTTGGAAACCTTCAAGGCCTCCGAATCGCTCACGCTGGGCGTCGAGCTGGAACTGCAGCTCGTGAACACCTACGACATGGACCTCTCCAGCAGTGCCAACGATCTGCTGGAGTTGCTCTCGCGCAAGCCGTTCCCGGGTGTGGTCACGCCCGAGATGACGCAGAGCATGATCGAGATCGCCACCGATGTGCAGCGCGCGCACGGTCCGTTGCTGGCGCAGTTGCGCGAGATCCGCGACACCCTGGTGCGCGCCGGCGACCGGCTCAATGTCGCGCTGGCCGGCGGCGGGACGCATCCGTTCCAGCGCTGGTTCGAGCAGCGCATTTTCAGCAAGCCGCGCTTCGAGCAGCTTTCCGGGCTGTACGGGTACCTGGCCAAGCAGTTCACCGTGTTCGGGCAGCATGTGCACGTCGGCTGCAGCTCGCCCGACGAAGCGCTGTTCCTGCTGCATTCGCTCAACCGCTATGTGCCGCATTTCATCGCGCTCTCGGCGTCGTCGCCGTTCTTTCAGGGCGTGGACACGCTGTTCGACTCGGCGCGGCTGAACTCGGTGTTTGCCTTTCCGCTCAGCGGACGGGCGCCGTTCACGCTCAGTTGGGACGAGTTCTCCAACGTCTACTTCACGAAGATGGAGAGCACCGGCGTGGTCAAGTCCATGAAGGACTTCTACTGGGACATCCGGCCCAAGCCCGAATACGGCACCATCGAGCTGCGGGTTTGCGACACCCCGTTGACGGTCGAGAGGGCCGCTGCGCTGGCGTGTTACCTGCAGTGCATCTGCCGCCACCTGTTACAGCGCGACGAGCCGCCGCCGGTCGAAGACGACTACCTTGTTTACACCTACAACCGCTTCCAGGCCTGCCGTTTCGGCTTGGACGGCACCATGGTCAACCCCCGTTCCCGCGAGCAGGTCAGCATTCGCGAGGACATCCTCGCGACCCTTCGACGGCTGGGACCGCATGCCGATGCGCTGGGTGCGCAGGGGGCGCTCGACGAAATCGAACGTACTGCCGCCAACGCCGGAAACCACGCCAGCTTCCTGAGAAAGTCTTACGCCGAGAGTGGCAGCGTGCAGGGCGTGGTCGCTTCGGCGGTGGACGCGCTGCGCGCCGAGTGACGCTGTTCGAGGCGATGGTGCGCGCAGCCATCGGCGGAAAACTGCAGGGGATTTCCCCGTCTTCTCACCCCTTGTCAGACAACTTCCTACAGCCTGAATGGCGAGGCGCCGACTTAACGGCTTGAAACAAGACAAATACAGTTTGTCACATCGACAAACAACTTGTTTTCAACCCGTTTTTCTCCAGGACACCGCCATGAACTCCACCGCCAACCGCCTCAACCCCTTCGTCCTCATGCTCGATCCGGAAGCCGTGATCAACGCGATGGAAAGCAGCCGCAACCTGCGCGGTCTGCGCCACAGGGTCTGCCGTCCCCTGGACAAGCCCCTGATCCCGATCACCCACCCGATCACGCGGGATTACGACGCCGCCATCGATGCAGAGGACTTCATGGACTCGGGCATCGAGTACTACGCCGCCGCACAACCGGCCCTGCAGCACGCCATCCACTGATCACCTGGCAAACCGCTGCCGCGTGAGCGCCAGGGCGATCCAGAACGCCGCCAGCGCATACGCCGCCAGCACCGCCAGGTGCACCAGGGGCCGATCGGGCCACTGGTCCAGGAACAGAGGGCGCACGAGAGCCACCGCGTTGGTCAGCGGCAGCCACTCGGAGACGGTCCTGACGAAACCTGGAAGCTGTTCCCGCGGAAAGAAGACGCCCGAGAGAAACATCATCGGTGTCAGGAACAGCGTGAAGTAGTAGGTGAAGAAGTCGTAGCCCTGGGCCAGCGCATTGAACACCAGGGCGATGCATGAGAAGGTGATGCCCGCCACCAGCAGGACCGGCAACACCAGCAGCAGTTTCGGCGAATGGCTGATGCCCAGCGCGAGCATCACGCCCAGGATGGCGATCACCGTGAACAGGGCTTTGAACGCCGCCCACAGCATCTCGGCCAGCACCACATCGTCCAGCCGCACGGGCGCGTTCATGATGCCGTCCCAGGTCTTCTGCACATGCATGCGCGAGAACGCCGAGTACAGCGCCTCGAAGCTGGCGGCATTCATCGCGCTCATGCAGATGGAGCCGCTGGCCAGGAACAGGATGTAGGGCACGGAGGCATTGCCCTGCGGCGTTGCCATCTCGACCTGGCCGACCAGCGCGCCCATGCCATAGCCGAAGGCCACCAGCCACATCAGCGGCTCGGCGATGTTGCCCACAAGGCTGGGGATGGCCAGCTTGCGCCAGACCAGCAGGTTGCGCCGGAACACCGGCCACCAGCGCATGGACAAGCGGGGTGCGACCCAATGGGAAGTGGACGTGTGGGTGGTCATACAGGTTTCGCCGCCGGGTCGCCCCAAGGCGAAACGCGCCCCCCTGGGGGGCAGCGACCCGTGCAACGGTGGAGCGTGGGTGTGGTCATCCTTCTTCGCGGATCTGGCGTCCGGTGAGTTTCAGGAACAGGTCTTCCAGGTTGGCCGGCCGGTGCAGCGTGCGCAGTTGCGGGTGGTGGCCCAGCGCCGTCAGCAGCGGTTGCGCCTGCACGGTATAGAAGAACACGGTTTCGCCGCTGACCTCGACCCGCGCCGCGAGCGCGCGGACCGCCTCGTGTTCGGCGGCCGAGGCCAGCGCGAGCGCGCCCTGGCCATACACCTCGACCACGTCGGGTTCGAGGTGCTGCGCGATCAGCTCCCGTGGCCGACCCTCGGCGATCTTTCGCCCGTGGTCCAGCACCAGCAGGCGCGAACACAGGCGCTCGGCCTCGTCCATGAAGTGCGTGGTCAGCAGGATGCTCTTGCCCTGTTGCAGCAAGAGCTGCAGCCGCTCCCACATCAGGTGGCGGGCCTGGGGATCCAGTCCGGTCGTGGGTTCGTCCAGCAGCAGGAGTTGCGGGTCGTTGACCAGGGCACGCGCCAGCGACAGCCGCCGCTTCATGCCGCCGGAGAGCTCACCCGGCTTGGCGTCGGCCTTGTGCGAGAGGGCGGCGAATTCCAGCAGTTGCGGAATGCGGGCGCGGATGTCGCCGTCCTTCATGCCGAAGTAGCGTCCGTAGACCAGCAGGTTCTCGGCACAGGAAAAGTCCGGGTCCAGCGTGTCCATCTGGCTGACCACGCCCAGCCGCTGCTTGACCGCCAGCGCCTCCTGCGGCATCGGCAAACCGAAGGCGGTGACCTCGCCGCCGTCGGGTGCCGTCAGGCCCAGGCAGATGCGGATGGTGGTGGTCTTGCCGGCGCCGTTGGGTCCGATCACGCCCAGGCACTCGCCGGGAGCGATGCCGAAGGACAGCCGGTCGACGACCACCTGGTTGCCGTAACGCTTCTCCAGATCACGGCACTCGAACAGGAGGGAACTCATGGCGGCCGATTGTGCCGTGCGCCGGATGGTGGCGGTGGGCGAAAAGGGCCGGAAAATCCGCCAGAAACCGGCGACCTACAATTCCGGCATCCCGGCCGTCCGGTCGTCTGATGCCGCCTGCGGCGCGTTCCGAAGTGTCTCTCCCCCCCGCCGTTGCCCTGCAATACCTGCTGCCCAAGACCGCGTTGACCCGGTTTGCCGGATGGTGCGCGCATTCGCGTGCCACCTGGTGGACGCACAACGTGATTCCCTGGTTCATCCGCCGCTACGGCGTGAACATGGACGAGGCCGCCAATCCCGATCCCAGGGGCTACGCGACCTTCAACGAGTTTTTCACCCGCCCGCTGCGTCCCGGCGTCAGGCCCCTGGCACCCGAAGGGTTCGTGTGCCCGGTCGATGGCGCGATCAGCCAGTTCGGCGACATTGAGGGCGACCAGATCTTCCAGGCCAAGGGACACCGCTACAGCACGCGCGCCCTCGTCGGCGGTGACGCCGGGCTGGCCGCGCAGTTCACCGGCGGCGCCTTCGCCACCATCTACCTCAGCCCCAAGGACTACCACCGCATCCACATGCCGAGCGAGGGCCGGCTGCGGCGCATGATTTATGTGCCCGGCGAGCTGTTCTCGGTCAATCCGCTGACGGCCGCCCACGTGCCCGGGCTGTTCGCGCGCAACGAGCGCGTGGTCTGCGTGTTCGATGTGCCGCATGGCAGCCGTGGCGAAACCCGTCCCTTCGTGCTGGTGCTGGTCGGCGCGACCATCGTCGGCAGCATGGCCACGGTCTGGCACGGGGTGGTCAACCCACCGCGCACGCGCGATGTCCGTGAGTGGAGCTACGACGACGACCCCTGCCAGTTGCGGCGGGGCGAAGAGATGGGCTGCTTCCTGCTCGGCTCGACCGTCGTGATGCTGTGGCCGAAGAACACCATCGATTTCCACCCGCGCTGGGCCGCCGGCCGCCCGGTGCGCATGGGCGAGGCCATGGGCATCGCCGCTCCCTGACATTCATCCGAGGACTTTCATGACGACGCTTGGCACCCCCCTGTCCCCCAAGGCCACCCGCGTGATGCTGCTGGGCAGCGGCGAGCTCGGGAAAGAAGTGCTGATCGCGCTGCAGCGCCTGGGCGTGGAAACCATCGCGGTCGACCGCTACGAGAACGCGCCCGGCCAACAGGTCGCGCACCACGCGCGCACCATCACCATGAGCGACCCGGCGCAGCTCAAGGCCCTGATCGAGGCCGAGCGCCCGCACCTGGTCGTGCCCGAAATCGAGGCGATCGCCACGCCCATGCTGGAGCAACTCGAAGCCGCCGGCGCGGTGACTGTGATCCCGACCGCGCGTGCGGCCCGCCTGACCATGGACCGCGAGGGCATCCGCCGCCTGGCCGCAGAGACGCTGGGTTTGCCGACCAGTCCTTACAAGTTCTGCGACTCGCTGGCCGAGCTGCAGGCCGCCATCGACGCCGGCATCGGCTATCCCTGCATCGTCAAACCGGTGATGAGTTCCAGCGGCAAAGGCCAGAGCAAGATCGACGGCCCGGCCGACGTGCAGAAGGCCTGGGACTACGCCATGGCCGGCGGCCGCGTGAGCCACGGGCGCGTGATCGTCGAGGGCTTCATCGACTTCGACTACGAGATCACCCAGCTCACCGTGCGCGCCAAGGGCGCGAGCGGCGAGACGGACACCCACTTCTGCGAGCCCATCGGTCACGTGCAGGTCAGCGGCGATTACGTCGAGAGCTGGCAACCCATGGCGATGAAGCCGGCCGCGATCGAGAAGTCGCGCCAGATCGCCAAGGCCGTGACCGACAACCTCGGCGGCCTGGGCCTGTTCGGCGTCGAGCTGTTCGTCAAAGGCGAGCAGGTCTGGTTCAGCGAAGTCAGCCCGCGTCCGCACGACACCGGACTGGTGACCCTGTGCACCCAGCACCAGAGCGAATTCGAGCTGCACGCCCGCGCCATCCTCGGCCTGCCGGTGGACACGTCCCTGCGCAACCCGGGCGCCAGCGCCGTGATCTATGGCGGCGTCGAGGCCCAGGGCATCGTGTTCGACGGGGTGGATGAGGCGCTGCGTGTGCCCGGCACCGACCTGCGCCTGTTCGGCAAGCCCGAGAGCTTCGTCAAGCGCCGCATGGGCGTCGCGCTGGCGCGGGCCAGCGACACCGACACGGCGCGCGCCAACGCCAAGCTGGCGGCCTCCAAGGTCAAGCCCCGCCAGGCCTGAGCGTGTTCAGGGGCGCGGCGCCAGCCGCGCCAGCTGGGCGTCGTGCCAGCGCGCGAGCAGCGGCTGCGCCACCACCGCACCGACAAAGGCCAGCGCCATGTCTTTCTGCGTATCCCAGGGGTCGCCCTGGGTGCCGAGGAAGGCGTCGGCGCCCGCGCCCATCGCGACCGCCGCACCCCACTCGATCAGCTCATAGAGCGCGCTGATGCCGCCGCAGGCCAGCGCAACGATCACGAACAGCCACTTGCCCGGCCGCAGCGCGGTCTGGCGCAGCAGCAGTTCGCGCGCCACCATCGCGGGCACGAAGCCCTGCGCGAAGTGGCCGACGCCGTCGTAGGGGTTACGCGCCAGGCCGAACCAGTCCTGCATCCAGAAACCCAGCGGCACCTTGGCGTAGGTGTAGTGGCCACCCAGCATCAGGATCAGCGCGTGCACGAAGATCAGGCCGTAGAGCAGGGGCGTGAGCGGAAAGCGCCGCCCGCTCAGCCACAGCAGGGGCAGGGCGACGAAGACCGGCGCGACTTCCATCGCCCAGGTGTCCAGCTCCAGCGGGTGCCAGGCCGACAGGCCCAGCAGCGCGATCAGTGCGGCGGACCAGAGCGCCAGGCCGCGCGCGTCGAGGGTGTTCGTTTGCATCGGCCCATGATATCGGGCGCTCGGGTCACTCGTGGCGCAGCGCATCGATGGGGTTCAGGCGCGCGGCGCGGCGGGCCGGAAAATAGCCGAACACCACACCGATGGCGGCCGAGAACACGAAGGACAGCAGGTTGACGCCGATGTTGAACTGGTAAGGCACGTCCATCAGTGCCGACAGCCCGAGCGAGGCCAGCGTGGCCAGCGCGATGCCGACCAGACCGCCCAGCGCCGCCAGCACCACCGCCTCGATCAGGAACTGCAGCAGCACCTCCCGCTCCAGCGCACCAATCGCCAGCCGCAGCCCGATCTCGCGCGTGCGCTCGGTCACGCTGACCAGCATGATGTTCATGATGCCGATGCCGCCGACGAGCAGGCTGACCGCGGCCACCGCACCCAGCAGCATGGTCATGATCTTGGTCGTGCCCGACAGGGTTTCGGCCAGTTGCTTGGTGTCCAGCACGTTGAAGTTGTCCTCGTCGCCTTCGGCCAGCTTGCGGCGCTCGCGCAGCAGCTCGGTGATCGCCGCGGTCACGCGCGTCGCGTCGGCGCCGTCGCTCATCGAGACCAGCAGGGTGTTGACGCGGGTGTTGCCGGTGATGCGCCGCTGCAGCGTCTTGATCGGCACCAGGACCATGTCGTCTTGGTCGTTGCCGAAGGCGCCCTGGCCCTTGGACGCCAGCACGCCGACCACTTCGCAGCTCATGGCCTTGACGCGCAGTTGCGCGCCCACGGCGCTGGTGCTGCCGAACAGTTCGCGCTGCACCGTCTGGCCGATCAGGCAAGAGGCGCCACCGGCGCGCAGCTCGTCGGCGCTGAAGTTTCGGCCGTCGGCGACCTTCCAGTTGCCGGTGACCAGCCACTCGTTGGTGCTGCCCACCACGCTGGAGCTCCAGTTGCGGCCGTTGGCGACCAGCGTCGTGCCGCTGCGGGCCTCGGGCGCGACGGCGACGATGCCGCCGATCTGCGCGGCGATGGCCTCGCCGTCGGACTCCTTGAAGGCCGGTGCGCCGGCGCCGCTGCCGCCGGGGCCCATGCGCTGGCCGGGCCGGATCTGCAGCAGGTTGGTGCCGAGGCCGGCGATCTGGTTCTGCACCGCCATGGTCGCGCCGTTGCCGACCGTGACCATCGTGATCACCGCGCTCACGCCGATCACGATGCCCAGCACCGTGAGGAACGAGCGCAGCAGATTGCGCCGGATCGAGCGGATCGCCAGGATCAGGGTGTTAAGCCACATGGGGCGACTCCTGGGCGGCGGCGTGCGCCAGCCCCGCCGGGTGGGGGTTGCGTTCGTCGCTGGCGATCTGGCCGTCGACGAAGCGCACGATGCGCCGGGCGTAGGCGGCCATGTCGGGCTCGTGGGTCACCATCAGCACGGTGATGCCCTGCTCGGCGTTGAGGCGCCAGAGCAGTTCCATGATCTCCTGGCTGCGCTGGGTGTCGAGGTTGCCGGTCGGCTCGTCGGCCAGCAGCACCTGGGGTTCGGTGACGATGGCGCGGGCGATGGCGACACGCTGCTGCTGGCCTCCTGAGAGCTCCCCGGGGGTGTGGTGTTCCCAGCCCTTGAGGCCGACCTGCTCCAGCGCCGCGCGTGCGGCGGCATGGCGCCGGGCGGCCGGTTCGCCGCGGTAGACCAGGGGCAGTTCCACGTTTTCCTGTGCCGAGGTGCGGGCCAGCAGATGAAAGCCCTGGAAGACAAAGCCCATGAAGCGCCGGCGCAGCCGGGCCCGCTCGTCGCGCGAGAGCGATTCGACATGGATGCCGCGGAACAGGTACTGCCCGCTGCTGGGCGTGTCCAGGCAGCCCAGGGTGTTCATCGCGGTCGACTTGCCGGAACCGCTGGGCCCCATGATGGCCACGAAGTCGCCCTGGGCGATGTCGAGGTCCACGCCCTTGAGCGCCTGGAAGGCGGTGTTGCCTTCGCCATAGGTCTTGGTGATGCCGCGCAGCCGGATCAGCGGCTCGGCGGCTGCGACGTCGCCGCTCATGAGCCGGTGCCTGCGCTGCGTTGCTCGGTGATGACGGCCATGCCCTCGCTCAGGCCCTCACCGGTGACTTCCGTGTAGCGGCCGTCGCTGATGCCGGTCTTCACCGGCCTGGCCACGGCCTGGCCGTTCTCCAGCACCCAGATCTGGCGCGGGCCGCCGCTGCGACGGTCGCTGCCGGCGGTCTTGGGGCGGGCGTTGCTCGGCGGGCGCGGCATCATCTTCGAGAGGATGCCGCCACCCGACGAGGCCGTCGCTGCGGCGCCGTTGGCGCTGGCCGGCGAGAACCGCAGCGCCGTGTTGGGCACCATCAGCACGCCCTTGGCTTCCTTGGCCACGATGGTCGCCGCCGCCGTCATGCCCGGGCGCAGGCTCAGGTCCTTGTTGTCGACGTTGAGCGTGGTGGTGTAGGTCACGACGTTGTCGGTCTTGGTCGAGCCGTAGGCCACGCGCTGGATGACGGCGGGGTAGCGTCTGGCCGGAAAGGCGCTGACGGTGAAGCTGGCCTTCTGGTCCACGCGGACGTTGCCCACGTCCGCCTCGTCGACCGCCACGTCCAGCCTGAGCTGGGTCAGGTCTTCGGCCACGGCGAACAGGGTGACGGCCTGCAAGGAGGCGGCGACCGCGTTGCCCGGATCGACCGAGCGGGAGAGCACCACGCCGTTGATCGGCGAACGGATCGACGCCTTCGACAGATTGGTCTCATTGGTCGACAGCGCGGCCCGCGCCTCGTTGACCGAGGCCTGGGCGGCCGCTTCGGCTGCGGTGGCGCGTTCGAGCGCCGCCTTGGCGCTGTCCAGTTCGGTCGCCGAGGGAACCTTGCCGCCCGAGAGGCGGGCGACTTCCTCGAAGCGCGCCAGCGTGGCGCGCGCCTCGCGGACGGTGGCCGAGGCCTGCGTCTGCTGCGCCTGCGCCGAGGCCAGGCCGGCCCGCGCCTGGGTCACCTGGTCCTTGAGTTTGGCGGTGTCCAGCTCGACCATCACCTGGCCCGCCTTGACGCGGTCGTTGACATCGACCAGCACCTGCTTGACGGTGCCCGAGAGTTCGCTGCCGATGTTGACCGAGCGGGTCGGCTGGAGCGTGCCGTTGGCCGACACGGTGAGGGTGATGTCGCCGCGCTTGAGGGCCTCGGTGACATAGACCGGCGCCGCCTTGGCGCTTTGCCGGCCCTGCCAGACATAGAGGCCACCGCCGGCGAGCGCCAGCGCGAGCACGGCGACCCAGGTGGTGGTGCGGCGCCACCAGCGCGGCGGGTGATCGTCACCGAGCAGGCTCTGCACATCGGCGGGAGTGGAGGTGGTTTTCTGCGTCATGGTGGAGCGGGAGCGTGTTCGGTCAGCGGGCGGTGGCGTTGTCGGGGGTATCGGGCGTCCACCCGCCCCCCAGGGCCTTGTAGAGCCGCACATGGTCGGTGGCGAGGCTGGCCTGGGCGGCCGCGACGCTGTCCTGGGCGGACAGCAGGCTGCGCTGCGTGTCCAGCACGGTGCGGAAATCGATCAGGCCGCTCTGGTAGCGCTGGCGGGCCAGCAGCTCGGCGTTGACGGCAGCCTCGGCCGCAACCTGCAGGCGGGCCAGTCGCTCCTGGTCGCCGCGGATCGCGACCAGGGCGTTCTCGACGTCCTTGAGCGCGGACAGCACCGTGCTCGCATACGTGGCCCGCGCCTGCTCCAGCGCGGCTTCCTGCGCCTGCACCCGGGCGCGGGCGGCACCCCCGTCCAGCAGCGGGATCGAGACGCTGGCCAGCAGGGAACGCAGCACCGATGCGCCATCGGTCAGCGTGCCCAGCGTGATCGAGGACAGGCCGAGCGATCCCCCCAGCCGGAAGCTCGGGTAGCGCGCGGCGTCGGCGGCGGCCACATTGGCCAGCGCGGCGCTGATGCGGTGCTCGGCGGTGCGCACGTCGGGGCGCTGGCGCAGGGTGTCGGCCGGCAGGGACAGCGCCAGCGTGGCCGGCGCCGTCGGGATCGGTGCCGGTCGGTCGAGCAGCGTGTCCAGGGCGCCCGGCGCCGCACCCGTCAGCACGGCCAGCGCGTTGCGCGACTGGCCCAGGCTGGTCTGCAGCGCGGGGATCTGGGACTGGGTCTGTGCGTGCGCGGCGACCGCCTGCTCCAGGTCCAGCGACGAGGCCAGGCCGGCCTGCACGCGCCAGCGCGTGATCTGCAGGGTCTCGGTCTGCGCCGCGAGGTTGCGCTGCGCGATGTCCCGTCGCGATTGCAGTCCGCGCAGCTCGATCAGTCCGGCTGCGACCTCGGCGGTCAGCGACACCTGCACATCGGCCAGACCGGTTTGTGCGGCCCGAACGTTGGCATCGCTGGCGTCCAGGGCGGCGCGGTTGCCGCCGAAGACATCGGGCTCCCAGCTCGCGTCAAAACCCGCCTGGAAGCGGTTGCCGGCGTCGGCATTGCCGTTCTGGCTGCGCTGGGCCGAGAGCGACCCACCGACGGAGAGGCCATTGCTGGCTTCCTGTACAGCCCGCTGGGCACGGGCCTGGGCCAGGGCGGCCTGGGCACTGCGCAGGCTGGGGTTGGCCTTCAGGGCCCGGTCGACGAGTTCGGCCAGTGCCGGGTCGTTGAAACGTTGCCACCAGTCGACCGGCGTCGGCATCGCGGCGCTGCCGGTGGTCGCGATCGACCAGGCGCCCGGAATCGCGGGGGCGGCGGGGTCCGTCGGGGAGGGGGCGGTGGTGGCGGCGCAGGCGCCCAGCAGCATCGTGGCGGACAGGACGAGCAGCCGGGCGGCTGGCCGGGACCGTCCGCGGCTTCGGGAAAGGTTCATCGGCTCATTCATGGTGTTCTTGCGGCGAACCGGTACGGAGGCTTCATTGTGCGCAGGCGCCTTCACGCGGACGTGATTGGCGTGTGAAGTTGCGGTAAAGCCGGCGGGCGTCGGCGGAGCCGGCTACTGGAACGCCACCTCGGCAAAGCTGCGCAGCTTGCGGCTGTGCAACTGGTCGACGCCGCCTTCGCGCAACAGTTCCACCGTGCGGATGCCGATGCGCAGGTGCTGGTCCACGCGCTCGCGGTAGAAGTGGTTGGCCATGCCGGGCAGCTTGATCTCGCCGTGCAGCGGCTTGTCGGAGACGCACAGCAGGGTGCCGTAGGGCACGCGGAAACGGAAGCCGTTGGCCGCGATGGTGGCGCTTTCCATGTCCAGCGCGACGGCCCGGCTCTGGCTGAAGCGGCGTTGCGGCGTGCTCGGCGCGTTCTTGGCGGGCAGCAGCTCCCAGTTGCGGTTGTCGGTGCTGGCCACGGTGCCCGTTCGCATGATGCGCTTGAGCTCCTGCGGCGGCACGCCGGTCACATCGGCCACCGCCTGTTCCAGTGCGACCTGGATCTCGGCCAGCGCCGGAATCGGCACCCACAGCGGCAGCTCTTCGTCCAGCACATGGTCCTCGCGCACGTAGGCGTGGGCCAGCACGTAGTCGCCCAGTTGCTGGCCGTTGCGCAGGCCGGCGCAGTGGCCCAGCATCAGCCAGGCGTGCGGGCGCAGCACGGCGATGTGGTCGGTGATGGTCTTGGCGTTCGCGGGGCCGACGCCGATGTTGACCATAGTGATGCCGGTGCGGTCTTCGCGCAGCAGGTGGTAGGCCGGCATCTGCGGCAGGCGGGGCAGGGCTTTGCCCAGCGCGTCGATGGCCTCAGGGCTCAGCCCGGTACGGCGCGTGACCAGGTTGCCCGGTTCGACGAAGGCGATGTAGTCGCTGTGCGGGTCGGCCATCTCGGCGTGGCCGAGCTTGATGAACTCGTCGATGTAGAACTGGTAGTTGGTGAACAGCACGAAGTTCTGGAACCAGTCGGGCGAGGTGCCGGTGTAGTGGCGCAGGCGCTGCAGCGAGTAGTCGACGCGCGGCGCGGTGAACAGCGACAAGGGCTGCGCCTCGCCGGGACCGGGCTCGTGGGTGCCGTTGGCGATGCCGTCGTCCATCACCGTCAGGTCGGGCAGGTCGAACACGTCGCGCATCAGGGCACGGCGCTCGGCACTCAGTTCGCCCTCCACGTGCTCGTGCTCGGCGAAGGAGAAGTGGATCGGGATCGGCTGCGTGCTGGTGCCCACCTCCAGCTTGCCGTCGTGGTTGGCCAGCAGCAGGCGGAACTGCTCCAGGTAGTAGTCGGCGTAGAGGTCGGGGCGGGTGAGCGTGGTCTCGAAGCGGCCGGGGCCGGCGACGAAGCCGTAGCTCAGCCGGCTCTGCAACCCGGATTCGAGTCGCGAGACGCTGCGCGAATGCAGCCGCACGAAGGGGTAGCAGGCGCGGATGCGGGTCTGCCCGGCGTCGGCCCCGGCGACGAAGTCGCGCATGCTGTGGCGAAGGAAGTCGATGCTGTTGCCGTAGATGTGCTGCACCTGGGCCAGTGCGGCGGCCGGATCGTCGAACAGCTGGGGGGCAATGAAGGAAGGCGATTTGTGCATGAAGGTTCAGGACTTGACGGGTTCGCGCATGGTCACGAATTCTTCGGCGGCGGTGGGGTGGATGCCGATGGTGGCGTCGAACACCGCCTTGGTCGCGCCGGCTTTCATCGCAACCGCGAAGCCCTGGACGATTTCGCCCGCCTCGGCGCCCACCATGTGCAGCCCGACCACGCGGTCGGAGGCGGTGTCGACCACCAGCTTCATCAGCGTGCGTTCGCTGCTGCCGGAAAGCGTGTGTCTGAGGGCCTTGAACTCGCTGCGGAACACGGTGATGTGGCCGAACCGTTCGCGCGCCTGGGCCTCGGTCAGGCCGACCGTGCCGATGCTGGGGTGGGTGAAGACGGCGGTGGGAATGAACTCGTAGCTCATGCTGCGCGGCGCCTTGCCGGCCACGGGCCCGAACAGTTGATCGACCACCACCATCGCCTCGCCCAGCGCCACCGGCGTGAGTTGCACCCGGTTGGTCACGTCGCCCACGGCGTACACGTTCGGCACGTTGGTCCGGTAGTGTTCGTCGACCAGCACCTCGCCCTGCGCGCCCTGCGCCACGCCCAGCGCGTCCAGGCCGAGGCCTTGCACATTGGGTTTGCGGCCGGTGGCGTAGAGCACCGCGTCGGCCATGACGACGTTGCCGTCCTCCAGCTCGGCGCGCAGGCCTTCCTCGGTCTTGCGGATGTCGACGACACCGGCGTTCAGCCGCAGATCCACGCCCGACTTCTGCATTTCGCCGGCGACGAAGTGGCGGACCTCGTCGTCGAAGCCGCGCAGCACCTGCTCGCCGCGGTAGAGCTGTGTCACCTTGGCGCCCAGGCCGTTGAAGATGGAGGCGAACTCGCAGGCGATGTAGCCGCCGCCGGCGACCAGCAGCCGCTGCGGGAAGGGGTCGAGGTCGAACACCTCGTTGGAGGTGATGACGTGCTCGCGGCCGACGAAGTGCGGCACGAAGGGGGTGCCGCCGGTGGCGATCAGGATGTTGCTCGCGGTGAAGGCCTGGTGGCCGGGCGAGCCGTCGGCATTCAGCGTGGCGACGGTCACCGCGTTCGGCCCGGCGATGCGTGCAAAGCCGTTGATGACCGAGACGCCGGACCCTCGCAGCAGGTTCGCATAGACGCCGTTGAGGCGGCTGATCTCCTTGGCGCGGTTGGCCTTGAGCGTGGCCCAGTTCAGTCGGGGGTCGGCGTCCAGCTCCCAGCCAAAGCCGCGCGACTCCTCGAAGGCGTCGTGGTAGTGGGCGGCGTAGCTGTAGAGCTTCTTGGGGATGCAGCCGACGTTGACGCAGGTGCCGCCCAGGCCTTCGGTGCCCAGCGTTTCGGCCAGCGCAACGCGCGCTCCCCGTTGGGCCGCCATGCGGGCGGCGCGCACGCCGCCGCTGCCGCCGCCGATGACGAAGAGATCAAAGTCGTGTGCACTCATGGCTTCTTGCAGAACAGGAGAAGCCGGTCAGTGTAGGGGCTGCCGGCGGGCGGCTCGCCCCGTGGGGTTTCAGGCCCGGGCACGCACCTCGTCGCGTTCCATCACGCGCCGGCGGGCCATCTCGCGGCCCATGCCCAGGGTGTCCAGACCCTGCAGCCGTTTCTTGGCCTCGGGGTAGGCGATCGACTCCTCCAGCAGGATGTGGTCGAGGTAGAGCGCCTCGAACACCTCCAGGGCATGGCGCAGTTCGGCCGGATCGAACCAGAGGTTGCCGCTGGTGGCCGCTTCGAGCGACGGGGCGATCTGGATCCAGTTCTCTTCCAGCCAGCCGTGGTCCTGGATCAGGTGCTCGGTGGCCTGCACGACCTCGGCGTCCTGGCTGGCCAGCAGGGAAGGGAAGATGTGCTTTTCCTCGTCGAGGTGGTGCTGGCGCGCCTCGTGATTGAAGTAGTCGACGACGCTGCGTGCCAGCGCGCGGTTGGCCTGGTTCAGGCCGTCCGCCTCGATGGCGTCGACCAGTGCGTGCAACTGGCGGACCTGCAACTGGATGTCGCGATGGGTGTTGTCGAGAAAGTCGAAGACAGCGATGGAAACCGGCGCAGCGCTCATGGTGAACTCCTCAATGACGATGGGGTCATTCTGGAGATGCTGCGCCGCCGCAAATTGATCTTGCTCAAGAAATGATGCCCCCCGCGCCGCCTGCGGCGTCACCCCCCAGGGGGCGGCACTGGCGGCCCGGCAAAGCCGGTTCCGCGGTGCCCTGGACCCACTTCCTTTCCTGCGCGCGTGCCTGCTTCGAGGATGCGGTGGAACCGGCTTTGCCGGGCCATTCGCATCGCCCCCTTGGGGGGGTGACGCCGCAGGCGGCGCAGGGGGGCCTCAATACGTATACACGCCCTTGCCGGTCTTGCGGCCCAGCCAGCCGGCGGCGACCAG
Source organism: Hydrogenophaga sp. (assembly GCA_016790705.1). Taxonomy (GTDB): domain Bacteria; phylum Pseudomonadota; class Gammaproteobacteria; order Burkholderiales; family Burkholderiaceae_C; genus Hydrogenophaga. The sequence continues at coordinate 52,862 of JAEUOT010000070.1, forward strand.
CTCCTTGAGCAGCGGCGCGGGGCGGTATTTGCTGTCGTTGAACTCGGCCATGTAGACGTTCATCACCGCCAGGCACACGTCCAGGCCGATCATGTCGGCCAGCGCCAGCGGGCCGATGGGCTGGTTGGTGCCCAGCTTCATGCCGGCGTCGATGTCCTCCGGCGTCGCCACGCCTTCGGCGAGCACGAAGAAGGCCTCGTTGATCATGGGCACCAGGATGCGGTTGACCACGAAACCGGGGGCGTTCTTCACCGTGATCGGCGTCTTGCCCAGGGCCTCGGAGAGCGCCTTGACGGCGTCGTGCGTGGCGTCGCTGGTCTGCAGGCCGCGGATGATCTCCACCAGCGCCATCATGGGCACCGGGTTGAAGAAGTGCATGCCGATGAACTTGTCGGCGCGTTTCGTCGCAGCGGCCAGCTTGGTGATGGAAATCGAGCTGGTGTTGGTGGCGACGATCACCTCGGGCGCCAGGATGCCGTCGAGCTGCTGCAGGATCTTGACCTTCAGGCCTTCGTTTTCGGTCGCGGCTTCGATGACGAGCTGTGCGCCCTTGAGGTCGTCGTAGCTGGTCGAGCCTTTGATCAGCGCCAGCGCGGCGGCCTTGCCTTCGGCGGTCAGCTTCTCTTTCTTGATCAGTCGGTCCAGGCTGCCGGCCACCGTGGCCAGGCCCTTGTCCACCGCGGCCTGGGCCACGTCGACCATGACGACGCGGATGCCGCTGACGGCGCAGGCTTGCGCGATGCCGTTGCCCATGGTGCCGGCGCCGATGATGCCGACGGTCTGGATGCTGCTCATGTGGGAATCACTCCTGAAAGATGAGGGTAAAGACGGAGGCGCTCTAGGCGGGCCAGCCTACTGCGGCGAAATGCCCTGTGCTACCTTGCCCGGCATTGTCGCGCAGCGTCTTGCACCGGCATGACAGGCGCGCGACGCCCAGGAGACCGCATGTTTGATTTCATCGTTGTCGGTGGCGGGTCCGCCGGCTCTGTGCTGGCCGGTCGGCTGAGCGAGGACCCGGCGGTGCGCGTGGCGCTGCTGGAGGCCGGTCCGGCCGACCACAGCGTGCTGATCCACTGTCCCGCCGGTCTGGCGCTGATGGCCAAGTACCAGCTCAATGGCTGGGACTATTCGACAGTGCCGCAGCCCGGTCTGCACGGCCGGCGCGGTTACCAGCCGCGCGGCAAGGTGCTCGGCGGCTCCAGTTCGATCAACGCGATGATCTACGCGCGCGGCCACGCCAGCGATTACGACGCGTGGGCCGAGGCGGGCAACCCGGGCTGGTCGTTCCAGGACGTGTTGCCGTACTTCAAGCGCGCGGAGCACAACGAACGGGGCGCCGACGCGCTGCACGGCACGGGCGGACCGCTCAACGTCATGGATCTGCGTTCGCCCAACCCGGTGCTGCCGGACTTCATCGAAGCCGGGCGACAGGCCGGCTACCCGGTCAATCACGACTTCAACGGCCCCGATCAGGAAGGCATCGGCGCCTACCAGGTCACGCACAAGAACGGCGAACGCTTCAGCGCCGCCAAGGCCTATCTGACGCCGAACCTGGGGCGCCCGAACCTGCAGGTGATCACGGGCGCGCACACCACCCGGGTCCTGACCGAGCGACGGGAGGGACAGTTGGTCGCGGTGGGTGTCGAGTACCGGCCCCAGGGCGGCCGCGGGGCGGTCCAGACGCTCGCGCTTCGTCCGGGCGGCGAGGTGCTGCTCAGCGCGGGGGCGTTCGGTTCGCCGCAGTTGCTGATGCTCTCGGGCATCGGGCCGGCCTCCCACCTGCAGCAGCTTGGCGTGCCGGTGCAGGCGGCGCTCGACGGGGTGGGCGGGAACCTGCACGATCACCCGGACGTGGTGCTGGTGGTGAACGCGCCGCGTCTGACCGACCTGTTCGGTCTGTCGCTGACCGGCGCGGCGAACATTGCCCGTGGCGTGGCGCAATGGCGCAGCCAGCGCAGCGGCATGCTGACCACCAACTTCGCCGAGGCGGGCGGCTTTGTCCGCAGCGGACCCGAGGAATCGATCCCTGACCTGCAACTGCACTTTGTCGTCGGCAAGCTGGTCGACCATGGCCGCAAGACGGTGCTGGGCCACGGCTACTCCTGTCACGTCTGCCTGCTGCGTCCCCGGAGCCGGGGCACGCTGCGGCTGGCCAGCCGCGACCCGCAGGTGGCGCCGCTGATCGATCCGGCGTTCCTGCAGGACCCGGACGATGTCGCGCGCCTGGTGCGCGGCTTCAAGCTCACGCGTTCCCTGTTGCAGCAGCCGGCGCTGGCTCGCCACGGGGGAGTCGAGTCGGCCGCTTCGCGCGAGGCCCTGAACGACGCCCAGATCGAACAGTTCATCCGGTACCACGCGGACACCATCTACCACCCGGTCGGCACCTGCCGCATGGGGCCGGACCCCGCGGCCGGCGCGGTGGTGGATGCCCGGTTGCGAGTCCACGGCGTCGGCGGGCTGCGTGTGGTGGACGCTTCTGTCATGCCCACCATCGTCGGCGGCAACACCAATGCACCGGTCATCATGATGGGTGAAAAGGCGGTCGATATGATCCGGGCTGATCACTCCCGAGGGCCTGCGCCATGATGCTTGAACACGCCGACATCCGTATCGATCCCGCCAGGGCCGCCGACTTCGAGACGGCCATCCTGCACGGCGTGCGCACCGTGATCGCGCACGCCAGGGGCTTCCAGGGCTTCAAGGTCAACCGCAGCATCGAGTCGCCCGGTCGCTACATCCTCACCATCTACTGGGACACGCTGGAAGACCACACGGTGGGGTTCCGCCAGTCGCCCGCCTTTGGCGAATGGCGGGCGATCGTCGGCCCATTCTTTGTCCAGCCCCCGGTGGTGGAGCACCTGGAACTGGTGGGCAAGTCCGACTGACCCCGACGTTCCTCCGTCATCCACCGGTGCCGGCGCCGGTCCGGCGGGGGGTCAGAACTTGAGGAAGATCGCGCCCACGCTCTTATCGCCAGACATGGAGACGGTGCAGCTTCCGGTTCCCGAGCAGGCGCCGGTCCATTTCGAGAACCGCCACCCGGCGCTTGGCGTGGCCTTGAGGGTCACGCTGCTGGTGTTGGCGATCAGGGTCTTGCACTGACCGTTGCAGTCGACGGCCGGTCCGACGATGCGACCCCCGGTGGCGCCCGAGACCGTGGTGGTCAGGGTGGAGCGGACTTTCTTGAAGTTCGCGGAGACACGGGACGCTGCCTTGAGGGTCACGGAGCAGGTGCCGGTGCCGCTGCAGGCGCCTTTCCAGCCGACGAAGCTGGAGGCGGCATCGGGGCTCGCTGTCAGGTGTACCACCGTGCCGTAGAGGAACTTGACGCTGCAGGCGGCGCCACAGACCGTGCCCGAGTTCTGGATCGTCGCGGTGCCATTGCCGTTGCCGGTCCGCGAATAGCTCATCGCGTAGGGGATCAGGTCGAACCGTGCGCCCACCGTTTTTGCGGCGGCCATGGTCACGCTGCAGGTGCTCGTGCCGGCACAGGCGCCGGTCCAGCCGACGAACTTCGAACCGGTGGACGCCTTGGCGGTCAGCTTGACCACGCTGCCGGCGGCCATGTTGGCGCTGCAGGTGCTGCCGCAACTGATGCCTGCCGGACTGGAGCTGACGCTGCCGGCGCCCGCGCCGCTGCGCGTCACGCTCAGGAGATGGTGCGAGGGCTCGAAGGTGGCGGTGACGCTGCGGGCGGCCGTCATCGCGACGGTGCAACTGCCGGTGCCGCTGCAGGCACCGCTCCAGCCGACGAAGCGCGATCCGCTGGCGACGATGGCCGTCAGGGTGACGCTGGTGCCGCCGGTGTAGCTGGCGCTGCAGGTGCTGCCGCACTGGATGCCCGACGGCAGGCTGGTCACGGTGCCGCTGCCGCTGCCGGCGCGGGTGACGCTCAGCGAATAGGTCTGGGCCTGGAACTGGGCGTTGACCTGTTTGGCCTCGCTCATCGTGACCGTGCAGCTTCCTGTGCCGCTGCAGGCGCCGCTCCAGCCGCTGAACACCGAGCCGGTCGAGGCGGTCGCGGTGAGAGTGACCTGGGTGCCGTCGGCGTAGATCTCGTTGCAGTCGCCGCCGCACAGGATGCCCGCAGGCGCGGAGGACACGATGCCGCTGCCGGTGCCCGTGCGTGCAACGGTCAGCGTGCGCGGGTTGGCGACCAGGAAGCCGGCCTGCAACCGTTTCAGTCCGCTGACCGAACCGCCGGCGCGGGTGTCGTTCATGGTGATCGCCTGCTGGCGCAGCAGGGCCAGTCCCTCGCTGACCGAGAGGTTCGGTTGCATCTGCTTGAGCAGGGCCCAGGCACCGGCCACGTGCGGCGTGGCCATCGAGGTGCCGTTGAAGGTCTGGTAGCCGTTGCCGGGGACCGAGGAGCGGATGTAGCTGCCCGGCGCGACCAGGGACACGAAGGAGGCGATGTTGGAATACGACGCGACACCGCCGACGCCCGTGGCGCAGGCGCTGGCATCGGGTCCGGCGTCGCAGTGCGCGCCGACGCTGATGGCGCTGGAGATGCAGGCCGGTGCCGAGATCGCGTTGGTCCAGCCGTCGTTGCCGCTGGCGATCACGGTGGCGATGCCGGCGTTGCGCAGGTTGTCGATGGCGGTCTTCAGCGCCGCCCGGTCGGCGTCGCAGGTCGCGGTGAATTTGCCGCCGCCCAGGCTCATGTTGACGGCCGCGATCTTGTAGGTGTCCCGCAACTCATAGACCCGCTCCAGCGCCTTGATCTGGTCGCTGGTGTAGGACATCACGGCATTGGCCGCGGGGAACTGGCTGAACACCTGGATGGCGATGATCTGTGCGCCGGGGGCCACGCCGTAGGTGCCGGGACTGCCGGCGTTGCCGGCGACGATCCCCGCGACGTGGGTGCCGTGGGTGCAGCCGGAGATGCTGGTGGCGCAGTTTTTGCCCGAGTCGGTCGACGTGCTTTCGGTCACGCCACCCGGACACAGCGACTTGGACTCCGACGTGTTGGACGAGTAGCAGGCCTCCGACACCACCTTGCCCGCGAGCATCGGGTGCGTCTTGTCGACGCCGGTGTCGAGGATGGCCACGGTCTGGCCGGTGCCCGTGACGCCCGATGCCCAGGCCTGCGTGGCGCCGGTGAGCACGGTGCTTTCGGCCAGGGTCAGCGGGACCGCCACATCCTCCTCGATGCTGACCACGTCGGGCGAGGCGCGCAGGCGAGCGAGCGTGTTGACGTCGACCTCGGCGGCCATGTGGGGCTGGTGTCGGAACCGGGTCAGCACGCGCGAGTAGCTCCCGCGCACCATGTCCGCCTCGACCCGGTCCTGCGCGCGGGACACGCGTCGGCGCCGTTCGCCGTCGGTCGGACGCACCATGCCGGGAACATCCGGCGTGGTCGTGTCGACCTTCAGTCCGATCAGCACGCGGGTGCGCCCCTCGGCCGCGGCGCGCGCGGTCAGGCGGTCGAGATCGTGAGATGGTCTGGGTTGCGCGTGCAGCAGGCCACTGGCGAGCAGCAACGCACACACGAGCAGACGCCTGCCACGCAGGATGGACAACAGCATGAAATACCCCCGGTCAAAGCACCCGGCACCAATGGCGTTCAACCGGGTTTCGTCTGGGGTATCGGCACGGGGCGGCGCAACTTGAGACCGCCGGACCGGCGGTTCAGTTGCGCGTCGCGCGCTGTCGCATCAGCGTGGATTTGCCGAACAGGCTCTCGATCAGGTCCACGGCCAGTTCGGCGGTGCGGTTTTTCACGTCCAGCGCGGGGTTGAGTTCCATCACGTCCAGCGAGGCCAGGCGCCCCGTGTCCGCGATCATCTCCATGCACAACTGGGCCTCGCGGTAGGTCGGGCCGCCGGGGACGGTGGTGCCCACGCCCGGCGCGATGTCGGGGTCGAGAAAGTCGACATCGAAGCTCACGTGCAGGTGGGTGTTGTCGTCAACGCCCATCAGCGCCTGCTCCATGGTGTGGCGCATGCCCATCTCGTCGATGTAGCGCATGTCGAACACCTCCAGCCCGGCCTCGTGCACAAAGCGCTTTTCGCCCGGGTCCACGCTGCGGATGCCGATCTGGCGCACCATGCCGGCGTCGATGGCGGGGGTGTGCCCGCCGATGCCGGTAAGCGCCGCCGGGCCGTGGCCGCAGAGGCAGGCGACCGGCATGCCGTGGATGTTGCCGCTGGGCGTGAGGGCTGCGGTGTTGAAGTCGGCGTGGGCGTCCAGCCAGAGCACGCGCAGCCGCTTGCCCTTTTCGCGGCAGTGGCGGGCCACCGCGCTGATCGAGCCCATGCCCAGGCAATGGTCGCCACCGAGCACGATCGGCAGGTGGCCCAGCGCCAGTTCGGCCAACACGGCGGTGTGCAGCGTGCTGTTCCAGCTCACCACCTCGTTCAGATGCCGGTAGCCATCGACCGGAGGCAGCCAGGGGTTGGCCGGCCCGGTCAGGTTGCCGCGGTCGATCACGTTCAGACCGTGGCTTTGCAGGACCGGTCCGATGCCCGCCACCCGCAGGGCCTCCGGGCCCATCGAGGCCCCGCGCGCACCCGCGCCGATGTCGGTGGGAACGCCGATAAGGCTGACAGTCGTTGGGGTCACGGGGCACCTCTCGCAGGGATGGTCTGGGTCGCGGAAACAGCCGGATGTTACCGGCGCTCCGTGGTCTTGCGCTCGCCTCAGGCCAGCGGCAGGTCGATGTGGAAGCTGGCGCCCTGACCGGGCGCACTTTCCGCGCGGATGTGGCCTTCCATGCGCTCCACCGCCTTTCGCACCAGCGCCAGGCCGATGCCGGTGCCGGGAATCTGGTCCTGTCGGTGCAGCCGCTGGAACATGTCGAAGATGCGGTCGTGGTGCTGCATGTCGAATCCCATGCCGCGGTCCGACACGCTCAAGTGGACCCGGTCGCCCTGAGCCCGCGCGTGGATCCGGATCTGCGGCGCATCGCCGGCCCCCGTGAACTTCAGCGCGTTGTCGATCAGGTTGCGCAGCACGATGGCCAGCCCCTGCGGGTCGGCCCGCACCTGCAGGTCCTCGGGCACGTCCACCGTCACCGTCCCCTTGCGCGCGGTCATCTCGTCCTCGAACGGCCCGAGCACGGTGTGCGCGCATTGTTCGATCGAGACCGGCACGTGGCGTTCGGTGACCTGTTGCAGGCGCGAGTAGGTCAGCAGATCGCTGACCAGTTGCGACATGTGCAGGGTCGCACGCTGGATGCGCTGCAGGTAGTCGCGACCCCGCGCATCGAGATGCGGGGCATAGTCCTCCAGCAGCAGGGCGCTGAAGCCCTCGATGCCGCGCAGCGGGGTGCGCAGGTCGTGCGAGGCCGAGTAGTTGAAGGACTCCAGCTCGCGGTTGACCGCCTGCAGGCGCTGCACGCTCTCGTTGAGCTGCTGGGTGCGCTCATCGACCTTCTGCTCCAGTTGGCCCGTCAGCGCGCGCAGTTGCCCCTGGGCGCGGCTGCGTTCCTGCACGCTGACCAGCATCTGCGTGAACAACTGCAGCAGGTTGATCTGCTCCGCATCGAAGCTGCGCTTGTCGTGCACCGAATCCACGCACACGTACCCCAGGCAGGTGTCGGCCCCTGTCAGCGGCAGCGTCACCAGGCTGCGGACGCCCCGCTGGCGCAGCAGGTCCTTGAGTTCGCCGTCGGGCAAGGCCTCGGCATCGGGCACGCTGACCATCTCGCCGCGCTGATGGGCCGCCAGCCAGCCGGGCGCGGCGTCCAGTGGCAGCCGCTGCATCTGCTCGCGCAGGGCCGGCACACCCTCGGCGCACCACTCATGCGTGTTCGACCGGGTGCCCGAGTCGAAGTCGTAGGCGCACAGGCTCACCCGATCGGCCGCCACGAAACGGCCCAGATCGCCCAGCGCCTCCTGGACCGCCGGGTCCATCTGCTGCACCGGCAGGTTGATGAAGCGGTTGGCCAGCCGGAACAGCAGCAGCACGAAGCCGCTCAGGCGCTCACGCTCCCGCAAGGTGTTCTGCTGCTCGGTGGTGTCTCGCACCAGGAACATGCACTGATCCCCCTGCGGCAGCCACGCCAGACGCGCGTTGAAGTCGCGCGTTCCCTCCGGCAGGTCCAGACGGTAGTCCAGCTCCTGCAAGCCCGCGTCCTGCGCACGCTCCATGGCCGCCCGCAGCCGGCTCACCAGCGGCAGCGGCATCACCTCCTCGATGCTGCGCCCGAGGAACTCCTCCGGGCGCCGGTAGAGGCGATCGTTCGAGCCCGCCTGGAAGAAGATGAAGCGTCGCTCGCGGTCGACCACGAACAGCATGTCCTGCAGCACATCGAACACCTGCTTGAGGGTGGCGCTGCGCTCTCTGGCCGTGGCTTCCGCCTCGCGCAGCTCGGTCATGTCCAGGCATGAACCGATGTAGCCGATGAAGCGCCGGTCCGCGTCGTAGCGGGGGCGCCCCTGCTCGTGCAGCCACCGGTACTGCCCGTCGTGGCGCCGCATCCGGTACTCCAGGCTGTAGGCCTTGCGGGCCGCAAAAGCCTCGTCATACACCCTGCCGCAGCGCTCGCGGTCCTGGGGGTGCAGATCGTCGAGCCAGGGGGTGGCGCGCTCGGTGGCCATGTCGCGTCCGGTGAAGCTCAGCCACGCGTGGTTGAGCCATTCCCGGCGCTGTTGCTCGTCGACCGTCCAGGCAAGCGCCGCCGAGGCGTTGGCGACCGTGTCCAGATGCTGCAGGAGCTGGCGCTGCGACTGTTCGAGCCGGTGCCGCTCGGTGGTCTCGAAAATGGTGCCGGCGACACGGACGGCGCGCCCCTGCTCGTTCCAGTCCGCCTGGCCCTCGATCTCGTACCAGTGCGCGACGCCCTGGGCGTCCAGCAGGCGGAACTCGGTGGCCAGCGGTGTCCGGTCGTGAAAATGCCGGCTCAGGTGGGCCCGCAGCTCCGGCAGGTCCTGCTCGCTGACGGCGCTGGTGAATGCGTCGACCATCTCGGCGGAGGAGACCATGGCGTGGCCCAGGTCCAGCCAGACGCGGGCCGGGAAATCGAGTGTGCCGGCGCTCAGGTCCCACTCCCAGACCTGCCCCGAGGCCAGCGCCAGCCGCAGCCGCTGTTCGCTGCGGGCCAGCCGGGCCTGCGAGCGGGCCAGCCGCCAGCCGCCCCAGCCCAGCGCCAGCGACAGCAGCACGGCAAACCCTGCCACCCAGGGCCAGCGACGCGACCAGCCGACCAGCACATCGTCCACCCCGAATCCGTAGGCCACCACCAGGGAATCGGCCGGCGCCGGCAGTCGCTGGAACGCCGTGCGTCGCGGGATACCATCAAGCTCCCCGGGCGTCGCGAACACGCCTCGCTCGCTGGCGTGCATGGCGTCGGCGATCCGTCCGCCCACGGGACGGCCCATCTGCTCCGGGGTGTACGGCGCCCGCGCCAGAACAGTCACCCGGCCGTCCGGGTCCAGCCGGAACAGCGCCGCACCGCCGCCGGGCGGCATCCGCTCGCTGTCCAGGCGCTGCAGCAGGGCGGACAGGGAGAACTCCGCGCGGTAGCCCGTCAGCCCCTGGCCCGGGGTGGACGGTCGCCAGTCCATGGGCAGCACACCCTTTTCATTCGTGCCACTGGGGGGCTGGGCCTGCCAGTGGGGCGTGCCGGCGTCCTGTGACGCTGCCTTGCCTTGCAGCATCGCGTGGTGCAGGGCGTCTGCCAGCTCGACGCGTTGACCCGCCGGGTCGAGGCCATGCAGTTCGAACGGGATGGCTAGGGCCGACAGCAACTCCGAATGTTCGAGCAGGTGGTGCGCGATGTTCTCGCGGCTGCTGCCCGGCTGGCGGGCCAGCGCGTCAGTCAGTTCGATGACCCGCTTCGCCAACGCCAGCGACTGGGAGAGATCGTTGGTGAGCCGGCCGACGCGCCGCAGCGCCACGGCTTCCGCCTGTTGCAAGGTCTGCTGACGCTCGCTCCAGACCAGCAGGCCCGCCGCGCCGAGGATCAGGGCGATGCCCAGGCCGGTGAGCCAGAGCACCGGGCGGGCGCCGGGGCTGCGTGTGCTGGAAGCGGAGAGGGGCGAGGGCTGCGGCTGGTCAGGACGGGGCATGGAAGGCGCTGCGTCGGTGGGTCGTTGGCACGACACACCGGCAGCGCTGCCGCGCCGGTGTTACATGCTTCGGCGGTATTGTCCGCCCACTTCGAACAGGGCCCCCGTGATCTGGCCCAGCGAGCAGCAACGCACCGCGTCCATCAGCACCTCGAAGACGTTCCTGTTCTCGATCACGGCCTGCTTCAGCCGCGCCAACTGCACCGGGGCTTCGGCTGCGTGGCGCGTGTGGAAGTCGTTGAGGCGTGCGAGCTGCGACTGCTTTTCTTCCTCGGTCGAACGGGCCAGCTCGATCGACTCCGGCACCGGATCGCCCTTGGGGTTGCGGAAGGTGTTGACGCCGATGATGGGGTACTCGCCGGTGTGCTTGAGCATCTCGTAGTGCATGCTCTCTTCCTGGATCTTGCTGCGCTGGTAGCCGGTTTCCATCGCGCCCAGCACGCCGCCGCGCTCGGCGATCTTCTCGAACTCGGCCAGCACGGCCTCCTCGACCAGCTCGGTCAGCTCATCGATGATGAAGGCGCCTTGGTTGGGGTTCTCGTTCTTCGCCAGGCCCCACTCGCGGTTGATGATGAGCTGGATCGCCATCGCACGGCGCACGCTGTCCTCGGTCGGCGTGGTGATCGCCTCGTCGAACGCGTTGGTGTGCAGCGAGTTGCAGTTGTCGTAGATCGCGATCAGCGCCTGCAGCGTGGTGCGGATGTCGTTGAACTGGATCTCCTGCGCGTGCAGGCTGCGGCCGCTGGTCTGGATGTGGTACTTGAGCTTCTGGCTGCGCTCGTTGGCGCCGTATTTGTCCTTCATCGCCACCGCCCAGATGCGGCGCGCCACGCGGCCGAGCACGGTGTATTCCGGGTCCATGCCGTTGCTGAAGAAGAAACTCAGGTTGGGCGCAAAGTCGTCGATGTGCATGCCGCGCGCCAGGTACGCCTCCACGAACGTGAAGCCGTTGGAGAGCGTGAACGCGAGCTGGCTGATCGGGTTCGCGCCGGCCTCGGCGATGTGATAGCCGCTGATCGACACCGAGTAGAAGTTGCGCACGTCGTGGTGCACGAAATACTCGGCGATGTCGCCCATCACCTTCAGGGAGAACTCGGTCGAGAAGATGCAGGTGTTCTGGCCCTGGTCTTCCTTGAGGATGTCGGCCTGCACCGTACCGCGCACGTTGACCAGCACCCATTCGCGGATCTTGGCGGCCTCGGTGTCGGTCGGCTCGCGGCCGTTCTGTGCCTTGAACTTCTCCAGGTTCTGGTCGATGGCGGTGTTCATGAACATCGCCAGGATCGACGGCGCCGGGCCGTTGATGGTCATCGACACCGAGGTCGTCGGGTTGCACAGGTCAAAGCCGCCGTACAGCACCTTCATGTCGTCCAGCGTCGCCACGTTCACGCCGCTGTTGCCGATCTTGCCGTAGATGTCCGGGCGCAGGTCGGGGTCGTTGCCGTAGAGCGTGACCGAGTCGAAGGCGGTGGACAGGCGCTTGGCCGGCATGCCCTCGCTGACCAGCTTGAAGCGGCGGTTGGTGCGGAAGGGATCGCCTTCGCCAGCGAACATGCGGGTCGGGTCCTCGCCCTCGCGCTTGAACGCGAAGGTACCGGCGGTGTAGGGGAAGCTGCCGGGCACGTTGTCCAGCATCAGCCACTTGAGGATCTCGCCGTGGTCCTCGTATTGCGGCAGCGCGACCTTGCGGATGGTGGTGCCGGACAGGCTCTTGGTGGTGAGCGCGGTGCGGATCTCCTTGTCGCGGATCTTCACCACGTACTCGTCGCCCGCGTAGGCCTTCTGCATGTCGGGCCACTGGGCCAGCAGCTTGCGCGCCGCCGGGTCCAGCCGGCCTTCGCGCTCGACCGCGAGGTCGAGCACCGCGTTGCGCGCGTTCTGCTTGTCGGGATTGGCCTCGTGCAGCATGCGGGCGCTGGCCTGGAGCTGCTGCACTTCGCGCGCCAGACGGGCCTGTTCGCGCGCCTTCTTCTTGTAGCCCCGCACTGTGTCCGAAATCTCGGCCAGGTAGCGGGTACGCGCGGGCGGCACGATGGGCGTCTGGTTGGTGCTGTGGCGCACGCTGACCAGCGGCAGCCGGCCGTCGGCCAGCGTCAGCCCCTTCTCGATCAGCCGTGCCTTGAGCGCCTGGTAGAGCGCGGTCACGCCGTCGTCGTTGAAGCGCGCGGCCATGGTGCCGAACACCGGCATCTGTTCGGCGGGCACGGTGAAGGCCTCGCGGTTGCGCTGGACCTGCTTGGCCACGTCGCGCAGCGCGTCGGCGGCGCCCTTGCGGTCAAACTTGTTGATCGCCACGAACTCGGCGAAGTCCAGCATGTCGATCTTTTCGAGCTGGCTGGCCGCGCCGAACTCGGGCGTCATCACGTACATCGGAATGTCCACGTGCGGCACGATGGCCGCGTCGCCCTGGCCGATGCCCGAGGTCTCGACGATGATCAGGTCGAAGCCCGCGACCTTGCAGGCCGCGATCACGTCGGGCAGGGCGGCGCTGATCTCGCTGCTGGTGTCGCGCGTGGCGAGCGAGCGCATGTAGATGCGCGAGCCCTTCTGCCATGACCCGATGGCGTTCATGCGGATGCGGTCACCGAGCAGTGCGCCACCGCTCTTGCGGCGCGAGGGGTCGATGGAGATCACGGCCACGCGCAGCGCGTCGTCCTGGTCCAACCGGATGCGGCGCACCAGCTCGTCGGTCAGGCTGGACTTGCCGGCGCCGCCGGTGCCGGTGATGCCGAGCACGGGAATGGTCTTGCCCGCGGCGGCCTGTCGGACCGCTTCCACCATGGCGGCATCGGCCTGGCCGTTTTCCAGCGCGGTGATCAGTTGGGCCAGCGCGCGCCAGTGCATCTCGCCGTGGCCCTGGATCGCGTCGAGCGACCGTGGTGCGAGCGCGCTGATGTCACGGTCGCAGCGCATCACCATCTCGCCGATCATGCCCTGCAGGCCCATGCGCTGGCCGTCTTCCGGGCTGTAGATGCGACCCACGCCGTAGGCCTGCAGCTCGCGGATCTCGGCCGGCACGATCACGCCGCCGCCGCCGCCGAAGACCTGGATGTGTTCGCCGCCGCGCTGGCGCAGCAGGTCCACCATGTACTTGAAGTATTCGACGTGGCCGCCCTGGTAGGAACTGATGGCAATGCCCTGCACGTCTTCCTGCAGCGCGGCGGTCACCACGTCGTCCACCGAGCGGTTGTGGCCCAGGTGGATCACCTCGGCGCCCATGCCCTGCAGGATGCGTCGCATGATGTTGATGGCGGCGTCGTGGCCATCGAACAGGCTGGCGGCGGTGACAAAGCGCACCTTGTTCGTGGGGCGGTAGCTGGCCAGGGCCTTGAAATCGGCGGACAGGTCGGTCATGGTCGTCTCTCTCGGGGTGGTCTTGTCGGTGTTGTCGGAAAGGGTCACTCGATGCGCAGGCCCTTGAGGGCTGGGTCCTGCGGCGGGAAACGCAGCTTCAGCGCCTTCAGGGCGTCGCGCACCATGCTGGCGATCATCAGGTTGCGGTGGGTTTTCGAATTGGCGGGCACCACGGTCCAAGGCGCCCAGGGGGTGCTGGTGGCCCCAAGGAAGTTTTCGTAGGCGCGCTGGTAGTCGTCCCACTGTTTGCGCACCTCGATGTCGCCGAGGCTGAATTTCCACTGCTTGGCCGGATCGTCCAGGCGCTCCTGCAGGCGCTGGCGCTGTTCGTCGTGACCGATGTGCAGCATGAACTTCAGCACCACGGTGCCGGTCTCGGCCAGCAGCCGTTCGAAGTCGTTGATGTGGGCGTAGCGCTGGCGGGTCTGTTCCGGCGTGATCCAGCCATTGACCGTGGGCACCAGAACGTCTTCATAGTGGCTGCGGTTGAAGACCATGACGTGGCCGGCCTGGGGAACCTGCTGGTGGATGCGCCAGAGGTAGTCGTGGGCACGCTCGGGCTCGGTCGGCGCCTTCCATCCCACGGTCTGGACACCCAGCGGGCTGGTCAGACCGAAGACGCTGCGGATCGTGCCGTCCTTGCCGGCGGTGTCCGTCCCCTGCAGCACCACCAGCAGCTTGTACCGCCCGTCCGCGTAGAGCATGTTCTGCAGCGCGTCGATTTCCTGTGCCAGCGCCAGCACCTGCTGGCGGTCCTTGGCCTTGCTGCCCGTCGACCAGGGTTTGGCATCGGGATCGAGCTTGCCCAGGGAGACCTTGGTGCGACCTTGGCCGCTGCCCGGGGCCGTCGGTGCAATCACCCAGCCACGGGAGCGACGGCTTGCGGCAGACGGCAGGGCGGCGAGGGGAAACGGCAGCGGGGCGTCGATCGAACGGGGCATGGCGAGTCTCCGGACGGGGCGTGTCCATCCTGCCACGGGGGCGCAGATTGACGTTTACGTAAACGTCAATAATAGCGGGTTTCCTTCCCGGGAGGGAAGGGGCTGCCTACAATACTTATTGGGGTATGGGCGCCGTGCCCGACCGACAAAGGAGACCCCCATGACCACGGTTCACGACCCGGCCCGCCAGCGCGCCCTTGTGTTGCGCCTCAAGCGTGTCGAAGGCCAGTTGCGCGGCATCCAGAAGCTGCTCGAAACCGATGCCGATTGCGAAAAAGTGGCACAGCAGATGGCGGCGGCCCGCAAGGCGCTGGACAAGACCTTTTTCGCGATGGTCGGCTGCGTGATCGCACAAGGCGACCTGCCGGCGGACGACGTGGCGGATATGCTGGCACGCTTCTCTTGACCCGTTGCCGAGCGCATGCCGATGAAACCGATACAGCTCTTCGATCCCGATTCCTGCACCTACACCTATGTGCTGTCCGACCAGACGACGCGCGAGGCGCTGATCATCGACCCGGTCGAGGAGCAGATCGAGCGCGACCTCGCGACGCTCAGGGAGTACGGCCTGCGGCTGGTGTGGACCGTGGAGACCCACGCCCACGCCGACCATGTCACCAGCTCGGGCAAGCTCGCCGAGCTGGCGGGTGCCCGGACGGCCGCGCCGGCAGGTTGCGGCATCGGCACCGCCGGGCGCCAGCTTCAGGACGGCGACGAGCTGGTGTTCGGTGACGAGCGCCTGCGCGCGCTGCACACCCCGGGCCACACCGCCGGCAGCATGAGCTACCTCTGGCGTGACCACGTGTTCACCGGGGATGCCCTGCTGATCGGCGGCTGCGGCCGCACCGATTTCCAGTCGGGCAGCGCGTCCGAGCTGTACCGCAGCCTGACGCAGGTGCTGTTCGCCTTGCCGGACGCCACCACGGTCTGGCCCGGCCACGACTACCAGGGCCGGACCTCGTCCACCATTGGGCACGAAAAGGCGTCCAACCCCCGGGTGGCGGGCAAGTCCGAGGCGGAGTTCGTCGCGATCATGAATGCGCTGAACCTGCCCAGGCCCCGCCGCATCGACGAGGCCGTTCCGGCCAACCTCACGTCGGGTTTGCGCCACGACGCCGACGGGGCGCTGCTGATGACGCCGCGACCGGGGCAGGGCGGTTATGCCGGGGACGTGTCGCCGCAGCTGGCCTGGCGCTGGGTGCAGGCGGGCGAGGCGGTGCTGGTCGATGTGCGCACCGACGCCGAGCGCGAGTGGGTCGGGTTTGTCCCCGGCGCGGTTCCCGTGGCCTGGAAGCAGTGGCCGGGGATGGCGATGAACCCGCAGTTCGACGATGCCGTGCGCGCCGCCGCCGATGGCGGTCGCAAGCTGGTGCTGCTGTGCCGCAGCGGGGTGCGCTCGGTGGCGGCCGCCAAACGGGCCACGGAACTGGGGCTGCAGGCCTACAACATCCTCGAAGGGTTCGAAGGCGATCCCGACGGACAGGGCCAGCGCGGACGCAAAGGCGGCTGGCGGTTTCAGGGATTGCCGTGGCGGCAGAATTGAAAAAGCGCCGTTTATCGGATAGGTGTGACAAAACTTGAGAAAAAAGCGTCACAACCCCTGCTAATGCTGACAGGTGGTGTGAGGTAATTGGCGAATTGCTTTTTTCAATGGGTTCTTCTTTTTACAGGAGAACGCCATGGAACTGCTGGAAAACGCCCGTGATGCCCAAACCCTGTCGCCGCGACTGAGTGCGGCGCTGGAATCCCGAATCCAAAAAGAGTTTCTGCCCCGCTGGAATGGGCTGTGGCAGGGGCGGTTTGCCGTTCAGGGGGCGCGGCCGGGGCCTGATTCGGTTCGTCTTGATGGCAATGACTATCTCGCCATTTCAGGCCATCCCGATATTGTCCGGGCCCAGATCGATGCATTGACCCGCTCTGGCAATTTCGCGGTGCAGTCCGGCGTGTTCCTTCAGGAAGAGCATCCGACGCGCCACCTTGAATTGAAATTGGCGCAATGGGTAGGCAAGGAAGATGGATTTGTCTGCCAATCGGGTTATGCGGCCAATGTGGGGCTGATCCAGTCGGTTGCGAATCCGGACACGCCGGTCTATCTGGATGGCCAGGCCCATGCCTCCCTGTGGGAGGGGGCGCATGCGGCGCGGGCACCCTCTCACGTGTTCCGCCACAACGATCCCGAACACCTGGACCGGTTGCTCACACGGGAAGGGCCTGGTCTGGTGGCGGTGGACTCGGTGTACAGCACCACCGGCGCCGTCTGCCCGCTGCTGGAAATGCTGGAGGTGGTCGAGCGGCACGGCGCGATGATCCTGGTGGACGAGTCCCACTCGCTGGGCACCCATGGTCCGTCAGGGGCGGGACTGTGCGCGCAGCTCGGGGTGACGCACCGGGTGCATTTTGTGTCGGCCAGCCTGGCCAAGGCGCTGGCCGGGCGCGCAGGCTTCTTCACCGCACCGGCGCACCTGCGCTACCACATCCTCACCTCCAGCTTTCCCAACATCTTCAGCTCCTGCGTGCTGCCGCACGAGGCGGCCGGACTGTCGGCGACGGTCGATGTGCTGCAGCGCGCCGACGCGGCGCGGGAGGCGCTGCGGGGGGTGACCCACCGCATCCGCGCGTCCCTGGAGGCCATGGGCTACCCGATCGGCCAGGGGACCGAACAGATCATCGCGCTGGAGGCGGGTCCGGAACCCGCCACGATCGAGGTGCGTGACGCGCTGGATGCGCTCGGCGTTCACACTGCGTTCTTCGGGGCTCCCGCGACGAGCCGCAACCGCTCGCTGGCGCGCATGACGCTGCACGCGGCGCTCACCGCAGCGGAGCTCGATCACATCGAGGCCGCCGCGCAGGAGGTGGCGGCGCGGCTGCGTCCCTGGGAATGGGCGGCGGCGCGTCGCCAGCGCGTCGCCGCTCAGATGTCCTGAATCTCCCGCAGGCCCTGCATGTCCAGGAAGTTGCGGTACGGATAGATCGGTTGGGGCAGGTCCGAGGCCGCCAGCGCGAACCGCGCCCCGATCAGCAGACCGTCCTCGCCGATGGGAAATGCCGGCTCCATGCGGATCGGTCCCTCCAGGCTCAGTTGCTGGTGGACCTCGATGGCCGGCAGGCGCTTGCCGCCCTGGATGGCCTGCACCGTGTCGAAGCCCAGTCCGGCCGAGCGCCCGAGGTCGGTGACCTCCTTGAGGCCGGAGGTCGGCTCCAGTTGCAGCCACTCGCATTGGCCGTCCGCAGTGAGTCCCAGCATGCCGAAGGGTTCGCCCAGCACCACGTACTCGATCCAGTTTTCCAGGGCGAGCTTCTGCAGTGCGCCGGCGATCGAGGGCACTTCAAGCACCGTCTGGTGGCCGGGCTGCAGGGCCGTGCGCCAGATGGTGTTGAGGCGGGGCTGCGGGGTCCGGGCGTTCTTCAACACCTGCGTCAGCAGCCGGCCGGCGATGTCGGCTGTGTGCTTGGGAATGAACTGGTCGATCAGGCCGTTGTTGAAGGCGTCGGTGGCGATGGTGTCGTCCGCCTGCCCGGTGAGCAGGATGCGGTAGCCGGGCCAGTCGATCAGCGACTCCAGCACCTTGAGCCCGTCGATGCCCGGCATGGCGAAGTCGATCACGCAGGTCTGCACGAGCTGGTAGCGGGCCGGGTGCGAACTCCAGTAATTGAGGACCTGGGGCAGCAGGTTCTGTCCGTGGCGCCAGCGGTCGAGCATCTGCAGATGTAACCCGGCATCGGATTCCCATTTCGCGGGTTCCTCCTTCATGCGTGCCAGAAAGGCGCTCGGCCGCGAGAACAGCTCGACCTGCAGCGTCGTCGGCACGACCAGACCCAGCATCTCAAGATAGTCGATGTCGTCGTCCAGGAAGATCAGACAGCCTGACCGGTGGTACAGCGGGAATTTGAAGGCCATGACTCAGGTGGAACTCGATGGGTGAACGAAGGCCGTGACACCGTCGCTCACAGGCAGTTCGATGAAGAAGGTGGCTCCCTGGCCAGGTTGTGAATGCAGGGTCAGTCGCCCGTCGGAGGCCTCCACCACGTTGCGACAGAACGGCAGGCCCAGGCCATTGCCGACGCTGCTGTGCAGGGAGTAGAAGGGCTCGAAGATCCGTTGTTGTTTCTGTGTCGGCACGCCCGTGCCTTTGTCGCTGACCACGATCCGGCCCATGCCGTCGTGCGCCGAGACCTCGATGCGCAGGTCGCCGGGACTCAGGGGCGCGCCGGCGGCCGCCAGCGCGTGCAGGGCGTTCTTGATCAGATTGTCCAGCACCTGCGCGAACAGGGCGCGGGTACCGATGAAGGTGAAGTCCTGCTCCAGCGCCAGCTCGATGCACTCGCGCTCGCGCGTGGCCCGGAACGGGTACATCGCCACCACCTCCTGCACCAGTTCGAACGCTTGCAGGTGGGTGGTCGGGCGCGGCAGCCGCAGCAACTGCGCGTTGGAAATCTGGGTGTCGATCTGGCGGTTCATGCTGCGCACCAGATGCTTGAGGCGCTTGGAGAGCTCGCCCATCTTCCTGCGCTGGGGCTCGGGAACGTCGCTCTGCGCCATCCCCCGCAGCACGTCACCGACGAGGTTGACGGTCGCCAGCGGCGTGCGCAGTTCGTGGGCCATGACGCCCATGGTGCTGAGCGTGTTGATCAGCCTCACGCGGCGCAGGTTTGCGCTGGACATGCCCAGCATCAGGCTCATCACCGCCGAGAACGCAATCAGGGTCATGTTCTCCGGCTCGAACCCCACCCAGACCTGCCCATCCCGCGTGAGCAGGAACAGTCCCGTCGCTGCCACGAACCCCGTGACGGTGCCCAGCGAGGCCAGTCGCCAGTCGGTGATGTGGAAGTAGATCAGGATCATCGAGCACAGGCTGGCCAGCCAGACCTTGTTGCCCTCGTTCATCAGGAACATCCAGCCGAAGAACAGCGGCAGTTGCAGCCAGAAGATGATGCCGAACACCCAGACGCTGGTGCGCGAGGTCAGGTCGCGGTTCACCCGACGCAGCAGCAGCAGCAGGCCGGTCAGGGCCAGGACCACGCGCACCCAGGGCAGTTCGTAGGGCTGGGGCATGGCGTGTCCCCACAGCCAGCCGAACAGGAAATGGCCACCGACGGTGAAGATGCCCAGCCACCACAGGCGCGTCGTCGACGGGTGCAAAATAGGCTCCATCGGGGCGCGGACGATTTCGTCCACCACCCAGCGCCACACCCGCATCCGGATGTTGTGAACCCTTAACCGGTCCCAGGGCAACATGTTTTCCTTTTCGCCTGCTTCGTACCTGCTCGCCCGCAGCATGTGCCGGCGTGGGCTGATTGTCCGCGTTTCGTTGGCCGCGCCGACATGACCCTGCCTGTCAACTTTGACAACGTCGGTGTGGACGCCATTCTGGCGGACTGGATGCGCGCCCTGCAGGACGTGGGCGTCGAGGCGGTGCTGGTGCTCGGGCCCAATCCGATGGGCGGGCGTGAGGAGCGCGAGGTGCTGGCGGTGCACCCGCCGCGCCTGCTCACGGCGGCCGAGGCGCTGGCCGCCAGCGACGACTTCGGGGCCGGGTGGCGCGACAGCGATGCACCGCTGGTGGCCTGGCAGGACATTTCCAAGTCGGCGTTTGCCGAAGGGGGCTCGCGCTGGCGACGGCTGTGGCTGGCGCACGGCTGTCAGACTCTTGTGCGGGTCGCCTTCAGTCTGCCCGCCGGCCGGGCGTTCGAGTGCTTCATGTTCAGCCCGCGGGCCTTCGCCGACCGGGCCGAGGCGGCCGCGCTGGCGTGGTCGGCTTTCAACATCTGGCCCATGCTGCGGCGCGCACTGGCCGAACAGCGGGTGACGCTCAGTCCGCGCGAATTGGAGAGCCTGAGCTATGCCTTCGAGGGGCTGACCGCGCGCGAGTCGGCGGCCCGCATGGACTGCTCCGAACGGACGGTGAACTACCACCTGTCCAACGCGATGGCCAAGCTCAAGACGGACAACAAGCTCTCGGCGGTGCAGCGGGCCTGCTGGATCGGACTGATCTGAGGCGGGGCCAGGCATGAGGATGCTGCGTCGCCGCAAAACCAGCGTTGGCGCATGTTCATAATCCGGTCATGACTCTTCTGGCGCTGGATGTTGGCAATACGCGGTTGAAGTGGGCGCTGTACGAGGCGCCCCGTGTGGGTGGGCAGCCCCTGGCGCACGGTGCACAGTTTCTGGAGAACATCGAGAAGCTGGCCGAGGGGGACTGGAGTGCGCTGCCGACGCCATCCCACGTCCTGGGCTGCATCGTGGCCGGGGACCCGATCAGGCGCCGCGTGGAGGAACAGCTCGAGCAATGGGATGTGCCGCCGCAGTGGGTCGTGTCCAGCGCGGCCGAGGCAGGCCTGAGCAATGGCTACGACCATCCCGCCCGCCTGGGCTCCGACCGCTGGGTGGCGATGATTGGCGCGCGTCAGCGCCTGCTGCAGCAAGGGCCGGCGCGGCCCTGTGTGGTGGTGATGGTCGGGACCGCTGTGACCGTCGAAGCCATCGACACCGACGGCCGCTTCCTGGGGGGCATCATCCTGCCCGGCCACGGCATCATGCTGCGTGCGCTGGAGTCGGGGACCGCCGGCCTGCATGTTCCCACCGGCGAGGTGCGGGACTTTCCGACCAACACCAGCGACGCGCTCACCAGTGGCGGCACGTTTGCCATCGCCGGTGCGGTGCAGCGCATGGTCGAGAACCTCCAGCGCCACTGCGGGCAGGTGCCCGTGGTGTTCATGACCGGTGGTGCCGGCTGGAAGATGGCGCCGAGCATGTCGACGCCCTGTGAACTGGTCGAGGGACTGATCTTCGACGGCCTGCTCGAAATCGCCAGCCGGCGTTTCGGCTGAGCGAGGCTTAGACGCCCTCGCCCCAGGGCAGCATCAGGGTCACTGCGAGCAGCCGGGAAAACTCCGGCTCGAACGCGTCGATGATCTGCTGCGGGTCCGGACACAGCGCGCTGTCGGCGATCACCCCGAACTGCACGCCGCCGCCGTAACTCAGGATCGACACCCCCAGGCCCACCGTGCCGGTCTGCGGCACCCAGAACATCGTCTGTTCCAGGGTGGCGCCGCAGAAGCGCATCTTTTCGGCCGGGCCGGGCACATTGGTCATCACGGCGGTGGTCTTGCGGCCGAACAGTCCCAGCATCGCATCCTGCGCCGGCTTGATCAGCAGGCCGGCCACCGACAGCAGGCCGAAGGTCAGCAAGGGCTGAAGACTGCCCTTGAGCGCGTTCATGCGGGCGCGCACGGCGTACACGCGCTCGATGGGATTGGCGATGCCGACCGGCAGCACCAGGGGAATCAGCCCGAAGCGGTTGCCCAGCTTCCAGGCCTCTTCCAGCGGGCGCAGGTTGACCGGCACCATGGCGCGGATCTCCAGGCCCGCAGGATCTTCACCGCGGCGCAACAGGTAGGTGCCGATGGCGCCGGCCACACAACTGAGCAGCACATCGTTGACCGAGCAGTTCAGTCCCTTGCCGATGGCCTTGACGTCGGCCAGCGGAATCGGTTCGCACCAGGCGACGCGTTTCTCGCCGCGCGGCGCGCCCTTGAGCGAGGTCGGCGCATCGTCCGGCATCAGCGCCAACGCGGCCAGGTCACTGGCCAGTTGGCCACCCATGCGCGCCACCTCCATGGCCTGGACCAGCGAGTCGCCCAGGCCTTGCTGCGGCGACGCCAGCATCGAGAGTGAGCGGGCGGCGCCTCCGCCGGCGGCATCCAGCGCGCGCGCCGCGATGTCGCCGAAGGGGCGGATCAGGGTGTCCGCCACCCAGGTCTCGGCCGCATCGAGGCCTTGCCGCCTGGCCCGTGCGGTGCGCTGGGGCGGCTCATTGCCGCCGTCGACCAGGCTCATCATCACGCTGATCAGCGCAATGCCGTCGGCGATGCAGTGGTGGATGCGCGCGATCAGTGCCGAGCCGCCTTCATAGTCCTCGACCAGCTCGAACTGCCACAGCGGGTGGGCCGGATCCAGCGGCACCATGGCCAGCGCGCCGGCGCGTGCCTGCAAAGCAGCGCGCGGGCTCTGGCCACGGCGGCGCGGCAGCCGGTGGGTGACGACATGGCGGTCCAGCGCGAAGTCGGGATCGTCGCTCCAGTGCGCACCGGTGGCGTCCTGGCGGGCGCACTGTCGGAAGCGCCGGTACCCCAGCAGCCGCTCCTGCACCCGCTGCGCGAGGGCCTCGCGCGTGATGCCCGGCCGCAGGATCCAGACGCCCACGATCACCATCAGGTTGGTGGCCGAGTCCATGCGAAGCCAGGCGGTGTCGACCTTGCTCATGCGCTCGCCTTCCAGTCCAAGCGCGCCGGCCACCGCCTGCAACGGGCTGCGGTTGCCGTCGTCGGAAGAGCGGGCGTTCTTGCGGATGCGCTGGACCATGTTGTCTCCTGTGCAGGCCACGGGGCCGCGATGGCGTGTTTGGGGTCGGGCGTCTATTTTGCGGTCTGGCGGACCCGTAAGATACCGGGCCACTCCCTAGCGCGGGAGTGCTTCCCTTCATCCACGGAGTCAGTCCATGTCCGATCTCAAGTCCCGCTTCGACGCCGCCGTCACCCAGTCCAAGAGCCTCAGCGAGCGCCCGGACAACGCCACATTGCTCAAGATCTACGGTCTGTACAAGCAGGCCACGTCCGGCGACAACGCGGAAAAGAAGCCCGGCTTCGGCGACATGGTCGGGCGCGCCAAGTGGGATGCGTGGAACGGCCTGAAGGGAACGTCCGCCGATGACGCGATGCAGCAGTACATCGACCTGATCGCGTCGCTGAGCTGAGCGCTCGCCGCTTCTACTTTTTCCTGGGGCCGGCCGCCGTCTTGGTGGCCGGCTTTTTCTTTTGGGCCAGCAGTTCGTCGAGGTTGCGGACGATCTCGCTCTCGATGCGCTCCCTGAACGCGCCGAGCAGGAAGCCGAGCTGGGCATCGAGTTCGAAATGGTCGGCCGTCACCCGCAGGGTGCCCTTTGCGCCGGTCCGCGAGAACTGCACCTCGTCGCAGTCGTCGCCCTCTTCGTAGGCGCATTGCATGTCGAACTCGGTCTCGGCGTGTTCAGCCCATTTCCAGGCCACCTTGCGGGCGCCGGTCAGGCCCAGATGGTGGGGGCGACGGATGTGGATGGTGGCCATGGTTCGCAGTTTCAGGAGGGTGACGGAAGAGGGGCGGCGGGGTCCAGCGCTTGCAGGGCGGCCTGTCGTTCGGCCACCGGCAGCGACGCCAGCCGCCTGACGGCATCATAGAACCGCGGAAAGCTCCGGCCTTCGCGCTCGAACAGCCGTTCGAAGGCGGTGACCCACTGGTCGTAGGCGGCCTGTGCCCCGAAGCTGGCGTTGTTCGCCTGTGCGACCCAGAGGTCGTAGCCGGCGTAGCCGCCCCACGACTGGCGCAGGTTGGCGTAGCGCTGGCGAAAGCCCTGCAGGATCTCCGTCTTGCGGGCCCGTTTGGATGCCTCGTCCAGCGACGGATCGGCATACAGCGTCTGGAGCTGCGCCCGTGTCTCGCGGGTCAGTGCACGAAAGGCCTGCCGGCGTTCGTCAAACGTCTCATAGGCGCGACGGGCCGCCTCATCGCTCTGCGCCAGCCAGCGCGTGCCGCCGATGCGCTCGACCGCCGTCGCAAACGATTCGTTGAAGGTGGTGTCACCGTTGGCGTAGACGACCTGGTGCGCCAGCTCGTGAAAAACCAGGCGCGCCAGTTCGCCCTCGGGGTAGCCGATGAAGGTGTTGAGCAGCGGATCACCGCCGGCCCAGTTCATCCACCCCAGCGTCGAATACGCGGGCACCGGATAGACCGCCACGTCCAGATCGTTGCCCAGCGTTCCCGCGAAGGCGCGCGCCTCGGTCTCGTCGAAGTAGCCCCGGTAGCCGACGCAGCCGGTCACCGGAAAACACCAGCGTTGCAGCTCCAGCGAGAGCGCGGGCGCGGCCACCACGTTGTAGACCGCCGCCTTGCGGTGCAGGTCCGCGTAGCGCCGGTAGCTGGCGTTGTCGGGCAGGCCGAGCTCGGTGACGGCAAAGTCGCGGATGCGCTGGGTCAGCGCCAGCTTCTGCTGCAACGGCGCGGGCGTCGCCGGATCGTCGATCCAGTCCTGCACCGGCCGCGCGGCGTGCATCAGCTTCAGGTGGCCGGTGACCGATTGCCAGTAATAGCCCGGGCCGGCATCGGTCGCCGCACAGCCCGAGAGCAGGCACGCCGCGAACAGACCGGCCAGCACGCGCCGAGGCGCCGACAACGTCATCCCTTTTCCACCTCGACCAGGCAGTCGTAGAACACCGGGGCCCGGCCCAGGTCGGTGAGCTTCTGGCTGGTCAGCTCGTTGACGTTGGTGCCGTCCAGGCCGAGCTTGCGCCACCAGATGCCCAGCCCGTTGACCACACCCTCGCGTGCGCGGGCAGACACCTTGGTCTTGCAGCGGTAGCTGCCGCGGTCGTTGTGGACGCGCACGATGTCGCCGTCCGCGATGCCACGGGGCGCAGCATCCGCCGCGCTGATTTCCAGCAGCGGCTCACCCTCGATGTCGCGCAGGCTTTTGACGTTGACGAAGCTGGAGTTGAGGAAGTTGCGGGCCGGCGGCGAGATCATGGCCAGCGGGTGGCGCGGGTCGCTGCCGAAGGTTTCGTGGTTGGGCACATGGTCGGGCAGCCCGTCCAACCCCTGCGCCGCCAACCGTGCGCTGAAAAACTCGCACTTGCCCGACGGCGTGGGGAAGCCCCCCTCGGCGAACGGCGCCTCGGGCACCGGCAGCGTGGCGAAGCCCTGGTCGAGCAGTTGCTGGAAATCGACCCGGTCGCCGAAGGTCTGGCGGCACAGGGTCTCGTCGTCATCGGCGAAGCAGGGGTCGTCAAAGCCCATGCGCTGTGCCAGCGCGCGGAACACCGCGGTGTTGGGTCGCGCCTGGCCGACCGGCGCGACGGCCGGGCGGTTGAGCAGCACGTCGGTGTGGCCGTAGCTGGTGTGGATGTCCCAGTGTTCGAGCTGCGTGGTGGCGGGCAGCACGATGTCCGCGTAGTCGGCGGTGTCGGTCTGGAAGTGTTCGAGCACGACGGTGAACAGGTCCTCGCGCGCAAAGCCCTGCACCACCTTGGGCGACTCGGGCGCGACCGCGACCGGGTTGCTGTTGTAGACGATCAGGGCCTCGATCTTCGGGCCGAACGCAGGCGAGCTGTCGCGCAAGAGGTCGTCGCCGATGGTGACCATGTTGATGGTGCGTGGCGTCCGGCCGGCCAGCAGGTCGGGGCGTTGCAACGCGGCGCGGTCGACCGGGAAATGGCCCGAGGCCGAAAGCAGCAGACCGCCTGCGCGGTGGCGCCAGGCACCGGTCAGGGCCGGCAGACAGGCGACCGCGCGCACTGCATTACCGCCGCCCTTGACACGCTGCATGCCGTAGTTCAGCCGGATCGCGGCCGGCTGGGTGGTGCCGTAGGCGCGCGCCAAGTCCCGGATCTGCTGTGCCGCAATGCCGCAGACCTCGGCCGCGCGCTCGGGCGGCCATTGCAGGGCGCGCTCGCGCAACTGGTCCCAGCCCAGCGTGTGTCGCGCGATGTAGTCGTGGTCCAGCCAGTCGTTGACGATCAGCTCGTGCATCAGCGATAGCGCCAGCGCCGCGTCGGTGCCGGGGCGCAGCGCGATGTGTTGGTGGCACTTGTCGGCGGTCTCGCTGCGGCGCGGATCGATGCAGACCAGGCGTGCGCCGTCGCGCTTGGCCTGTTGCGCCAGGCGCCAGAAATGCAGGTTGCTGGCGATCGAGTTGCTGCCCCAGATCAGGATCAGCTTGGCTTCGGCGAAGTGCTCCAGCTTCATGCCCAGCTTGCCGCCCAGGGTCTGCACCAGTGCCTCGCCGCCGGCCGCCGCGCAGATGGTGCGGTCGAGGAAAGAGGCGCCGAGGCGGTGGAAGAAGCGCGCCGCCATGCTCTCGCTCTGCACCTGGCCCATGGTGCCGGCGTAGCTGTAGGGCACGATGGCCTGCGGGTCGCGTGCGGCGATGTCCTTGAGACGCGTGGCGATCTCGTCCAGCGCCTCGTCCCAGCCGATGGGTTCGAACCGGCCGCTGCCCTTGGGGCCGCTGCGTCGCATCGGCGTCAGCAGCCGTTCGGGGTGGTAGGTGCGCTCGGTGTAGCGCGAGACCTTGGTGCACAGCGCGCCGTCGGTGTGGCGGTGGGCCGGGTTGCCGGCGACGCGGACCGCGCGCCCGTCCTGCACCGTGGTCAGCAGGGCGCAGGTGTCGGGGCAATCGTGCGGGCAGGCGCCCCGCACCTCGTATTCATTTCGGTGATCGTGCATGAATGGACCTGAAGGTCGGGTAGGCAGGCTAAGACCTTTGTAGTAGGCTGCGGCCCGGCGGCGCCTTTCTGTGACAGCAAGGGTGGCACGCCAGTGTCAAAAAAAGCATATCAGGAGTGCGCGGATGCAGCGTCGTCGGGTGATTTCCTCGCTGGGCACATGGCTCGGCGCGTCGGTTTCGGGTGTCTGGTCGGGCGCGGCCCTGGCGCAGGCGGGTGGGGGAGGTAACCGCATCGTGCTCGGGCAGTCCGCGCCGTTCAGCGGCAAGGCCGAACAACTGGGGGTGCAGTACCACCTCGGCGCCAAGCTGTTCTTCGACGAACTCAACGCCCGCGGGGGCGTCAACGGTCGGACCATCGAGCTGGTGCGGCTGGACGATGGCTATGAGCCCGAGCGTTGCGTGGCCAACACGAAGCAACTGATCGCCGATGGCGTGTTCGCCTTGTTCGGCTATGTGGGCACACCGACGGCCCAGGCGGCGCTGCCGCTGGCCACCGAGGCCAAGGTGCCGTTCTTTGCGCCGCTGTCGGGTGCGCAGTCCTTGCGTGAACCCTTCAATCGCTACGTGTTCCATGTGCGCGCCTCCGTGATGGACGAGACCTCGGCCATCGTGCGCCAGACCCAGTCCGTGGGCATCCGCAAATTCGCGGTCTTCCACCAGAACGACACCGACGGGCAGGCGGGGCTTGAGGGTGTCAATCGGGCGCTCAAGGCACTGGACCTGGCGCCGCTGGCGACGGCGACGGTCGACCGCAACTCCATCGAGGTGAGCAAGGCCGTGGCCGACATCGTGGCGGCGCGACCCGAGGCCATCATTCAGATCGGCGCCTACCGGGCCTGCGCCAGCTTCATCCGGCAGGCCCGCCAGAAGGGCTTCATGGGCAACTTCTACAACGTGTCCTTCGTCGGAACCCAGGCCCTGATGGACGAACTCGGGTCGGAGGCCAAGGGTGTGTCGGTCAGCCAGGTGGTGCCGTTCCCCTATGCGGCGGCCACATCGTTGTCCCGCGAGTACATCGCGGTCCACAAGGACCAGCGCGGCATCGTGCCCAACTATTCGGGCATGGAAGGGTATGTGGCGGCCAAGGCGTTTGCCGAGGCGGTGCGTCGTGCCGGGCGCAACCTGACGCGCGAGGGTTTCGTCTCGGCGGTCGAATCCCTGCGGGATGTCGATCTCGGCGGATTCCCGCTCGATTTTTCGCCCGACCGCCACACCGGTTCCCGCTTCGTCGAGCTGACCTTGCTGACGGGCGACGGACGCGTGCGCCGCTGAGGGCGAGGGCGGCCGGTCACCCCGGTATTGCCCGAGTTGTCGCGTGTGGATCTGTCCAGGGCCAACGGCTTGGGTACCATGCCCTTTTGCGCGAGGTTCCCCATGCAGCTGATCGATTCCATCGTGACCCAGGCGGCCACCATTGCCGCCGTGCGGCGCGACATCCATGCCCACCCCGAACTGTGTTTCGAGGAGGTGCGCACCGCCGACATCGTCGCGGCCAAGCTGACCGAGTGGGGCATTCCGGTGCACCGGGGCATGGGCACCACTGGCGTGGTCGGCATCGTGCATGGGCGTGACGGCGGCGCCAGTGGCCGTGCCATCGGCCTGCGCGCCGACATGGACGCGCTGCCGATGCAGGAGCACAACCACTTCGAACACACCAGCCGCCACCCGGGCAAGATGCACGCCTGCGGTCACGACGGCCACACCGCGATGCTGCTGGCCGCTGCGCAGCACTTCGCGAAACACCGGAATTTCGATGGCACGGTCTACCTGATCTTCCAGCCGGCCGAGGAGGGCGGCGGCGGCGCGCGCGAGATGATCAAGGACGGTCTCTTCGAACAGTTCCCGGTCGAGGCCGTGTTCGGGATGCACAACTGGCCGGGCATGCCGGTCGGCACGTTTGCCGCCAGCGCCGGACCGGTGATGGCGTCGAGCAACGAATTCCTCATCACGATCCGCGGCAAGGGTGCGCACGCCGCCATGCCCCACAACGGCATCGACCCTGTGCCGGTGGCCTGCCAGATGGTGCAGGCCTTCCAGACCATCATCACGCGCAACAAGAAGCCGGTCGACGCCGGCGTGATCAGCGTGACCATGATCCACACCGGCGAGGCCACCAACGTCGTGCCCGACAGCTGCGAGATCCAGGGAACGGTGCGCACCTTCACCTATGAGGTGCTGGACATGATCGAACAGCGCATGCAGGAGATTGCCGAGCACACCTGCGCGGCCTTTGGCGCCGTCTGCGAGTTCGAGTTCCGTCGCAACTATCCGCCGACGGTCAACCACGCCAGGGAGACCGCCTTCGCGCGCGAGGTCCTCTCGGACATCGTTGGCGGCGAACGGGTGGTGGAGCAGGAGCCCACCATGGGGGCCGAGGACTTCGCCTACATGCTGCAGGCGCGCCCCGGTTGTTATGTCTTCATTGCCAACGGCGAGGGCGCCCATCGCGAGATCGGCCATGGTGGGGGGCCCTGCACGCTGCACAACCCGAGCTACGACTTCAATGACGACCTGATCCCGCTGGGCGCCACCTACTGGGTGCGGCTGGCCGAACAGTGGCTGTCGAGCCCGGGCAAGGAGCGCACATGATCAATCCGCAACTGGCGTTCGCGCCGTCGTATGCGCGGGCGCGTGTCCAGTTCCTGGAGGGGGCCGCTGCCGCCGGGATGGCCATTCGCAGCTTCGACCATCCGCTGC
This sequence comes from Hydrogenophaga sp., assembly GCA_016790705.1. GTDB lineage: Bacteria > Pseudomonadota > Gammaproteobacteria > Burkholderiales > Burkholderiaceae_C > Hydrogenophaga. The sequence continues at coordinate 82,121 of JAEUOT010000070.1, forward strand.
CCGGCCGTGATGGGGAAACCCTCGCCATGGATGTCGCGCTCGATGGCCCGGCGCAGTCGCAGCGTCTGCTGATCGTCAGCAGCGCGTGTCACGGTGTGGAGGGCTTCTGCGGTTCGGGCATCCAGGTGTTTGCCACCCACGATGCCGAGTGGCGCGCCTATGCCCGCGCCGCAGGCGTGTCGGTGCTCTACATCCATGCGCTCAACCCCTGGGGCTTCTCGCATCTGCGAAGGGTCACCGAAGACAACGTCGACATCAATCGGAATTTCCACGACTTCTCCCGCCCGCTGCCCCGCAACCCGGACTACGAGGCGCTGCACGAGGTGCTGTTGCCTGCCGTGTGGCCGCCCGGTCCCGAAAACGAGGCGGTGATTGCGCACTTCATCGGTCGGCAAGGCTTGTCGGCCTACCAGACGGCGGTCTCCCAAGGGCAGCACACCCATCCCGACGGGCTGTTCTTCGGCGGCACCTCGCCGACCTGGAGCCATCGGACCTTCCGCGACGTGCTGCGCCGCTACGGCCAGTCCGCCCGCTGCCTGGCCTGGATCGACCTGCACACCGGCCTGGGGCCCTGCGGACTCGGGGAGCGGATCTTTGCCTGTCGCGACGATGCCCAGGCCCTGCAGCGCGCCCGCAACTGGTGGGGGGGCGACGGCCAGACCCCGGTCACCTCGATCTACGACGGCAGTTCGACCTCGGCAAAACTGACCGGACTGATGTGGAGCGCGTTGTACGAAGAGTGCCCGCAGGCCGAGTACACCGGCATCGCGCTCGAATACGGGACCCAGCCGCTGCTCGACGTGATCAACGCCTTGCGCGGCGACCAGTGGATGCGCCTGCATCCGGAAGCGCCTGCGGGGCTGAAGGCCGCGATCCAGAAACGGGTGAAGGACGCGTTCTACGTCGACACCGACGACTGGCGGGCCCAGGTGGTCTCGCAGGCACGCCAGGTCATGTACCAGGCGGTCGACGGCCTGCAGCGCAGCGCGGCTGCGCCCGGCTGACGGTCAGGACGCCGCCGCAGCCTGCAGGTAGAGCTTCTCCATCGCGTCCAGCGGTTCGAGCGCGCGAGCCTGCGACTGCAGTGCCGCCACACGCGGCTGTGCCGCATCACCGCCCAGCATCAGCAGGCCTTCGGCCGCTTCGCTCAGCACGATCAGTGACTGGGGTGCGAGCGCCAGCGCGGCGTCGTACAGGGCCTCACCCTGGTCGCGACGGGCGCCGTGCAGCATGCCGCCGATCAGCTCCCCGACCTGATCGATGGTTTCGGCGTGAAAACGCGCCAGCGCCAGGTGGGCGTCGACGTGGGTGGGCGCGATCCGGTGGGCGTTCTCCAGTGCCTCCCGCACCCGCCGGCCCAGTCCCATCGCCAGCGCGCGGGACACGCTGATGCCCTGGCTGTAGCGGCCCAGGGCATAGCCCTGCCAGTACCACGCCGTTGGGTCGTCGGGCGCGGCTTCCAGTCGCCGGCCGGTCCATTGCGTCACCGTCTGCAACCTGGGAAAACGCACGCTGTCCCGGGGTTCCACATAGGTCGCGTGCATGCAGGTGGCCTTGCAGGCCAGCGCCAGACCGTCAACGCCCAGCGAGAGGCCAAGATCTGCGGCGGTACCGAAGTCGCCTTCGTGGTAGAGCCGCCATCCGTCCTGCAGGGCAGAGTTCGTCGGCCAGGGTTCGCTGTCGCCCAGGTGCAGCCGTTGCCAGTGGGTGCGAAGACTATCGCCCGCAAACAGGCTCAGGCAGGACTCGGGGCAGGGTGTCCAGGCAGACATCGCCGTGTGCTCAGGGCGTTGCACCGTACGCGCAGGAGAGCTGGATCAGGTGCCGGCGCTGGCCGGACTCCAGATAGGGCGCGAGCTGGTTGAGGACGTGTTGCGCGCCGCGCAGCAGCGAGGCCTGTGCGTTGTCGGGCTCCAGCGCGCGGCGCGGGTCACGCACATATTCGAAGCTCAGCCAGTAGGTCAGCAGCACCACCATGCAGTTGGCGGTCGGCTCCAGCTCACGCGCATCCAGGTCGATCGCGCCGGCGCGCGACATGCCCGTCAGCAGCCCTCGCATTGCGCGCACCTTGTTCTTGAGCACCCCCTGGAATCGGGTCTCCAGCAACCGGTTCTTGGACAGCAGATCGTTCAGGTCCCGGTACAGGAAGCGGTACTCCCAGACGATCTCGAACAGCGAGTGCAGGAAGAACCACGCGTCTTCCACGTTGCGCACGCCGTCGCTGGCCTGCAGCAGTTCGTTGAGGGCCTTCTCGTAGCGCTCGAACAGCGCGTTGATCAGCTCGTCCTTGGCCGGGTAGTGGTAATAGAGATTGCCCGGGCTGATGCCCAGTTCGGACGAAATCAGCGTGGTCGAGACATTGGGCTCGCCGAAGCGGTTGAACAGCTCCAGCGTGACCTCGAGGATGCGTTCGGCAGTCCGTCGCGGGGCTTTGCGGGTCATGTCGCGTGCAGGCGGTTTTCGAGTGTGTCCAGTGTCCGGCGCAGACGCACCATCGCGTTGGCGGGTCTCAGGGGTTCCGCCTGCAAGAGGCGGCGGTCGGGATCGTCGATGGCCTGCCGGTCCAGGGAGATGCCGTGCCGCGCCAGCTTGGGCGCGAGGGTGGCTGCCTGCTGGCGCAGGAAGGTGCGGGTCTGCTGGTAGGCGTGCTCGGCCAGTTCGCGACGCTGGCGGTAGCTGAAGGTGTTGGCGAAGAACAGCTCCGCGTCGCGCTGGTCAGGTTCGATCAGCACGATGTCGGTGTCCGGGTAGCTGCGCTCGTACTGCTTGAAGCCCAGCGCCAGACGCGAATGGATCATCGAGCGGAAGGTCTGACTCATCACTGCCGGGAAACCGCCTTCGACCAGAGACGGAATGTGTTTGCCACGTCCTTCATCGGCCTGGGCGTGAAAGGGCACCAGCGGGTTGAGGCAGACCAGAAGGTCCACACCTTCGTCCAGCGCGACCGTCGCATGAACGGTCTTCTTCAGCGCGCCGTCGACATAGTGCCGGCCGTCGATCACCACGGGCGGGAACAGGCCGGGCAGCGCCGCACTGGCCTGGATGGCTCGCGAGATCGGGACGTGGTCCCAGCCAGGCTGGCCGAAGGGCGCCGCTTCGCCGGTGTCCAGCTCAGTAGCCACCAGGGTCAGGTGCGCGCGCAGTCGGCGAAAGTCGTTGCTGCGCCCTGGCTTGTTGAACAGGCGCTCGATCTGGGTATGGATGCCCTCGTTGTCCAGCAGGCCGGTCGGCAGCGCCGCGCCCATGCGTTCGAAGGCGTTGCTGGCGGTCTTGCCCTGTGCGACCCAGGCCCAGAGCGCGCCGCCCAGCAGACCCGGTACACGCCGGGCCCGGTCTGCCAGTTCGGACCACGCCGGGCGCATCAGCCAGGCCGGGTCGAACTGGTCTTCTCCCGCCCGGTCTTCGATGAAGGCTTCACACAACTGCCGCGGCGTGATGCCGTTGACGAGCCCTGCGGCGATGAAGCCACCGGCCGACACCCCGATGTAGTGGTCGCAGTGATTGAAGTCCAGCCCGCGCAGTCCCTCGTCGAGTGCGCAGAGGGCGCCGATCTCGTAGATCGCACCCAACGGCCCGCCACCGGCGAAGGCCAGGGCGATGCGCGGGTGTGGCGTCGTGCGCCGTCGTGTGGTCGGGCGTGTGGGCGTCATGCGGACAAGTGTAGACCTCATGGCGGTGTGGTCATGCTGCGTTGCAGCAGTCTGCACAGGCGAAAAAAAGGGGCGCTGGGCGCCCCGGTCTGCTCATGCGGATCCCGCATGCCTGCACGCTCAGGCGGCCTTCTTGCGCGCCGGCGTCTTACGGGCTGCGGTCTTGGCCGCCGGCTTCTTGGCAGCGGCCACCTTTCGGGGCGCGGCCACTTTGCCACCCTGGCGCTCGACGGCGGCGCTGAGTGCATCGATCCGTTCGATCAGCGCCTCGATGTCGCGGGCCGAAGGAACGCCCAGCTTGTTCAGGGCCTTGGCGACGCGGTCTTCAAAGATGTTCTCCAGCTTGTCCCACTGTCCGGCGGCCTTGCTGCCGATCTCGTTGGCCATGCTGCTCATGCGCTGGGTCGCTTCGGTGAGCCGCTCTTCGGCCACTGCCTGTGTCTTGCGCTGGATCGACAGACCTTCCTTGACCAAGGTGTCGAAGGCCTTGCCACCTTCGGCTTGTGCCTTGGAGAAGGCACCCAGGCCGGCCAGCCAGATCTGCTGGGCGGAGTCCTTGATCGCGCCCGACAGGGGCGAACCGAAAGTGGCGGTGGTGGCGGTCTTGGCCTTGGCGGCGCCGGACTTGTGTGTCTTGGTGACCATGGATACTCCGTTGTTCAGGTGGGTGTTGCAGCACGGGCCCCCGTGCAGTGGACGCACTGTACGTCGCCAGCCTTGTCGCTGTGTAGGGGACGACGACTAAAAGCCCGGGCCCCCGCCACGGGTTTGTGCGGAATCCGGGGGGCTGCCTGCTGTTGAACAATGACCGTTTTGTCTTTGGCAAGAACCCTTTGACCAGACCGATTCCAGGAGAACAGCAATGCACTATTTCGTCACCGGCGCCACGGGCTTCATCGGCAAGCGGCTCGTCAAGAAACTGCTGGAGCGCAAGGGCTCGGTGGTGCACTTCCTGTTGCGCAAGGAGAGCGAGGGCAAGGTGGCCGAGCTGCGCGAGTTCTGGGGTGTCGGTGCGAGCCGTGCGGTGCCGGTGTTCGGTGATCTGACGGCCAAGAAGCTGGGGGTTGCCTCCGACGACGTGAAGGCGCTCAAGGGCCAGATCGACCACTTCTATCACCTTGCCGCGGTGTACGACCTGGAGGCCGATGCCGAGAGCCAGATCGCGGTCAACGTCGACGGCACACGCAACACCGTCGAGTTCGCCAAGGCGATTGCCGCCGGCCACTTCCACCACGTCTCGTCGATCGCGGCCGCCGGACTCTACGAGGGCGTATTTCGTGAGGACATGTTCGAGGAAGCCGAGAACCTCGACCATCCCTATTTCAGCACCAAGCACGAGAGCGAAAAGATCGTGCGCACCGAGTGCAGGGTTCCGTGGTCGGTGTACCGCCCGGCTGCGGTGGTGGGCGACTCGCGCACCGGCGAGATGGACAAGATCGACGGGCCGTATTACTTCTTCAAGCTGATCCAGCGCATGCGCCAGATCCTGCCGCCGTGGATGCCCAGCGTCGGCCTCGAAGGCGGGCGCATCAACATCGTGCCGGTGGACTTCGTGGTCAACGCGCTGGACCACATCAGCCACCAGAAGCGCAGCAGCGGCGGCTGCTTCCACCTGGTCGATCCGATGGGCTACCGCGTCGGCGACGTGCTCGACATCCTGAGCAAGGCGGCGCACGCGCCCAAGATGAACCTGTTCGTCAACGCGGCGTTGCTGGGCTTCATTCCCAAGAGCGTGAAGAAGGGGCTGATGGCGCTGGCGCCGGTGCGGCGCGTCTACCGCGCGGTGATGCAGGACCTCGGGCTGCCCGAGGACATGATGACCTTCGTCAACTACCCGACCCGTTTCGACTGCCGCGAGACCACGGCCGCGCTCAAGGGCAGCGGCATCGCCTGCCCCGACCTCAAGGACTACGCCTGGCGGCTGTGGGACTACTGGGAACGCCACCTCGACCCCGACCTGCACATCGACCGCAGCCTGCGGGGCACGGTGGCGGGCAAGGTGGTGCTGGTCACCGGCGGCAGCTCGGGCATCGGCCTGGCGGCGGCGCACAAGTTCGCCGAGGCCGGCGCGGTCACCATCATCTGCGGCCGCGACCAGGACAAGCTGGACGAGGCCTGTGCCGAAGCCAAGGCCAAGGGCTATTCCTTCGTCGCCTACCCGGCCGACATCGCCGACATGGCCGACTGCGACCGCTTCGTTCAGTTGCTGATCCAGAACCACGGCGGCGTGGACTTCCTGATCAACAACGCCGGCCGCTCGATCCGCCGCGCGATCGAGGGCAGCTACGACCGCTTCCACGATTTCGAGCGCACCATGCAGCTCAACTACTTCGGCTGCCTGCGCGTGACCATGGGTCTGCTGCCCGGCATGGTGGCCAAGCGCAAGGGCCACATCGTCAACATCAGCTCGATTGGCGTGCTGACCAACGCGCCGCGTTTCTCGGCCTATGTGGCCAGCAAGGCCGCGCTGGACGCCTGGACGCGCTGCGCCTCCAGTGAATTTGCCGACCAGGGCGTGAGCTTCACCACCATCAACATGCCGCTGGTGCGCACGCCCATGATCGCGCCGACGCAGATCTACAAGAACGTGCCCACGCTCTCGCCCGAGGAGGCGGCCGACATGATCGCGCAGGCCTGCATCTTCAAGCCGGTGCGCATTGCCACACGCCTGGGCGTGACCGGGCAGGTGCTGCACGCCTTCGTGCCGCGCATCGCGCAGATCGTGATGAACACCAGCTTCCGCATGTTCCCCGACTCGGCGGCCGCCAAGGGCGAGAAGGGCGCCAAACCGCAGCTCTCGCCCGAAGCCGTGGCCATGCAGCAGATGATGCGCGGGATTCATTTCTAGGGTGCGACCTACAATTTGGCGGCCGTTTCTCTTCATTTGTCCTCCGCCATGACCAGCCCCAACCACACCCCCGTCGACCTGTCCCACGTCCAGCCGCGCGAGAAAGCCGAAATCCTGGCGCAGGCCCTGCCGTACATCCGCAAGTACCACGGCAAGACCATGGTCATCAAGTACGGCGGCAACGCCATGACGGACCCCGCCCTGCAGCAGGACTTTGCCGAAGACGTGGTGCTGCTCAAGCTGGTCGGCATCAACCCGGTGGTGGTGCACGGCGGCGGTCCGCAGATCGAGACCCTGCTGCAGCGCCTGGGCAAGAAGGGCGAATTCATCCAGGGCATGCGCGTGACCGACGCCGAGACCATGGAAGTGGTCGAGTGGGTGCTGGCCGGTGAGGTTCAGCAGGACATCGTGGGTCTGATCAACGCCGCCGGTGGCAAGGCCGTGGGCCTCACGGGCCGCGACGGCGCCATGATCCGCGCGCAGAAGCTGCGCCTGGCCGACACGCAGGACCCGAGCCGCGAACATGACGTGGGCCAGGTCGGCGACATCGTCGGCATCGACCCCTCGGTGGTGAAGGCGCTGCAGGACGACCAGTTCATCCCGGTGGTCAGCCCGATCGGCTTTGGCGAGAAGAACGAGAGCTACAACATCAACGCCGACGTGGTGGCCGCCAAGCTGGCGACGACGCTGCAGGCCGAGAAGCTGCTGATGTTGACCAACATCCGTGGCGTGCTCGACAAGGAGGGGCAACTGCTGACCGAGTTGACCCCGCGCCGCATCGACGAACTGTGCGAGGACGGCACGATCAGCGGCGGCATGATCCCCAAGATTGCCGGCGCGCTGGATGCCGCCAAGAGCGGCGTGAACGCGGTGCACATCATCGACGGCCGTGTGCCGCACGCGCTGCTGCTGGAGGTGCTGGGCGACCAGCCTTTCGGCACGATGATCAAGAGCCGCTGAGCGATGAGACTGCTGCTGGTCGAAGACGACGTGATGGTCGCCAGCGGCATCAAGCTGGGGCTGACCAACGCCGGCTATACCGTGGACTGGGTGGGCAGCGCGGAGCGTGCCGAACACGCCGTGGACCGTGACAGCTTCGACCTGGCGATCGTCGACATCGGGCTGCCGGGCATCGACGGCCTGGAGCTCACGCAGCGGCTGCGCGCGCGAGGGCTGACGCTGCCCGTGCTCATCCTGACCGCGCGCGACGCGCTGGAAGACCGGGTGCAGGGGCTGGATCTTGGCGCCGACGATTACATGCTCAAGCCGTTCGAGCTGCCGGAGTTGCTGGCGCGCCTGCGGGCCCTGCTGCGCCGTTCACAGGCCGCGACCTCGGCGGTGCTCACGCTCGGAACGCTGGAGATGGACACCGCCCAGCGGCGCGTCAGCATCGCGGGGCAACTGATGGAGCTGGGACCGCGCGAATGGACGGTGCTGGAATACCTGCTGCTGCAGGCGCCCAAGCCCGCGGCCAAGGACAAGCTGCTGGCGGCGCTGACGGGCTGGGACAAGGAGATCACGCCCAACGCCATCGAGGTCTATGTGTCCCGGCTGCGTGCCAAGCTGGAGCCGGCCGGTGTGGCGCTGCGCTCGATCCGCGGCTTCGGCTACCGTCTTGAGCTGGTGTCGTCCTCCGGCCATGGCGCTTCGTCCTGAAGACCGCTCGGCGGGAGGGCTGATCTGGGGCCTGCAACGGCGCCTGCTGGTGCTGTTATTCCTGCCGCTGGGCCTGGTGGGGCTGTTCAGCGTGTTCTTCAATTACCAGGGTGCTGGAACGGCGGCCTTGCAGCAGGACCAGAAGCTGTTGCGGCTGGTCCCGCTGCTGGCGGATTCTGTGGTGGTGGTGCAGCCGGGCGAATCGGATGTGCCGGCAGGGCTCGGCGAGGAACCGGGCGTGGCCCTGCTGCTGGCGCCACAGGTCGACGAGTTCCTCAAGGCGCGGGACGGTTTTGCCGACTATGGCCTGCTGGACTCCAATGGGCGGCTCTTGCTGGGCGCGCGGTGGTTGCCAACGGTGTTGCCGACCACCGACAGCGCGGAGTTCCTGAGCGTGGTCGAGGGCGGGATCACCTATCGTGTCGTCGCGCAACGCAGCCAGACGGCGGCGGGCGAACTGATCCTGATGCTGGCCGACGGTTCCGATCCTCGCCAGCACTGGCTCGATACCGTCTTGCTGCGACTGCTGTTGCCGAACGTGTTGCTGATGCTGGTGGCTGCGGTCGGCGTGACCTGGGCCGTGGCGCGCGCGTTGCGCCCGCTGATCGACCTGAGGGAGGCGGTCGAGCACCGCTCGCCGAGGGATCTCAGTCCGATCGACGAGCACAGCGCGCCGACCGAAGTGCGGCCGCTGGTGGTGGCCCTCAACCGCTTGTTCTCCCTCGTCAACGACCAGTCGCAGGCGCAGCGCCGTTTTGTCGCCGACGCGGCCCACCAGTTGCGCACGCCGCTGGCGGGGCTGCAGGCGCAGGTCGAGGCCTGGGCGCAGGCGGCACGGGCGCTGGGGCCGACTGACCCGATGAGCTTGCGGGTCGAGCAGGTGCTGCGCCTTCGGGAGGCGACACGCCGAACCTCGCAGCTGGCCAACCAGCTGCTGGCGCTTTCGCGCGCCGACAGTGTCAGTGCCGACAACCATCCGGTGGAACAAGTGGACCTGCAAGCGCTGTGTGAAAACATCCTGGCGATGTATCTGGATGCGGCGGCGGAGAAGCAGATGGACCTGGGCATCGAATCGGCTCCCGCGCAAACGCGTGGCAGTGCGTGGCTGTTGCGGGAACTGCTGATCAATCTGGTCGACAACGCCGTCCGCTACACGCAGCCCGGCGGACGGATCACCCTGCGCTGTGGTCAGGTCGAAGCGGCCAGCGAGGCGCCGCTCGCCTGGATCGAGGTGGAGGACGATGGTCCGGGGATTGCGCTGGCAGAGCGTGCGCACGTGCTGCAACGCTTCTATCGCTTGCAGGGCACCCAGGCGGATGGCAGCGGTCTGGGTCTGGCGATCGCCGACGAGATTGCGCGCGCCCACCGGACGCAACTGCAATTGCTCGATGGCGCTGGCGGGCGCGGATTGCGGGTGCGGTTGGTGTTCGCAGGCGTGACAGCCATGCACGTGTGAGAGAATGAAACGAGGGATGACACACCACGGGCGCTGACCCGCCTGATCGCTCAATACCAACGGACCTGACCACCCATGAGCTCCAGCGCTTCCACGTCCACGGCCGTCGCTTCTCCCGAAGCCGTCTCCGACGGCGGCGAAGGTGCCGAGACCACCGGCCGCAAGCGTCCCAGACCCGGTGAGCGCCGGGTGCAGATCCTCCAGGCCCTGGCCACCATGCTGGAGCAACCGGGTGCCGAGCGCGTCACCACCGCCGCACTGGCTGCGCGGCTGGAGGTCAGCGAGGCCGCGCTCTACCGCCATTTCGCCAGCAAAGCGCAGATGTTCGAAGGCCTGATCGAATTCATCGAGCAGTCGGTGTTCGGCCTGGTCAACCAACTCGGTGAGCGGGAACCGGATCCGATCCAGCGCTCGCGCAAGCTGGTCGGCCTGTTGCTGCAGTTCGGTGAGAAGAACCCGGGTATGACGCGGGTCATGGTGGGCGACGCGCTGGTCTACGAAAACGAACGCCTGCAACTGCGCATGAACCTGTTCTTCGACAAGATCGAATCGGCCCTGCGCCAGAATTTGCGCGAGGTGGCGGTGCTGGCTTCGGCATCCACGCCCACGGTCGATGCCCAGGCCGACGCTTCGGTGATCACCGCGTTCTGCATCGGACGGCTGCAGCGTTTCGCGCGCAGCGGCTTCAAGCGCCTGCCCGGCGAAAACCTCGAACACAGTCTGCGGCTTCTGTTGCCCGATGCCCGTCTGTGATGGCTTCGGCGGCTGGGGTTTACCCTTGGGTCGGCGTGTGTTGACGGTGCATTAGGGCGCCGCCTCTAGACAAAACCACGATCCGGGGCGGCCGTCGCCCCTTGGGGCGAACGTTTTGCGGTAAAAATAGAACGACCGTTCGATTTGTGGACGGTCGTTTTTTTGTTCCCACCGCATGAGCGCCACACCTCCCACCAAACGCAGCCGCAGCGAAGCCTCGCTGACGCGGTCTCTCCAGAAGGGCCAGCAGACCAAGGCGGCCATCGTCGATGCCGCGCTCGGGCTGGCGACGCAGATCGGCCTCGAAGGGCTGTCCATCGGCGCGCTGGCCGAGGTCATGCAGATGAGCAAGTCGGGCGTGTTCGCGCACTTCGGCTCGCGCGAGGAGCTGCAGATCTCGGTGGTGCGCGAGTACCACCATCGCTTCGAGCAGGAAGTGTTCTACCCTGCGATGTCGGCGGCCCGCGGCCTGCCGCGACTGCGGGCCATGTTCGACAACTGGATGAAACGCACCTCGGTCGAAATCGATTCGGGTTGCATCTACATCAGCGGGGCGATCGAGTTCGAGGACCGGCCTGGTCCGGTGCGCGATGCACTGGCCAGCTCGGTCAGCACTTGGCTGGCGGCCATGAAGCGTGCAATCGACATCGCGGTCGAGGAAGGCCACCTGCGCGCCGATACCGACGCCAACCAGATGCGCTTCGAGATCCACTCGTTGATCCTGGCCCTGCATTACGAAGCGCGTTTTCTGCGCGCCCCCGATTCCCTGCAGCGGGCATTGGCCGCCTTCGAAGGCATCGTGCTGCGCTACGCCGCAGCCACGGAGGCCCAGCCCGCCGCCAGCGCCCCCCGAAAGACGGCCCGCAAGACCCGCGCCGTCACCTGAACCGTTCTCTTCACAAACCCCACAGGAGTCAACCCATGCCCGTTTACAACCCGCCCCTGCGCGACATGCAGTTTGTGATGCACGAAGTGCTGAATGTCAGCGCCGATTTCCAGACCATGCCCCAGCACGCCGAGATGGACGCCGACACCATCAACGCCGTGCTCGAAGAGGCCGGCAAGTTCGCCTCGCAGGTGATCTTCCCGCTCAACATCAGCGGCGACGCCGAGGGCTGCACGCTGGACAAGACCACCCACGAGGTCAAGACGCCCGCCGGCTTCAAGGCCGCCTACAAGACCTACACCGACGGCGGCTGGTCGGCGCTGTCCTGCGACCCCGAATACGGCGGCCAGGGCCTGCCACTGGTGGTGAACCAGTGCCTCTACGAAATGATGAACTCGGCCAACCAGGCCTGGACCATGTACCCCGGCCTGAGCCACGGCGCCTACGCCGCGCTGCACGAGCACGGCACGCCCGAACAGAAGGCGCTGTATCTGCCCAAGCTGGTCAGCGGCGAGTGGACCGGCACCATGTGCCTGACCGAACCGCACTGCGGCACCGACCTGGGCCTGATGCGCACCAAGGCCGAACCGCAGGCCGACGGCACCTACAAGATCACCGGCAACAAGATCTTCATCAGCGCCGGTGAACACGACATGGCCGCCAACATCGTGCACCTGGTGCTGGCCCGCTTGCCCGACGCGCCCCCCGGCATCAAGGGCATCAGCCTGTTCGTGGTGCCCAAGTTCCTGGCCAGCGCCGACGGCACGCTGGGCGCGCGCAACGGCATCTGGTGCGGTGGCCTGGAACACAAGATGGGCATCCACGCCAACGCCACGGCGCAGATCGTGATCGACGGCGCCATTGGCACCCTGGTCGGCCAGCCGCACAAGGGCATGCAGGCCATGTTCGTGATGATGAACGCCGCCCGCCTGGGCGTGGGCAACCAGTCGCTGGGTCTGACCGAGGTGGCCTACCAGAACGCCCTGGCCTACGCCAAGGACCGCATCCAGATGCGCAGCCTCAGCGGCGCCAAGGCCAAGGACAAGCCGGCCGACCCGATCATCGTGCACCCCGATGTACGCAAGATGCTGCTGACCGCCAAGGCCTACGCCGAAGGGGGGCGTGCGCTGGCCATGTTCAGCTCGGTGCTGCTGGAGAAGGTGCACCACCACCCGGATGAGAAGGTGCGCAAGGACAGCGACGAGATGCTGTCGCTGCTCACGCCGATCGTGAAGGCCTTCCTGACCGACAACGGCTACCAGGCCGCCACCATGTGCCAGCAGGTCTTCGGTGGCCACGGCTACATCAAGGAATGGGGCATGGAGCAGTTCGTGCGCGATGCCCGCATCAACATGATCTACGAAGGCACCAACACCATCCAGTCGCTGGACCTGCTGGGCCGCAAGGTGCTGGGCAACAACGGCGCCACGCTCAAGAAGTTTGGCAAGCTGGTGACCGCGCTGGTGATGGAAGAAGGCGTCAACGAGAAGATGGCCGAGTTCATCAACCCGCTGGCGGTGCTGGGCGAGCAGATCACCAAGTTCACCATGGAGATCGGCTTCAAGGGTCTGCAGAACCCCGACGAGGTGGGCGCCGCAGCGGTGGACTACCTGCGCGTGGCCGGCCACCTGGTGTTCGGCTACTTCTGGGCCCGCATGGCGCAGGTGTCGCTGCAGAAGATCGCCGAGGGCAGCACCGACCCGTTCTATACCGCCAAGCTGCAGACCGCACGCTTCTACTTCGCCAAGCTGTTCCCCGAGACCGCGACCCTGATGCGCACCGCGCGCGCCGGCTCGAAGGTTCTGATGGACACGAACGCGGCCCTAGTCTGAGAGATCATCGCCTTTCCCACCACAAGCACTTCAGGAGACATTCATGATCAAGAGCACTGTTGCGTTCGTCCTGTCGCTCGCCTCGACGATGGCGATGGCCCAGATGACCCCCGAAGGCCTCTGGCGCAATGTTGACGACAAGACCGGCGAGGCCAAGGCCGAGATCCGGATTGCAGCAACCGCTGCGGGCGCTCTGAACGGCAAGATCGAGAAGACCCTGGTGCAAAGCGGCGAGCCCAACTGCACGGCGTGCACGGATGACCGCAAGGACAAGCCGAAGCTGGGCATGGAGATCATTCGCGGCGCGAAGAAGTCGGCCACGGAGGTGGTGTGGGAAGGCGGCAAGATCCTCGACCCCGAAAACGGCAAGGAATACACCTTGAAGATGACCCCGCTGGACGGCGGCAAGCAGCTGCAGGTGCGCGGCTACATCGGCCCCTTCTACCGGACCCAGATCTGGAAAAGAGTGGAATGACCCCCCGCCGCGCTGCGCGCGACCCCCTCAAGGGGGCGGCGCTGGCGGCCCGGCGGAGCCGGTTCCGCGGTGCCCTTGAACAACTCCCCCTCGCGCGTCGCATGAGGCGTTAAGGAAACAAGCAATGAAACGATTCCAAGTGAAAAAAGTTGCCGTGCTCGGCGCGGGCGTGATGGGCGCGCAGATCGCTGCGCACCTCGTCAACGTCAAGGTGCCGGTGGTGCTGTTCGACCTGCCCGCGAAAGAGGGCGCCAAGAACGGCATCGTCACGCGCGCCATCGACAACCTGAAGAAGCTCAAGCCCTCGCCGCTGGGTGTAGCGGCCGACGCCGACCTGATCGGCCAGGCCAACTACGAAGAGCACATGGAGCAGCTGCGCGGCTGCGACCTCATCATCGAGGCGATTGCCGAGCGCATGGACTGGAAGATCGATCTCTACAAGAAGATTGCTCCCTTCGTCGCGGATCACGCCATCGTCGCCTCCAACACCTCGGGCCTGTCGATCACCAAGCTGAGCGAAGCGCTGCCCGAGTCGATCAAGCCGCGCTTCTGCGGCATCCACTTCTTCAACCCGCCGCGCTACATGACGCTGGTGGAGCTGATCGCCACGCCGACCACGCAGCCGGCCATCCTGGACGATCTCGAAACCTTCGTCACCAGCGGTCTGGGCAAGGGCGTGGTGCGCGCCAAGGACACCCCCAACTTCGTGGCCAACCGCATCGGCATCGCCGGCATGCTGGCGACGATGAAGGAGGTCGAGAACTTCGGCCTGACCTACGACGTGGTCGACGACCTGACCGGCAAGCGCCTGGGGCGTGCCAGCAGCGGCACCTTCCGCACCTCCGACGTGGTGGGCCTGGACACCATGGCCCACGTCGTCAAGACGCTGCAGGACAACCTGAACGAGCAGACCGACCCGTTCTACGGCAGCTTCGGTACGCCGCCGGTGCTGGCCAAGCTGATCGAGATGGGCAACCTGGGCCAGAAGGCCAAGGCCGGCTTCTTCAAGAAGGTCGGCCGCGACATCCTGCGCTTCGACCTGGACAGCCAGGACTACGTGCCTGCCGGCGAGAAGGCCGACGAGGTCTACGGCCGCATGCTCAAGCGCCCGGCCGCCGAGCGCCTGAAGTTGCTGCGCAACAGCGAAGGCCCGCAAGGCCAGTTCCTGTGGGCCATCCTGCGCAACGGCTTCCACTACGCCGCCGTGCATCTCGCCAGCATCGCCGAGACCGCGCGCGACGTGGACCAGGCCATGCGCTGGGGTTTCGGCATGAAGCAGGGCCCGTTCGAGCTGTGGCAGGAAGCCGGCTGGCTGGACGTGGCGAAGATGGTCCAGGAGGACATCGACGCCGGCAAGGCGCTGAGCAAGGCACCGCTGCCCGACTGGGTGTTCAAGGGCCCCGTCGCCGAAGCCGGCGGCGTGCACACCGCCCAGGGTTCGTGGAACCCGTCCAGGGGCGTGTTCGAAGCGCGCCGTTCGCTGCCGGTCTATGAGCGCCAGCACTTCCCCGAGCTGCTGCTGGGCGAAGCCGGGCCGAAGTTCGAGACCGCCGGTGTGACCATCGACGAGAACGACAGCCTGCGCACCTGGACGCTGGACGGCCAGGTGCTGATCGCCAGCATCAAGACCAAGATGCACGCCATCAGCCCCGAGGTCTGCGAAGGCCTGATGGCCGCCATCGACCTGGCCGAGGCCGAATACCAGGGTCTGGTGGTCTGGTCGGGCGACGAGCCCTTCAGCGCCGGCGCCGACCTGCAGGCCATGCTGCCGGCCTTCATGGCCGTGGGCGTGGCCGCCATCGAAGACGCCGAAGGCTTCATGCAGCAGATGATGCTGCGCCTGCGCTACGCCAATGTGCCGGTGGTCTCCGCCGTGCGCGGCCTGGCGCTGGGCGGCGGCTGCGAGCTGGCGGTGCACAGCGCGCGCCGCGTGCTGCACATGGAAAGTTACGTCGGTCTGGTGGAAGTGGGCGTGGGCCTGGTGCCCGGCGCTGGCGGCCTGACCTACATCGCGCGCCGCGCGGCCGAGAACGCCGAGACCTCGACCGGCAAGGATCTGCTGCCGTTCCTGACCGAGGGCTTCACCGCCGCGGCCATGGCCAAGGTCGGCACCAGCGCCATCGAGTCGCGCAAGCTGGGCTACGTGCTGCATTCCGACCTGATCGTGCCGCACAAGGACGAGCTGCTGTTCGTCGCCATCAACGAAGCCAAGGCCCTGTTCGCTGGCGGCTACCGCGCACCGCACAAGCGCCTGTTCCCGGTCGCCGGTCGTGACGGCAAGGCCACCATCCTGGGCAGCCTGGTCAACATGCGCGACGGCGGCTTCATCAGTCAGCACGACTTCCACATCGCCTCGTTGATCGCGAACGTGGTCACCGGCGGTGATGTCGAAGCCGGCACGCTGGTGAGCGAGGAATACCTGATGACGCTGGAGCGCCAGGCTTTCTGCTCGCTGATCGTCCACCCGAAAACGCAAGAGCGCATTCTGGGCATGCTCAACACCGGCAAGCCCGTGCGGAATTGACCCACCCCTGCCGCGCTTCGCGCGACCCCCTCAAGGGGGCAACACCAGCGGCCCGGCAAAGCCGGTTCCGCGGTGTTCTGGAACAGACACTTATGGAGTCGATATGAAACAGATCCAAGACGCCTACATCGTCGCCGCCACCCGCACGCCCATCGGCCGCTCGCACAAGGGTTCGTTCAAGCACCTGCGGCCGGACGACCTGCTGGCCCACGCGCTGCGCTCGGCCATGGCCCAGGTGCCGAACCTGGACCCCAAGGCCGTGGAAGACGTGATCGCAGGCTGTGCGATCCCCGAAGCCCAGCAGGGGCTGAACGTGGCGCGCATCGGCGCCATCCTGGCCGGCCTGCCGAACTCGGTCGGTGGCATCACCGTTAACCGCTTCTGCGCCTCGGGCCTGTCGGCCGTGGCGATGGCGGCCGACCGCATCCGTGTCGGCGAGGCCGACGTGATGATCGCCGCCGGCACCGAGAGCATGAGCATGGTGCCCATGATGGGCAACAGCCCCAGCCTCTCGCCCACCATCTTCCGCAACACCGACGACATCGAGAGCTACGGCATCGCCTACGGCATGGGCCTGACGGCCGAG
>JAEUOT010000032.1 GCA_016790705.1 Hydrogenophaga sp.
CGGCGCAGCGGGAGGCCTTGCCGTCCGGGGTCGAGAGGAAGCCACCGTTGACTTCCACCACATCGGCCACGGTCCCGTCCAGGCGGCCGGACTTGATGTCCAGATAGACCTGGTCCTGGGCGTCGTAGGGAACCACCGTGGCACCAGCGGCCTTGAGTTCACCCATGGCGTACTTTTCCTGGGTCGAGGCCTTGAGCACGCCCAGCTTCTTGCCCTTGAAGCCTGCGGCTTCGGCGCCGAGCTTCAGGTCGGACTTGACCACCACGCACGACGGCGTGTTGTAGTACTTGCCGGTGAAGTCGACCGACTGCTTGCGCTCTTCGGTGATCGACATCGAGGAAATGATCGCGTCGTACTTCTTGGCCAGCAGGCCGGGAATCATGCCGTCCCAGGCCTGTTCGACGAACACGCACTTGCTCTTGAGCTCGTCGCACAGGGCCTTGGCCACGTCCACGTCGAAACCGGCGGGTTCACCGGTTTCGGTCTTGTAGGTGAAGGGCTTGTAGGTCGGGTCGATGGCCACGCGCAGTTCGGGCCACTGGCTTGCGGGCGCAGCGGCTGCGGGGGCAGCGGCTGCCGGAGCCGGCGCCGGCGCGGGGGCTTCGCTCTTGCTGCAGCCGGTCAGAGCCGCAGCACCAATGACGCTCAGGGTCAGGAACAGGTGTTTCATGAAAGTCCTTTGTAAAAAGATGAAACGGGGCGGCCGGATTGGACTCCTGCCGGTGGCGCACATTGTAGGTCTGGGCAGTCCAATTGCCGGGTGCACCATGCTGGTGTTTCCCCGGGTCCACTCGCTGTCCATGATTGGGCCCATGCAAGCTCCGGGCCTTGCTTTCTGATCCGGAATACGCTCATCTTTAACTTAACATAATATACATTGTGGAATGTTTGAGAGGCCGTAAAAACGGGCCTGAGCCCGTTCAACCTTCCACACTGTTTTCACAACTTTCGATCAGATGCCACATCTGGTGTGTGACGCCCTTCGCAGGTCCCAAGCAAGTTGGTTTCCCCTGATGCACGGTTGCAATGTAGTCATCATGACTGACTCTGTCAAACTTTTTCAACGCCCCCTGTCAGATCTACCAGTCATTTGGCACCAGCCTTTCAAACAAGTTTGAGGACCGGGTTGACCGGTGGCACAGGCACGACCCAGCGGTCCGGCTGAGTGAGTACCACGGCGCTGAGCTTGCCAACAGGCACGCCACCGCGCCCCATGACCTGGTACTTCAGGATGTTGACCTTGCCGGGTCCCATCAGGTGCCATCCCGCCTTGATCACTTCGCGCTGCACCTGCAGCGCCTGGGCCTCGACCTGGGCATCACTGGCTGCGCCAGTTTCTGCGGCGTAGGTACGAAATACCAGCGGCGAGACCAGCGCCATGCCCTCAGCCACGAAATGCACCAGCGCGCCCGTCTCGTTGTACTTCAAGGCCCGGCTGGACAGGCCTTGCTGCAGCCATTCGATGAAGCCGACTGCAGCAGGAGTGGGTTCGCTGGGCCTGCCGGCGGTCTCATGCGGCAGCTCCGGCAGAAACGGACTGAGAATGACTGGCGCAGTCTGGAACTGTGTGGGAGCCGCCCTGGCAAGTACCTCGGGCGGCGGCCCAGAGCGAGCCAGAAGCGGGCGATCTGCTGGCAGCGCAGGCAGGCTCGGCAGCGTGCTCGTGTCGCGCCTTGCGGCAGTTGCCGCCGAGTTGGGAGCTTCGTCTCCAGCCTTGGATGCCCGTCTGCCCACTGATGCAGGTGCCTGTGACGTTGCGGCACGTACTGATGCAGTATTCGGGGCGGGTTGTTGAGCTTCCTGGGTTTGCGGCAGCTTCGGGAAGTCCTTGAATGCGGCAGCGTCGTCCTCGAAGTCCAGCCACTTGTCCAGCGGTGGGTCCAGGCTCGCAGAAACAGGTGGTGCCTGCCGTGACTCACTCGGCCTTTGCTCACGCTGTGGCACGTTTGAGCGGGTGCTGCTTGTCCGTGGTGTGCCTTGAACCGGCTCGTCTGGTCTGGGAGCTGCCCCCTTGGTCACTTCGGCCGGCTTGCCCGGCCGCTTGAAGGCCGGCGCTCGCAGTGGTTCGGCCTTGGGTTTGACCTGTTTGGATGCGCCAGAGGTCTCCTGATGATCCGCGCGGGGAGTAGGTGGCCGCATGGCCTGAGCTGCATCGCTGTTGGATGGCGTGCCTGCACACTCATTCGGCGCCGACGGGTTGCCCGATCCAGAACCCTGTCGAGCCGCAGGCTCAGCAGAAGATTCGCTGGCCGTCTCGCCCGCAGCTGCTCCACGCTTGACCTGCACCTCAATGCGCCCACGCATCGGGGGTGGGTATGCCGATGCATCCTCGAACACCTTGTCCAGCGGGAATCTGAGCATGGTCAGCGAGTGGCTGTAGGCCCCATCGCTCTCCCCTGCCCCCTGCGCAGGAACCGCTGCAGCAGACTCGGAACCGTCCACGGCCGAACCCAGCACCAGCACATACCAGATGGCCTGCCCGCTTTGCGGGTTGGGCTGGATGCAGCCGTACTCCTGCCAGGTGTCGAACAGCCGGTCGTTCTTGTTCTCGCCTGGAACAGCCTCGTCCGGGTGGTGCTGTCGTATGTGCTGCCTCACCGCATCGGCCAGTCGCTTGGCCACGAACCAGATGCTCCCGTCGTAGACCCAGCCAGCGGCACCGGAACGGTTCAGCGGCAAGGCGGTGCCACTCCTGAGCATCTCGCGCACCGATTGCATCAGCAGGTCGATCAGCGGGATGCTCGTGGCGGTCGTGAAGCGCTCGCGGCTGCCGTTGGCCAGCGCCTGCTGTGTCGAGGTCTGGTCGGCCTTGCGCACGAGCTGGGCCAGCATGCTGCTCTTGTCGCTCCCAGAGAGATACTGCGTCAGAGCCTCGAACGCTTGCGGCCGGCGCGCCAGGAAGCTCAGCGCCGTGGCTGGTGCCACCTGTTGCAACAGGATCGTGGCCAGGCGGGAATGTGCTGCATAGTCGCGCGCCGACTTCGGTGTGAACTCCACCAGATACTCACCACCAGGCCGTGATTGCACCATGGCCGTCAGCGGCCCGGACATCGGAACCCAGCGCAACGGTGCCTCCATGCCGGTGCAGATCCAGGCGATGCGCAGATCCGCCATGATTTTGCCGATGTCATGCAGCAGCGCTGCGAAGAAGACCACATAGGTCCACTCGTCGCGCTGAGCGTCCATCTCCTCGACGCTCGCACCTTCCGGGAAGAAGTGACCGTTGCGCCAAGTCATCGCCGCCAGCGTCATCTCCAGCGTGTGCGACAGCAGCCCACCGACATGGGCGTGGTGATGCGACTCGGACGCGGGCATGAGCTGCACATATTCGGCGTAGCGGTGGATCGCTGGAAGCAGGTCCCGCTCCCAGACGATCTGCGCCAGGCGCGACTGGCGCCACATCGTGTCCAGCACCTTGCCGCCATGCACCAGGCGCAGCAGGTCGGCCGCAGGCAGCACCTTCAGCCACCCGTCGGCGTGGCCACGGACCACCGGCATGGGCGGATCGACCTCATCGGTTGCCGCACGCGGTGGGATGGCGGTTGCTGGTGCAACACTGGATGCAGGACGCGGCGAACGCGGGTCCCAACGTTTGATCCAGCGCATGCAGTGACCAATCATGAGCGTTGCCTCAGCGCTCCAGCAGGTAGGCCATGAGCTGTTGTCGGAAGTGACGGCCCTTGCGGTTGACATGCAACGTGGCATGGTCGGGCAGGTCGATGTGCTGCCCCAGGAACGACAGCCAAGGCTGCTCCAGCGGATTCCATGGAATGTCCATGGGCACATCCTTGAATCTGCGTTCGAGCTTCCAACGCGCGCCGAACAGTGTCACTGGTGAGTTGGTCAGGACCACGGCCAACCGGAACCGCAATGCAGCGGGGTCCTGCTCGGGCGGTGTGGCGCCACTGCGTTTGCGCTTGATCTCCTCGCGCAGGTCCAGGTTCGCGATGAAGGCCGCTTCGGGCATGCCGGTCTCCATCCACCGTGCCACGCCGTCGTACATCTTGAGGAAGCTGAACACGCGCGGAATCCAGTCGACCAGCCCCAGCTCGTGCAGCGATGCCGCCACCAGGTAGGGCGCATGCTGCGCGTCATGGATGCTGCGTCCGCCCGATATGTCGAGGGAATTGGGAAATCCCTCCCTGGGTGAGAGCCGCTGGCGTGTGGTCATTGTTGTGAATCCCTGCGCGAATAAGACCGGGTCACTCTAGGCAGGCGTGCCCTTTCGCACAACTCAAAACCTGCCAGCACATGCGGCAGGTTTTCGCTTGACGCCAGCGCGCTGTTTTGCTACCCGCATCCCAGCGCAGCCGCACGCCCCGCCGTGCGGCTGCGCTGCCTGTGCCCGTATCCCCCGCATTGCCCGTTCCAGTAGGCCCTTTGCCCCCCCGAGACCTTGGGAGGGGGGCGCCCTTTGGATAGGGCCATTAACCGGTAAACCGCCTTTGCCCGTCCCTGCCCCGCCCTCGGGGCAGCGAACCTTTGTTGTCGTTTTGCCACGACCGGCACCAACGCTTACACCTTAAGCATTGCCCTGTCAAGCGAAAACCTGCCTTTTCTGCGGCAGGTTTTCGGTGGCGACAAACCCGCCCGATTCAGAAACTGCCCAGCACTGGCGACGCATCTCTTGGGGCGTCATGTTTGCCTGGTGGCCCTCGCGGGTCACCAGGCGCTTTCTTCCCAACAGGTCCCAGGCGCGTCCAGTGATTTCAACCAGTGAAGAGGCGGGTCCATGTCATTCAAAGCACTTTTGTCCCTGGTGATGCTTGCGGTGCTGGCCGTCGCAGGCCATCCCGTTTTTGCACAGACCGTCGCCCCCGACGGCAGCCAAGTCCAGGTGGGGCGTTACACCACGCAGGCGGGCGCGCCCACCGAAAGCCTGGCCGACCCGCTTTCGGTGTTTGCGCAACTGAGCTACCCGCGCCAGGCGGTCAACACCGTGGGCGAGGCGCTGGCCCACACCCTGGTGCGCACGGGGTTTCGGCTGGTGCCGCCCGAGGCGCTCGATGAAGCCGCACGCAACTTCCTTGCCCTGCCCTTGCCCGAGTCACAGCGGCGCATGGGACCGCACCGTGTGAGCGACCTGCTCAAGACCTTGCTGGGTCCCGCCTGGCAACTGCACAGCGATCCGGTGAGCCGCCAGGTCTGGTTCACCCGCTCGGCTTTCAAGGGCACCGCGGCGCCTCAGCCGCCCAGACCCCAGGCGCAAGCCGTGGAGGCCGAACGTCACGCCGATGCCTTCGGCTCGCCCTGAGCCTTTGCTCACCGCGCACCGCATTCAGTTCCCTTTCGACCACTTTTCATATTCGCCGTGAGGACAGCCATGGACCCAGATGCAGAAATGCAGGAGTTTCAGCGCCAGCAGGACGACGAGTTCTGGGACACCAAACGCCGTGACGCCGAGCAGACACGCTCGTCGCGTTCGCCCCGTGCACGGGCTGCTGACAATCAAACCGATGGTGTGTTGCCCGATCCGACCGAAGCGGTGCGCAGCAACGCCGACGCGACCTTCGAGCGCCCCACGCCCGTGTGCGCCGCGCCGGTCAAAAAGGGCAAGCCGGTGCTGACCGGTGCCCTGGTCCTCCTGCTCATTCTGGGATCGGTGGCCGCGTTCATGATGTGGTCCTCGGACGGATTGCCATTCGCTCGCAAGAAGGAGGCATCACCCGCAGTGGCTGCGCTGGCTGAACCCACCCCGCAGGCCGGCGCGGGTCTGCCGCCCGCCTTGCCGGCCACAGCGCCGGCTGAGGCTGTGCCTGCGGCACCGGCCGCGCAGGACCCCCAGCTGAAGGAACAGCTGGAGCGTCTGGAGAAACGCCTGGACCAGCTGGTCGCGGGCTTCAAGGCCCAGGGCTACATCAAGGAGGGGGCCGGTCAGGATGGGGCCGATTTGCAGGTGGCCGACTTCCTGCCCCACCCCTCGATCCTGCCGCCGCCGGCCGCACCGCAGCCGGTCGCAGCAGCACCGGCAGCCCGTCCGGCGCCGCGCAAACCCGCAGTGCGCCGCCCGGTCGCTGCCGTGGCTCCCCGGCCGACCCACCAGGTGCTCAGCGTAGACATGTGGGACGGCCGGCCTTCGGTGGTGGTCGGTGAGGTCGGAGGCAACCCGGCGCACGTGCGCGTGCTCTCGCCCGGCGACTCCTACCAGGGTGTGACGCTGACCTCGGTGGATGTGGCTGGCCAACGCGCGACGTTCAGTGACGGTGCCCGTTCGGTGAGCATCGCCGTGGAGCGTCAGCCATGAGGACCCCGCTGCTTCGCCCGGTGCTGGGCTATCTCAGTGTGCTCGCCATGGCGGGCCTGCTGATGTGGGCGCAGGTGCAGCCTGCACGGGCGCAAACCACCACCACACGCATTCAGGAGGCCCAGACGCAACTGGGTCAGACCAGTGCCCAGCGGATCGCACAGGCGCACTCGCGCCTGGACGCCAACGATCTGCTGGTGGCTCAAATCTGGGGCCTGAGCGAGGAAGAGATGATCCGCGCCAAGGTCCTGCTCAAGGGACCCCGGGCCGCGTTCTCCGTCGAAAACCTTTCTCCCGTGGAGGCCCTGGGCATCCACGCACGCGATGACGCGGAACGCCAGCGCTACGCCGAGATGTTCGCCCGTGCCCTGCAGGCCGATGTGGAGCGCTCGCTGGCCTGGAACCGCGCGTTCCAGCAGGCCCAGTCGCGCCTGTATCCGAACCAGAAGGTCGTGGACTTCGAGGGGCTGCCCATGGTGGAGGGGCCAACCTCTGCCGCCGACCTGCTGGGCATTCCCCGCAAGCTGGTCAAGGACCCATCCCGTCCTTTGGCGCCGGCCAAGGCCGCGCCTCGTCGCTGAGACAGGACACGGACATGCAAGCTCAGCACCACCTTTTGTCCCTCTCGACCCGCCCAGTGTTCAGGCGCCTGGGCGCGTGGGTGCTGTGCGTCGGATCGGCCCTGGTGGTGACGCAACCCTATGCGCAGGAGTCCGAGCAGGGTGCGGCCTGGATCAGCGGTGCGGAACACCAGCGCGTGATCCTGCCCCGGCTGAGCAAGCAGCCCGCAGCACAAAGCCACACGTCCGCACGAGGTCTCTCTGAGCCTGAGCCGGTGGGCACAGCCCTCCCTTCCGCGACCTCCGACAAGGCGGCAGCCGTAGCCGAGCAGCTGCTGCAGCGGCCCGTGCAAGCCAACAGACGGGGGCGCCAGATGACCCCGGAGATGGCACAGATGCTCCAGCGAGCGTCTCACCACTTCGCGGTCGATGCCCACCTGGTGAAAGCGGTGATCCACGCCGAATCGGCCTTCAATCCCCGTGCCGTCAGTCCCAAGAACGCCATCGGGCTGATGCAGGTGCTGCCATCAACAGCTCGCGATCTGGGACTGCAGGATTTGCAGGGTCTGTCGGTGGAGCAGTTGTTGGCCGACCCGCGCGTGAGCATCGTGCTGGGCACCAAGTACCTGGCCGAGCAACTGGCCCGCTTCGGCGGCGATGTCGAGCTGGCCATCGCTGCCTACAACGCCGGGCCGGGCGCGGTCATCAAGGCGGGCCACCGGGTGCCCAACTACCCGGAGACGCGCCAGTACGTGCGTCGGGTGCTCAGTCTGGCCAGGGCCTACCAGAGCGCGGGTCAAGGCACACCCGAGCCAGGGGGGCCGACATGAACGCGCTGCGCAAATGTGCCACCCGCCTGTGCCTGATCGGCGCGGTTCTACCCTTGTTGGCGCTGTCGCAACCGGTGGTGATCCACGCCGGTCCCGGGTCCGTGCCCATGGGCACCTACCTGGGTCACCTGGTGGCCGGTGTGGACCAGGCCGGCGTGCTCGAAGGCGTGCAATTCCCGATCCGGTCGAGCATGGTGCCGGGCGTGCTCTCCGAAGCACAGGCACAGGCCGCGCGCGCGCTGTTCCGGCCCGAGTGGCTGGCTCATCCGGTGTTCCTGGTGGGCACCGATCCGCTCAGCCGCCAATGGCTGTCGCAGCACCGCCAGGCCCTGATTACCCTGGGAGCGTCCGGTCTGGTGGTGCAGGCCGAATCCGAACGCGCTTTCAAACAGGTCCAGCAGCTCGCCGGTGGCGCATCGCTGGCCCCCATGGTGGGCGACTGGCTCACCACCACGCTGCGACGGGCGGGCGTGCAGACCTATCCGCTGCTGGTGCTCGCCGATGGACGCCTGACCAGCTCGCCCCCTCGCACGGCGGGCGCCTTGTCCACTCCAGTGCCGATGCAGGAGGCCAGGCCGTGAAGCCCGATGACGCCCTCGAAGCCCTGCTGCGGCCTCCGGTGGAGCTGTGGAGCACGATGACCGTCTGGGGCGTGGCCCTGGTGGCCATCGTGGCGCCGTGGGCGCTGATGATGCCGCCCTGGATGGGCTGGGTGCTCGCAGCCATCGCGGGCTACTTCGGATGGGTGCGCTGCAAGCAGGCGCTGCACATCCTGAAGTACCAGCACGGGATGAAGTATTACCCGGTGACGCGCATGGCGCCTCACGAAATCCCCGTCGAGCCTGGGCAGTTCTACCTTGGGCACGGGTTCGAGTGGTCCCAGCAGCACACCCAGCGCAAGCACGAGGCCAGCCGGCCGGACGCCGAGCGCTTCGTCAAGCCGCAAGCGAGAGAAAAAGCCTTGCGTCAGCTGGGCACACGCCTGTCCGCCTGGAGCCAGGAGGCCGCAGCGGCGGTCGCCGCCGATCAGGCCCCGCCCTCGAAGTTCACCGGTATCCGCATGGGTGTGGCGGGCCTGACCGCCCAGATGGTTCAGTGGGACCACTGGCTCAACCCGCTCAAGGCCTATGACGACCTGGGCGGCTCCCCGGTGCTCCATGGCGTGGGCGCCATGGAAGAACGTCCCATCACCATGCGCCAAGCCTCGCGCACGGGCCACATGATCGTGCTGGGCACCACGCGCGTGGGCAAGTCGCGGCTGCTCGAAGTGCTGGCCACGCAGGACATTCATGCGGGTCATGTGGTGATCGTGATCGACCCCAAGGGGGACGCCGATCTGATGATGCGGCTGTACGCCGAAGCGCACCGTGCGGGGCGTGGCAACCAGTTCTACCTGTTCCACCTGGGCTATCCCGACATCTCTGCCCGGTACAACGGCATCGGCAACTTCTCCCGCATCACCGAGGTGGCCGCACGCGCCACCAACGCCCTGCCCTCCTCGGGCAACTCGGCCGCGTTCAAGGAGTTCTCCTGGCGCTTCACCAACCTGGTGGCGCAAGCCCAGGTCGCACTCGGCCGCGTGCCGACCTACGAAAGCCTGCTGGCCGACGTCACGGGGATCGACCCGCTGTTCATGGACTACGCCCACATGGTGTTCCGCCAGAAGGCGGCAGAGGGCCAGTACACCGACTACCAGGACCGGCTGGGCCACCTGGAGGGCCTGATCGAGAAGAAGAAGTACCCGGTCTCGCGGGCGCTGTCCGACCGCGATCCGCCGCTGGTGGCCATGATCTCTCTGATCAAGGAGCTGCGGGTGCCGGACAAGGTGCTCACGGGCCTGGCGGCGGCGGTGTCCTACGAGCGGTCCTTCTACGAGAAGATCATTGCCAGTCTCGGCCCGTTCCTGGAGAAGTTGACCTCCGGCGCCGTGGGCAAGCTCATCAGCCCGGACTACTTCGACCCCCACGACAAACGCCCGATCTTCGACTGGATGAGCGTCATCCGCCAGGGCGGAATCGTCTACTGCGGGCTGGACGCGCTGACCGACTCGGTCGTGTCCTCGGCCGTGGGCAACAGCATGCTGGCCGATCTGGTCAGCGTGGGCGGCAAGCTCTACAAGACCGGTCTGGACCCGCACCACCCCACGGGCAAGATCGTGCTGCCCACGATCTGCTGCCACTTCGACGAGGTCAACGAGATCGCCGGCCCCGAGTTCGTGCCCATGGTCAACAAGCTCGGTGGCTCGGGCTTTCGGATCACGGCCTACACCCAGTCGATGTTCGACATCGAGGCCAAGGTGGGCGACAAGGCCAAGGCCGGCCAGATCCTGGACAACTTCAACCACCTGGTGATGCTGCGGGTGCGCTCGGTGAACACGGCCAACCTGCTGGCCGAGCAGGTGCCGCAGGTGGACGTGGTGCACATCACGCCCAGTACCGGCGTGAGCGACAGCGCGGCCGACGGCAGTGGCGTGGACTTCACCTCGCGCAACGTGGACATCGTCACCAGCACCAAAGTGCCGATGATCCAGCCGGCCGACATCCTGAGTCTGCCCCAGGGTCAGGCCTTCGCACTGCTCGAAGGCAACCGGCGTTTCAAGCTGCGCATCCCGCTGCCCAGGAAGGATGCCGACCCGTTCGTGCCCGAGTCCATCCGCCAGGTGGCGCTGGATATGAAGGCGCGCTACCGGACCTCCGAGCAGTGGGCGCGCGAGACCGACTGGCTGGGCAACCAACCCATCGGCCTGGCCGGCGCCGGGGTGATCGACACGGCACTGGCGCTGCGCGACCAGGTCCAGGACGACCAGGAAGACTCGGCCGGCGATGACAGCTTGGCCACGCGAACCGAGCCGCGCGAGATGGACTTCAACAGCTCGGCCAACGCCACGGGGGTGCTGGAATGAGTGCCATGGTGGCCAAGACCCCGGGCCGGCCGCGCGCACGTGGTCCGGTTGAGCTGGGCCTGGAGATGGGCTTTGGTCTGTTGTTCATCACCCTCTTTGCCTGGTTCATCGGAATGATGATCGAGATCGTGGGCTCGTTCACGCTCTGGCGCGATC
Organism: Hydrogenophaga sp.; assembly: GCA_016790705.1. Taxonomy (GTDB): domain Bacteria; phylum Pseudomonadota; class Gammaproteobacteria; order Burkholderiales; family Burkholderiaceae_C; genus Hydrogenophaga. Next base: position 10,693 of record JAEUOT010000032.1, read on the forward strand.
TGCAGGAGAACCACGCACAGCAGATCGTAGAGCAGGACCTGGAATACATCGCCCAGGCGCCGCGCAGCCTGCTGGTGCGCGACACCGTGGCCTGGTCCGAGCTGCTGGTGCGCAATGTGCGCCTGCCCTACGAGCGTCTGGGGGTGATTGCCTGGTACGAGCGCCAGCAGGCGATCTTCCAGGCCGCGCAGGATGCGCCCTCGGGCGATCTGCGCCACAACGCCGCCCGCGCCAACCGCTCCATGCAGATTCTGCTCAGCCGCTGGGCGGTGACCTCCATGTATGTGCTGCAGGATGTGCTGCTGCGCCTGTCGGTGGCGGCATTTGCCGCGCCTGCCTTCATCCTGGCCTGCCTGGTGGGCGTGGTCGACGGCCTGGTGCGCCGCGACCTGCGCCGCTGGGGGGGCGGGCGCGAAAGCTCCTTCGTTTACCACCACGCCAAGCGCTACACGGCCTGGGCTCTGACCGGCGGTTTCGGTCTGTACCTGGCCTGGCCGTTCGGCAACTTCAACCCGTCTCACATGGTGATCGTCTTCACCGTCCTGGTCGCGTTCGCCATGTCCACCACGGTGGCCACCTTCAAGAAGTACGTCTGATGCAGCCCAGCTACCCAGCCCACCGAATCACGTCGCACCGCATCCCGTCGCTCTTCGAGCCCGGCGCAGCGCAGACCACCCCTGTTTCACCCCAAGGAGTCCCGATGAACACCTCTGTTTCCATGCTCCCGTCCCAAGCGCCCCAGCAGGCCACCCCAGGCTCGCGCGTGCGCCGCAGCTGGGTGCTCGCCGTGCTCTATGTGGCGCTGAGCGCCACCAACGCCCAGGCGGGCGACGCCGACGCCGAGCGCGAGAACCTGGCGCGCATCGCCTCGGAGATCGAGCGCGTGCAGGTCATGGTCTCCGAAGCCGCACAGACCGCGCCCACGGGCGAGCGGGTGAAGTTCCGCTACGACTGGCTGCTGCGCGACCTGGGCCAGTTGCGCGAGGGCATCACCTCGCACGTGGATGCGCCGCGCCAGCCGCGTCCGGTGCCGCCGCTGCGTGGCGACTACCGCCAGTGAGCCCACCCACTCCACTTTTCACAGGAGCTGCTGCATGGACCCCACGATGAGTCTGGCATTCGAGGCGGGATCGGGTGTCTCGCCCACCGCCCTGCGGACCACGGTCCAGCTCATTGCCAGCGGCGTGATCCTGCTGGTCTTTGCCTGGGCCATGTTGGCCATCTTCAACGCCTACAAGGAAGAGCGCGCCTCGCTGATGTCGGCCACCTGGTCGGCGCTGAAGGTGATGGTGATCCTGGCGGTTCTGTTCTTCGCGGTGTTCCGGTGACGCGAGTGATGTCCTGACCCATCCACCGGTTTTCCTTTCTTCATCTCCATCACTTCTTCAAGGAGCACACCCATGACCCAGCGTCAACACCCACCCGCCCGGCAGGCCGCTGCCGCAGGGTTCAAACACTTGGGCGACCGCCTGCAGCGCTGGGCGCTGGCACCGGTCGTGGCCGTGATGTGCAGCCCGGCCCTGGCCGCGCTGCCCACCATGCCCACGCCGGGCACGGACATGAACGGCGCCACCTGCGCCGCTGGCGACTGGATGTGCGCCATGAGCGCCTACTTCAAGGCGGGCATGGCCATCCTGGGCCTGGTGCTGGTCGCCCTGGGCTTTCTCTACGTGGTTGGCGGTGCGCTGTCCAAGTGGCGCGAGTACACGGCCGGCCGCGCGCAGATCGCCGACCTCAAGGAGTATTTCATCATGGGGATGATCCTCACGGTGTTCCTCGTGATCCTGGTGACCTACGCCTTCCAGGTGATCGGTCAGACCTGACCATCCCGCGCAGCAAATCACATCCAGGTTCAAGCAAGGGAACAGGTCATGAGCGGCACAACGACGGCGTCCGACGACACCCAGCGCAGCGCCGAGCGCAGCCAGGCGCCCGAGCGGGTGCCACTGACCCACCGCGTCAACGTCGAACCGTCCGTGCTTCGCGGCATGACGGTGACCGAGGCCAAGGTGATGGCGGCGATCTCCATCCCCGTCTGCTTGCTCCTGGGTGTGGTGTTGCTGCTGTTCACGGGCCTGTGGCAGTTGATGCTGTTGCCGGCCATCTTCGGGCCGATTGCCGCCCTGTGGTTCGGATCGGCCAAGCTGCAGGACCTCAAGCGCGGTCGTCCCGACGGCTACTACACCCAGGCGCTGCACCTGTGGTTTGCGCGCAGAGGCCTGAGCAAGAGCCGGTTTCTCACCCATCACGGGCAGTGGTCCCTGGGCCGCACTCTGCCGTTCTCGCTGAGCCACCCCCTGGCCCCACAGACCGGCCGTTCCCTCTGGCGCCGACTGGCGCGGCCGCGCCGCACGCCCCATGAATCCTGAGTTTTCACAACGAGCCGATCACCATGTCCAGATACCTTGATGCCCTTGCCGCCGAACGCGCCCACAACGCCCGCCTGTTCCGGGCCCTGGTGGTGATCGGCCTGGTGGCCGTCGTCGGGATGGCCCTGCTGTGGGCCAGGCCGCGCCAGATCGACCTGCACATCAACCCGGATCTGCGCGCCGGGGAGCGCGTGTCGGTCACCGGTGGCGTGGCGCCCGTGCCCAACCCCAACGTCTACAGCTTCGCCTACTACGTCTGGCAGCAGGTCAACCGCTGGCAGAGTGATGGCGGCAAGGACTACGGCAAGCAGATCTACGACTTCCAGTCCTACCTGACCCCGCGCTGCCAGGCGCAGTTGCAGGGCGACATCGACAACCGCAACCGGGCTGGCGAGCTGCACCAGCGCACGCGCCAGATCAGCGAGATTCCCGGCCTGGGTTTCCAGGACAACCGGGTGATCGGCGAAGGTCCCTCGGCCTGGACCGTGCTGCTGGACATGCAGGTGACCGAGACTTTCCGGGGCCAGGCGGTCAAGGACGCCTTCATCCGCTATCCCGTTCGCGTGGTGCGCTACGACGTGGACCGCGAGCGCAATCCGTTCAGGCTGGCCGTGGACTGTTTCGGCTCTGCCGCACCCGCCCGGCTGGACATCAAGGACAGCGCGATCGGCGCCGCTCAAGGGCTCACCCCCGCTGCACTGCCGGCGATCAGCGCCCAGGCACCGATTGCTGTGACGCCATCGCCGACCACGACACCTCCCGCTGCCGACAGCGCAACCACCGCGACCGGCGCACCCACCCCCTCCGCAGCGCCAGCGAGCCGATGAAACGCCATCCCCCCGCTGCGCTGCAGCCGGCCATTCCACCCAAAGGACGACCCATGTCTGATCACACCCCTTATCTTGCGGGCCATCTTGCGGGCCATGCCCTGCGCGCCAGCCTGGCAGCGCTGGCCGTGTTCGCAGCCGTGCCGGCGCTGGCGCAGCAGGTGCAGGACATCGCGCCTGCTGCGACCCAGCCACCGCTGATCGCCCTGCCTGTTGCAGGCCAGAAGCCGGTACCGGCATCGAGCACCGCCTCCCCTCCCGTGGTCGCCGAGGTGGATCTGGGACAGGCCGGCACGGTCGCTGCTGGCGCCTCACCCGCTCCCGTGCCCCAGGGCGTGGCCGCGCGCGCGGCCGCTGCGGCCCGCGACTCGGGAACGTCGGCGTCTTCAGGCCAGGCCGCGCCCATCCCCAGGGCCAAGCCAGCCGCCAAGAACACCAACCGTGCGGCAGCATCGTCCGGCACTGCTGCGCCGTCGGATCGCCCCGGTGTGGAGCGGGCGGTCTTCAACCGGCAGCCGGTGCGGGTCGGCCTGCCGGTCCAGCGCGAGCGTCTGATCACGCTGCCCGGCCCAGCCGCCCTGCATGTGCCCGCCGACATCGAGTCGGTGGCCCGTGTCGAGGCCATCGACCGCACCATCTACGTCACCGCGCTGGTGCCCTTCGCGCCGATCCGCATCGTGGCCGAGCTGATCGACGGTGGACGGCAGATCCCGCTGGACCTGGTGGCCAACGCCCAGACTTCGGGCGCCAGCGCCGAGCTGGAGGTGTTCCTGGACCGGGCCGGGAGCCGCGAGGCCTCTGCTGGCGCAGCAGCGGCCACCGAGGCCGGCCCACCGGCTGCGGACATGGTCGAACTCACGCGCTTTGCCTCGCGCATGCTGTATGCGCCCCGTCGCCTGGCCACCACGCGGCCCGGCATCTCGCAAGTCCAGGTCAGCACCAAGCCCGTGCCTGGTCTGGTGCGCGGTGGCCTGGTCGAGACGGTGCCGCTGGGACAGTGGCGCTCGGCCGGCCTGTACGTCACGGCGGTGCGCGTGACCAACAAGTCGGCTCAGCCCTTCGAGCTGCCGCTGGAGCACCTGCGTGGGCGCTGGCTGGCGGTGACGGCGCAGCACGGGCGCATTGGTCCTGCTGGCAGCGAGACGGACACCACGGCGCTGTACCTGATCTGCGACCGTGCCTTTGACGCCTGTCTCTGACCCGAGGAACTGTCCATGGCCATCAAACAGAACACCTTGCTGCCTGTCCTGGGCGTGCTCTCCCTGCTGATCGTAGGGGTCATCCTCTACCAGCAGTTCAGCGGCTCGCAAGGCAGCGCGCCCGCTGCACCCATGAAGGCGGTGCCCCAGCCCAGCGAGCTGCCACCCACCAAAGGGGCTGACAACGACAACGCGGGCGAGACCCTGGCCACGGTGGTGGCCAGCAACGCCGAGTTGCGCAAGCAAGTGGCCGAGATCGTCGAGCGCAACAAGAAGCTCGAAGAGGAAGCGGCCCGGCGCGGCGCAGCGCGTCCCAGCACGGCGTCTGGCCAGAAAGACGGGGAGTTCGGGGCGACTGTGGACGCCGCTGGCCAGGCCGCTGAATCGCTGCTGGGCGCTTTGCCCACCTTGCCCACTTCGCGGCCTGCGCCGGGTTCGCAGGTCGGTCGCACGGTCAATGGTGGTGCCGCAGCGCCCATCACGGCGGACCTGAACCTGGGCGAGCAGGAGGCGGCGCCGGGCGCCGTGGCCTACAAGACCGTGGCGCCCATGGGCTACGCGGCCTTCGAGGACACCCGCAACCGCAATCAGGGACCACCCTCGACACGCTATGTGCGCACCAACGCCAGTGCCCGCGCCAGCGCCGAACCGGCAGGTGCAGGCGGCGCAACCACAGGGGGCGCGGCAGGTGCCGTCGAGGCGGAACAGGACGAGGCCTACTTCACGCTGCCCGAGAACTCCACGCTGGTGGGTGCCAAGGCCATGACCGCCATCATCGGTCGTGTGCCCATCGACGGCCGGGTGACCGATCCGATGCAGTTCAAGCTGATCGTCGGACGCGAGAATCTCGCGGCCAACGGCTGGGAGCTGCCCGAGGACATCGCCGGCATGATCCTCACGGGTGTGGCCATCGGCGACATGGCGCTGTCCTGCTCCGAGGGCAAGATCCGCTCGGCCACCTTCGTGTTCAACGACGGCACGATCCGCACCGTCTCCTCGCGCGGCCGAGGAACAGCGGCCGGATCGAGCGGCGACCTGGGCTTCATCAGCGACCCGCGCGGCAACCCCTGCATCGTTGGCAAGTTCGTCACCAACGCGCCGGCCTACCTGACCGACATCATCGGCGCCAAGACCCTGGGCGTGGCGGGCCAGGCCTACGCCGACGCCGCCAAGCTGGTCACCCAGAACGCCCTGGGATCGACCACCACCCAGATCACCGACACCAGCCGCTACGTCATGGGCCAGGCCGTCAGCGGCGCCACCGACGAGTTCACGGCCTGGCTGCTTTCGCGCCTGAAGAACTCCTTCGACGCGGTGGTCACCCCCTCGGGCCACGAGGTGGTGATCCACCTGGATCAGGAGCTGCGCCTGGACAAGGCCGTCGCCGCCCGAAAGATCGCGCACCGCGCCCAGAACACCAGCAACGCCCAACGCGGAGGAAACCATGGCCTCGAATGACACCCCACGCCACCCCCACCACCGCTGGCATCGCCCGGCGTTGCTCACCCTCTCGGTGCTGGTGCCGCTGGTCCTGGCCGCATGTTCGGCCGCTGGCCCGCGCGAGTCGCCTCTGATCGGCGCCACCGAGGGCAGTCCCACGGTCACCGAGGTCTACCGCGACCAGCAGTCGGATCAGGGCACACAGGGTCGGAACCTGCAGGCCCGCGACAACCTGCACCTGGCCAGCCGCGCCCGCACGGTGGACGGGCGTGATGCGCGTCAGAGCAAGTACTGGGACCCGCTCAATCCGACGCAGCAGCGCTTTGCCCGCGTGCCCAACCCCGACCTGGTGATGGTGGTCTACCCCCACCTGGCCAAGGGCAAGTACCCCGTGCCCGGCTATGTGACGGTGTTTCCCATGTACGAGACGGTCGAGTACGCCCTGCCCGGCGAGATCGAGCAGGAAGACAGCCAGGCCCGCGACCGCTTCATTCCGGCCCGCTGAGCCACAGAACGGCCTCACCGAATCCACCCACCCGCCCATCAAGAGGGATGCCGCCCATGGCTGCTACACAAAAACTCGGTCTGTTGTCCGTGGTCCAGGCCCTGGGTCTGCTGCCCAAGGGGCGCGCAGGTGCCCCAGACGCTGCGGGCACGGAGCCGAAGAAACCCAGCGCTGCCCGTCATGAGCCCAAGGACGCGGCACCGCGCGAGCCCATGACCGTGGGACGCCGCCATGGCATGGCCCAGCGTCCGCCTTCGTTCACCGACCTGCTGCCGTATGTCAGCTACGAGGCCGATGCGAAGACCTTCGTTCTGGGTGACGGCACCACGCTGGGGGCGCTGTTCGAGCTGGGCGCGGTGCCCACCGAAGCCCAGGCACCCGCCTACCTGATCGACAAGGCCCGCAAGGTGCAGGAGGCCCTGCAGGCGCTGCCCGAGTCCACCGACACCCCGTGGATCGTCCAGTTCTTCGTCAACGACGACCGGGACATCAGCGGCCTGAACACCTATCTGCGCGACTACATCGCCCAGGTGCATGAGCGCTACCCCGAGCGGCGCGATGCCATCCTGGGTTCGCCCTATACCCAGGCGGTGCTCAAGGAATTCGAGAAGCACCTGGCCCTGGTCTCGCGCCCGCAGGGTCTGTTCACCGACACCCTGGTCAGTGGCCAGCCCTGGCGCGGGCAGCAGCGGCGCGTGCGCTGCGCGGTCTACAAGCGCTTCACCCGCCTGTCCGAGGACCCCTCTCCCGCGCAGCAACAGATCGAGGCGGTCTCGGTCACGCTGATGGCCACGCTGCAGGAGTCGGGTGTCCAGGCCCGCCGCTGCAGCTCACGCGAGTTCTACGAGTGGCTGCTGCCCTTCTTCAATCGCAAGGTGCCCTGGGCCAGCCGTCATACCGGCGACCTGCTGGAGCAGCTGCCCTACCCCGGCGATCAGTCCCCCGCCCACGACGCCGACGGCCGCGAGGCAGCGCCGGTTTTCGGGTGGGACATGGCCGACCTGCTGAGCGTGAGCCCACCCGTCTCGGACGCCGAGGCGGGCCTGTTCGAGTTCGATGGCGTGCCGGTCAAGGCCCTCACGCTCGACGGCATGCGCACCAACCCGAACATCGGCCACTTCACCGCCGAGCGCAGCCTGGGCAAGGAAGCCTTTGCGCGCTTTGACCGGCTGCCGGCCGGCTGCATGCTCTCCATCACCGTGACCGTGGAGCCGCAGCACCGGCTGGACGAGCACATCGCCCGCATCCGCGACGCCTCGCGCGCCCAGACGCCGCTGGCCATGGAGACGCACAAGGAGTGCGTGCAGGTGCTCAAGCGCATGATCGAGGGCGACAAGCTGTATCCGATGCTCATGACGCTGTACGTCACGGCACCCACCCGCGACGAGCTGGGCGCGGTGATCTCGCAGGTCAATGCCCAACTCGTGCCTTCTGGCCTTCGCTTCATCGACGCCCGCCAGGACCTGGTGGCCCTGGACAGCTTCATCCGGGGCCTGCCCTTCGCCTTCGATCCGGCGTTCGATGCCAAGCAGCTGCGCCGCACCCGCCTGACCTTCGCCTCGCAGATCGCCGCCCTGCTGCCGGTCTACGGCCGCTCGCGCGGCACGCCGCACCCGGGCATGTGGTTCTGGAACCGGGGCGGCGAACCACTGTGGGTCGATCCGCTCAACCGGCACGACCGCAAGAAGAACGCCCACATGCTGGTGCTCGGACCTACAGGGGCGGGCAAGAGCGCGACCTTGAACTACATCGCCATGCTGACCATGGCGGTGCACCGCCCTCGCCTGGTCATTGCCGACGCTGGCCGGTCCTTCTCCCTGCTCATGGACTATTTCAAGACCATGGGCCTGTCCACCTACAGCGTGACGCTGACCAACGAGGCGGACGTGTCCCTGCCGCCGTTCTTCCACGCCCACCGGCTGCTGGGCGACCAGGACGTGATGTCCTCCTACCGCGCCGCCGAGCAGCAGGCCCGGCAGAACGCCGGCATGCCCGACGATGCCAGCCTGGATGCGCTGCTGGAAGGCAAGAAGTCGGCCGAGATCGAGCGCGAGCCCACGGCCGCAAGTGGTGATGAGGCCGACGCCGACGACGAAGGCACCGACAAGCGCGATCTGCTGGGGGAAATGCTGATCGCCGCGATCATGATGATCACCGGTGGCGAGCAGCAGGAGGTCGAGCGCATGTCCCGCGCCGACCGATATCTGATCACCAACGCCATCATCCGCGCTGCCACCCGATCCGCAGCCGACGGCCGCAAGCACCCGCTGACGCACGACGTGGCCATCGCCCTCATGGGCATGCACGCCGATGCCACACTCTCCCCCGCGCGCCAGGCGCGCGCCGAAGAGATGGGTCAGGCCATGATGAGCTTCACCCAGGGCCTGCGCGGCAAGCTGTTCAACCGCGAGGGCGTGGACTGGCCGGACGCCGATGTGACCCTGGTGGAGATGGGCACGCTGACCCAGGACGGCTACGGCGATGCGCTGGCCGTGGCCTACACCAGCCTGATCGACTCGGTGCAGTCGCGCGGCGAGCGCGCACAGGCCGAGGACCGGCCGCTGATCATGCTCACCGACGAGGGGCACTTGATCACCACCAACGAGCTGCTGGGTCCCAAGATCGCCAAGGGCACCAAGATGTGGCGCAAGCTCAACATCTGGTTCTGGCTGGCCACGCAGAACTTGAAGGACTTCCCCGACAGCATGAGCCGCGTGCTGTCCATGTGCGAATACTGGATGCTGCTGACCATGGACCGTTCCGAGATCGAGGAGGTGGCGCGGTTTCGCAGTCTCACCCCCGAACAGCGCGCCCTCATGGAGTCGGCCCGCAAGGAGCCACCCAAGTACACCGAGGGTGTGCTCATCTCGGCTTCGGACCAGGCGCTGTTTCGCAACGTGCCGCCGGCCCTGCCGATTGCCCTGGCCATGACCGAGGGCCACGAAAAAGCCCACCGTCGCCGCCTGATGGATCAGCACGGCTGCTCCGAAATGCAGGCCGCGCAGTTGGTGGCCGACGAACTGACGGCCAAGCGCGGCTGATCGGAAAAGGACAGACCATGGACCTGGAAATCACCAGCTTCAACGCCGCCCGCTGGAACGAGCTGTGTGTGCTGTTGGCCGCGCAGGCCTCGCGCAACTGCGGCAGCGCCCATGACCGCTACCAGCGCCTGTTCTCCGAACTGGTGGACGAGCGCCTCAGGGCGATTCCCGAGGTGCATCACGCGGTGGCGCTGGAGGTGGCCAGCCGCTGGGACTACCAGCCGCCCGCAGAGCGCGCGCAGGCGCAGCAGGAACTTCACGAGGGAACACCGACATGACGAACCCATGGAACCACTCGATCAGCCACAGGGAGGGAATCGTTCGCTGCGCCCTGCTCGGTCTGCTGCTGGCGGCGCTGGCTCTATGTAGCGGCATCGCCCGTGCGCAAAGCCGATCAGCGGTCGCCGGCCTGTTCGAGGGCGTGCAGCGCATCGAGCTGTTCCTGGCCCGCCCGACCCCGGTGCTCAACATCCAGGGTGCAAAGGTGCCCGTGAAGGTCTACCGCCTGTACGCCCACCAGCAGTACATCGAGCAGACCCTGATGCCCAGGATTCCCAAGCTGCCGCCGGGCGCATCGAGCACCGAGATCCAGCACAACATCTCGGCCTACATCGAAGCGAACAAGGCCCAGATCGAGGCCGAGTCCAAGGACCTCAAGGCCATGTACCTGGAAGGCAAGGAACTCACGTTCCGCTACAAGCTGCTGGACTACCCCGCCTTCGTCATCAACGGGGTGGCGGTGTTCGACCACACCAACGACCTGCACGAGGCGCTGCGCGCCTACCAGAAGCACTATCGGGGGCGCTGAAATGAAACATCACAAGCTCATCGGTGCCTGCCTGGCGCTGGGTCTGGTGGCATTCACGGCGCTGGGCACCACTGCCCGGGCACAGAGCGCTAACAGCGACCTCTACCGGGGCATCACCAAGGTCGAGGTGTTCGCCAACTCGGCCATGGTCATCACCGGGGGGGAACCCCAGCGCTACCAGCTCGCCATCTACCGGCTCGATGCGCTCAAGAACGTCGAGGCGGCGATCAACCAGCGCCTGCCCAAGACCGAAGCGGCCGCGCGCGCGTACTTCCAGGCCAACCAGGCCGAGATCAAGAAGCAGATCACCCCGCATGTGCTCAGTGCCGCCAACGGCATCGCGCTGGCCAGGCACTACAAGATCGACCGCCTGCCGGCCATCGTCGTGGACGGCGCCAACGTGATCTACGGGGTGCCAGACGTGCCGCAGGCCCTGGCGCTGGTCCAGCAGCACCGGGCCTCTGCCGCCAAGCGCTGAAGGGAGACCCACCTTGACCCGATGGCTTGAACAACTCGCACGCGGCGCCCAGGCGCTTCTGCGTGGCCTGGTGTGCGCCTTGGCATGTGCCCTGGTGCTGGGGAGGCCAGCCTGGGCCCAGTCGCCCGCGCCGCCTCCGAGCACCAACACGCTGGGGGTCCTGGCCGCCACGGCCGCGTCCGCGCCCAGCTGCATCTCCTACATGGTCACGGGTGTGTGCTTCTTCCTGCGCTGCACGCCCTTTGGCTGCACGGTGGAAACCTCCATCCGGGTCAGCCACTACATGCCCGACGTGGTGGTCAGCACCTACAACGACCAGTACATCCACCCATGGCGCGACGTGGGCAGCGCCGTCTCCGGCATCGGCGACCGCATCGGCGCCGCGATCCTGCGAAGCCCGTTGGATGCAACGGCCAACACGTCGGCCAAGCGGCGCGGCGCGGCCGAACCCGTGACCATGAAGACGGTCGATGCCATCGGTAACCCGGCCGTGCTCATCAACAACTCGGGCACGCGCATGGTGGTGCCCGGCATCACCGAGCTGATGAGCTTCCCCTCGACGCTGCCCGACATCCTGGCCGAATGGGCGGTGGCGCCCGTGGGACTGATGCAGCAGGTCGGCGAAGGCGTGCTCAACCTGCTGACCAACCCGGGCGCCCTGATGAACACCGTCACGGGCGCCGGCAACCTCATGGGAGGCATGGGCACCGACATGAGCAGCATGGGACCTGCGGCTTCGGGTGGCATGGATGCGGCCAGTCGGGACGGCTTCCAGGGCCAACTGGACCAGATGCGCGGCATGCTCGAAGGCGCGGCCGGCGCCGCTGGCGGCAACGATTTCCTCTGTCCCAGCTCGGCCGATGCCTTCGGTGTGTACTTCAGCTCCGACGTGGACTCACTGTTCTGGCGCAGCATGATCCCGCTGGAGTTGCTCTACGTGGGCTCCTGGTTCCCGGGTTACAACGAGGTGTCCCACCTGCCGCTGGTCAACACCTGGGGCAGCAAGTACCCCCGCATCGGCGAGCTGGTGCAGCAGCACCCGGTCAAGGCCTCGGCCGTGCTGGCCGAGCGCACGGCGCAGATCATCCTCAAGCCCTCGCAGCCGCACATCTACGCGCACCTGCGGCCCAAGAGCCCGCACTCCTACGTCTGGTTCGCCCAGGTGGCCGATCCCAAGTGGTCCATGGTGCACCCCTTCCCCTCGGGCTGCCACACCTTCGGCGCCAACGACTCGGTGGCCCTGATCGGCTATGGCGACTACCGCAACACGCCCAACAACAGCCACGTCTGGAACCTCTGGACCCGCTACGAGTGCTGCCGGCGCCGCACCGAGATCTTCCTGTTCGCCGTCCCTTGAGGCGCCCTGAAGCGCGAACCCACTTCTTCCTGGAACCACCATGACCCACAACCGACTCCGTTTTCGTGTGCGGCCCCTGTTGGCCGGCGTTGCCCTGGCCGGCCTGGTGGCACTGACCTGGTCCGCGCCCGCCAGCGCGCAGGCTTCGCGCGGCGCGCTGTACTACCAGCTTGGCGGCAACTCGCCCGGTGGCAACGCCAATTACCGCTCCCAGATCCCGCTGCAGCTCAGCCTTGCGGCCAACCTGCGGCTGAACTACTCCTGCGGCAAGTTCGACATCGGTCTGTCCTGGCAGACGCTGATGAACAACATCGAGCAGTTCGGCGACACGCTCTCCAACGCCATTCGCGCCGGCATCGCTGCGCTGCCCATGTACATCTTCGAGCGTGCGCAGCCCGGTCTCTACCAGCTGTTCCAGACCTACTCGCTCAAAGCCGACGCCATGATCGCCGCCGCGCTGAAGACCTGCGAGGAGATGGAGGCCGCCATCAAGCAGGGCGACAACCCCTACGAGGAATGGGCGGGCATTGCCAAGGGTGAGTCCTGGCGCATGCGCGCCTCCCTCAACGGCGACGTGGTCGAGGCCAAACGGGCCATCAACGAGCAGGAGGAAGGCCACCGAAACGGCGTGAGCTGGATCTTTGGACAACGGGCCGGCGGTGTGGGCACCCAGCCGCTGCGGCCGGTGCGCGACCTCTCGGTCGCGGGCTACAACGTCACGCTCAACCGCCAGCCTGGCTCCTCCGGTGGAGGCCCTGCAGACGCCCGGATGGTGGCCGCGTTCCCCACCTCGGACGCGCTGGCGGTGTTCACTACGAAGGTGCTGGGCGACCAGCAGATCTACCTGTGCGAGGGCATCGCCAACTGCCCAGCGGCCACCTCCACCTCGACCGCCACGGGTCTGGGTCCCCTGCTGGAGGAAGAAATCCTATTTGTGCGCCCGCGCCTGGAGGCCATCGTCAACGGCGCCACCATCCCCACCAGCGCGGCGCTGGCCGAAATCGGCGCACCCGGCATCACCGTCAACGCCCAGGTCATTCAGGCCCTGCGAGCCATGCCCGCTGAAAACCGGACCCTGGCCACCAGTCGTCTGGCGCACGAGCTGGGCATGCAGCGGGTGGTGGACAAGGCCCTGATCGCGCGCAACGCGCTGATCACCGGCATGAGCCTGCCCGAGGTCACAGCAGCCGGCAAGGTCTCGCAGGACATGCAGGGCAAGGTCGCACGCATGACGCAGCACATCGAGGACCTGATGTTCGAGCACCGCATCCGCAAGGAAATCACCGCCAACAACGCGCTGGCCATCCTGGAATCGGGCACCCAACGCGATGGCCAGGCCACCCGCGTGCCGCCGGCCGGCCGCCCCGATCCCGCACCGCTCGATGGTGGCCGCGTGCGAACCACTCCCTGAGCCGAGGTCCTCATGAACAACCCCCTCCCCGTCCAACCGATGCCCAGCACCAGCCGCTCAAAGCGCTGGCTGCGCAAGCTGCTGCCCGCCCTGAGCCTGCTGGCGCTGGTGCTGCTCATCGGCATCGTCGTCGCCATCTTTCTCGCCCTGGGCGTCCAGTTGGAGGCCCAGCTCGATACGGTCCGGGTGTTCAAGCCCTGGGGTATTGCCATCCAGGGTGCGCTGATCGTGCTCATCGGCTTGCGCTGGACGCAGGTGGTGAACTGGGGTCGCCGCCGAGGCATCGTCCAGGAGTGGGAGTACGAGCAAGTCATTGCGGCGCGCGGCAAGGTCATGCTGATGCTGCTGGCCTACTGGCTCTTGATCCCTGTCGGACCCGCGACCTTGCTGCGGGTGCTTGGCGGCTGAAGAAGGAAGGATCGCACCATGCAACTGGACTCCTACCTGGAAATCTTCACCACCATGTACGGCTGGGCGTTCGCCAACATCATTGGCGAGGCCCTGACCGGTACCGGCCTTGTTGTGCTGCCCTTCATGGTCATGGCCTTCAACGCCTGGCGCCAGGCCAAGGAACAGGGCGCCGAACAGATCGGTGTCTTCGGCCTGGTCGACAGCATCGGCACGCAGCTGATCGTGGGCCTGTTCGTCTTCATGACCTGCTTTGCGACCAGCCCGCTCACTTCGCTGCATTCGATCAACCTGCGCTACCAGCCGCCGCCCACGGCACTGGAGCCCAATCCACCCGAAGTCTCCCGCGACAGCGGGACGGGTTCGACCTATGACGCCGCGCTGGTCGATGCCATCGACGGCAGCATGAGCAACGTCAGCGGGTCGCTGGCGCACGTGCCCGCCTGGTGGATGACGGTGATGGCGATCTCCTCAGGCATGAACCACTCGATCAAGGCGGGCCTGAACGCCAGCCAGAGCGAGTTGCGCGCGGTCGAAGAACTGGCGCGCATTGCCACCATTGAAGACCCGCGCCTGTTGCACAACATCCAGCGCTTCTACAGCGAGTGCTTCGTGCCGGCGCAAAGCCGGTTCATCCAGATGGACCCTGCGGACCTCACGGCGGCTGGCCGCGCCATCATCGCCACCACCAACACGGAATACGGCCCGGACGACACCGGCTGGATGGGCTCGCAGCTGTTCCGTACCGAGCCGGGCTTCTACACCGACATGCGCTCGGTCAACCCGGTCACCGGCTTTGCCATCGACTTCGGGCGCGATGTCGACTACTACAACCCCTCTTCGGGCGAGCCCTTGCCGTTTGAGGGCTTCGCCAATCCCGACTGGGGACGCCCGACTTGCCGCGAGTGGTGGGAAGACACCCGAATCGGACTGCGCGAGGCCATGATCACCCATTCTTCCGACTGGCAGGCTTTGTGGGGGCGGGCGCGCACGCTGTTTTCCAGCGAAGACCGGACCAAGGACGAGTTGGCCCGCCTGGCCCAGGTCAAGGCCAACCCGATGTTCGTCGATCCAACCCAGGCGTTGGGCGACCGCTGGTACCAGAACGCCCGCATCAGCGACCCGGCCGGCATCGCCGATGGTGTGGCCAGGACAGCCGGTGGCGTGCTCTCCAACGTCGGGCTGGGCATCGTCTCGCTGCTGAGCTACATCACCTCAGGGCCGCTCAAGAACGGGCTGCTGATGATGCAGGCGCTGATCCTCATGGGCATGTACATGTTCCTACCATTGGTGACCTTCTTCTCCGGCTACAACCTCAAGGTGATGCTCTACGGCGCCATCGGCGTCTTCACGGTGAAGTTCTGGGGTGCGCTGTGGGCGATCACGGTGTGGGTCGATGCCCACCTGATTCGCGCCATGTACCCGGTCGGCAGCTTCACGCTCACCGACATCTTCGGGTCGGCCATGCAGGGTCACAAGCGGATGCTGCTGAACCTGCTGATGCTGGGGATGTTTATCGGGTTGCCGCTGCTTTGGACGGGGATGATGGCTTGGATCGGCTTCGCAATGGGCAATCAACTGTCTTCGGTCTTGGACTCTGCGAGCAAGACATCCAGTCAAATTGGATCTTCAAGCACGAGGGGCCGATAACTATTCGTCCATGTACTTCAGGCAACGTACATCCGAGTAGGCAGATTCACCGTTCGGAAAGTGACCCGTACTGGCTGCCACCAAACAATCTGTTTCCGAATGTGGATTTGCGTTTCGACTCGCGCGAGCCATGCCATCAAACACCGCACCGCCAACCGCAGGCCCGAGCACGGTCGCAGCGCGGTAGACCTTCTCGGCTGCCGCGTCGACCAGGCGATAGAAAAGCTTTGCAGTCATGGTGTTCTCCCTTTGGGTTTGAGAGGGATTTTCGTCGAGTCGGTCCCAGTGCGCAACCTACGTCGGCACGCGTCAATCGCAGTGGTTGATCTTCACCGAACGGCGCGGCGCCGTCACCAAACGAAAATACTTCCACGCCTGCGCAGGAACGGCCGTCATCGCTGCCAGGCACCAGTAGCGCCGGTCGGCCTCGGACAAGTCGTTCCACCAGGCCATGCCGGCGACGTCCAGATCCTGCAGGGTGCCTTCCACGGGCTCCTCGATATCGTCAGCACCGGATTTGCTCAACAACATGTACTCCTCATTGGGTCGGGCTACGCGAGTCGAAATCACCGTCCATGCGGGGCACCTCGAAGTCACAGTCTCCACCCGGAATGGCATCCATGACGTCCAGGAGGCTTCGCGGCTTGGTCTTGCTCAAACGGTAGTAGTCCTCGATCTTGAGTAGCGCAAAGGCAGGCTTGCCGCAGTGCGTGATGAGGACCGGTCCCTCGCTGGCCAGGCGCATGGCATTGCTCACGCCCAGGGCGAAGTCTCGGCTTGACAGGGTGGAAACAGACATGTCGAACTCCTTAGATCGGTCAAGCCACCCGCCCTCATTTCACCAAGTAGGGCTTGTTGATGGTAGCGGCGAGATCGGGGCCCTTGTAGTGCGGCCGAATCCAGATCAACTTGCGATCTTGGTTCTCTTGGCCGTGCGGCTGTCGACGCCAGTGGCCGCGCACCATGAATCTCACCAGTGGCTTGCCGCTGCCCTTACCCGTTTCATGACCGTCCACCTCGCCCTTGCGGATCACAATAGGGCCAACGGATGCACCTACCTCTTGGTAGTCAAGCGCGGTATGTCGGCCCTTCGTTTGCAGCAGTTTCCGCCGCTTCTGTAGCGACGCGATGCCCTTTGCCTTGTCCTCGATCTCTCTGTGCGGACTCTCCTTGGCCGTCAACTCGGCCGCGTCGGATGACAGGTACAACACGGCATTGAGAACAATCCGGTAGAAGGCAAGCCCATCTGTGTAGAACGTGTCGTCGTCCTGGTGCGCGATGGCCTCGTCGTTCAGATTCACGCTCATCCCGATACCGAGGTCGGTAGGCGTCAGTGTCTCCCAGTCCGTGCGAAGCGCTTGCTCCAGCGTCCAGTTGTCACCCAGGTACAGCTCACGCTTGAGTGCGAGGTAGGCCGAGTCTGGAAGCCTGGCATGGCTGGCGTAGATGAGCAGCTTGCGACCGGGCAGGTTGGCACCTGCGGGGTACAAGGTGAGGAAAACAGATACCGGCGCGGAGTAATCCAGGCCGGCAACGTTCATGGCCCAACGCCCTGCATCACCCCGAATGTTGTGCATCGCGTTGATGACGGCGCGGGATGTGAAGGTGAAGAGGCACGTTGTAAATGGCAACTGGATCAGTGCCGCCTTCAGATTGATCTCGGTGTTGGCCAGGTGCTCGGCCAGGTTGTCACTGAAATGGAAAGTCTTTTTCCCGGCCAAGGCAAAGTTCACCACGCTGTGGTAATCGAGTTTCACCGTGCCATATAGGCTGGCCAGAGACGCCTTCGCTTGCGGCGACGCGCTGGAGAGGAATGGCGACATATCCTCGACGCTGACGCCGGGATGGTCCGCGCCATATCCAAGGATTTCCGCGTTCAATCGTTCGACGTACTGCAGAAACCGGCTGTCGTAGTCGTCCACACTATGAATGGCATGCGGCGGGTTGGAGCGACTCAGCAAGTCCGCCGCGTCCAGCTCCCCCGTCTCCACCAGTGCGGGGCGCAACTTGCGCATGAAGTCATAGTACGTGGGTGGCAATGCCATTTCAGCGGTCTTCCCTGGTGTGCCACAGCCGCAGCACGTAGATGATGGAGTTCTGAATCTCGTAGCGAATCTCGTAGTCCTTGACCAAGATTCGCCGGACCTCGCGCGGCTCAAATTGGAAAAGCTGCTCGCCAATACGCGGGTTGGCCAACAGAACAGTCGGGGCCTTGGTCAGTGCCTGCACCGCACGTGCAGCAGCTGGTTTATTCACCGGAGCCAGGAATTCATACAGGCGCACCAGATCGGAAAGCGCCTTGCTGGTCCACTTCAACTCCATCAGCGCGGCACCGGCATTGATTGGTCAGACTCAAGGCTCTGCGCCCATGCTTGCACCGCCTGGTGGTCGAACACATGACCGGCGTCCACGTCCGCCATCGCTTCCTGGGTCAGCCTGTCGCGCTCCTCTTCCTGGGCGATCCAGGCTGAAAGCGCCTGCTTCATCACCCAGCCGCGAGAGCGTTCAAGACGGGATGCCATTTGATCCACCTTATCTGCCAGTGGAAGCGGCACATGTGCGGTCAGCACCCTGGTAGCTGCTGTCATATGGTTTCTCCTGTCAAGGGCTCCGTTGCCGGGACCCGCAGTATTGTCGATCAGAACCAATCATAGTGATTAAAATCCAATCACTCAATATGTTTTGCACAATACAAATCTATGGTCCGACCTGACGCTACCCCCACCGCACAGAACTACACCGAGCTGCAGCGGGCCTACGACCACTTCAACCAGGCGCTGTTCGAGGGTGCGCTGCCGGCGTGCCTGATTACGCTGCAGCGGGAGAAACGCACCTGCGGCTACTTCTCGCACCAGCGCTTTGCGGATCTGGACGGCCGCACCACCGACGAGATCGCGCTCAACCCGGCCTATTTCGCCGTGGTTCCGCTGGTCGAGACCATGCAGACACTGGTCCATGAGATGGTCCACCTGTGGCAGGCCCACTTCGGCAAGCCCGGTCGAGGCCGGTATCACAACGGCCAGTGGGCCGACAAGATGGAAGCCATCGGCCTGATGCCCTCCTCCACCGGCAAGCCCGGTGGTCAACGGACCGGTGACTGCATGGCCGACTACGCCATCGAGGGCGGGCGCTTCCTGCAGGCTTGCGAGGCCCTGGTAACGGCGGACTTCCGGATCAGCTGGTACGACCGCTTTCCGGCACCGGAACTGGTGGCCGCTGGCCAGCAGTGCGAGGCGATGCAGTTGAGTGCGGCCGTCGGCGGCGGCACGACACCAGCGCAGGCCTTGCCGGTGGCCACCAGCCTGGTGGTGCGGCCGACCGTGACCAACGGGGTTGCCGCACCGGCCACAAACAAGTCCAACCGGGTGAAGTTCACCTGCGGCTGCGGGCAGAACATCTGGGGAAAGCCGTCCCTGCGTGTGCTGTGTATGGCTTGCGACACTCCCTTTCGGGAGTTCCCACCACCCAATCCGACAGCTGCAGCAACCCTCAACCTAATCAGCTGACGGGTGTTGTCAACGTCGCACATGCAGCGATTGCCGCCAGTCGCGGCCGAGAGCTGGGTTCACGGTGATTGGTACAAAGCCGTCATCTGCTCACCTTGTACTGCGACGGTATCAGTGACAGGTATTGAAGTGCCTGCAGTCATTCAGCTTGGCAGGCCGACCTTGTCCTCCAAATCGCTGTCGAATGTCAGCTGTTCGAACGGCTGAACTCACACTGTCGACCCTCAAGAGACGGTCAGGAACTGACAGCCAATGTCGGTGGTGCAGCGAGTGCAGTCTCTTGAATCGTTGGTCTTGACGGCTGCTTTCGGGCATACATCGGCCATTCACTCGCGCCATGAATTCTGTCTTCAACAGAGGCGCAACTGAGGGCCCCCTGATCGAGCTTGACATAGCGCAAGTTCATGGAATTTCACAGGCGCATGCTGTCAGTCCCTCAACTCGATGGGAGACACATCATGGAAACATCGGCCAGTTCCATGCATCGGGAGCCTTGGAATAAGGGAAAGATCGTTGGGCAGAAAGCGCCCTTCAAGCTGAGAGACATTTGGGCGTTGCGCGTGCGTCTTCAGATGCAAGGGCGTGTCCGAGAGTTGGCGCTCTTCAATCTCGGTATCGATAGCAAGCTGCGAGGCTGTGACCTCGTCGCCCTCAAGGTGCGAGACGTGTGCCACGGAGATCAAATGGCCACGCGAGCCATCGTCATGCAGCACAAAACTCAGCGACCGGTGCAATTCGAGATCACCTCAGCAACCAGGGATGCTCTGCAGGCATGGATCAAGCAGGCGGCATTGAGATCGGATGATTTCTTGTTTCCCAGCAGATTGCACGAGTCACCCCACCTGGGGACCCGACAGTACGCCAGGATTCTTGGGCACTGGGTGGATGAGTTGGGACTGGATCGCGCCGACTACGGGACGCATTCGATGCGAAGAACCAAGGCGACGCTGATCTATCGCCGCACCAAGAACCTGCGTGCCGTGCAGCTGCTGCTTGGTCACTCCAAGCTGGAGTCGACGGTGAGATACCTCGGCATTGAGGTCGATGACGCTCTTGAAATCTCTGAACAAACGGAAATTTAGAGCAGCGTCTTCCGATGAAATCTGCGTTCACCTGCCGTCTATCCGTTTGCTAGCCGCAGCGCATTGCCGATGCGGAAACCAAACGCAGGCTCACGGCCAGCGCGGCGATCATGGGCCAGAGTAGCCAGCCGTTGAACGGATACAGCAGACCGGCGTCCAAGGGTATGGCC
Source organism: Hydrogenophaga sp. (assembly GCA_016790705.1). Taxonomy (GTDB): domain Bacteria; phylum Pseudomonadota; class Gammaproteobacteria; order Burkholderiales; family Burkholderiaceae_C; genus Hydrogenophaga. Next base: position 30,944 of record JAEUOT010000032.1, read on the forward strand.
AGCGCGTTGTAAACGAAGGCGAACCCCAGGTTCTGCTCCATGTTGGCCACGGTGGCCGGCCGCTCACACCTGCTCAGACGGCCCCGTCAAAGAACAGGCGCCAGCGCCCTTGCTCTCGGGCCCAGTACTGGCGGCGCTCCATGCTGCGTGCCGGCTTCGGTGCCACCGCGGTGTAGTTGACGATGGCGACCTCCGACTGGCGCTTCCAGCGGAACACCGAGACATCGCGCCATTCAGCGGGCGGCGCCGGCTCGCGGGTGGCACGCGCCCGTTCCACTCCCGTCGACACCCGGCGCAGCGGGCTGCTGTCGCCGCGCGCGTTGTAGTCGGCCGTCTGCAGCGCCTGCAGGGCGCCGCGGTCTCCCCTTGCCCAGGCCTGCCGCCACTGGCCCAGCAGGGATTGAAAGCCCCGGCGTTCGGCGGCCTGGTCGGCGGGGCGAACCCAGGTCACCTCGTCTGTGATCACCACCGGCGTGCGCCGCGTTTGCAGCACTGCCATGAGGTAGGCCATGTCGTCGTTGGCCAGGGCCACGCAGCCCTCGGTGGCGTAGGGGCTGCGCGAGTAGGTGGCGCGGGGCACGCCATGCAGCCAGATGCCGCTACCGGTGCGCCCCAGGCGCCGGTCGTGCTCGTTGGGGTAGTTCAGCGGCAGCGCGCCGATGCCGTACAGCTCCTCGACCTGCTGGTCGTCCAGGCGGCTGGTGATGAAGTACACCCCCAGCGGGGTGCGCAGGTCGCCTTCGACCCGCTTGTCGAAGCCTGCCTGACCGATGGACGCGTAGAAGCTGCGCAGCAGCTGCAGGCCGTTCGCCTGTTGCTCGAAGACGTAGACCCGCGAATGGCTGGCGTCCACCACCACCACGTGCCGCACGTTGCGCGCCACTTGCAGCAGCTGTTCCGGCACCGCGCCGGCGGGCGGCATTTCCTGCAACGAGCCAAGCCGGCGCTGGGCTTCGGCGCGCAGCTTCTGCAGCTGCCCCCGCACCGCGGGCGGGCCGTCCGTCGCGGTGCTGAAGCCGGGGAAGGATCCGCTGCGGGCCAGCAGCAGGTCGCCGTACACCAGCTGGCCCAGCTGAAAACCGGGCACATCCCGCACCAGCGCCGCCGCCAGTGGCAAGGCCTGTGGGTCACCGGCAGCGATGGCGCGGTATATCTGGATCAGCCGCGCCTCGGGCGACGAGCGCAAGCTGCTGGTCAGCACGGCGCCGTCGGCCGACGCGCTGCGGGCAGGCTGTGCATTGGCGGGCTGGAAGGGCCAGGCCAGTGCCGACACTGCGGCCGCGCTGCGCGCGAGCCAGGCCCGCCGTGTGGGCGGCACAGAGGAAGCATTCACAGGGTGGTCGATCTGCGATGGGGGCTTCGGTGATCTGGTCACTGTGCGCTGGCCCATGCGACGGAGGCCGCCATGCCCAGTTGTTCCCGCATGGCCTTCGCCTCCCGCTGGAAGGCCGGTACCTGGGCCACCACGGGGGCGCTGGTCGATGGTGCGCCCACGATCCGGGTCGGGTTGGTGCGCTGGCCTTTGACGAGGTATTCAAAGTGCAGATTCGGCCCGGTCGCCGTGCCGGTGGAGCCGACCGCGCCGATGTTCTGCGCCTGTTGCACGCGCTGCCCCACCCGGACCTCGATGCGTTGAAGGTGGGCGTAGGCGGTGGCGGCGTTGTCGGGGTGGCGGATGACCACGTAGTTGCCGTACCCGCCCTGCCGGCCGGCAAACGTCACAACGCCGTCGGCGACGGTTCGCACAGGCGTTCCCGCCGGCGCGCCGTAGTCCGTGCCCTTGTGGTCTTTCTGCACACCGAACACCGGGTGGATACGCGGCCCGTACGAACTGGTGACCCGGGAAAACGCCAGGGGTGATGCCAGGAAAGCCCGTCGCTGGCTCGTGCCGTCGAGGCTGACGAACTCGCCAGCCTGGCCCGGCTCCTGGAACCACATGGCCTGGTGGCTATCTTTGCCGTTGCGGACTTCGGCGCCCAGCAGCCGTCCGGTGAACAGGGTTTCACCGTCCAGCTCGAACGCCTCATAGACCAAGCTGAACCGTGCACCGCGCTGCAGGTCGCGCTGGAAATCGATGTCGCCGGAGAACGCCTCCACCACCTGGGCGGCAATGGCGTCCGGGATGCCCGCCTGGTCGGCTGTGGCATAGAACGAAGAACGCAGCGTGAGCGCGCCGAACCTCACCAGGCGCCGGGGCACAGGCTGTTCGAGCCGGGAGCGGTACGCACCGTCTTGCGCCTGAACCACCAGGCGGCTGACGCGTTGGTTGCCGTCCACCCAGCGCACCGTCAAGCCGTGCAGCCGGCCGTCGGGCGTTCGGGTGACGGAGGCGAGCTTGCCGGGCGTGCCCACCAGCAGCAGGCGCGATGTGGCATCGCGCGCCAGGAAGTCCTGCGCGTTGCGGTCATCGACCCCGAGGCGCCGCAGCAGCGATTGCAGGGAGTCGTCGCGTCGGGTGGTTTCTGACTGGTGAACCAGGAAGCTGGCATCGGGTGCCGTGGGCGCGGCCGTTGCCAGCGGCACCTCCGCCGGCTCCACCACTTGCCGGACCGGCCATTTCGTGGCGTCGGGCAAAGGGTTGGAGACGCCGAAGGCCACGACACCGGAGCCCAGCATCAGGGCACCCAGAGCGGCCAGCACGGGCCGTCGGTGGTGGTGGATCTGTGCAAGCAGAAGGTGCAACGGGACGGTTTTCATGACGGGACGCCCTCAGGCGGCGGACAACAAGACCTGGATGTCCGACGCGATCGTGGCGGCGTCGGTTCCGTAGGCGGAGAACAGGCGAACCCGGCCTTCGGTGTCGAAGATGTACTTGCCGGCCGAGTGGTCCATGGTGTAGCTGGTCGGTGTGGAGCCGGGGACCTTCTTGTAGTAAATCTTGAAGTCGTCCGCGACGCCTTTGAGTTCGCCGGGCTCGGGCCGCAGAGCGATGAAACCCGGGTCGAAGCTGGCTATGTACGCCTTGAGCAAGGCCTGGGTGTCGCGCTCGGGATCGACCGTGATGAACAGCACCTGTAAGCGCTCGCCCTGCGCACCCAGCAGGCGCTTGACCTCCGCCATGGTGGTCATCGACGTGGGGCAGACGTCCGGGCATTGCGTGTAGCCGAAGAAGACCACCACGATCTTCCCTTTGAAGTCCTGCATCGTCCTCACGTTGCCGTCTTGGTCCTTGAGCCTGAGGTCCTTGGCAAAGGCCGCGCCGGTCACGTCGGTTCCCTTGAAGGCCTGCTTGTCGGGTGAACAGGCCAGCAGCAGCGCGGGCGCCGCACAGGCGAAGGTCATCTGCACGAAACGGCGGCGACCGGTGGACGTTGGGTCTGGGAGAGAGGGCAAACGTGGGCTCATGTCACTTCCTGGCTTTGGCCACTTCTTCGGCCACGAGGGCCATCAGCTGCTGGTCGCCAAACGACGGTAGCCCGCGGCCGTTGACGAAGAAGGTGGGGGTTTTGGTCACTTCCAGCGCGGTCAGGTCTTCAATGTCCTGCTGCAACACCGCCTCGATGTCCGATCCCTGAGCGTCGGCCTGCGCCTTCTTGATGTCCAAGCCCGCGGCTTCGGCCGCCTGGTAGGCCAGGGCGAGGTTGGGCTGGCCATGGTCGGCCCATTGCGGCTGCGCGGCCAGCAACGACTCCAGCACCGGCTGGTACTTGTTCTGTCGCTTGGACGCTTCCAGCAGCTTGACGACTTGATCGGATCCCGCATGGAAGGGTGCGTAGCGGAGCACCAGGCGCACGTCGTTTGGGTACTGCTGGAGGATGTTCTTGACGATGGGGTAGAACGCACGGCAGGCTTCGCAGGCCGGGTCAAAGAACTCGACGATGGTGACCGGCGCGTTGCTGGGGCCAAAGACGGGCGAATGGAAGCGGATCAGGCGGTTGTCGGCGGGCTTGGCCTGACCATCGGCTGGTGAGCCGGATGGAGCGGACTGGCTGATGGCCTGGCTGACCTTCTCGGCCTGAGACTGCTGCACCCGCTTCTGGTAAGCGTTCATGCCCAGGAAAAAGAAGACCAATACGATGGCTACCAGGGCGGCGACGGTGATTTTCTTGGAGTTCATCGGGAAGACTTTCGGAGGTAGACGGTGAGCAGGAGCGCCAGGGCCACGAAGGCAGCCAGTGACAGCCACGGGATCTGGACGCCGTTGAGGATTTCGAGCTTCTGGTCGGCGCAGGACACGCCGGCGCTGCAGGGCACCCAGGCCTTGGGGATCAGGCCGGCCACCAGCAGGGTGTGGTAGGCCGCGACGGCCAGCCCGCCGAGGGACAGCCACAGGGCATAGACCGCACCGCGGCGGTCGTCCAGGTAGGCGGCGATGCCCAGCACGATGGCCAGCGGGAACATGAAGATGCGCTGGTACCAGCACAGCACGCAGGGCGTCATGCCCATGACCTCGCCCAGGAACAGCGCGCCCAGGGTGGCGCAGGCGGCGACCAGCCAGGCCAGCAGCAGCAGGGTCCACGGGCGATTCATGGCGTGCTCCCGGAGGCGATCTTGGCGGGACGCAGCGACATCAGGATCCAGGCACCCGCGGACAGCACGATGAACACGTCGGCCAGGTTGAAGGCCGGCCAGTGCAGACCGCGCCAGTGCAGGTCGAGGAAGTCAGTGACGGCTCCGCTGGCGATCCGGTCGATGAGGTTGCCGCTGCCGCCGGCCACGATCAGGGCGCCAGCCAGACGTTCGAGCGGTTCGACCTGCCGCGCCAGGCAGACGAAGGTGATGGGAACGACCACCATCACGCCGACGACGATGAAGAACACCCGCTGCCAGCCGCCGGCATCGGCCAGCAGCGAAAACGCGGCGCCGGTGTTGAGCACATGGACCAGGTTGAACCAGGGCGTGACCGCGATGGCCGCGCCCAGGGGAATGATGGCGGCGAACCAGGCCTTGCTCAACTGGTCCACGACCACGAGCAGGCCCACGGCGATGAGCCAGGCCAGGCGGGGACGGCCCCGCCAGGAAAATGCAGACATGAAAAACACCCTGAAAGAACAGACATCACCAGCCACTCGGGCCGGCGCACTTCACAGGGGTCGGGGGTGCGGCGAAACGTGCCGCGAAGACAGCCGAACCCTGGTCAGGCCAGGGTGGGCCACTGCGGCCGTTCGGGTCGCTCGATCAGCAGGACTTCAGTCCAGGGCTTGGGGCCCGACAGCAGACCGCTGGCGGCGTCGCCCAGAACCAACGAGGTGCTGGCCGATATCGCCATGGCACCCGTGTGGCAACTGCCGCAGTGGGGATGCTGCGCGTGGGATTCGCCCATTGCCTCGTCTACGGCGGCCTGTGCGGACGCCTCGTTCAGGCTGGCATGCAACGGCGCGCAGGGCTCGTGCGCACAGGGCGCGCCCGAGGCCGCGCCGGCCCACTGCAGAGGCAGGCAAAACAGCATCAGGAGGGCAAGCAGGCAGGCGCGCATGGAGCTGGGATTGTAGGGTGGCTCAGTGCGCGTGCCCATGGTGGTCGTATCTATCGCCGTGGGCATGCACGCTGCCCAGCTCGCCCCGCGCTTGGCGAAGCACCTGCCAGCCGCCGTGCAGCGCCAGGCCGGCCATCAGCGACGCTACCAGCAGGTCGGGCCACGCTGTATCGGTCCCGAACACCCCCAGCGCGGCCAGGAACACCGCCACGTTGCCGATCGCGTCGTTGCGCGTGCAGAGCCAGACGCTGCGCATGTTGGCGTCGCCCTCGCGGAACGCATAGAGCAGCCAGGCCACCGAGAGGTTGGACAGCAGCGCCAGCAGGGCCACCACGCCCATGGTCGGCGCGTCGGGCACGCGGCCGTTCCACACAGCCCACAGCGCGCTGCCGAGCACATACAGGCCAAAACCCATCATGCTGAACGCCTTGAGCATGGCCGCTCGGGCCCGCCAGGCCAGCGCCGAAGCGAGCACGGCGAGCGAGACGCCGTAGTTCAGCGCATCGCCCGCGAAGTCGATGGCATCCGCCAGCAGGGACAGCGAGCCCGACGAAAAGCCCGCGCCCAGTTCGACCAGGAACATGGCGGCATTGACCAGCAGCGCGATCCAGAGCACGCGGCGGTAGCGCGCGGGGTTCTGCAAGGTGTGGGTGTCAGGCGTGTCGTGGTCACAACAATGAGCAGACATGGTTTTCTCCGCAGCGGGGTGAGTGAAAAGATGAGAATTTCAAGGTCGAGTCCGGCGCGCTCAGCGGCCTGCCTGGCCCACCAGGCCGTCGCTGAAGCGGTAGGTGGCGTGGCAGGCGATGCAGTTGTTCATCGCTTGCCCCAGCTGCCCCAGCGTGCGCTGCATGTTTTTCTGCCCGGCGTCCGCAGCGATGGCGTCGAACTGGGCGCGGGTGTCGAAACCCAGCTTTTTCATGGGGAGCGGAATCTTCTTGAACATCACGGCCGGCGTGGCTTCTTCCACCTCCATACCCGCCGCCTTGGCCAGCTTGGCGACCGTGGCGTAGTCCTCCTGGGACAGTGCGGCCATGATCGCCTGCGTGCTCTGCATCCAGGTGCGCATCTCCAGCAGGAAGGTGTTGCGCTCGTCCGGGGTGAGCTGGATCTCCAGACGCCCGTCCTGCGATGGCTGCGCCTCGCCGGCGGTGAACTTGTAGGCAAAGAACGCCACGACCAGGGTCAGCAGGGCTACCAGCGACCAGGCGAGTTTGAGGGAGCGCATATTCGGAAATCCTTGTGTGTTCAAAGAATGAAGAGCCTTTCGAGGGATTGGAAACCCTGGAGCCACTACAGTGTCAACACCCTTTTCCGGATCGGAGCTGCCATGCAGATCAAGGCCTTGTCCGCCGCCACAGGTACCGATGTCGAGACCATCCGCTATTACGAGCGCGAAGGCTTGCTGCCCGCGCCCGCGCGGCAGGCCAATGGCTACCGCGACTATGGCCAGTCGCACCTGGAGCGGCTGGCCTTCATCCGCCACTGCCGCGCGCTGGACATGCCCCTGGCCTCAGTGCGCCAGCTGCTGGCTGTGCTGGATGCTCCCGAGTCCACCTGCACCGACACCGACGCCCTGGTGGCGCAGCAACTGGTCAAGGTGCGCGCCCGGCTCAAGAGCCTGCGCGCGCTGGAAAAGCAGCTGCTGCAGCTGCGCGCGGCCTGCGACGGCAAACACGGCCCGGGAGGCTGCGGCATCCTGAACGAGCTGGTGGCCGCCGCGCATGGCGAGGCGTGTGCCTGTCATTCCTGAGCTGAGTCCCCACGCTCCGCCGCTGCGCGCCCGCCGGTACGAGTGCTATCAGGGGCAGCGCGGGCAGAGCGCGGGGTGTGGAGCGGCAGTGTGCCCGCGCGCGCAGTTCACTTCACCGTCAGCGGCCACTTCTGGGCCTTGTCCTTCCACTGCAGGTGGCAGGACACACACGAGGTCTGCAGCTGGGCCACGGCGCCGGCGGCGCTGAGCCAGTCGCGCTGGCGCGAGGCCTTGACGATCTCGTTGGTGTTTTCGTCCAGCACCTTGTCGTAGGTCAGCAGCGCCTGCTTGAAGCCCGCCTGGTCTTCGGGTTTCATGATGTCCCAGGGCTGGTGGTTGGGCGCCGGGTGTGTGTAAATGATGTTCGCGCCCTGTTCCACCAGTTCGCGGTTCTGGGTGACCACGCCCTCCTGCATCATGCCGATGGACTTGCCCATCAGCGTCATCAGTTCCTTGTAGGTCATCTCGGCCTTGCGCATGCTGGCCACGAGTTTTTCGGCGGTTTCCTGGGCCTGCATGGGCAGCGGCAGCAGGGCGGTGACGATCAGGGCGGCGGCGATTTTCTTCATGAATGACTCCAGTGGATGAATGGGGATGGGGTGACCTGATGCTAGACAGAGAGGTCCCTGTTTGTTGTGTCAGAACCCCGTTGTGTGGTGAGCCTGCATGTCAGCCGCGGCCTTGACATGCTGTGTTACCAAACACCCCGGCCAGCCCCGCTGGCTCGCGGGAAGATGGAGCCATCGCAACCCCGTCCATCGCATCATGAGCACCTTCCGTTATGCCCCCTCGCAGATCCTGGTCCACTGGCTGGCCGCTGCCCTCATCGTCTTTCTGTTGGTCACCGGCACCTTCGTGCTGGCCGACCTGCCCAACTCCGCAGACAAGGTGGGGAGCCTGCGTGTGCACATGATCCTGGGCGCGCTGGCTGGCGTGCTGGTGGTGGCGCGCGTGTGGTTGCGCCGCCGCCGCCCCCAGCCGCCCGCGGTGGTGGCCGAGCGCTGGGCCCGCCTGGGCCACATGGGGCTGAACGTCCTGGTCCTGCTGCTGGTGGTCAGCGGCGCGGCGCTCGCCCTGCAAAGCGGGGTGGCCGACGCGGTGTTCGCCGGCGCGGCGCTGCCCGAATCGCTGGAGGGCTGGACCCTGCGCAAGGTGCATGGCCTGCTCACGCGCCTGCTGATGGCGCTGATCGCGGTGCACGTGCTGGCCGCGCTCTACCATCAGTGGATCGTGCGCGACGGCCTGCTGCTGCGCATGCGCCCTGGCAAGCCCCGTTCCTGAAGCGATCATGAACCCCACCCCCGAGCACCTGCTGGTCGTCGATGACGACCGCGACATCCGCCAGCTGATCGAGCAGTACCTGGTGCAGGCCGGCTACCGCGTCTCCACCGCGGCCGATGGCAAGGCCATGCGGCGCCTGCTGGAGCAGCACCGCATCGACCTCGTCGTGCTTGACCTCATGCTGCCAGGCGAGGACGGCCTGAGCCTGTGCCGCGACCTGCGCGCGCGTTCGAACCTGCCCATCCTCATGCTCACCGCGCGCGGTGCCGAGGTGGACCGCATCGTCGGCCTGGAGATGGGGGCCGACGATTACCTCGCCAAACCCTTCAATCCGCGCGAACTGCTGGCGCGCATCCGCAGCATCCTGCGCCGTGCGCAGTCGTTGCCGCCCAATCTGGTTCCCGAGGAAGCGGCGCTGTTCCGCTTCGCCGGCCGGACGCTGGAAGTCGCCTCACGCAACCTGCTGGCTGCTGACGGCCTGGTGGTGCCTCTCTCCGGCGCCGAATTCCGCCTGCTGCGCGTGCTGCTCGAACACCCCAACCGCGTGCTCAGCCGCGATCAGCTCATGGAACTCACGCGTGGACGCGAAGCCCTGGCGCTGGACCGCAGCATCGACGTGCTGATGGGCCGCCTGCGCCGGCGCCTGCAGGACGACGGCAAGGAGCCGCAGCTGATCAAGACCATCCGCGGCGAAGGCTACGTGCTGGCCGCCCAGGTGGAGGTGGCGTGATGCGCTGGCCCCGTTCCCTCTACGGCCGCATGGTCTTGCTCATGGGTGCCGGCCTGGTGGTCGCCCAGGTGCTGGGCACCGCGCTGCAGCTGTGGGACCGCCACCGCAGCCTGAGCCACTCGATCAGCCACGAACTGGCCGGGCGCGTGATCGCCCTCTACCGCACCGTGGACGCGGCCCCGCCTGAGCAGCGCTCACAGCTGCTGGTCACGCTCTCGACGCCGTTGCAGCGCCTGAGCCTGAGCACCAGCGCGCCGCCAGACCGGCCGCAGACCAGCATGCTCGACGACCTGCCCGGCCACCTGCGCCAGTTGCTGCACCAGGCCGTGCCGGTGCACGCCGTCCAGCTGCCGCGGCTGGGCGACTTCCGCTACGAGCTGTACCTGCAGCTGGGGCCGGACAGATGGCTGCGCGTGGATGGCCGTGCGCCCGACGGCCTTTTTGCCCTGCCCTGGAACCTGCTGCTCAACCTGGGCCTCATGCTGCTGGCCACCTTGGGGCTCGTGGCGCTGGCCGCCCGCGCCACCGTGCGCCCGCTGACCGATCTGGCGCTCGCCGCCCATGGCCTGAGCGCCGACCTGCGCCAGCCGCCGCTGCCCGAAGACGGCCCCAGCGAAGTGCGCGCCGCCACCCAGGCCTTCAACGCCATGCAGCAGCGCATCCGCAATGGCATCGAGGAGCGCGAGCACTTCCTGGCCGCGGTCTCGCACGACCTGCGCACCCCGCTCACCCGCATGCGCCTGCGCGCCGAACTGATCGACGACCCGCGCCTGGCCGACGCCTTGCGCGCCGACATTGGCGACATGCTGTACCTGCTCGACGACACGCTGGACTTCCTGCGCGGTAAGGCGGTTGAAGAACCCCTGCAGCCCATCGACCTCGCGGCCATGCTCGAGAGCATCGTCGAAGACTTCCAGGGCCTGGGCACCGTCACCCTGCAGGCACCCGACACCCTGCGCTGGGCCGGCCGGCCCCAGGCCTTGCGGCGCGCGCTGGTCAACCTGATCGATAACGCCCTCAAGTACGGCCAACGGGCCGACGTCACCCTGGAGCAGGTCGGGGAGCACGAAGTCCAGGTGCGGGTGGAAGACGCCGGCCCCGGTATTCCCGAGGCCGAGCTGGACAAAGTCTTCGACCCCTTCTACCGCGTGGACAACTCGCGCAGCCGCGACACCGGCGGCACCGGCCTGGGCCTGGCCATCGTGCGCCAGATTGCACACAGCCACGGAGGGCGCGTCAGCCTGAGCAACCGCGCTGGGGGCGGCCTGCGCGCGGTGCTGCGCCTGCCGGCGCAAGCCTCACGGCATTGACGGTGGCTTGGGCGCATCGCACAGTCGGTCGGCACCCGGCGCGGCACCCAGATCGATCATCCGGATCCGCCCCTGCGTAAAGAATCCATCGCCCATCAGGAAGCGGCCCATCTGCGGCGCCACCCAGTCCAGATGACAAGTTGCCACCGCCTGAGCGGAACCGCGCAGCGATGCCGTAACACGCTCAGTGGCCGCATCCACATCCGGGGCCATGCGGTGCAACAGTCTCCAGCGGGTGCCGATCTGGTCGCGCGCGATGCCCACAAAGACCGCGCTCTGGCCCAGGCGCCACGGCGCGCGCCACAGCCGCAAGGTTTCCAGTGTCAGGCCATGGGCTGTTGGCTGCGAGCGCTCGAACGCCAGGTCGTTCATGCGCTGGTTCCAGAACACTGGCGCCACCGGTGCGCTGCTGTATCGCAGACCCTCGCGCGCCAGGCGCAACAGGTTCGCGGGCGTGGTGGGGTTGGCGGCTTGCCAGCCGGCCTCCTGCAATCGCGCGAGCAGCGTGGCCTCGTCCGGCGCCAACAGGGCCAGCCCCAACGGCTGCTCGGGCCTGCCGGTGACCGTGTTTGTCAGTCGCGGCAGACCGGTTTGAAGAGCCTGTGCCAGCGGCGCTGTCCGTTCGAGCGTCGGCGACTGCGCCTGCATTGGGGGAGGCAGGTCGGCCAGGGGTCGATAGGCCAGAGGGGTGGCCACACCCGCCGTCACCAACGCGGCCAACCCCAGCACCAGTGCGCCTCGGCCAGGGGGCGCCAGTCGCACCCCAGAAGTATGTGCGCGCAGGGCCAGCCATTCGCTCACGCTCAAACCTGCGATCAGCCAAAGCGTGCCAACCAGATAGCCCGCCCAGACGTCGCTGAGGTAGTGCACGCCCAAAAGAACACGGCTGAGTCCGACGATCAGAACCACCAGCAGGCTCGCGAAGAAGAGCCGGACCCGGACATCCCAGCGGGTGGTCAGCCGAATCAGCACATATCCGAGGAAGGCATAGAAGGCCACGGCTGCCGTCGCATGGCCACTCGGAAAGGAATAGGAGCTCTCCAGAATGAGGGCTTCGGTCGGGCGTGTGCGCTGGAAGGCCAGCTTGCCCAGCTGGCCGAACAGCGTCGATCCCAGCACCGACACCAACAGGCCTGCGATGGCATGGCGCAGACCCAGCCGCCACAGCAACAAGGACGTGACGACCACCAGGGCTGCAATCACCGGCGCCGATCCCAGCGTGGTGACCTGCAGCAGTGGTGGTACCGAGCCCGGTGGACGCAAGGCTGCAATCCACTGCGCCACAGCATGGTCGGCTGCCACCGTGGCGTCCGAGGTGACCACGTCTTCCACCACGCCAGCAAACAGTGCCAGGGCGTAGAGGAAGGCCAGACCCATGAGTGTCAGCGGCAGCCCGAGGAAGTGCGTACGGTCGATGCGTGCGAGCAGAAATCGCAAGGTGCCCGGATGGTTTCGCGCCCAGCGCCGCAGGAGGGGGTTGGACGACAACGCCGCCTGCAGAGAGCGACCCAACGACACCACCACACGCCACAGGTGGCGCCCCTGGCGCACCACCAGACGTTGCAGCAACCACAGCGCCGCCCACGCCGCCAACACCAGCACCAGCCCCACACCGGCGCGGGTCATCCAGGTCTGGGCCAGTTGCAGCGATTGACCGAACAGGTACCCGCCCCCGAGCCATTGCAGACCCCAGCCCACGGCACCAAGCACGTTCCAGAGCATGAAGCTGCGCCGCCGCATGCCCACCGTGCCTGCGACCAGAGGCGCAAGCTCCTTCACGCTGGGGATGAAGCGGCCGATGAACACGCTGCGTGCACCGTGCCTGTCAAAGAAGCGCTGTGCTTTGGCAAAGTGCTCTGGGCCGATGCCCCACAGACCTTCGCGCGCCCAGCGGGCACCGTAGCGTTGCCCCAGCCAGTAATTGATGTTGTCTCCCAGCACCGCTCCAGCCACGGCAAACCACAACAAGATCATGAAGTCCAGGTGCCCTCCGGCCGCCAGCGCACCCAGCAGCAGGAGCAGTGTCGAACCTGGCAGCAGCAGGCCAACCACCAGCGCCGTCTCCAGCAGCGCGGCCAGGAAGGCCGCCCAATAGCCGAGTTGGTGGAAATGCTCGATCGTGGGCAGCAGGGCTTTCAGATACTGATCCATCATGCGGCCCTGTCTGAAGAGGCCCTGCCGGTCTGTGTTTCCACCACCCGAGGCAAGGTCAGGCGCACCATCAGGCCATGGGAAGACCGCGAAGCGTCCAGCAGCTCCAACTGACCGCCCAGACGCTGTGCGATGGTTCGGACAATGGACAGTCCCAGCCCGGAGCCGGGCTGATCTGTGCCCAGCATCCGGTAGAACGGGTCAAGCACGCGCTCGCGCTCGTCAATCGGAATGCCGGGACCGTTGTCTTCGATCTCCAGCACCGCATGCCTCCCATCCGGGCGAACCATCAGGTCTACGCGCCCGCCCTCGGGCGCATAGCGTATGGCGTTGTCCACCAGATTGCGCACCAGGGTAAAGACCTCCACCTCTGGTGCGTGCACCAGCGCATCCGGTCCGTCGATCATGCCCACGTCCACGCGGCGGTTCGTGGCCAGAGTCCACAAGGCTTCCAGCACCTGGCGGTAAATGTTTCGGACCGACACCGGCTCCGCGTTTTGACACTCTGGGGCCTGCGCCCGCGCCAGGCTCAGCAACTGTTCCAGCAGATTGCGGCCGCGCTCGATGCCCGCACGCACCTGCCGAACCCGCTGACGCGTCTCGTCGGGCATGTCGGCCGCGTCCAGGCGCTCTGCCTGCAACGACAGCGCCGTCAGAGGCGAGCGCAGCTCGTGCGCCGCATCGGCCACGAAACGCCGCTGACTGGCCATGGCCTCGCCCACCCGTTCGAGCAGCCGGTTGATCGCCGTCACGAAAGGGCGCACCTCCGTCGGCAGGCCCACGGCGGGCAATGGATGCACATCCTGCTCGCTGCGGGCATCGATGTCGGCGGCCAGGCGTGTGACCGGCCTAAAATGAGCACGCACCATCGCCACCACCAGCAGCACCAGCACGGGCACCAGGATCAGCAGCGGCAGCACACTGGACATGGCACTGGCCAGGGCGATGTCGTCGCGCACCTGAACGTCTTGCGCCACCGCCACGCGCCGCCCGTCGGGCAGTGGCACGACCAGCACGCGGTAGCGTTCTTCGGCCATCTGTCGGGTCTGCAAACCGTCCTCCAGATCGGCCAGATATCCTGCGTCGCGCGTTTCAGCAAGCCCTGTGCCGGGCTGATCCCGGGGCGGCAGAACCTGCACCAGCAGGTGCGCGTCTGTCGTCGCGCTCGCAACGTCACTGTCTGTCTTGCGCGATGGCTGCGGCAAAACCCCGGGTTGCCGCTGAACCAGGTTCGCTACCTGCCGCAGGATGTCGTCCTGCAACTCGTTCGCTTCGCGAAACGCGGTGTAAAACGACACCGAACCGGCGATCAGCGCCACGGCGGTGATGGTGACCGACAGTCCCCATGCCAGCCGCAGCTGGATAGAGTGCTTCAGGTGCTCCTGGAAACCATCCATCCTGCGCCCCTCACGTTTTTGATCGCTTCGCTACCCAGTTTTTTGCGCAGGCCGTGAATGAGGAAATCGATCGCGTTGCTCTCGACTTCCTCGCCCCAGCCATAGACCCGGTCCTCCAGTTCTGCGCGCGAGAGGATGGCTCCCGGCCTCAGCATCAGCGCCTGCAGCAGGGAAAACTCGCGGTGTGAGAGTTGCACCGGGGCTCCGTCACTGGCCGCAGCCTGGCGTGTGGACGGGTCCAGCGTGAGGTGTGCACTGCACAGCGTCGGTGTGGCGTTGCCGCCCTGGCGGCGCACGACGGCGCGCATGCGCGCCAGCAATTCCGACATCTCGAAGGGCTTGAGCACATAGTCATCGGCCCCGCCATCGAGACCCTTGATGCGGTCGTCCAGACCGTCGCGGGCCGTGATGATCAGAACCGGCAGGGGGTTCTGTCTGCCCCGCGTGGCTTGCAGCACTTCCATGCCGCTCTTGCCCGGCAGCCCCAGATCAAGCAGCATCACGTCGTAGTGCTGGGCCGCCAGAGAGTCCATGGCGCGCAGACCGTTGCGCACCCAATCGACCGCATACGACGCATCCCTGAGCGCGGCCACCATGGCCTGGCCGATCATGGTGTCGTCTTCCACCAGTAGAACGCGCACGGCGTTTCTCCTCGAAGCTGAAAAGGTGGCTGGCCACGAACGCGCGTGACCAGCTGGCTGGGCGGCTTATGCCCGTTGACCGCTGCGCCGGTGTGGTGTGCCGCAGCGGGGCGCGGGGGTCAGTCGTCGTCTTTCTCGTCACCGGCATCGTGTTTGTCGAGCTGATTCGACAACACTTTGCCGGTGGCGGCATCGATCTTGACATCAAACACCTTCTGGTCAGCGGCGGCCACCTCGACCTCGAAAAAGGTCGATCCCTTCTCGCTGTCGAGTTCGGCCTTGCTCGCCTTGCCGCCGGGGTGTTGCTGCAGTGCGGTCGTGATGGCCTGTTCCAGCGTGATCTGCGCCTTGGCCAGATCGACGACAGCGTCGTTGGTGCCAGCGGCCGTTTGGTTAGCGTAGGTCAGGCCGCCAGCGGTGGCGATGCCAGCAGCGACGATGAGCATGGACAGGGTCTTGGAGCGGTTCATGATGATTTCCTTTCGTTGGATTCGTCGCAGCGAAATGACTGGCGACGGGAGGAATCATGGGTGCGCCGATATAGCTCTGTCTTAGCAGCGGCCGCTGAACAAAAGCTTCAAGATGGCGCCCGGTCCGTTTGGCCCTGGTTGGCACGGGCCTGTTCAGTCCAGCGCCCGGCCCTCGCCCGCTTCCTCCACCGTCTGCCCGTCGCGGATGTGGTAGGTCCGTTTGAAGCTGGGGATGATCTTTTCGTCGTGCGTCACCACGATGATCGTGGTCTGGGCCTGCTGCGCCATCTGGTTAAGCAGGCGCATCACGCGCAGCGCGCGCTGGCTGTCCAGCGGAGCCGTGGGTTCGTCAGCCAGGATCACCGGCGGCCGGTTCGCCAGCGCACGCGCGATGCATACGCGCTGCTGTTCGCCGCACGAGAGTTGCTAAGGTTCTGCCGGGGGCGGTGCTGCACGTCCAGCACGGTGAACAGCTCCAGTGCGTGCGCGTGCCGGCCCGTTGACTTGGCCGGCCAGCACCTCGCCGGGGCGCGAGCGCAGCTCGGCTCCCCGGCCAAAACGGTGGTGCCAGACTCGGCGTCGCTGCTGGCCACCGTGGTGGCCGTCACCGCACCGGCTGACCTGCGCGGCACGGCCCTCGACTTCTTCAACTTGGTCAGCGGGGTGGCGATGCTGGCCGCCAGCGTTGTGGCCGGCCTGTTGTGGGACCTGATGGGTGCGGCCTTCACGTTCGACGCCGGCGCGGCGTTCAGCGCGCTGGCGCTGGCCGGAATGCTGCTCAGGCCGCGCCCATCGGTCAGCGGTCCTGCCTGAGCGCTTCCACTTGTTATTGGGCCCGCTTGATGTCCTGGTACTGCCCACCCGTGCGCAGCACCAGGGTCACATCGGCAGTTCCCCGGTTGCGGAAGAACCAGCCATGGTTGCCCGTGAAGGCTGCCACCAGTTCACCTTCGTCCGACGGAACGCCACGCCCCTTCTCGTAGCTGATGGAGCGGCCCAGGCCGTCGCCGTGAGTGTCGAAGTTGACCACCCCGCCCTGGACGGTCCAGGCAAACCGGGCCTTTTCGCCTTCCTTCATCCGCATCTTGATTTCGATGCCTTCACCCGGCTTGAGGGTGTAGCTGGCCTCGTCGCGCCAGTTCATATCACCTGCCGAAGCAGGTGTGTTGCCCGTTGCAGCCGGCGCTGGCGCCGTGGTGGGCGTGGCCATGTTGGCGTTGGCCTGTGCGGTGGCTGCTGTGTCTTCAGCGGCTTCCTTGGCGAGGCTTGCCTTGATTTCGCCCATGGACGTCAGGCCGAGGACTCGGCCGATGCCTGTGGGATCGATCGCATATTCCGCCGGCAACACCACGGTGACCAGCAGCACCAGGGCGGAAACCGCGGCTATCAGGGTGGAGCGGATGAGTTGTGCCGACGTGGGCAGTTGAGCCCGGGTGGGCAAATCGTTGTTGTACATGGGAAAGACTCTTGGGGATTCGAGGATGGGGGTCAGGATACGAAGTAGCCGGTCAGTTGCATGCCCACCAGGATGAACCCGGCGGACATCATGGCCACGTTGGCGCTGTAGGCGTGGCGAGCAAAGCCGGCGGTGCGGCGCCAGTAGCTCATGCCGATGAGGATCACCGCCAGAGCCAGCAACTGCCCGATTTCCACGCCGACGTTGAAGGCCAGCAAGTTGGGCACCAGGCCATCGGGCGAAATCTCGTACTCTTGGATCTTGGTGGCCAGGCCAAAGCCGTGGATGAGGCCGAAGATCAGGGTGGCCACCTTGGTGTTGGGCTGCACCCCGAACCAGCGCTGGAAGGCGCCCAGGTTGTCCAGCGCCTTGTAGACCACCGAGAACCCGATCACGGCATCGATCAGGTAGCTGTTGATCCCGATGTTGTAGTAAACCCCCAGCACCATCGTGGTCGAGTGCCCGATGGCAAAGAGGCTGACGTACACCGCGATGTGCTGCAGCCTGTAGAGGAAGAAGATGACCCCGAACAGGAACAGGATGTGGTCGTAGCCGGTCATCATGTGCTTGGCGCCCAGGTAGGTGAAGGGCAGATGATGCACCCCGGAAATTTCCTGGATGTATCCCTTATCACCCTGGGTCACGGCATGGGCAAAGACCTCGGCAGAGGTGAACAGTAGAAGCGCCACCACCAGCAAGGTGGTCATGGCGGAGCCCGGACGCGCCCATGGCGCGGCCTGAAGCCGGTCGAAACGAAGGCTGAGCATGAAAACTCCGTGGAAGAAAGAGAAACGTCTCGGGCGGCCACCGCCGCCCGAACCCGCAGGAACCAGACGCTGTCAGGTGCGCGGGGGACGTTCTAGGCCATCAAGCGATGGCCAGGGACCGGCGTCCGCAGGGCGCTGGCGCCAGAACCCGCCGGCCACGCCGGAACCGGGCAGACCCAGCGGCAAGGCATGAGCACTGTCGTGGGAATGATCGGTCGCGTGGTGCGCATGGCTGTCCACGGGCGCCGGGGCTTCATCGCCGTGGCTGTGCCTTTGCCCATCGTCCGGACTTGACAGTTGGCTGTGATCGGGCACCGCCATGGCGGCCGATCCGTGGGATCTGGCCAACCCCCAGGGCGTGATCAACGCCCCCAGCAAAAGGACCAGAGCGATCCCGACAACTGCCAGGCGACCAACCGCCCACCAGGCGGAAAAAGGGTCTTGCGGGCGATGGGCGTGGATCATCAAGACAGAGCAGGTTGGACGCGATTTATTGTAACCTCTGGGGGAGGATATCCTGCATTGAACAAGGTCATCACCATGCACACCCACGAGACCCACCCCGCCGTCATCAAACGCCTTCGCCGCGCCGGAGGACACCTGAGCAGCGTCGTGCGGATGCTCGAAGAAGGCCAGCCATGTCTTGCGGTGGTGCAGCAGTTGCAGGCCGTTGAAAAAGCCATCACCCAGGCGAAGAAAACCTTGATTCAGGATCACCTGGACCACTGCCTGAGTCACATGGTGGATGCCCAGGGCCAGGCGCAGCCCGACTCCCTGGACGAGTTCCGCCAGATCACCAAGTACCTATGAACGCGAGCGTCGGTTTTGCGCTGGGGGCGGCGGCCCTGTTCGGCCTGAGCACGCCCCTGGCCAAGCTCCTGCTGGGCTCGGTGTCGCCGGTGCTGCTGGGCGGCCTGCTGTACCTGGGCAGTGGCCTGGGCCTGATAGCCGCCCGCCTGTGGCGCGACAAGGGTTGGCAGGCATCGGGGCTGAAGCCCGGCGAGTGGCCCTGGCTCGCTGGCGCCATTGGCTTTGGCGGTGTTCTGGGGCCTGTGGCTCTGATGTTGGGACTGCAACACATCGCTGGGTCCACCGCCTCCCTGCTGCTCAATCTGGAAGGTGTGCTCACCGCCGTGCTGGCCTGGGTGGTCTTCAGGGAGAACGCGGACCGCCGGGTGGTGGCCGGCATGCTAGCCATCGTGGCAGGCGGTGTGGTGCTGTCCTGGCCGACGGGATCCTCCAACGGGACAGGTCTGGATTGGGGCGCCGGGTTGATCGTGCTGGCCTGCCTGTGCTGGGCCATCGACAACAACCTCACCCGCAAGGTGTCCGCTTCAGATGCACTTTTCATCGCGGGCAGCAAGGGGCTGGTCGCCGGCTGCGTGAACGTGTCCATCGCCATGACCGTTGGCGAGGCCTGGCCCGCGTGGCCCACCGCGCTGGGTGCCATGGTGGTAGGTCTGCTGGGTTATGGGATCAGTCTGGTGCTGTTCGTGCTGGCGCTTCGCGGCCTGGGCACTGCCCGCACCGGGGCCTACTTCTCGGTGGCGCCGTTCATGGGCGCCTTGGTATCTTTGTTGTTGCTGGGCGAATCGGTGGGGCCTGGCTTCTGGATCGCCTGCGGCTTGATGGCTTTAGGGGTCTGGCTGCATCTGACCGAGCGGCACGAGCACGAACACACGCACGAGCCCATGGATCACAGCCATGCCCATGACCATGACGAGCACCACCAGCACACGCACGACTTCCAGTGGGATGGCCAGGAACCGCATGTGCACGAACACAGGCACCCAGCGATGACGCACAAGCACCCGCACTTTCCGGACATTCACCATCGTCATGTCCATTGATGAGTCTTTCGTGCCCCTGAAGCGTAGCAAGGGCTGCTATCGACGCATGAGCGAACCTTGCGCAGCATTTGCTCTGCGAATCGCGTGTGGGCTGAACAGCAGCATTGGCACAACCACGGCGCAAGTCGGATGATTGATGCTTGCCTGCTCAAGGGCCGCTAACTAGCCCTTACCTGCCGTTGGATTTGCCCCCTTCGATTGACCGCTCCCAGCCTTTTCGCGACATTGGCGCCTGGAAGGCTGGTGTGCACCGATAACTGTCCGCTGGCGGGTGACACCTGAAGCATACCAGCGGTGCTATGCCTGTGGGGATCGGCGACAGGGCGCGACGGTGAGTACCCCGTCGCGAGCCCGTTCACTTGACCTGCAAACCGGCTTTCAGGTCTTCATTCGCTAGGCTGTCTCCTGCAGCCAGCGGGCCACCAGTTGCCCCACTTCGGCAATCGCTTCATCCCGTTGCGCCATGGGGGCGGCGGGGGTTTCCAGGTAGGCCACCACGACAACCGGTGTACCCATCGGCGGGCGTACAAACCCCACATCATTGGCACCCACGCGAGATGCGGTGCCGGTCTTTTCGCCGACTTGCCATCCCGAGGGGAATCCCGCACGCAAGCGGCGGGCGCCCGTGGTGTTGGCCAACAGCCAGTCCTGCAGTTGCCGACGTGAGGTTTCAGACAGGACGTCACCGAACAACAGTCGAGCCAGCGTGGTGCCCATGGCTCGCGGGGTGGTGGTGTCCAGCGCTTGGGTTGGGTCCGGCTCATTGAGGTCGGGCTCCAGGCGGTCATGGCGGGTGACCGCGTCGCCCAGACTGCGGACAAACCGCGTCAACGCGGGCGGTCCGTCGTAGCTGCGTTGCATCAGGTTGACCGCTACGTTGTCGCTGGTGGTGACGGTGGCGTGGCACAGCTCGGCCAGCGTGAGCCCGGGGCCACCTACGTGCTTCTCGGTAACGGGCGCATAGGGAATCAAATCGGCCGTGGTGACCGGAATGCGGCGTTCCAGGTGATCTTCGCCCCTGTCGTGGCGGGCCAACACGTAGGCGGCGGACAGGGTCTTGAAAGAGCTGAGCATCAGGAAGCGCTCATCGCTGCGGTAGCCCAGGGAGCGTTCGCCCGAGGCATCCACCAGTTGCACACCCAGTCGCCCCTGAGCACGGCGTTCGAGCGCCTTGAGCGCCTGGAGGGTGGGCGCCCAGCGCGCCTCGGTCCAAAGATTTGTTTTGGCTGATTGCCCCCAAGCCCAGCCCGGAGTCACACAAAGCAGGGCGGCGGCAGCGCCGAAATGGCGTCTCGAAGTCACGTGATTCTCCATAGGTAAAGGGGTCTGCATGGTAGGCCCGGTTTCCCAAGGTGGCAAACGGGAATAATCAAGGCGAGACCCAAGAAAAACTGATGTCAAACTATGGATCTGCCACTCAACGCTTTGCGCGCTTTCCAGGTGTCTGCACGCCACCTGAGCTTCACCCAAGCCGCTGCTGAACTGCACCTGACGCAGGCCGCCGTGAGCCAGCATGTCAAGAATCTGGAGCGCCGGCTCGGTGTGCAGCTGTTCCGCCGCGTGCCGCGTGGGCTGGTCCTGACCGATGAAGGCCTTGCACTGGTGCCGGTGATGACGGAGTCATTTGAGCGCATGGCCCATGCCCTGGACGGCATGGAAGGCCGGGGCAAGGCGCCACGGCAGGTGCTGTCCGTGGGCGTGGTGGGGACGTTTGCCGTGGGTTGGTTGCTGCCGCGTCTTCGCGACTTCCAGGCCTTGCATCCCGTCGTGGACTTGCGGCTGTACTCCAACAACAACCGGGTCGATCTTGCGGCTGAAGGGCTGGACTGCGCGATTCGCTTTGGTGATGGTCACTGGCATGGCATCCGCGCCCAGGCCTTGTTGAGCGCGCCCCTGTCGCCCGTGTGTGCGCCTGCCGTCGCGGCGCGGTTGCGACAGCCCAGCGACCTGCTACGCGAGCCGCTGTTGCGCTCGTATCGAGACGAGGAATGGCCGCATTGGTTTCAGGCTGCGGGCCTCACGACACCCCGTTTGGAGGGTTCGCGTTTCGACTCATCACTGGTGCTGGCAGATGCGGCGGCACAGGGCGCAGGCATCGCGCTGTTGCCAACCCGCCTGTTCGAGCGCGAGTTCGTGAGCGGTCGCCTGACGCGTCCATTCCCGCTGCAGGTGGAAACCGGTCGCTACTGGCTGGCGACGCTGGCCAGCCGGCGAACCAGTGCTGCACTCGACGCGTTCAGCGCATGGTTAATACGGGCACTGGTTCAGACCTGAAGGCGAGCGCATTGCGCAGACGGGATAAGAGCGGCACTGCGTCCGAGCCCGCTGGCAATCTGCGACGCCACTGATGGCGGCTCGTCGTATGGTCAGTTCAGCCGAACGTCCGCAACCAGCCTGAGGACTAAACCGCTCGCGCGGTAGTCTCCGAGCCTGGATGGTTGGTTGACGGCGTGGGCACACGCGCCGATGTTGTGAGCCGAGGCAATTGGCCTCGTTCACGACAGGAGCACCATCATGAACGCACCCCATCCGACGGTTTCGCCGTTGCGCCAGCGCATGCTCGAAGACATGCGGATGCGCAGGCTTGCGCCCAAGACGCAGACCGCCTACATCCGAGCCGTACGCCGGTTCACCGCGTACCTGCACCGGCCGCCGGATACCGCCACCGTCGAAGACCTGCGCAACTTCCAGCTTCACCTGGTTGACGAAGGTACCTCGCCCACTACCCTCAACGCCACGATCACCGGGCTGAAGTTCTTATGCGAGATCACCCTGGATCGTGCGGAATTGACGGCCAAGATGCAGCCCGTGCATGTGCCCCGCACATTGCCGGTGGTGCTCAGCCGCGAGGAAGTGGCTCGCCTGATTGCCGCCACTGGAAACCTCAAGCACCAGACCGCACTGTCCCTGGCCTACGGCACGGGTCTGCGCGCCAGCGAAGTCGTGTCTCTGAAGGTCAGCGACATCGACAGCCAACGCATGACGCTGCGCGTGGAACAGGGTAAGGGCAGCAAAGATCGCTACGCCATGCTCTCGCCAATATTGCTGGAGCGCCTTCGGGTCTGGTGGCGTGTAGCCCGGGCGCAAGGCAAGATGCTCGATGGTGGCTGGCTGTTCCCAGGCTTGAACCCGGTCGAACCTCTGACCACCCGGCAGCTCAACCGTGCCATTCACATGGCGGCTGACGCCGCGAACATCGACAAACGCGTGTCCATGCACACGCTGCGTCACAGCTTTGCGACACACCTGCTGGAGCAGAAGGTGGACATCCGGGTGATCCAGGTTCTGCTGGGGCACAAGAAGCTGGAGACGACAGCAATGTACGCACAGGTAGCCACCGACGTCCTGCGTGAGGTGGTCAGCCCGCTTGAGCAGCTGAGCACCGCGTAGGCCCACCATGGGCACCGCTGCCCTGGAGGTGGCGGACATCTTCCGCAGCCACGGGCCGGCCTGGCGGCAAGCCCAGCGCTCCCACCTGAGCCTGGGTCAGCTCAAGGTCATGACAGCTATCGAGCAGTGCCGCAGCGCGGCACTGGGGGGACATGTGCTGCGCTGTGAAGACTGCCAGCGCCTGCAGGTCGCCTACAACTCGTGCCGCAACCGGCACTGCCCCAAGTGCCAGGCCCGTGCTGCACAGCGCTGGCTGGATGCCCGCCAGGCCGACCTGCTGCCCGTGGACTACTTCCACGTGGTCTTCACGCTGCCCGCCCCCATCAGCGAGATCGCGTACTGGAACAAGGCCGTCGTCTACGGCCTGCTGTTTGAGGTGGCGGCTCAGACGCTGCGCACCATCGCCGCCGACCCCAAGCACCTGGGCGCGCAGATCGGCGCCACCCTGGTGCTGCACACCTGGGGTTCAGCGCTCACGCACCACCCGCACGTCCACGGCATCGTGCCCGGCGGCGGGCTCTCGCTGGACGGCCAGCGTTGGGTGGCTTGCCGACAGGGCTTCTTCCTGCCGGTGCGTGTGCTCTCGCGCCTGTTTCGGCGGCTCTTCCTGGAAGCACTCGAGCAGGAGCACCGCGCAGGGGGTTTGCAGTTCTTCTCGCAACACACCGCGCTGGCAGATCCGAAGGCCTTTGCGCGATGGCTCGCACCGCTGCGACGGTGTGAATGGGTGGTCTATGCCAAGAAGCCGTTTGCGGGGCCTCAGGCGGTGCTGGCCTACCTTTCGCGCTACACGCACCGGGTAGCGATCTCCAACTCGCGCCTGGTGGCGCACGACGAGCGTGGGGTGACGTTTCGCTGGAAGGACTACCGAGACAAGGGCCCAGCGAAGGGCAAAACACGCCACAAGACGATGACGCTCTCGCCCGAGGAGTTCATGCGCCGCTTCCTGCTGCACGTGCTGCCGAGCGGGTTCCACCGGATCCGGCACTACGGGCTGCTGGCCAACAACCATCGGCGGGAGTGCATCGAGCAGGCGCGCCAGCTGCTTGTGCCTGAGGCGCCGAGCCGACAGGCCGAGATCACCGGTGGTGGCGCTGAGCCGGTCCGGCCAACCTTCGTGTGCGTTCACTGCGGCGCGACGATGATCATCGTCGAGACGTTCGCACGCGGGCAGCCTATTCGCACACCGC
Organism: Hydrogenophaga sp.; assembly: GCA_016790705.1. Lineage (GTDB taxonomy): Bacteria > Pseudomonadota > Gammaproteobacteria > Burkholderiales > Burkholderiaceae_C > Hydrogenophaga. The sequence goes on from JAEUOT010000032.1 coordinate 54,746, forward strand.
ACCAGCGAGGGCCACCATGACCGCGTTGGCATGTGCACGCTTGCTGGTGTCCGGAGCGGGCTCACCGCAGCTCGTCGGGGACAGCTGCGCCCGATCTAGAAAACGACAGTGTTGCCCCTGCGAGAACTGCTGCAACTGTTCATCTGAAACTGTGTAGCACACCCCAGTGAGGCCTTCGAGCCTGGATCAGGCGGCGCAATCGCAACCGACAACAACACTGCAGGCAGTCAAATCCCCATAGCTGCCAACTGGTACGCCCAGATTGGTACTCCCCGCGGTTTCCTCCCTAGAGGCTTGTACGACGCCCACCCTTGGTGGTCAGCGTGTGTCGTCGGCTCGCCAGCACGGGAGGGCGTCCTACAACCCTTAACTGTTCCGGCCATTTACCTCGTCTGGGGAAAGACCCTTTTTCCCGCTCCATCGACATCGATACACTGTGCGCGTGTTCTGCCCTCGGGCACCACGCGGCACCTCAACTCCTGGAAGGTGCACGGTCTGACCCCCAAGGTCTGACCTGGAGTTTCTGTCCTTCGTAACCCAGATCGGGATGTTCTAGCTTCCCGATCTTGGCTTTACGGCCGGGCTTGGGTATGCGCGTTCTCCTGGTCTTCAACATGGAGTCCATCATGAATCCGAAACCCGTGACCATTGGTTCAGCCCTGTCCGAACCGCCCCTCTCGCCCCGCCAACCCGCCTCCAGCGCTTTCGCTGCCCGGTTCCAACTGGAGCAGCCGCACTGGAAAGCCGTTCTGGACCACGTTGACGAAGCGCCGACCGCGCTTCTGATCGTGGACCTGTTCGAGCGTCATCCGCACCTGCAGGCCGCGCACCCCGCCGTCTACCTGCGGGCGTGTAGGCGCAAGCTCCAGGTGCAGGCCACTCACCTGCGCCGGCAGAAGCTCCTGGGGGCCTGCCGCTGGAGTGCACAGCTGCCTGTTCGCATCGGACGGGCTGGCACTGGGCTGGTGCGTGCTGGCCTGCGTTTGCTGAGTGGCAAGCGCGAGGCCGAGCTGCAGTGGCCAACCTTGATCGTTCAGGACACCTGATCGATCCCCCGTACCGCAGCACAAAGCCAACCGAGCAATCGGTTGGCTTTCTTTTTGATGCCAGATTCCCCCTTGCCTGTCAAGCGAAAACCTGCCCTTTCTGCGGCAGGTTTTCTGATGCGAGGGAAGGGCCTTCTTCGTAGATTGGGACCATGGACCAGCCCGATCCTCACCTCCTTGCCCGCGTCACACCCGAGTCGCCTCCTGCGGCCGCGCAGGTGCGCGAGACCCGCGTGCTCTGGAGCGCCAGCGAGGGCCAGGTCAGCAATGCGGGCGTCTACCTCATCGCCGTTCTCACATTCTGGCTCGTGCTGCCGGTCCTCTACGCAGGCTACCGCTACCTGCGCACGGCCCGCCACCGCTACAGCCTGACCGATCAGCGCTTCATCGAAGAAAGCGGCATCCTGGTCAAGCAAGTCGAGTCCGTCGAGCTGTACCGGGTCAAGGACATCTCCGTCAAAGGCACCCTGCTGCAGTCCATCTTCGGCCGTGGCCAAGTCGTGATCCAGAGCACCGACGCGACCTGTCCCACCCTGCTCGTCAACGCCGTGGCCAACCCGGTTGTCGTCTCTGAACAGATACGCCATGCGGTCGAGATTCGCCGCTCCGAGCGCGGTGTTCGGGCCTTTGATTTCTGACCACCACTCTGTCCCAGTTCATCCCCAGCCCACCACCATGAAGATGCACCATTCCTCCAAACTGATCAGATGCCTTCTGATGTCCGTGACGGGCCTTCTCATGGCCTGCAACGCCCTCGCGCAGAGCGCGGTCGCGGAACCCAAGGCCACTCAGTTGCGCGCCACTATCGAGCGCAACACCCAGGGCAAGGTCAAGCCTGGCGCCATCCGCAGCACCCCGATTGCCGGCATGTATGCGGTCGAGGTCGGCTCGGAGATCTTCTACGTGGACGAGTCCGGCAGATACGGCTTCTCCGGCGCTGCCCTGATCGACATGCAGCAGCGCCAGGACCTCACCGCCGCCCACATCGAGCAGATGCACCGGGTGGGCTTCAGTGACCTTCCCCTACAGCATGCGATCAAGGAGGTCAGAGGCAACGGATCCAGAAAGCTCGCCGTATTCGAGGACCCCAACTGCCCCATCTGCAAGGTGTTCACCAAGTTCGTGGACCAGCTGGACAACGTGACGGTCTACAAGTTCATGTTCCCCGTGATCTCGCCCGAGTCGGTTCCCCTGGCTCGTACCGCGTGGTGCGCGCCGGACCGAGGCGCTGCCTGGCGCGCCATCATGGCCGGCAGCAGACCCATGGGCGGCAAGCAGGACTGCGACACCTCTGGCCTGTTGGCCATCCTCAAGGCCGGTGAGAAATACAAGATCCAAAACACGCCCACCGTGTTCCTGGCCAACGGCAAGCGCCTGGTCGGCGCTACACCCCCTGAGGTGTTCATGAGTGAGCTGGAAGCGGCCAGTTCGCCTCAGTAGAGTGGCGGGCTTACAGATCAATTCAGCCGGAGGAAACCATGCACCCGACCTTTCCGTTCACGCTCCCGTTCGTCACGCGACACGACCTGCGAGCCCTGTTGTTGACCCTGATGTTCGTCGCGGCATTGCTCTTGGGCATGGCTCCCAGCGCCCGCGCCCAGGGCACCGAGGTGCGCGCCACGAGCACCGACCAGGTCAAGTTCCCTGCTGGTTTGAAGTGGGAGCGCATGAGGGATGCGGCGACCAACTTCGTTCCCGCAGACCCCAAAACACCGGTGGTCAAGTTCCTCCCAAGTGACTTGGCCACAGTGAATGTCGTCTGGCATGACCTGATCTCGGCCAGCACTGAAAAGGCGCCCATCTTCAACATGCTCATCGCCAACACATCTCTGCGTGGCCGCTCCATCGTGTTTTCTCAGGTGGACCTGCTGGATTTCTCACGGTGTGAGCCTCCCGCCAACGGGCGCAGTGTCGTCGATGTCTACTCAAAATGTCTTGCCCGGGTGGCTATCGGCGGGAAAGACAAGTCCGCGCCAGCTCAAATTCGGGAGTTCGACAATTTTTGCTTTGTGATGTCTCCTTGGGAGACAAAAGAGGAACAGCAGTTCAGGGCATTGAACCAAGTTCAGTTCTCTTTCGATCCTGCTACAGCCACCGCCTATTTTCGGCTGCTACAGCATGGTGCTCCGGTACCCGCGTGTAACCGTGCCATCAAGCTGGAGGGTCTGTGATGGCTGCATTCAACCAATGGTTGAAATCTGTACTGCTGCTGTTGGCTTCGGCATTGGCCTTAGCCGCTGGTATCGCATGGGGACAGAGCAACACGCGCATTACCGCCAGCCAGGTTTCCGCCGCGATCCTGGCCTCCCCGAATGCCAGTGCCCAGTTGCAAGGCTACGCCACTGCCATCGGTAATCTGGCCATGTTCGAGAGTGGTGGGCGACTCGATGTCTACAACGGCTCGTGCTGCTACGGCATTTTGCAAATGAACAGGCGCAACATCGCGACGATCAGCCCTCCGGTTACACCGGAGCAGTTTCGTCAGCTTCCCCTGCAGGACCAGGTCAACGCCTGGGCGACCGTGATGTCGCAGGCTCTGCGCACCTCGGCCCCCGCGCAACTGGCGGCGATGACCACCTTCGACGGCCGTCCAGTCACCCCCAGCATGGTCCTGGCCTGTGTCCAGCTGGGGGTGGGCAACTGCCTGACCATGATCCGCTCGGGCCGCTGCGAAGGCTTCAACGACCGCAACGGAACCTCCATCTGCGAGATGGCCGACCGCATCGATGGTGTGACCCGACCGCCAGTGACCAACCCCTCGCCATCACCCGCCCCTGGCACCGGGTGGACACTCACCCCGCAGACACCGAATACAGCGCTGCAGAACTGCCTGACCGATGGCTACGGCAACTGCATGTCGCTCTCTGCGGCCGTGGAAGCAGGATTCGAGAACGGCTCGGGCGTTTCCATGTCGCAGCTTCGGAACACCATCCAGATGCTGACCGTGGCCATCACCTTCCTGATCTGCGCCAGCATGCTGCTGGCGATGTGGAGACAGTACGCCGATGGGCGCATCGCCACGGCCGATTTGTGGATGGGCGTTCGCCAGGTCAGCATGGTTGCCTCCATCATCCTGATAGTTTTGACAGTGGCCTGAACGTTGCCAAAGCGTGGCTCGGGTATCGTTGAAGGTTGCATCAGGGAGGAAACATGATTACTCGCAGACATTGCCTGCTGGGCGCTCCTGCGCTGCTGTCCGGCTGCGTCACCATTCACGGGGAAGACTCGGTCGTCCGAGTTGGCCAGGACATCACCCGGCAGGACTTCAAAGGCGACAAGCAGGTTCTTCGGTCTGACGGAACCTGGGCAAGCGCCGCCTTGCCAGAGGCCAACATCACCCGGCCCACCGTCTGGTATCTCACCGCACAGGAGTCCGGCTTCAAGGCATGGCGCTTCGGGTGGGAGCACGAGCAGAACGTGCGCTACGTGGACCCCCTCTCGCCCATTGTCGAAGTCAGCGGCTTCAGCGCCACCGGTTGGGCGAGCTACCTGGTCAAGGGCAATGCCAGCCGCGACTACGTCGTGCGCCGCGTCAACTTCACCAAGTCTGGCCAACCAGAGACCATCGGGCATCTGGAGGGATTTCGGGGGGAGTGGCGCTTCACGCCCATCGGTGGCCCTACGGTAGCCGCCTACGGCTACCACCTCACCTCGCGCGGCATCCTCCTTCTGCGCAGCAGCAGCGCATTCACGTATTTTCCGACCACGAACATCGCCTCAAGGCTGCTGCCTGCGGACTGGCACCTGGCATGGACGCAGCGAGGCGACATCGAGGCCTCCCGGCTGGTGGTCGTGCGTCGGCATGCACCTCAGACGTTGGACCCTGCACGCTTCGAGATCGGTTTCTACGACGTCGACAAAGCCCAGTTGCTGCCCACGCGGCTGGAGATGAGCCTGATCAAGGGTTCCGAAGAGCCGAACTTCCGCAATCGCTTCTACCTGTACGACACCCCCAAGGGTCCGATCACGGTGGTCAAGGAGGACGGCATCAAGAAGGTGGTGGTCCGCAACATCCGCACCGGCCAGCAGCGCGTGGCGTTCTCGCGCGATGCCGGAATTTCGCACATCAAGGCCGAACAGACCAACACCGGCCGCATCACGGTCAAAGCCGCCGTGGGGTTTTCCGACGAAACGATCTATGACGCAGAAGACTTTCTCTACAACGGGCGCCTGGTGCCTCCCTCGGCGTAACGCTTCGGCTTCGGGGGTAACGGGGTTGCTCCACCGGGTCAAGGCCACACTGGCTGGGCAACTCGATGAGCTTGCCGCACGTCGCCACCGCAGCGCATTGCGGGCCGACGGCGTACCGCTGGAGGTCGCCTTGACCCTGGCCAAGGATTCTCGACCACGTCACCTGCCGCTGAGGGAGTCCCTGGGTCAAAAAGGACACCGCGACTGGACACAGTTGCGTGCGCGCACGCGCTGGCTGGACGAAGCCGATCAGGAAAAGTTCGATCTGGTCCTGGCCAGCTTGGTCCGCACGACACGCGCCAAAGGCGTCGAGTTCGAGATTCAGGACGTCTCGAACATTCTCTTGTCCAAAAGCAGGCTGTCCTCCTTCGCCAGCATGCATGCTTTTGAGCACCGCCAACCGAACAACGAATACCGCCAGGGCAGCCGAGCCGATCTGGAGCGCTGCCTGGCGCACGACCAGGTGCGCTGCCTCAAAGGCACGCTGTGCGTGGGTGACTCCTTCACCTCTTTCGGATGGGACGAGCGCCTGCTGCTGAACAACCAGGGAGGTTCGCACCATTTCAGCGCAGCCCGCCGCATCGCCCGCGAGTTGAGTGTCAAAGTCCCTCTGCAGCTTGACCATGAACACCATGTCCTGGACGCTGATGCGGTGCACTTTGTCGAGCAGACCGTGTCACTGGTCGTGATTCCCTATCCCGATCTGTGGGACGAGCTGAAGTACGCCTTGCGCCGTGAACAGGTCCCGGTGATTCCGGGCTGCATTCGCGCACCGGTTTGCTACGGAGATGAAGCGATGGTGCTGTCCCTGAGCATTCGCTCGGACCGAGCTGCCAGTGCAGCGGCCTACCTTCGGTCCTGCGGATTCATCGACCTGGTTGACCACCTGATCGAAGACCTGGGCGTCCAGCAGATGCGCCAAAAGCGCCTGAACTGAACGCCTCGTTTGACCCGCTATCATCCCCCGGCTTTTTCATCAACAACATTCAGGAGGACATCATGGGCAAGACCCATTCCCGCCGTCGCGTCATCGCTTTCTTGGCCGTCTCGGCCACCGCCCTTGGACTGAGCGCCTGTGGAGGTGGCGGCGGCGGTTCGGACTCTGCCGATGGAGATCTGTACGCTGCCTTCGACAAGATCGACCAGGGCATGAGTTACGAACAGGTTCGCGACATCATCGGTTTCGACTACAACGCCGGCAAGGACGACTTCCGTGGCACGCGAATCGACTACAAGTGGGAATCCGGCAAGGGTTCGTCCCAGTACACGGTCCTGAGCGTCACCCTCGACAACGGACGCACCAGCGGGAAGATCGTCGTGGGCTACAAGGGCAACAACTCCAAGTTTTGGTAACTCGGCGCCACCTCCGGCGATGGAGCGTTGAGTGAGTGCTGGACGCCGGGCGTGTACAGGCGCCCGCGCGGGTGATGACGCTCGATCACCTCGTGCAGTCGAGGGCTTGGAACCTGGGTGTACAAGGTGGTGGTGGCCAGGTGAGCGTGGCCCAGCAGATTCTGTATCGCGCGCAGGTCAGCTCCCCCTTGATACAGATGGGTGGCGAAAGCCCGTCGCAGCGAGTGCGCGGTCAGCAACGGCATGTTGGCCCGCACCGCGTATTCCTTGACGCGCAGGCGCAGGGTGCCGTAGCTCAGCGGAGCCGGTGCCCTTGTTGAGGGGAACACGCATTGATCTCCTTTGGTGGGAATCGCCGCGAGGCGGCGTCGCCGCAATAGCCTGGGGTGCACCACTTTGAGGTAGTACGCGAGCCACTCTGCGGCCGACTCGTTCATCACCACAAGGCGCTCCTTGTTCCCCTTGCCAACAACGGCCGCGCGGCGCTCCGAGGGCCACACCGTGTGCACCTGCATGCTCAGGAGTTCCTGCGAGCGAACGCCGGTGGCGTACAGCAGTTCAAGCATGACACGGTCCCGGATTCCTTCGAGCGTGAGGGTGTCGGGCAACTCCAGCATGCGCTGCAGTTGCACATACGAGGGCACAAACCAGGGTGACCGATGTCGTGGAGATCTCGCCTGCGTCGCCAGGTTTATGGCGAGGTTGGCCAGCGCGAGCCCTTCTCTTTGGAGCCAGGCGTACAAGGACTTGAGGTGCCAACGGACCACGCCGATGGTTGTGTCCGCCAAGTGGTGCCTCGCTTGAAGGAACCTGCTCAAGTCTTGCGGAGTGGCTTCGAGCCAGTTCCTCCCAAAGGCATTTGCCCGAAGCGACTGCTCCCACGAACGTTGTACCGTTTCTGCGGCACGAACCGATCTTGCGGCCAACCCTCTTTCGTGACGAAGAAAATACAGATACGCCTCCAGCGCTTCACCTGGGTCCATGCCCCCTCCCTGACCATTGACTGTCTTTGGTCTGGATTCTGCGCACAGGACCGCAGCCGCCGTGCGGATAACCCTGTCAATTCATGAGGGTCCGATCCCCAATCGGGGTGTTCGTGCGACCCCTGCCATGGCCCTTGTGCAGGGACAATGACTACTTGAGTCACAAAACTGCATCGGAGTCCCCCGTCATGAGGAAAGACTGGACCATCATTCGCCAGATCCTGCTTCGGCTGGAAGAGTCGGCAACGCCCAATACGGTGCTCCGGCCGGACCACTTCGAGAGCCTCCCCGCCCAGGAGGTCGCCTACAACATGCGCCTGCTGGCCGAAGCAGGATTCATTGAGGCGAACATTCAGGAGCTGCGCAACGGAAGCGGGGAGATCGGCGCGGCTATCGCCCGGCGCCTGACGAATTCAGGTCATGACCTGCTGGACACCATCCGAAACGAGACGGTCTGGAAGAAGATCAAGGACACCTTCCGTGACAAGGGCCTGGACATGACCTTTGACCTGGTGCTCAGTGTGGGCAAGAAGATCGCTGAGCAGCTTCTTTTGAGCTGAGCCGGGCTTGCGGGGCGTCCCGCTGAACACCCTTCACCGCCGCGTCGATAGCCTCGTGTCCAGTGCAAAATCCTCCATCATGGCCAGCTCGAACATGCCGGCAGCCGCCGTGATGTTGATCAGTAAGTTCCAGGAATGCGTGCTGACCACGCTGGGCACCAACACCAGCGGATGCACGGCCAGCAAAGCGTCACCGAATTTCTGCTGATTGCTGCTCACCGCGCCGGGTCGCAACCAGTTGGCATTGGGAACAGTCGCCGTGTCCAGCACATGCACCTTGTCCAGCTGCGTGAGCCGAATGCTCAGCAGTTTGTGGGCCACAGCGTCCAAGGCGTCGAATCCCTTGTGCACCGCCACCTCCAGAATGGCGGTTGCAGGGTCCAGCGCCGTGTAAAGCACCCGCAGTCCTGGGGAACTCCAGCGCCCTCCCACCTGAAAAGCACCCTCCCCTGTTGCCCAGGTCGAGGCGTACTTGGCGGCGTCCAGCCGCCAAACCACCAGCTCGCGTGCTGCCTTCGCGCCAGCCAGTGCCGGCGGCAAGGGCGTCAAGCGTAGACCCCGTATTCCATCCGGGTGAGGTGGTCCTTGACCAGATCGGCGCCAGGCCGCGTGGAGACCAGTTCGATGGGGCGACGTCCATCGAATGCCAGCGCTGGATGGTGAAGCCAGTCCTCTGCGGCTTCGCGGCTGCCCAGCACCTCGATGGCCTTTTGCGTTACGGCAATGAGGTCCAGCACCGCGCCAGAGTGCTCGGTGCTCAGAACACCGGCCTTGCGCCGCTGTACGGTGCGGCTGCTCACCCCCACAGCACCCAGCACCTCGGTTTCTACCAAGCGAACAAAGGTGGCCACCATTTTGTCCAATACCTCGGTGGGTACTCCTGTCTGCACCAATCCGTGCTGATCGATGGCTGGCAGGTCGATGGTCGTTGCCATCACCTCGTGCCACAAGTCTTCGCCCGAGCACGACTTGAGCCAGGTTGAAGGCACCCGCGTCATCACTGGCTGACGTTTGAGGGGCCCCGGCCGGTAGTTCCCGCTGGCCTTGGCTGCGCCGGAGCTGGTTGAAGCTTTTCCCATGAGAGAACTTTCCGTGGTTGACAGATGTCGCTATTTTAAGCGTCACATGTCAAAAGGCAAAAAAAAGCCCGGACGGTAGGGTCCGGGCTGGGGTCAAAGAGGCGTCACGCCTCGGCAAGCAGCTTCTTGGCCAGCGCCACTTCCAGGCTGTCGCCGCTGTCGTTGAGCACGTCCAGGCCGCTGTCGGGCATGTCGCCCGACGTGGACTGAGACACCGCGATCTTCTTGGCCATGAGCTTGAGGCACTCCATCTGCGAGCTGCCGGTATATCCCAGGAAGTACACCTTGACCTCCTGCTTCTGCCCGATCCGCCACGACCGCCTTGCCGCCTGCTGGACGGTATAGACGTTGTAGCCGGACTGCATGAACGCAATGGTCGGGAACTCCAGCAGATCCAGACCGGTTTTGACCAGTTCGGGGTTGCAGATGAGCACGTCGATGCCGCGCTCGACCTGGTCGGCCACCCAGTCCTCACGCTTGGCGGCATCCACGCTGGCGCGCAGCACCGCCACCTTCAGACCATGGGCTTCGAGCTGGACCTTCAGGCGCGAGGTGGTATCCCGCGTACCGGAATACACCGTGTACGCCAGCACCCGACGGCCCAGGGCCTTCTCGTCCTTGCAGAGCTGCAGCAGGTGCGCTTCCTTGGGAGTGACCTCCCCGTCCGCGAACACAGCCGCCTGGCTGTACAGCAGCGCCTTCGTCCGTGGGTGGCGAACCACCTCCGGGCGAAAGCAGCAGTCTGGCCAGGCCAGCAGCACGTTCATCACCACACCCAGAAGGGAGCTGTCCTTGAGGGCCAGCGCCTGTTTGAGCGTTTTGATGAGACTGCGCGACATGGCGTCGTATGCCGCCTGCTGTGCCGGCGTCATGGCGACGTCGACAAAGCGCTCTTCGTAGGGTGGTAGCACTTTCTGCCCGATGTCCTTGAGCTTCAGGAACACCGTGCAGGGAAGCACGTAGCGCATGATGCCAACCGGACCGAAGCCTGGTGCCTTGCTGGTGCGCACCGTCAGGGCCTTGCCCTTGGCGGTGCGGTGCGACGAGTCGCTCGACTCCTTGTAGATGTCCTTCAGGACCCCGTGCTCGCGCAAGAAGCCCATCGTGGCATTGGCCATGGAGCCGGACTTGGACGGCTTGAACCCGTCTTCGATCATGGCGCCCGGGTTCAGGCGCCACAGCAGGTGGAACAGATCGTCGGCATAGCCTCCCATGAGCGTGCCCGTCAGCAGCACCGTTTTCTGGCACTGGCTGGCGAGAACACCCATGGCCTGGCCCTGGGCCGAACCCTCGTTCTTGTACTCGTGCCCTTCATCGACCACCAGCAACCCGAAATAGCCTCTCGGGAAGTAGCGTTTGATGAACTCGGTGGGCTGGTAGCCGCCCTCGCCGATGCTGAACTCGAAGTTGGCCAGGCTGCGCTCCATGCGCGAGGCCTGCCGATCAGAAAACACCAGGTCACCGTTCTCGTCCATGAGGTTCAGGAACTCATAGACGTTGTCTCCCAGCATGGCGCCCAGCATGTCCTCACCAAAAGCGTTCAACAGCCGCTGGGCTGTCTTCTCGCCAATGGTAGGCATTTGCTTCAAGGCGCCCAGCACCAGGTCGTGCATGGACTCAATGGCACGGCCCGAGCGAATCAGCGTCCAGAGGGCGCTGCCGCAATGCTGACACTTCAGGCGCTTGTCCGACAGGATGGCGTTGGCCAGCGCTGCAGAGACCGGCATGGGGTGGCCATCGCCATCCTCTCGCGTGATCGACCGCATGCAGTCCGGGCAAGCCGCCACCTCCATGCCCTGACCGTCAAACAAGGTCCGACGGGTCATGAAGGCTGCCTTCCAATGGAAGCCCATGCGCATGCGCACACGGCCGAGGATAAAGAACTCAGGCTGGCTGGTCTTCAGGCCAATGGCCTTGCGCAGCATCAGCAGCTTTCGCAGGGTGTCCGGGCCGTTGAGAATCCAGACCTTGGCACCAGGAACGGTTTCCAGGATCTCGCGCCGCCACTTGTAGACCAGGTGGGGCGGCGAGATGACGATGGTTCGAGGATGGGTCTGCTGCAGCAGCGCGGCAGCGCAGATCGCCATCATGGTCTTGCCCGTGCCCATCTCCGCGTTGATCACGGCCGAGGGTTGGTTGTGATCGACCAGGAGCTTGACGACGGCCTGCACGGCATCGGCCTGCGCCTGGAAGGGTTTGCGCTTGAGTGCCTCCATGAACGCCTGCCGGCGCTGGTAGACATCGCCCTGCTTTTCCAGCTCGGGATCAAAGACCGCCGGGTTCTGGGACTTGACCTGGCTGAGCAGGCCGTCCCCGAACTCGTCGATGAACTGGCTCAGGCTGACCTGGTCACTGGTAAGACTGGTGGCCGTCGATTCTTCGGCTGCATCTTCAAGGACGACCAAATCGGCGTCAGAGGCGTTTTCGAGGGTGGTGGTGTCGCTCATTTGTTTCTCCATAGAAAAAGCTGCTGGACGCACTTTTGGGCGTTCCAGCGGTGGTTTGTGATGAAGGGATGCCGGCAGAGTCGTTGCCGGCGCGTTCGAGCTGCCCTGCAAACCCGAAGGTGGGCAAGGTGGTTTCAAGGACTCAGGGGGTCAGCAGGCCGCTGCGCACCCCGTCACTGACGAACTGAACGAAGTGATCGCTCAGGCTCACCCGTGTGGCTTCAATGCGCCCGATGGCCGGGTACACCGGGTCGTCGAGCATTTCAATGGCACGCTTCTCGCGACACCAGGCCAGCAATGGCTCCCGCCAATGCTCCAGGAGGGCCACCGGACAGAGATCGAGCACGGTGCGCCAGAGGCGCTCCTCTCTCGGGTCTGCCTTGGGTGCCTCTGAGTGTGTGGCGCCCGCCGGCGGCCGCTGGTGCATCACCCAGGCAATGCGGTTGGCCCGGTCGGGCTTTTGCAACGCCTTGTCGTAGAGCCACATGTGGCTCAACTGGCCGAACAGGTTCTGCCGTGGCAAGCGCACCGAGTGCTTGGCCAGGCGGTCCGTGCTCTCAACCTCAGTGGGATGGCGCTGGCCAGCGCCCACCAGATGGAAGCGATCGACACCGCGCTCCGTGCGTCCCAGCTCCAGGGCGGAGAGGAATTGCATGATGGAGCCGTCTCGGCCGTAGAGCGAGAGGAACATCAGCCGGCCGTCGCTGTTTCTGAGACAGCCGTCGGCCCAGATCTCCGGGAACTCTTCAACTTGGTACATGGTTTCTCCTGAAACCACGGGACACCCCCACGGGGGTGATCCCGTGAGGGTTGATGAAAAACGAACTCAGACCGGCGTGGCGCCGGCCTGGTCCAACTCAGCCGCAACGGTCTCGCTGGCCGTCTGGCCCTGGGCGTAGTGGCGCTCGATGGCCACCAGCACCCGGGACAGTTGAGCCAGCGCCGCCTGGTGCTGCGCCGTCACGATGGCCTCGGTCACCCGGGCCGGTTTGGAAAACGCCACCGTCTCCGAGAAGTCCCCGGAAGGACCCCCGAAGGCCATGGCGTGCCGCAGCACGCCGCCGGCATCGGCATTCCAGACCGTGGCGGAGGTGCGCAGTCCGGTGCCGCTGATCACCTTGCTGGTGGTGAGCTTGAGCACCCGGGTTGCGTTGACGTTGACCTCCGACTTGGCGTGCCAGCCGTCGCGGTCGCGGTAGGTATGGGTTTGAACTTGGGTTTGGGACTGAACTTCTTGCATGGTGGTACTCCTTTTGAGGTGAAAGAAAGGCGAACCACCGCCGAGGCGGGTGGCCCGCCGGGCTGGGAAGAAACGGAAATGCGCTCAGTCGCGCAGAGATTCAAGAACTACTGCAGGGCTCACATCAGGCCAAGGGCGGCCATGGATGCGCTTTCACCGTCTCCGACGATGATGTGATCGAGCACGCGCACGTCCACCAGAGCGAGACTCGCTTTGATGGCGTTCGTCAGCGCTTCATCAGCTCTGGACGGTTGGCTGATCCCGGAGGGGTGGTTGTGCGCCAATATGACGGAGCCCGCGTTGAAGTGCAGCGCCCGCTTGACGATCTCCCGTGGGTAGACCGAGGTTTGCGTCAGGGTGCCGCGAAACAGCTCCTCGGCACGGATCAACCGCACCTGGGAATCCATGAAGAGAACCCAGAAGCTCTCGTAGGGCAAGCCTCCGATCTTCAACCGCAGAAAGTCCTGCACTTCACGAGGCTGTCCCAGCGTCGGCCGGCATTGGATGCTCTCGGCCAAGGCCCGACTCATCAGCTCACGGGCACACAGCAGCAGCTGATGGCCGCTGCCGTTCCTGTATCCCGTGTCATCACCGAGCTGCAGGCCGAAGGCCCTTGCCAAACTGGTGATACCCGAAGCGCCGTCTCCGACGACGCGGTGCAACAGGTCCCGGTCTGGGAGCCTGTGCAGTTCTGTGAACTCAACGTCCATGTGCTTCTCCTGAAGAAGTGAAGCACGGCCCCCGAAGGGACGCGATGCCCCACGGGGTTGGTGATGACGTGAACTCCAGCGGTTGCCCGCTGCGCGCGATTGCAGAGTTGATCGCGCGTCGAAACCAATCCGGGTTGGGTCAGATGGTTTCCCCAAACACCCTGCCTGCAGGGCCGCTTGGGGAACCCTTCTGGGTTCCGCTGGCCGGTGCGATCCGGCCTTGTTGTAGTACCGGCTCAGGCCGGAGTCACATGAAAATCCCAGTCGGGCGGGATGCCCTTGACGGGCAGTCCTGCAGCCTCCAGGGCCTCGAACTCCTCGGCGCTGATGCCGTACTTGGACAGAGCGGCGCAGCGCGCCAGTTCTTCCGAGTCTTCACTGACCGTACCGATGTGCTCCCCTTCGGCGTAGACGTTCCAATCTCTCACAGGCGACCTCCTTCTTTGCTCGGATCGTAGCCTTGCTTGACCAGTTCGTCGTACATGGTCTGGGCAACAATGGCTCTCTGCGCTTCTGACAGGCTCTCCATCACATTGGTCAGGGCCTGCGCAGACGCGAAGGCCTTCGCCGCCTCGGGCCAGATGTGACGCAGTGCCTTGTCCTCTGCACTGAAAGTCAGTCGCTTGACGAGCTGGCCCAGTTCACCCCAACTGGGCGTCAGGTCGATGGTCATAGGCATGTGCATGCTCCTTCAACTGATGCGGATGATTCGACCAAGGTCGGGGCCTGGTGTGAACTCGATGGCCGTGATCACGGGCACGAAGCGGTCGATCATCGTGATCGTCTGGCTCACATTGCCTTTCTCGTCGGTCTCCATGCTCACGCTGCGGTCCTTCTTCTTGAAGGTATCGCCCTTGATCAGCAACGCTCTGCCCGCTTTGGATCGCACCATCCCCGTCACCTGACCAGCAGCCAGCGCAAGGGCCAGGTGCCATCGGCTGAGGTCCCGAAGCGGCCTGCGATGCGTCGCCTTGACCTGGTTGAAATGCTGGTGGAACTGCGACCACAGAAGGCTGCTGTCGAAGCGCTGCAGCTCTTCCTGCAACTGCTCGGCGTCGATCCGAACGGCCCGAAAGTCGAACTCTTCCGCCGGCGCGGCCGGCAGCTCGTAGGGCTGCTCCAACCACTCCACAGGAAGCACCTGCTCCGCCAGTTCGCCGGCTTGGGCTCGGGTCAGCTGTGCCAGGGTTTCCTTGTCGGGGTGCCCTGGCTTGACCTTGATCCCGAAGATGACGCACTGTTGAAACTGCTTCTCCGGAGCCATGAAGAAACGCACGCTGCGAAAGTTGCGCGCCAGGTAGGTTCTGATCTCGTCATCGAGCGCGTAGAACGGCACGATGTAGACCAGCACGCCACCCGGCATCAACGTGCCGACGGTTTTTTTCAGGAAGGTGCGCTCCAGCCGCTCCGCCTTTTCTTTCGCGTCGAGGTTGTAGCGGTCCGGGTTCGCGGCGTCGCTGACGCCAAAGCCGTAGGGTGGGTTGAGGAACAGCAGGCTCACCGAACGCGGTTTGACCACCACGTCGTGAATGTCGGCATGCAACACACGGCCCAGGAGCTTCTTGGCCTCCCAGGCGCGTTCGCGGTCGAACTCGACGCCCAGGGTTTCGACCTGGCTGCGGGACTGAGACATTCCCAGCAAGTCCTGCAGACCCTGGGCGATGTCGGCCAGGGCCGCACCAGTGCCACAGCACGGATCGAGCAGGCGCACCGTGCCGGTTTTGACCGGAGGGGCCAGCGCCGAGATCACGCGCGAGAGCGTGTCCTCGTCGGTGGGGTAGTAACCGGCCTTAACGTAGTTGTTGGCCAGTCGAGAGAAAAGCAACGCCATTTGCGTCTCCTTGAAGTGGTGGACAAGGGACGCCCGGACGGGTCGTCCCGTCCGGGGTGGGTTGAAAAAGTTCAGGCAGAACGGGAGTTCTGACCCGAGATGTAGGCTTCCATCAGGGCGTCGTGCAGCAGACCCGTCTCCAGGCTGTGCAAGGCCGACCCTTGCTCATCGAGGTCCATGTTCAGTCGCCGGCTGGCGATGTCGCGAATCCGTTTCTCGGCAGCGTGCTCCTCGGCCACGTCCACCACACGATGCAGAACATCGCGCAGGTCGAGATGACCGAACGCCACCGCTTCGAGGCTGGCCAGCGAGAGCGCTTCGAGCACCGCAGTCTTGCGGGACATCAACAGCGCCCGCGCAGCGTCCCTCCATTCCTGGCGGGTCACGCCCTTCATGGCGTCGATGCGCTCCGAAGCCTGTTTGTTCTGGGATGCCGCTTTCACGGCACCCAGCAGCACTTGCTGCACTTCCTCGCCCAGGGTGGGCAAAGTGGGTTGAACGTCGTTCATGTTCATGGTGATCTCTCCTTGATTGAAAAAAGGTGGGACCACCGCCCCCAAGGGATCGTGTGATCCCATGGGGGTTGAAAAAAGTGCGAATCAGTAGCTGGAACGGTCTTTCAAATGCCAGTCACTGATCATCTTCTGCCAGCGCGAATCACCGTTGTCGAAGTAGTTGTGCACTTCGTAGACGCAGTGCCGAGCATCCATGCGGAGCACGGCCATGCAGTCCTCAAAGAGTGCATCGTCAATCGCCCGAAGATCGGTCAGATCGAACGGGTATGCGCTGCCGTTGTACAGACCGACAAGGAAGCGCACGATGGTCCGGCACTGTCCGGTGTCGCCCTGGGCAACGTCGTACAGCCGAAACAACGCCGCTTTCCCTTTGGCCATGACGTCCTCGCGCGTGGCATCTTCCGCGCGAATCTGCTGATTGATGGGTGCCTCCTCATCGCTGAGGATCTGCATCCAGAGTCGGTGGAACTCTTCCTGTTTTTCCACAGGGACGTCGACCGTGATCTTCACGTTTCGAGGTTGCATCGGTAGTGTGGTGCTCATGATGATTTCTCTTGGTTGAACCTGCGAAACTCTCGGCATGACCGATACATCGCAATGGGTGGTGATTGAAGGCGGCTACCGCGACCTGGAGGCCGAGGTAGCCCGTTTGCTGGAAGACCCGAACGGGCACGCAGCGTGGCAGGAACTCAAACGGCTCGGACGGCAAATCCGCCCTGCAGCCAATTCACCGCTTGCAGTCGTAGAGCCAGATTCTTCGGCAGTTGGGGCCGAAGAACCGGATCGTCCAGGCAATTGCTGACCAGCGTGAGCACCGAACGCGCACCCTGGGGAGGGTGCTTGTCCAGCAGCTCGTCGAGCTGATCGGTCTCCTCCGTCGAAGCCTGTGACAGCCACGCCAGGAAGATCGCATACAGCGAGCGCCGGTTTCCTTGGGAGAGTTGGGACATGTTGACTCCATAAAAAATGGAGACGCCCAGACCCCGGTGGGGACGTGAGAGTCCCCAGGGGGTTGATGAAAGACATGAACTCCAGCGGTTGCCCGCTGCGCACGATTCCAGAGTTGATCGCGCGTTGAAACCAATCTTGGTTTGGTCAGATGGTTTCCCCAAGAAACCGTGCCTGGATGGTCCCTTGGGGAACCCCTCTGGGCTCCTCTTTTCTCAAAGCTTTGCGGCAATTTCTCGCACTCTTGCGCGAGCTTGTTCCATTTCGTCGTTCTCCCAGTCAGCGCCAAGAAACGAAATTTTGACGCTCCCTGGGTTCGCTGGGCGGCAGCACCATCCAGTGATCAGGTGCGAATGTACGAGAAGCGTTTGCACCTCCCCGCACTCGAACTTCCGGATAGTTTCGTTGATCTCCGGCGCTTTCAGCACCGTTCCTTCACGTCCGGAAATCTCCGCCATGCGACGAAAAAAAACAATCGCCTGCTGGTTTTCGCTCACCGCTTTCATTTTGACTCCTTGAAGTTCGGCGGGCACCAACCCCCTAGGGACATGATGCCCTACAGGGTTGGTATGACGTGAACTCCAGCAGTTGCCCGCTGCGCGCGATTCCAGAGTTGATCGCGCGTTGAAACCAATCTTGGTTTTGGTCAGATGGTTTCCCGAAACACCCTGTTGTCAGGGATGCTGCGGGAACCCATCTGGGCTCCGAGTTTGAACAGAATCATTCTACGTTCACCCCCTCGCGCATTGCCAGTGTGTCGGCAGGCACGGATCGCCGAAAGCTGGGGGTCCAGACGATCAAAAAAAGGCGCGGGAGTCTGGTCGGAGGTTTGCGTCCCCCCGTCCGCTCAAGCCGCAAAGCCGCTGCACATCAGGTTGCAGCCACCCAAGTTTGCCGTTCTCTTTCCCACCTGCAGACCGCAGGCGGTCGCAGGGATGGGCTGTTCGCTGGAGTCCACCGACCCCAGTGAACAGCCCACCGCAGTGGGCTGTCAAACGACATGGTTACTCGCCTGGATGAATCCAGGTCTGTTGTTTCGAGTCGAAGGTGTATCCCCGTGCCTTCAAGCCCGCAGTTTGTTTGCGGAACAGCACGCGATCCACCGTCGGGTCCAGCTTCACGGCCTGGCGGGTTTCGATCTGCATGGCCAGCTCCTGGCCAAAGAGTTCAATGTCGCCGGTCGATTGGCCGGCTTGGGTAACAGCTTCGCCAGCGTCCTTCCCAGACACCGATGTGGACTCCTTGCCCAGCCGGTTGCCCTTCATGTCGGCCCAGTTGGTCCGCGTGGCGGGCTTCTGGGACGCTTTCGGGGGGACCTGAGGGGTCGGCACCTCGTCGATGGGATCGGGTTCGCTGTGCTCGTTGGAGCGCACCGGCTTGCGATCTTCTGAATCCACCTGCAGGTCATGCAGCCGAGCGCGCAGCTCGGTCACCGCCTTGCCATACGAGATGTACTGAGACATGTAGATCTCGCTGATCCACACGGTTCCCTGGTATTCCCCTTCCTCGAACTGATCGAGCATGGGGTCCTTGACCTTGAACTCACCGAAGTCGGTGGCCAGGTCCGCGATGCAGAACGCGCCGTTTCGGCTCTGGCGAATCTTCTTGATGCGAAGCGTGCCTTGGCACTTGATCATGGTGTGTGCTCCTGATGAGAAAACGCCAGGAGCACACACCAGCACCGTGCCGGGAGATGCATCCCGACAGGGTTGAAAAACAGTGAAGTGCGATCACAAGGAAACGGCCGACCCACAAGGGTGCGGGTCGGCGCCTCCGAGCTTCTTACAGAACTGACAGGCTTCCGACCTGGCAGCTTTGCTGGTCTGGCGTCGAGGTGTGCATCAGCGAGGCGACCAGTGAGGACAGAAACCCCGGTTCCCGAAGGAACGTCCACGCTTCAGGGGTTGACGTGGATCATGTGCCAGGCTTGCTGGCTCCGGCTCTTTGAAGCGATGCCGGTGAACGCTCGGAAAGTCTTGAGGATACCGCAATGCATCAAATTTGTGTGTCTCCCAGCGCCGGGCGGCGCCTGATCACCCGAGTGGCCAGCGTGGTACAGGGGCACCAGGCCCCCCTGCCCTGACGGCCTGTGGGTGCCTGGTGACCGCCTAACCGATGGTGCCGTTCAACCGGTGGGCGCTGGCGCACTCACCGATCCAGACAGGGCCATGATCCCGAAGACGCTTGAAGCACCTGGCCAGCTCTGCAAACAACGCCCGAAACGGTGCACAGACAACGCCCTGCCCCAGCACCTCGTGGGCCGCCGTCGCCGACATCCCACTGATCAGCGTTTCCGGAACACCTTTGATCCTTGCGTGTTCTGCTGGGGTCAATTTGCGCATCAGCCTCGCATCGGTGGGGTGCCGGACATACGGGTCGGTCGAGCCGCCCTTGTTGTACGCCTTGCGGATCGTTGGCACGCTGGTGGAATTCGCGTCGACCAACTGCATGGCAAAGCCCTTGCCTTCGGCCAAGTCCCTGGCCTCTTTGCTTTTGAGGTACTCCATGGACGACCAGCACGGTGCGTCAGTATCCACGGCATCCAGCAAGGCCCCGAGGGTGATCCCGGGCTCCGATCCCTGTGGGGAGACTGACTCGACCACTGGCAATCCGTCGGTGGTGGCCACAAGGGCCCAACGCACCCGGTTTTCCAGCGACCCGAAGTCACGGGCACGCAAAACGTGCTCGCGCACCTGGTAGCCCATGTCCCGGAGCTGGGACCGCAGGATCTGCGCGGAAGCGCTGACCCGGTAGTCTTCGACGTTCTCCAGCACGATGGCTGCAGGTTGGAGCTTCTGGATCAGCACCAGGGCGGCATGGATCAAATGCCCGACCTCCGGGTGGTCCTCCATCATGGACAGACCGCGCTTGGATTTCCCGGCCCGTGATGCGCCTGAGCAGGGCAAGCCCATCTCCAGCACTTCGACCCGAGGCACCTGGCGCATCAGCCATTCGTCCTGCACCAGTTCCTGGATGGGAGCACACAAGGGCGTCGCGTTTGCACTGACCGGGTTGCAGTTGAGCGACTGCTCGACGTAGGCCGCGTCAATCTCGCAGAGCACCTTCATGTCCAGCTCGATCCCGGCCTCCTTGAATCCGGCGTGCGCCACGTTGGACAGCACACCAGCGCCATGGGCGATGCTGGCGCTGGCCAGCTGCTCGCCGGTGGCGAGTTTGGTCCGCAGCCGCTCGATCCGCTCGGCCTTGGCCTGTTCCGATGCCACGCGCAGTACGAAGATGGCGTCAAGCCTCACGACCACACGGACCACCTGTTGTTCACCAAGAGGCGCCAGCACCTCCCGACTGTTGATGTCGATGACCGGCAGCTGTCGGCCATTGCGCTCCTTGCTGCACACCCCGTACTGACCGTGTGCGTTCGGCACCAGCTTGATGCCATGTTCCAGTGCCACCACATCGAATCGACTGCCTGGAAGAAGGCCAGCCGACCCCAGACGATTTGTTTCAAACCAAAGGCGCGGCGAGCCGCGATGCAAACCCAGTTTCTTGAGCCAGTAGCCCAGGTGAGGCGTGAGAGTTTTCATTTCAGTTGTCCAAAAAGAGAAACCCCACGGCCTCGCGGCACGTGGGGTTGGTTGAAGAAGCGTCTATCAGACGAGGGTGATGATCTGCAGGGCCTCGCGCGCGCCTTGCATGAGCTGCTCGCGCGTTTGCCAGTCAAGGGTGCTGTGGAAGATCACATGGCGCATCGTGTCCTCGATGCGCTCGATGTGCTCCAGGTCAGTCACCCCGGTTGCCTCTTGGATCAACCCCTGATACCCGGTGAGCTTGCCGTTGACTGCTTGAGTCATGGCCAGTTCTTCTGGGTCCAGGTGTCGTTCGTCAAAGCCTCCAGCGCAAGCGCTTCGCTGGGCCAGTATTCCTGGCTTTCACGGGCACACGGCAGACCGTCTTCGTTCACGGTGCCGATGTACCAGCCCGCCTGGGACTTCAGGACCTGCAGCTCGGCGCGGCGTGCGCACCCAGCGTAGGTCAGGTAGCCGTAGCGGCGAAAGTCGAGAACACCGTCGTCACGGTCAATCTTGCTAGCCATGGGATATCTCCAGAGAAAAAGCGCGTTCGGAGACACCCCGCCCTGCGCGGTATCTCGACACCGCGCGGGTTTGCAAAAACAAAAGGCCATGAAAAAACCCTCGACCGCAGACGCGGAGCGAGGGTTTGACGGAGCACCTCAGGCCAGTTGGCCAGGGTGCGGTTTGATGGAAACCGGGCTACATCAGGTTGGGGTGTGACCCCTGACTGATCTGCTTGCGGTCGGCTTGTTCATAAGGGAAGCCGTACTTGCTGTTCATGTACAGAACGACAAGGCCCATGCCCAGAAGAATCGCGATTCCGATGAAAAAACCGGTCATGGCTTCTTCCTTTCAAACTTGATGTTCGTAACGATCATAAGACCGATACCGGCAGCGAGCAACACCCACCAATAGTGGGCACGACCCTCCGTCAGAACCGGAATCACGATGCTATTGCCGAGGAGCAGGGCCGCAGCGGTGCGAAACACCGTGACAAAACCTGCCTTGTCGACATTGAGTTGAATTTTCATGAAGACTCCCTTTGCCATGCAAGGAGACGCACCTCACGCCCTGCGTGGAAGTGCGTTCCACGCGGGTTGACATGAAAAACCCCCGACCGCCGAAGCGGTGCGAGGGTTTGATTGGGCTTACAGCTTACGCTGTTGCCGCTTCACGGGCACCCATGCGGGGCCGCGAAAAAGAAGGCCGAGGTGCATTCGCGGGAGCCGGTGCCTGGGTGCGTTGAACAGGACGGGCCTGTTCTGCACGCGCTGGCGCGGGCTCATCCTGCGATTGCTCGCCGCCGTCCAGTCCGCTGTCATCCGAGCCTTGCGGCGGGATGTCATCGGCATGGTCGTCGGCAACAGGCTCTGCTTGCGCATCAGCCTGACGCTCGTACACACGGGTTCCGTCGACGGTGATGGTGTTGATCAGAAGCAGGCGACCTTTGATGAGGCACGCCATTTCCTTCTCTCCGGTCTTGCGACCGTCCACCTTCGCATCGCGTTCGTACAAGTGCGGGTAGATGTCCCCGACCTTGAACGAGATCACCACCTTGCGGTTTTGATCGACGTCTTCCATGCACTTCTCGACGAGTTCGGCCGCTTCCTGGCCGGAGACCCGCAGGTCGAAGTAGGTGTAATCCGGTGCTTCCGCATTGCCACGCAGCGCCGAGACGCTGCAGGCCAGGAACGGTTGAGCACTGCGACCACGTTGCTTCGGTTGCACCCAGCGGACACGGTTGAGATAACCGATGCCGGAGACATGCAGATTGAAGTGGGAAGCTTGGGTAGAAGTAGAGGCGTTCATTTCAAAGATCTCCAAAAAGTTGAAGATCAGGAGAACGCGCATACCCGAGCCCAGCCGTAAGGCCAAGATCGGGAAGCGAGAACATCCCGATCTGGGTTACGAAGGACAGAAACTCCAGGTCAGACCTTGGGGGTCAGACCGTGCACCTTCCAGGAGTTGAGGTGCCGCGTGGTGCCCGAGGGCAGATCACGCGAAAAGATTAACAGCGTCGATTTGGGATGTCAACCGTTGAAGCCACCTGAATACCTTGGCTCAGCTTTTCAGGTTGAAGCGCGCGGCGATTTTGAGAAGCTCCACTGGCGTGTTGCCGAAGGCTGCACGATTGGTGCGGATGTACCGCTCAACCGTCTTGGGCCAGCTTCCTTGCTCGTCGGCCTGGACGATGGTTAGCTTGGCGGTTTGGAAGTTACCCCCTGCGGCGGCGGTGATAGCCCTCTCGAATTCCCCGAAGGACCAATCGTCTGTGCGAGCCTCGAATTCGTCGAGCACCGCCTTTTTCGCTTGCGAAATTGTCATAGCCATCCCTTGTGATGTCTGTTGTGATGGAGAAGAGGCTAGCACAAACCACCGACTCACAATCGCTCACGCACATGAGGACGCCACACAGGGATCTTGGCTGCGCCGGCGCGAGCGGCAAGGTCGTCGCCGAAAAGGGTCCCAGGGAAGATGATCACGCCATCAGGTTCGTAGTCCACGATCATCCTGCGGTTTCGGTCGACCGCAGCCAGCTCTTGATGCTGCACCCAGTCGGCGGCGCAGCAGATCGCTTCTAGACCCAGATCAGCGGCCCACTGTGCCGCGAACAGCTCTGGGCCTGGTGTGCCCCCGTGAATGACTCTGGCGATCCGTTTGTGTTGGTGCGCCTTTTCCAGCACAGCAAGGACCGGCGCACGGCGGACAAGAGTGCGTGGACCGACCACCACCACGGAAAGGTCGCCGACTTTCGATGTACGCGGAGCCATGCTGCGAGAGAGCAAAGAGGAATACTGTTCAAATACACAGCCCTGTTTGTACAATCCGCGCAACGACCTGACAAGGAATTTGAATGATTGAAATCTATGCGTGGTTGACCAGTCGGTACGACGACTCCCATCACATGCGCGAGTCGGCTCGTGGCTGGATCACTTTCGGTGGGAGTCTGGCCCTCCTGGCCGGTGGCCCGCTGCTGATCGCCCTGGCGCTGTCTGGCAGAGCGGACAACTACTACATGGTCATATTTCCGGCGGTGCCGCCATGGGCCGCACTCCTTGCCTATGCGGTGCTGGTGGTGGGCGTCTATGCGTTGATGTTCGGCGTGGTGTTGTCGCGCGCAGCCAAGTGGGCTCGTCGGTGTTATCACTTTTGAAAGCCCGGCAATTGTGATGACGCTATTTGATCCAGGTCTCCCGGACGACGACAACGACCACAGAAATGATAGAAATCAACACACCGACCCCGATGATGGCGAACAGCAGCTTAAACGCTCCGACGAAGAGTTTTCCTAGCATCACAATTCCCTGATTTTTTGAGTGAAGTCAGCGCCTGATCATAGGCTGTAGAAGGGGATAAACTGTGCTTTGAGGCGGGCAAAGCCTCCCCGCTTCTCCTCCCTGAGCGGGCCGGCCACTGAGCCGGTTGAGAGGCCCGGTGGTCTCACGACCATCGGGCGGTTTTTTCTTCTGACATGATTAACTGACACATGCTAGGTTGGTGGTTCACCGTGCGACTTCACACCACAGAGGGCGCGCTTCAGAATAGGGGTCTCCTCGTTTTCAGTGCAATAAGTGACGGTACGAAAAGCTAGCACTGGCGCGGAGGTGGTGTTGGTAGATCGTTGATTTCATTGACTTTCCTGTTCACTTTCAAATCTGCGATTCGTGGCGTCAAACCGTGG
>JAEUOT010000044.1 GCA_016790705.1 Hydrogenophaga sp.
GCTCCAGATGCCCGCGGCGTGCGGGTCGGCCGGGTCCAGTGCGCGCCCGGTCACGTGGCACCAGAAGGTCTCACCCTTGAAGCGGCCGTCGACGCGCTGCATGATGCGTTCGTCCGCGTAGGTGCCGCCGCGGCCCAGGATGGGCACGATGCGCGCGCCGGTGCGCTCGTATTCGTCGGCGCTGGGGTAGAGGATGCGAAAACTCTGGCCCACCAATTGCTCACGAGAGGCGCCGAACATCTCGCACAGGGCCTGGTTGCAGTCCACCATGGTGCGCTGGCGCGAGAGCGCCAGGCCCACCGGAGCCAGGTCGAAGGCGAGGCGGTAGTCGATGCGGTCCATGGCGGTGTGCGGGTTGGTCCTTAGGTCAAACTACGTATGTGGATACGTAGTATCGTCCTGCCACTCGAATTGTTCGATCCCTGTTTGTTCAACCACTGGAGTCTTTTCACGTGAACAAGATCTATCCCAGCGCCGCCGAAGCCCTCCAGGGCGTGGTGGCTGACGGCCAGCTGATCGCCGTGGGCGGTTTCGGCCTTTGCGGCATCCCTGAAGCGCTGATCGACGCCCTGCGCGATTCGGGCGTCAAGAACCTGACCGCGATCTCCAACAACGCTGGCGTGGACGACTTCGGTCTGGGCAAGCTGCTGCAGACGCGCCAGATCAAGAAAATGATCTCGTCCTACGTGGGCGAGAACAAGGAATTCGAGCGGCAGTACCTGGCCGGCGAACTCGAGCTCGAATTCACGCCGCAGGGCACGCTGGCCGAGAAGCTGCGCGCCGGTGGCGCTGGCATTCCGGCCTTCTTCACCAAGACCGGCGTCGGCACCCTGGTGGCCGAAGGCAAGGAGCTGCGCGAGTTCGGCGGCGAGACCTATGTGATGGAACACGCGCTGTTCCCCGAGGTGGCGCTGGTCAAGGCCGACGTGGCCGACAAGTCGGGCAACCTGCGCTTCAACCTGACGGCGCGCAACTTCAACCCGGCCGCCGCCATGGCCGGCAAGATCTGCATCGTCGAGGTCGAGCGCATCGTCGCCACCGGCGAGATCGCGCCCGACGACGTGCACCTGCCCGGCATCTACGTGCACCGCATCGTGCACAACCCGACGCCCGAAAAGCGCATCGAGAAGCGCACCACCCGCGACCGCAAGTAATTTTTTTGCGGGACAGACCTTCAGCTCTGTCCCCAACATGAAAGGACACGACCAAGGCATGGACCCAAGACCAGATGGCCGCGCGCGCGGCCCAGGAACTGCAGGACGGTTTCTATGTGAACCTCGGCATCGGCATCCCGACGCTGGTGGCCAACCACGTGCCCGACCACGTCGAGGTGTGGCTGCAAAGCGAGAACGGCATGCTGGGCATCGGCCCCTTCCCGTACGAGGACGAGGTGGACGCCGACCTGATCAACGCCGGCAAGCAGACCGTGACCACGCTCAAGGGCTCGGCCATTTTCGGCAGCCCCGAAAGCTTCGCGATGATCCGCGGCGGCAAGATCAACCTGTCCATCCTGGGTGCCATGCAGGTGACCGACAAAGGCGACCTGGCCAACTGGATGATCCCCGGCAAGATGGTCAAGGGCATGGGCGGCGCCATGGACCTGGTGGCCGGCGTCAAGCGCGTGATCGTGCTGATGGAGCACGTGGCCAAGAAGAAGGACGGCAGCACCGACATGAAGATCCTGCCCCAGTGCACCCTGCCGCTGACCGGCAAGGGCGTGGTCGACCGGATCATCACCGACCTGGGTGTGATGGACGTGACGCCCGAAGGCCTGAAGCTGGTGGAGCTGGCCGACGGTGTGACGCGCGAGGAGATCCAGAGCAAGACGGGCGTGCCGCTGATCTGAACGGCACGGTTTCAGGGTTAACCCAAAGGGGGCATTCCGACGGACGGCATGTATCAAAGTGTTTACTTTTTCACGACCAGAAACGTATACTTAAGTTGTTGGCCGTGAACTGTTTAACGCTTTATAGGAGTACGTCATGCGCGTCCTGAGCAATGAAGAAATGGGTGAAGTCTCCGGCGGTTGCTGCTGGTCCTGGTGGAGCTGGCGCAGCTCGTGCAATCCGAAGCCGGTCTGCGATCCCAAGCCGAAGTGCGACCCGAAGCCGAAGTGCGATCCGAAGCCGCCTTGCGACAACGGCACGCCGCAGGTGCCCTGAGACCGGCAGACCTCGACACAAAAAAGCACCTTCGGGTGCTTTTTTGTTGTCTGAACGATCCTCAGAGGCCCACGCGGCCGGTGGCCAGACCCAGTTGTGTGCGGGCGGTCAACTGGTCCACCAGCGCGCTGACCCGCTGGCGGCGCGCGTCGGCCAGCGCCGACTGGGCGTTGAGCAGCTCCAGGATGGAGCCGACGCCGGCGCGGTAACGGCCCTGGGCCACCCGGTAGGTGCCGGTGGCCGATGCCAGCAGGCGTTCGCTGGCGAGCAGGCTCTGGCGGCTGGTCAGCAGGGCCTGATGTGCCTGCCAGAGCTGTGCATCGACGTCGCGACGCACCGTTTCCAGCTCGGCCTCCCGGCTTCCCTTCTGCGCAAGGATCTGCGCCTGCTGGGCTGCCGATTCACGGCCGTTGAACAGCGGGATGGATGCCACGATGGCTGCATTGCCGACCGGGATATTGCCGGCACCGGCGGCGCCCCAGTTGCGCGAACTGCCGCCACTGGCGCTGACAGTCACGCTGCCACGGGCCTGTGCCTGGGACGCTTCAAGCCGCGCCTGCAGACTGTCGACCTGTGCCTGGGCGGCGCGCAGCTTCGGATGCTGGCTGCGCGCCTCGCGCCGCAGCGAGGCCAGATCCGGCAGGTCCTTGCCCGGGCGCACCCAGGCGGCCCATTCGGCCAGCCGCACCGGTTGCTCGATGTCGCCGCCCAGGGCCAGCGCGATCTTGCCGCGGGCGTTTTCCCAGCCGCTCTGGGCGCGCACACGTTCCAGCGTGGCCTGCGCAAGTGCGGTCTGCGCCTGCAGCCGGTCAATCTGGCTGCCGACCTGCGCCTCATAGCGGGCCTGTGCGGCTGCGGCGGTCTGGGTGGCGGTGGCTTCGGCCTCGGTGGCGGCGTCCAGCGCCGCCGACGCCACGACCGCCTCACCGTAGAGACGCATCACATCGCGTACCGACTCCAGCAACACATTGTTCTGGCTGGCCATGGCGGCGGCCAGGCTGAAGCGGGCTTCGCGCAGGCTGGCGCTGCGCTGGCCGAAATCGAACAGCGCCCAGCTCAGGCCCAGCGAGGCGTCGAGCGTGCGGCCGGCGGCCCCGGACGAGTTGAAGTTGCGCGAGGCGCTGTATTCGACGGTGGCATTCCAGGTCGGCCACAGCGCCACCTCCCCCAGCGCCACATTGGCGGTCTGTGCACCGACCTCGGCGATGGCCTGTCGCAGCGTCGGACTCTGGCAGAGGGTGTGGGCCAGTGCATCTCCCAGGGTCAGCCGTTCCCAGGGCGGGGTGGCGGCGCCCGCGCAGGCGTCGCTGCCCGGCTGCCAGCGCGTGGCCTGTTCCGCCCAGTGACCCGCAGGCGCGGCGTCATCGGCACTGGTGACGGGCGGCTGGGCGAGCAGGGTCGTCATGCGAAGGGCGACGTCGCCGCCTTGTGCCTGCGCGCAGCCCAGGCCGACCGTCAGACCCATCGCCAGGCCGAGTCGCTTCAAGCGGAACATTGCGGCTGTCATGGCTGCCCCGCCCGTTCAGCGAGGCGGGCAAAGTAGTCCTGCGGCGGGCCGTCAAAGGCGACCCGCCCGTTCTGCAGCTCCACCACCCGCCGGGCCGCGCGCAGCGTCTCGGGCCGGTGGGCGATCACGATGCGCGTCACGGGCAGGGCGGCGATCGCCCGGTTGACCTGGGCCTCCGATTCGAGGTCCAGGTGGCTGGTGGCTTCGTCCAGCAGCAGGACCCGAGGCCGCTTGTAGAGCGCCCGGGCCAGCAGCAGACGCTGCTTCTGGCCACCGGAGAGCACGGTGCCCATGTCGCCCACCAGGGTCTGGTAGCCCATGGGCATGGCCTCGATGTCGTCGTGCAGGGCCGCCATCGTCGCGCACTCGACCATGCGCGGGAAGTCGGGCCGGGCGTCGAAGAAGCAGATGTTGTCGGCGATCGAGCCCGCGAACAGGCTGTCGTCCTGCATCACCGTGGCCACGCCCTGGCGCCAGCGCTCGATGCCGATCTGGGCCAGCGGCACACCGTCGGCACGGATCTGGCCTTCCTGCGGGGTCGCGCTGCCCAGCAGCAGGTTGACCAGGGTCGTCTTCCCGCATCCCGAGCGGCCGGTGATGGCCAGCACCTCGCCCGCCGCCACCTGCAGCGACAGCCCGTCGATCACCCAGGGCGCCTGGTCGGCATAGCGGAAACGCAGGCCGTCGAGCCGCAAGGCCGGCGCGGCCGCGTCGTCCTGCGAAGGGGCCAGATCGCGGGCGCCAAGCCGCTGAGAGGAGGGCGTCGCCGGCGTGAGGACCAGGTCCGCCAGGCGCTCGGCGTGCAGCCTCAGCATCTTCAGGTCGATGGCCTTGTCGATCAACGAGGTCACGCGGCTGTCGAACTGGCCGCGATACGCCAGGAAGGCCATCAGCATGCCGGCCGTCAACTCGGTGGCCAGGATCTGCCGTGTGCCCAGCCAGACGATCAGCAGCATGAAGCCGCCGCTGAGCAGGCCACGCAGCAGGCTGTAGAAGATCTGCAGCTTCTGCACCTTCAGTCGCGCGTTGGTGGCGCCCACCAGCAGGGTCTGCCAGGCACCCAGTCGCTGCGACTGGGCACCGAAGAGCTGGATGGCGCGCATGCCGCGGATGGTTTCAAGGAAGTGGGTCGACTGCGTCGCGTCGCGCACCAGGGTCTCTTCCGACGCGGCGTACAGCGGCCGGTACCAGAGCAGGCGCATCGCCAGGTAGAGCACCACCGCGACCAGCGAGACCGCCGCGAGCACCGGGCTGTAGAGAAACATCAGCACCAGCGTCAGGATCACCAGCAGTCCGTCGAACAGCGCTTCCACAAAGGCGGCGGTCAGCGTGTGCTGGATCTCGTCGACCGAACCGGCGCGCGAGACGATGTCGCCCAGGTGCCGGTTCTGGAAGTAGGACAGCGGCAGGCGCGTCATGTGGGCGAACACATTGGCCTTCCACTGCAGGCCGATCGAGGTGTTGATCACCATCAGCAGCCAGGAGCGCAGCAGGGTGATGGCCTGCTGCAACAGCAGAAGCAGTCCAAATCCCAGCGCCAGCGTGGTCAGCAGGTTCGTGTCGCGGGCCACCACCACATGGTCGAGCACCCATTGCATGTAGAGCGGCGAGACCAGCCCGAACACTTCCAGCGCCAGCGACAGCAGCAGCACGCGGGTCAGCGAAGGCCAGAAGCCGGCCACCTGACCGATCAGTTGCGTCAGCCGGACCCGGGTCTTCTCTTCCTTCGGCGCGAAGCCGGGGTTGGGCCACAGCTCCAGCGCGACACCGGTGAAGTGGCGCGACGTCTCTTCCAGCGTCAGCCGGCGTTCGCCGAAACCCCGCAAGGGGACCACCCCCTGCGGGCCCCCGAACGCCGTGAGCACCACGAAGGGGGTCAGGTCCCAGATCCGGGTTGCCGGCACCCCCAACAGGGGCCGGTCATCGTGTTAGAGT
>JAEUOT010000062.1 GCA_016790705.1 Hydrogenophaga sp.
GGCTTCGTAGCCCATGCTGGTCCACACGTCCGTGGTCACCAGATCGGCGCCCTTGCAGGCTTCCATGGGGTCCTTGAAGACCCTGAAGCAGGCCGGGTTGGAGATGCCGGCGAGCTTCGCGTCCACCTCGTAGCCGCTGGGCGTGCTCACGTGCACGGTGAAGCCCAGCAACTCGGCCGCCTGCAGCCAGGTGTTGGCCATGTTGTTGCCGTCGCCGACCCAGGTCACGACCTTGCCTTTGATGGCGTCCAGCGGATCGCCGCTGGCGGCTGGACGGTGTTCGACCAGGGTGAACAGGTCGGCCAGGATCTGGCAGGGGTGGAACTCGTTGGTCAGGCCGTTGATGACCGGCACGCGCGAGTACTGCGCGAACTTCTCGATCTTGTCTTGCCCGAAGGTGCGGATCATCACGATGTCGACCATGCGGCTGATCACGCGCGCGCTGTCTTCCACCGGCTCGGCGCGGCCGAGCTGACTGTCGCCGGTGGTCAGGTGCACCACCGAGCCACCCATCTGGTACATGCCGGCCTCGAAGCTCACGCGGGTGCGCGTGCTGGCCTTCTCGAAGATCATGGCCAGGGTGCGGTCCGGGTCGGCGAAGGGCTGGTACTTCTCGACCGCCTTGAACTTGGCCTTGATGAAGGCGGCGCGGCGCAGCAGGTAGCCGTACTCGGCGGCGCTGAAATCCTTGAACTGCAGGTAGTGGCGGATGCTCATGCGGTGGCTCCGGGCGCTCAGCCCTGTTCGGCGAGGAAGGTCTCGATGAGGGGCAGCAGCTTGCCGATCACCTCGTCGGCCTCGGCCATGGAGATGATCAGCGGCGGCACCAGACGGATCACGCTGTCGGCCGTGACCGACAGCAGCAGGCCGGCGTCCGCCGCACGCTGGGTGATCACGCCGCAGGGTTTCTCCAGCTCGATGCCGATCATCAGACCCTGGCCGCGCACCTCCTTGACCCCCTTCTTGCCCAGCAGCGCGGTGGTCAGCCGGGTGTGCATGTGCTTGCCCACCTTGGCGGCGTTGTCCAGCAGCCCTTCGTTTTCCATGATGCGGATGGTCTCCACCCCTGCACGCATGGACAGCGGGTTGCCGCCGAAGGTGGTGCCGTGGTTGCCCGGCTGGAAAATGTTCGCGGCCTTGGGGCCCGCAACGACGGCGCCGATCGGCACGCCCGAGCCCAGTCCCTTGGCCAGCGGCATGACGTCGGGCGTGATGCCGGCCCACTGGTGGGCGAACCACTTGCCGGTTCGGCCCATGCCGCACTGCACCTCGTCGATCATCATCAGCCAGTCGTTGGCATCGCACAGGGCGCGCACGCCTTGCAGGTACTCGGCGCGCATCGGGTTGATGCCGCCTTCGCCCTGGATGGTTTCGAAGAACACGGCGACCACGTTCGGGTTGCCGGCGGTGGCCTTCTTCAGTGCGTCAAGGTCGTTGGCCGGCACGCGGATGAAGCCCTCGACCAGCGGCCCGAAGCCGGCCTGCACCTTGGGGTTGCCGGTGGCCGAGAGGGTGGCGATGGAGCGGCCGTGGAAAGCCTTCTCGTAGACCACGATCTGCGGCTTCTCGATGCCTTTGTCGTGGCCGTACTTGCGGGCCAGCTTCAGCGCGGCTTCGTTGGCTTCCAGGCCGGTGGAGCAGAAGAAGGCGTTGGTCAGGCCCGAGCGCTCGACCAGCAGCTTCGCCAGCTCTTCCTGGCCGGGCACGTGGTAATAGTTGCAGCAGTGGATCATGTCGGCGACCTGCTGCTGCAGCGCCTTCACCAGTTTGGGGTGGCCGTGCCCCAAAGTGTTCACCGCGATGCCGGCCAGCGCGTCCAGGTATTCCTTGCCATTGACGTCCCAGACGCGGCAGCCCTTGCCGTGCGACAGGGCGATCGGAAGTCGCCCGTAGGTGTTCATCACGTGGGGCGACGACGGGACGGCGGGTGCGGACACTGCGGCGTTCATGGGGACTCCAGAGGATCGGGAAGGGCCAAAAGAAAGCGGCTCAACGCAGGTTGAGCCGTTGAAAAGCGATTTTAGGGGCAGCAACCGGCATCTTCTTTGCTTGTTGCGCATCACAGCCATGCGGCACACTGCCGCCATCCTGAGCCCGGGCCCGGGTTAACCCTCGGGCTCAAGTCTTATATAAGATAGAATACCGCCATCCGCAACGGCATCCCATCCCATGGCCGAGACCCCCACCGCCAAGCAAGTGTTCATCCAGGGTGTGACCCGGGGTGGGCGCACGTTTCGGCCCAGCGACTGGGCGGAGCGGCTGGCGGGCGTGATGAGCCAGTTCCGGCCGGGCGGCGGTTCGGCCCGCATCGGCAGCCACATCGCGTATTCCCCCTGGTGCGTGCCGACGGTGGTGAATGGTGTGAAGGTGGTGATCGTGCACACCGACCTGCGTGAGGCCGAGCCCATGGCCTGGGACTTCTGCATGAACTTCGCCAAGGACAACGACCTCCAGGTCGTCGAAGGCTGCCTGTTGCCGGATTCGCCCGCCAAGGGCTGATCTGTCCGGATGAATATCCCGATTCAGGAAGGCGGCCCGCTCTGGCGCTGCCAGTCGTGCGGTAGCGCGCTGTCGAGCGCCGAAGCGGAGTGTGCGCAATGCGCCGCCGGCATCGCCGCCCACCGTCTTCCCGATGAGGGGCCGCACCGCTGCCCTTGCTGCTCCGCCTGGTTCGCCATGCCCGGTGCCCGGCGCGAGCCGCCTGACGCGCCTTGGTACCGCCCGTCAAGCACCCGCTTGCTGTGTCCGCACTGCGGTGTGGCCTTGCGTGACCGCATGCGCACCACCCAGAAACCCTGGGCCGGGCTGCTGTTGGTGGCCGTCACCTTCGCTCTGCAGCGCTGGGCTCCGCCCGGCTGGCGGGAATCCCTGTGGATGGGCTGCATGGTGGTGTTCGGTCTGTACATGTTCAGTCGCCGTGAACGCGGTGTGACCGACGAAACCCGCTACGCGCCCGACGATCGCTGATCTGGCCGGGTGGTCGTCCGATCCGCTATGCTGCGCGCGGTTTTTCCCCGTGCCTCATTTTCAGGAGCAAGACAGCATGGCCATGGACGTTGTGGACTATTACCTGCATGGCGACGACATGCAGTTCGTCGAAATCGAGCTGGACCCCGGCGAGGCGGCCGTGGGTGAGGCCGGCAGCATGATGTACATGGAGGACGGGATCGCGATGACCACCGTCTTCGGCGACGGGTCGGCCGGCTCGTCGGCAGGCGGCCTGTTCGGCAAGCTGCTGGGCGCCGGCAAGCGCCTGATCACCGGTGAGTCGCTGTTCACCACGGTCTACACGAACCAGGGCAATGGCAAGCGCAAGGTGGCCTTCGCCGCGCCCTACACCGGCAAGATCATTCCCTTCGATCTGTCCCAGATGGGCGGCACCCTGATCTGCCAGCGCGACGCCTTCCTGTGCGCGGCCAAGGGCGTGTCGCTGGGCGTGGCGTTCCAGCGCAAGCTGGGTGCCGGTTTCTTCGGTGGTGAAGGCTTCATCATGCAGAAGCTCGAAGGCGATGGCCTGGCCTTCGTGCACTCGGGCGGGACGGTGCTCAAGCGCGATCTGGCGCCGGGCGAGGTGCTGCGGGTCGACACGGGCTGCGTGGTGGCCTACACGCCCAATGTGGATTTCGACATTCAGTTCGTGGGTGGCGTCAAGACGGCGCTGTTCGGCGGCGAGGGGCTGTTCTTCGCGACCCTGCGCGGCCCGGGAACGGTCTGGATCCAGTCCCTGCCGTTCGCGCGGCTGGCCTCGCGCATCTTCGCTGCCGCACCCAAGATGCAAGGTGGCGGTGGTTCGGGTGGCGAGCAGGGTGGCCTGACGGCGGGGCTGGCCGGTGGTCTGCTGGGCGGCCTGATCGGCGGTGACGACGACTGAAACCGTTCGCCCAAAGAAAAACCGCCCCGAGGGGCGGTTTTCTTTTTTCTTGCTGGCAGCGCACCGTTTCAAACGGCGGACCGGGGAATCAGGGATTCGGCGGTCCGGGCTGATGATCTGCCGGGGCAGACCGGTGGCCGCTGAAATTAAGCGGCGGTGGCCAGGGCCTTGACCTTGGCGGACAGGCGGCTCTTGTCGCGGGCAGCCTTGTTCTTGTGGAAGATGCCCTTGTCGGCCACGGTGTCGACCACGGCTTGCATCTTGGCGAACAGTTCGGCCGCCTTGGTCTTGTCGCCGGCCACGACGGCCTTCTCGACGTTCTTGACGGCGGTGCGGTACTTGGAGCGCAGCGAGCTGTTGGCGGCGTTCAGTTTGACGTCCTGGCGGGCGCGTTTGCGGCCAGACGCCAGACGGGGGTTCTTTTTCTTCGGCTTGGTTGCCATGATGAGTATCCTTTACGTGTTTGGGGATGTTGCCAGCAAAGCCCGCGATTCTATCACGCACCCCCAAGCCGGATCACCACCGCCCGCCTGGCGGTGGGAGCGGGCGGTACACTGCCCGCGTGTCGCTCTTCAAGTCCGCCTCCCTCGTTTCGCTGCTGACCCTGGCCTCGCGCATCACCGGGCTGGTGCGCCAGTTGCTGATTGCCGCCCTGTTCGGGGCCAGTCCGCTGACCGACGCCTTCAACGTGGCGTTCCGGATTCCCAACATGTTTCGCCGGCTGTTCGCCGAGGGGGCTTTCAGCCAGGCCTTCGTGCCGGTGCTGGCCGGTGTGCGGGCCAAGGACGGTGACGAAGCCACGCGCGATCTGGTCGACCAGATCGCCACGGTGCTGGTCTGGGCGCTGCTGCTGACCTGTGTCCTGGGCGTGGCGCTGGCACCGGTGCTGGTCTGGGCCATGGCCAGCGGCCTGAAACAGAGCGCGCAGGGTTTCGACTCCGCGGTGTTCATGACCCGCTGGATGTTCCCGTACATCGGCTTCATGTCGCTGGTGGCGCTGTCGGCGGGCATCCTCAACACGTGGAAGCGCTTTGCCGTGCCCGCCGCGACCCCGGTGCTGCTGAACGTCGCGATGATCACCGCTGCATCGCTGGGCGCGCCCTGGTTCCGGTCGGTCGGCATCGAGCCGATCTACGCGCTGGCGGCTGGCGTGATGCTGGGCGGCATGCTGCAACTGGGGGTTCAGATTCCGGCCCTGCTGAAGATCGGCATGTTGCCGCGCATCGGCTGGCGCTGGTCGCAGATCCGGGCCGCCTGGTACTACCCGGGCACGCGCCGGGTGACCAGCCTGATGCTGCCCGCCCTGATTGGTGTGAGCGTGGCCCAGATCTCGCTGCTGATCAACACCCAGATCGCTTCGCACCTCGCCCCCGGCAGCGTGAGCTGGCTCTCCTACGCCGACCTGCTGATGGAGTTCCCGACCGCCATGCTGGGCGTTGCACTGGGCGTGGTCCTGCTGCCGCAACTGGCGGCGGCCAAGGCGACCGACGACGGTGCCCGCTACAGTCAGTTGCTGGACTGGGGCTTGCGGCTGATGGTGTTGCTCGCGGTGCCCAGTGCGCTGGCGCTGCTGACCTTTGCCCGGCCGCTGGTGGCGGTGCTGTATCACTACGGCGCGTTCACCGCGCGCGATGTCGAGCAGACTTCGTACGCGCTCATGGGCTACGGCGCGGGCCTGCTGGGGCTGGTGGCGATCAAGGTGCTGGCGCCGGGTTTCTATGCGCGCCAGGACATCCGCACGCCGGTCAAGATCGCGGTCCTGGTTCTGGTGCTGACGCAGGCGATGAACCTGCTGTTTGTGCCACGGCTGGCGCACGCGGGCCTGGCGCTGTCGATCGGGCTCGGTGCCATGGTCAACGCAACCCTGCTGCTGGTCGGGCTGATCCGCCGGGGTGCTTACCAGCCGGCGAGCGGCTGGGGCCGGTTCCTGCTGCAGGTGCTGGCCGCGAGTGCGCTGATGGCGGTGTTCCTGCTCTGGAGCGCCGAGAGCGTGGACTGGACCGCGTTCGCGGGTGGACGCCTGCTGCGCGTGGGGCTGCTGGCGGCCATCGTGGCGGGTGCTGCGGCGCTGTATTTCGGCGCGCTCGTGTTGTCGGGTTTAAAACTTCGGCAATTCGTCCGAAAATGAGGTCAGGGCCGCGGTGACGGCGTCCCGACCGACCATGTCCATCCCCTTCGAGCTTCCTTCCGCGACCCCGCTGGCCTACTTCGCGTCCCTGGTGCGGGACGACGACAGCTTTCCTTTGCTGGAGGCGGCGGTGGCGCTTGCCCAGGACGAATATCCCGACATGGACGTCCAGGAGGTGCTGGGGGAGGTCGACGTCCTGGTGTCCCGTTTGCGCCGACGCAGTCCCTCGGACGCCGATCCGCTGCAGCGCCTGCGGGTGCTCAACCAGTTCTTCTTTCGTGATCTGGGCTTCGGCGGCAACGTCAACAACTACCACGATCCCGACAACAGCCATATCAACGTGCTGCTCAAGACGCGACGGGGCATCCCGATTTCGCTGGCGGTGCTGTGGCTGGAGCTGGCGCAGGGGCTGGGCCTGAAGGCCCGTGGCATCAATTTCCCTGGCCACTTCCTGGTCAAGATCAACCTGCCCGAGGGGCAGGTGGTGATCGACCCCTTCACCGGGCAGTCGCTCAGCCGCGAGGAGTTGTCCGAGCGTCTGGAGCCTTACAAGCGGCGCAACGGGCTGGTGGACGATTTCGATGTGCCGGTGGGCCTGTACCTTCAGGCCGCGCCGTCGCGCGACATCATCGCGCGCATGTTGCGCAATCTCAAGGAGATCCACCGCAGCCACGAAGACTGGTTGCGGCTGATCGCGGTGTTGGACCGCCTGCTGATCCTGCTGCCCGATGCCTGGGTCGAGTACCGCGACCGCGGACTGGCCTGGGCCGAGATGGGTGACGCCGGGCTGGCTGCTCGGGACCTTGAGGTGTACGTGGCCCACACCGACGATGCGCTGGATCGCGACGCGGTCCAGTCACGGCTGAACGAGTTGCGTCGCGCGCGCGGCTGAGTCTCAGTGCCCCGTGGCGCGGGTGTCGCCTGGCGCGCCGGGCTGGCCGTGGCGATGCCAGGCGCGTCGCAACTGGGTGTCCGACCCGAATCCCGACATCTGTGCCGCCTGCGTGACGTTGTGACCGCTGCGCAGCGCCGCCTGCGCCACGGCCAGCCGGATGCGCTGCAGGTAGGTCAGCGGCGTGACGCCGGCATGTTCCTCGAACAGGCGCGCGAGATGGCGCGGCGAGGTGTGGCCCAGTTCGGCCATGCGCGGCACGCTCCAGTCGTCCTGCGGTGCCTGGCTGACCGCGTCCTGCACGCGATGCACCACCGGGTGCAGGTGGTTGCGGTGGTTCAGGAAGGGCGAGAGTTCAGGGTCCTGGGGGCCTCGTCGCAGCGCCACCACCATGGTCTGCGCCACCTCGGCGGCCAGCGCCGGTCCGAGCCGAGCTGCGATCCGGTGCAGGGTCAGGTCGATGCCGGTGGTCACACCGGCGCTGCTGAACACCGGGGCGTCCAGCACGAAGACCCGGTTGGCCAGCACCTCGCAGCCGGGCGCTGACTGGCGCAGCTCGTCCAGGTGGTGGTGGTGCGTCGTGGCCTTGTGGCCTGCCAGCAGGCCGGCGTGCGCCGCGATCACGGCGCCCGCGCAGATGCACACCAGTTCGACCCGCCCTTCCGCCAGCCGCAGGCCGCGCAGCCAGTGCAGCAGGATGCGCGCCGGCTCGCTGTCGAGCTCGATGTGATCACCGGGCTGTCCGACCAGCACCACCCACTGGGTGCGCGTGGCGTGACGAAGCTCGGGGAGCGGCTCGATGCCCGCGATCCGGGCGCCGACGGAGCTGCGAGTCTGCGTCAGCGGGCCGGTGAAATGCAGGGTGAAGGCGGCTGGCAGACCTCGCGCGGCCAGACATTGGTTGGCGATGCGCAGCGCCTCGGCCGGGCCTGCCCAGTCCAGGATCAGGCTGTCGTCCAGCAGCACGAAGTGCACGTCGACCGGGGGCTGCGGCAGCGCATTCAGGCGGGGTGTTTCAGCCATCGGTAGTCCATCTGCCGCGCGGTCCGCTCGGCCAGTTCCGCGCAGCTCAACCGCGCCACCAGGTGCAGCGACATGTCGGTGCCGGCGCTGATGCCGGCCGAGCTGACGATCCGTCCTTCGTCGACCCAGCGCAGGTCGTCGCACACCTGCAGCGCGGGCCACTGGCGGCGCAGGTCATCCAGGTCTTCCCAGTGGGTGGTCATGCGCTCAGTGTGCACCACGCCCGCGGCCGCGAGGATGAAGGCGCCGGTGCAGACGGAGGCGGTGATTTGTGCGGTTGCGCTGGTTTGTCGCACCCACTCGAGTGTCTCGGAACAGCGCGCTGCGGCGTCGACCACGCCGCCGGGCACGACCAGAAGGTCCACAGGCCCCGCATCGGCAAAGTGGTGTGTGGGCAGGATGCTGAGTCCGGCGCGGGCGCGTACCGGCCCGGGCTGGCGGGCGACGCAGGTCACCTGCCAGTCCCTGGCCAGCGCCGCGCCGTGCCAGGCGTGAGCCTCCGCGCGGGCGGCCATGCGCGCCGCCGTGGTGAAGACCTCGTACGGACCGGCCAGGTCCAGCGCCTCGACGTCGTCGAACGCCAGGATCGCGATCGAGAAGGGCCGGCTCATGCCGCCACCTGCGCGCGCGACAGCGCCTCGTCGACGCTGCACAGGGTGCAGAAGCGGCCTTGCAGAACGGTCGCGGTGCGGGCCTTGATCTCGTTGGCTGTCAACGGCGAGCCGTCGGGTTGCGTCATGTCGAAGGTCAGCGTCGCATCGGTCACGTAGTCGACCTCCCACCCCAGGTCGGAGGCGTGGCGCGTGGTGGTTTCGCAGCACTGCTCGGTGCGGATGCCGCTGACGATGAGGCGGCGGATGCCCCGCTGGGTCAGCCAGACGTCCAGCCCGGTGCCGACCAACGCGCTGTGGCGGTGTTTGATGAAGGTCGCGGCGGCCTCGAAGTCGTTCAGTCCGGCCAGCGGTGACACGTGACCGCTGACCATCGAGAACGGGTTGTCGGCCGTTTCAGGACCGTCACTGTGCAGGATGCGCACCACCGGGATGCGTCGACCGACGCAACCCTCGATCAGGGCGTTCTGGGCCGCGAGAAAGGCCGGCAGGTCACGTGTGGTGAAGTAGGGACGGTGCTGGAACGAGGCCTGGACGTCGATGACGAGCAGGGCGGTGCGGTGGTCGGACATGGGCAGACTCCTTGGATGGGATGTCGTCCATCTTGGCGGTTTCCGGCTCCGTCGTCCGCCCAGTCAGGGACCGGTTTCGATCATATTCGGACAGATCAACCCATTGCCGGGACGCGGGCCTCCGCGGCCGGAGGCACCGCTGCGGGAACCGATCGGGAAGACGTCCTCTCCAGTGGCTCGGTGGCCGTTCCGTCGGTCCGACTGGCTGCGGCGAAGTGTTCCTCGGTGCTGCGCTGCAGGGCCTGGGGAATGTCCATTTCGGACAGGTGGCGCCCCGCGTGCATCACCCCGAGCCGCTGCCCGTCCTTGCTCACGAGGAACTGGTCCGGCGGCCCCTTGTTCTCATGGCGGGCACAGTGGCCGACCGCGGCGGCACACACCTGGCCGACCTGCGCGGGTGACAACCCGGACTGTCGCAGGCGGTCGCCGGTCTGGCGCCAGGCCATCACGAACTGCGCCTGCTGTTCCGGGCTGAGGCTTCTGGCGGCCATCCGCGTGTCCGTCGCTTCGGTCCGCAGGGCCACGGTTTCCGTGTGGACGGGTTTGCCCTGCGCATCGAATTCGGTGACCCGGGCTGGCTGATGCAGGCGCTCGTTCATCTCGATCACGGTGCGCCGTCCGTCCTTGCCGTAGTGGTCGATCTCGATGTGGCCATTGGCGCTGTCGACGGCGATGTACTGCCGGCTGCCGTCTTCACGGGTGACCACGAACTTGTCGCAGGGCGACGAAGGGCCACGGGTTTCCGTGCAGATCGTCTTGACCACCGGTGACTCGGAGA
Organism: Hydrogenophaga sp.; assembly: GCA_016790705.1. Taxonomy (GTDB): domain Bacteria; phylum Pseudomonadota; class Gammaproteobacteria; order Burkholderiales; family Burkholderiaceae_C; genus Hydrogenophaga. The sequence goes on from JAEUOT010000062.1 coordinate 9,876, forward strand.
GGCGGGCGAACAGCTTGCGGGCTTCGGGTGGCAACTGCGCGAAGTCAGCCTGGCCCTCGGGAATGAGGTAGCGCCCGTTGCGGTCGACGGAAAGGCCTTGCTGGCTGTCCACCAGCGCCTTGTTGGCGTGGTCGTTGGCCATGACCGCGCCCGCGACCAGGGTGGCGGAACCGCTGACCATCAGCACTGTCTTGAGCGGGTCGGGCAGCGACGAGCCCGGCAGCATGGTCGGGCCGGGCGGCACATGCCGGCTGAGGTACTGGTCCTGGCGAAAGCCCCCGTAGTAATAGGTGGCGATGTCGTTGGGTGTGCGCACGTCGTGCACCTGGCGGCCGGAGGCCTGGTAGCGCGCCAGCGCCGCCTCATAGCCGCCCGCATCCCTGAAGTAGTCGCCGTCGATGGTGCCGCGGGCAATCGGCAGGCTGTTGTAGACGTAGGCGTCGAGGTTGTTTTTCAGTGCGAAGCTCTGCGCCATGCCACCGCCCAGGCTGTGGCCGGTGGTGGCGAAGTGGTAGCCCTGATACCGCTCATCTTTACTGAGTGCGTCGAAGGCCGCCTGCGCCTTGGCCTGGATCTTGGCGAACTCCGAAGCCCCGGCGTTTCCCAGGTCGGACTTCCAGTTGCTCCAGGCGTCCGAGCCTTTGAAGTCAAAGGTGATTTGGTTGGTTCGGGTGTTGATCGACACCTTGAACTGGTTCTCCAGATCGCCTTTGTCGTTGTGCTGGGTGTTCCAGCCTTCGGGGCTGCCGGGCAGAAGACGGCCTTCAGGGTCCTGGCGGGCCACGGGCCATCCGGCGGGAAGCTCCGTCTCGGGTTGGATGTACCGCCATCCATCCGGGTAGGTGGTGACCTTCTTTGCAGCCTCTCGGTCCTTGTGCTCGTAGGCCCAGTAGGCCAGTCGCATGCCTATGGACTCATCCAGCGGGGTGGATCGCTTCGAAGGGTGTACTTGAGCGCGCTCGTCCATTTCCTGCCTCACTCCCTTACCGATCCAGCCATTCCTCTTGCGGCGTCGGGCATTGGTTGTCCAGGGATTCCCAAGCCTTCTGGCGCACAGGGTCGCGCAACAAAGTACGGCTGCCGTCGCTGTTGTAGCGGTAGTAGCCGTCGCGAAACACAGGCCAAACTTCATAGGCAATGGAGTAGTACTTGACCCGAGGCTTGCCCATGTCGATCACCAGACGCCGCACATTGCACTGCTGTTGCAACAAGGGCAGCAGGCGCGCCAAGCCCTGCTCCCATTGGGTCAGGTCCCGACTTGGTACTTTGTAACGGTCGAGCTGGCCCGGAATCGTCTGGTTCATCGCCACCTGCAACGCCAACAGAATCTTCGCGTCCATCGATCCCCTGGCGGCCGCTTTCTCGAACAACGCGGTGATGGCTTTCGGGTCGGTCACGTCGGTGATCCAGCCGTCGGAGTTGCCCAACGCATAGAAATAGTCGCCCAGTGGGTCGCCCTTGTCCTGCAGGGTCCTGATGTGGGCCCGCAGCACGGCGATACCTTGGTCCAGGTCGTGTCTGGCGGCGGATTGTTCGATGGCGTTGACCGCCTGGACGGGGGCCATGCAGCCGGCGGTGGTCGACGCCAGCAAAACGGCGAGCGCGCCGGTCGCCATCAGTGAACGGATGTTGTGCATCTCGGTGTTCCCTCCCTTGGCGCCCGAATGTACTGCAAGCTGCTCAAAACCAAGGCGGTACCCGCCCCCCGCATGGGGCATGCCGGGGTCAGGACGGCTTCGCAGTCCGAGGCGCCGGCCGCAGCAACAGCGCCAGCAGCGACAGCGCAGCCAGCCCCATGCCGGCGACAAAGGTGGCGCTGGGGCCGAGACGGTCCCAGAGCAGTCCGGCCAGTCCGCTGGCGATCAGCATGGCGATGCCGGATACCAGGTTGAACATGCCGAAAGCCGTGCCGCGCAGTTCGGACGGCGAGGTGTCGGCCACCATCGCCGCCAGCAGGCCCTGGGTCATGGCCATGTGCACGCCCCACAGCGCGATGCCGGCCCAGACGACCAGTCCCTGGCCGCTCCAGGCGAGCAGGGCGTCGGCAGCGATCAGCACCACGACGCCGATCGCCAGCAAGAGGCGCCGGTCCAGAGCGTCGGCCAGCCGTCCGAACGGGTAGGCGCCCAGCGCGTAGATCACGTTCATCACGATCAGCACCATCGGCACCCAGGCGATGGCCAGCCCGCCCTGCTGCACCCGCAACACCAGGAAGGCTTCGGAGAAGCGGGCCAGGGTGAATATCGCGCCGATGCCCACCACCCACCAGTAGGTGCCCGAGAGCTGGCGCAGGTTCTCGCGCGAAATGGGTTGCGTGCGGCGGGCGCCGGCGGGTCGCTCCGGTTCCTGCACGCCAAACACCAGCAGCAGCACACACAGCGCCGCCGGAATCACCGCGACCCAGAACACGGCCCGGAAGTCGTTGTGCCAGAGCAGCATCAGCCCCATAGCCAGCAGCGGACCGAGAACAGCGCCCACGGTGTCGAGCGACTGCCGCAGGCCAAACGCAGCGCCACGCTGATCAGTCGGCGCGATGTCAGCCACCAGGGCGTCGCGCGGTGCACCGCGGATGCCCTTGCCGACACGGTCCACCAGCCGGGCGGCGATGACCGGTTCGACCGAGGTGGCGAGTGCGAAGAGGGGCTTGGTGACGGCGGCCAGTCCGTAGCCCAGCAGCGCCAGCGGTTTGCGCTTGCCCCACCAGTCGCTCAAAGCGCCCGAGAACACCTTGACGATCAGGGCGGTGGCTTCGGCGGCCCCTTCGAGCAGGCCGACGGTCACCATGCTGGCGCCCAGGCCGGTGACCAGGAAGACGGGCAGCAGGCTGTGGATCAGCTCCGAAGAGATGTCCATCAGCAGGCTGACGAAGCCCAGCGCCCAGATGGCTCGGGGCAATCGGCGCCGAGGTGTCGGGGCGCCGGTCACGGCACCGTGGTCAGGCCACGACCACCGAGGCGCCGTCGCCCTTGGGCGCGATCACGCCGATCTCGTACACCGTCTCGCCCAGTTCGCGCAGCGTGGCGGCGCAGGCGGCGGCTTCGTCGGCGGCGATCACCACCACCATGCCGATGCCGTTGTTGAAGGTGCGGTTCATCTCGATGTCGTCGATGCCGGCGACCTTCTGCAGCCAGGCGAACAGCTCGGTCTGCGGCCAGCTGCCCTTTTTCAGGTGGGCGGCCGTGCCCTCGGGCAGCACGCGGGGAATGTTCTCCAGCAGGCCACCGCCGGTGATGTGGGCCAGGGCCTTGACGGGGTGCTTCGCGAGCGTGGCCAGCACGTTCTTCACGTACAGGCGGGTCGGGGCCATGATGGCCTGCCTGAACGGCTGGCCGTCCAGCGTGGCGGGCAGGTCGCTGCCGGCGCGTTCGATGCACTTGCGCACCAGCGAGAAGCCGTTGGAATGCACGCCGTGCGAGGCCAGGCCCAGCACCACGTCACCGGGCTTGACGTTCTGACCGGTCAGAATTTTCGACTTTTCGACCGCGCCGACGCAGAAGCCGGCCAGGTCGTATTCGCCGGCCGGGTACATGCCGGGCATTTCAGCGGTTTCGCCGCCGATCAGGGCGCAACCGGAGAGCTCACAGCCCTTGGCGATGCCGCCGACCACGGCCGCAGCGGTTTCCACGTCCAGCTTGCCGCAGGCGAAATAGTCCAGGAAGAACAGCGGCTCGGCGCCCTGCACCAGCACGTCGTTCACGCTCATGCCCACCAGGTCGATGCCCACGGTGTCGTGCAGGTTCCACTCGAAGGCCAACTTGAGCTTGGTGCCCACGCCGTCGGTGCCGGAGACCAGCACAGGCTCCTGGTAGCGCTTGGGCACCTCGAACAGCGCACCGAAGCCGCCGATGCCGGCCAGCACACCCTCGCGCATGGTCTTTTTGGCCAGCGGCTTGATGCGCTCGACCAGGGCGTCGCCCGCGTCAATGTCGACGCCGGCGTCTTTGTATGAAAGGGGGGTGTTGCTGGAGCTCATGGGGAGGGAGGCAGGGGAGGGGCCGGCGCAGGCCGGCGACTAGAATTTGCGGCTGATTTTACGGGTTTGCCCCCGCAGACCCGCCGACAGGCAAGGGATATCGCCCCATGACACTCACCCCCGCACAGAACCGCTCGCTGACCTGGGCCGCCATCGCATTGGCGGTCTGGGCGGTGCTGACGGTGCTGTCGCCGGTGCTCATGCCCTTTGTCCTGGCTGCGGTCATGGCCTACGCGCTGCATCCGCTGGTCGAGAAGCTCAACGACCGCCGCGTCCCCCGCTGGCTCGGTGGCGGTGTGGCGATTGCGCTGCTGATGATGGTGCTGATCGCGGTGATGCTGCTGATCGTGCCGGTGATCACCAAGCAGGTGCCGCTGCTGCGGGAGCAGGTCCCGGCGCTGCTGGAGCGGGTCAACGAGGGGCTGGTGCCTCTGGCGGCGCGCTTCGGCATCGATCTGCAGATCGATGTGGGACAGGTGCGCGAATGGCTCAAGGAGCTGGTGTCCGGTCACGGGCAGGAGTTGCTCAACGGCCTGCTCTCGTCCTTGCGCATCGGGGGCAGCGCGCTGGCGGCCGTGTTCGGCAATCTGGTGCTCACCCCGATCGTCGCCTACTACCTGCTGCTGGACTGGTCCGGGATGGTCGAGCGCAGCAAACGACTGATTCCCCCGCGCTGGCTGCCCTCGGTGCAGAGCTTCCTGGACGAGACCGATGAGGTGCTGGGCCAGTACCTGCGCGGCCAGTTGCTGGTGATGGGGGTGCTGGCGGTGTTCTATGCCGTGGCGCTGGCGCTGGTCGGGCTCCGGCTGGCGCTGCCCATCGGGGTCTTCACCGGGCTGGCGGTATTCGTGCCGTATCTCGGCTTCGGCCTCGGCTTGGTGATGGGCTTGCTGGCGGCGGTGCTGCAGTTCCAGAGCGTCACGGGCGTGGCGCTGGTGGGCGCGGTGTACGCGGTCGGCCAGATCGCCGAGAGCATGTATGTGACGCCCCGCCTGCTGGGTGAGCGCATCGGCCTGCACCCGATCGCGGTGATCTTTGCCCTGATGGCGTTCGGCCAGTTGTTCGGCTTCGTCGGCGTGCTGATCGCCCTGCCGGCCAGCGCGGTGCTGCTGGTGGCGATTCGCCGCGCCAAGGCGTCCTACCTGGCGAGCGATCTGTACCTGTCGGCGCCGTCCCGTCCCGCTGCTCCGACGGTGGCGCCGGAACCGCCCGCCGGGGAGGACGTCGGCGAATGAGCCAGCCGGGCCAGCCACCGATGAAGCAGATGGCGCTGGACATCGGTCTTGCGCCGGTGCCGACGCTGGAGAACTTCGTGGCCGCAGGCAACGAGGCGGCGCTGGAGCATCTGCGGCTGTGGACCGGCAACCCGATGCGCTCCCCGGTGCCGACCTTTCTCTGGGGCGAGGGCGGCAGTGGCAAGACCCATCTGCTCAGCGCGGTGCGCGAGGCCCTGCGGGACCACGGCGCACGCACCGGCTGGCTGGACGCGGCGAACCTGCACCCTGCGGAGTTCGACGAGGCCTGGGAGGTGGTGATCCTGGACGACTGCCAGCTCTACACCGCCGAGCAGCAGGCCGCAGCGTTCAACTGGTTTGTCAACGCCCAGACGCCCCCCAGCGGTCCGGCGCGCTGGGTGCTGGCGGCGGCCGACCGGCCGCCGGCCGACCTGCAGTTGCGCGAGGACCTGCGCACCCGGCTGGGCTGGGGCCACGTGTTCCAGCTCACCGCGCTGGGCGAGCCCGAGCGTCGTGCCGTGCTGCGCCGTGCGGCCGATGAGCGTGGGGTGTTTCTGGGCGACGACGTCATGGACTTCATGCTCAACCGCTTTTCGCGCGACCTCTCCAGCCTGACGATGCTGCTGGACCAGCTTGACGCCTATGCCCTGCGCACCCAGCGCGCGATCACGATTCCGCTGATCAAGTCCATGCTGGACAACGAATGAAACTTGCACTCTTTGACCTCGACCACACCCTGTTGCCGCTGGATTCGGACTATTCGTGGGGCCAGTTCACGGTCGACATCGGCTGGCGCGACGCCGAGACCCACACCCGGGCCAACGACGCCTTCTATGAGCAGTACAAGGCCGGGACCCTGGACATCAACGCGTATATCCGTTTTTCTGTCGCACCGCTGGCCGAGCACGGGGTCGAGCGGTCCGACGCGGCCCACCGCCGCTTCATGGACGAGGTGATCCGGCCGGCCATGCGCCCGCAGGCGCTGGACCTGATCCGGCAGCACCAGGCTGCGGGGGACCAGGTCGTGATCGTCACGGCCACCAACGAATTCGTCACCCGTCCGATCGCCCAGGCCTTCGGCGTGTCGGAGCTGATCGCTATCGAGCTCGAACGTGATCCGCAGGGCAACCCGACCGGCGGTATCCGGGGCACGCCCTCGTTTCGCGAGGGCAAGGTGGTCCGTGTGGAACAATGGCTGGCGGCACGGGGCCTGGGCTGGGCCGATGTGACACACAGCAGCTTCTACAGCGACTCCCTCAACGATCTCCCGCTGCTGGAGAAAGTCCGCGAGCCGGTGGCCACCAACCCCGACGAGCGCCTGCGCGCCATTGCCATCGACCGCGGCTGGCGCATCCTGAACCTATTCGAATGATCAAGAAATTCATCGACAAGCTGCTGGGCAAAGCCTCCGGCAAGAGCGCCAAAGGGGCCAAGTTCGGCAAGCGAGAAGACGTGCCGGCGAGTGTGCATGGCATCAATCCCAAGCTGGTCGACCAGCGGGCGCTCGATGTGGTGCACACGCTCAAGCAGGCCGGCTTCGAGGCCTACGTTGTGGGTGGCGCAGTGCGCGACCTGCTGCTGGGTCTGCGGCCCAAGGACTTCGATGTGGCCACGAGTGCCACGCCGGAGCAGGTGAAAAACCTGTTCCGCCGTGCCTTCATCATCGGGCGGCGCTTTCGCATCGTGCACGTGGTCTACGGCCGTGGTCGCGAACACGAGGTGATCGAGGTCTCGACCTTCCGCGCCTACCTCGACAGCGCCGACGCCGAGCAGGTCAGTGGCAACGAGCGCACCAGCAAGGGCGAGCTCTCGACCATGAAGCACGCGGTCGACGCCAGCGGCCGGGTGCTGCGCGACAACGTGTGGGGACCGATCGAGCAGGATGCCGCGCGGCGCGACTTCAGCATCAACGCCATGTACTACGACCCCGAGACGCAGGTCGTGGTCGACTTCCACCACGGCATCCGCGACGCGCAGAAAAAGACCCTGCGCATGATCGGCGACGCCGCCACCCGCTACCGCGAAGACCCGGTGCGCATCATCCGCGCCGTGCGTTTCGGCGCCAAGCTGGCCGGGCTGGGCTTCAAGATGGACGCGAAGACCCGTGAGCCCCTGGTGGCGTCACGGGACCTGCTGCGCGACGTGCCGCAGAGCCGCCTGTTCGACGAGATGCTCAAGTTGCTGCAGACCGGGCACGCGCTGGCCAGCATCGAATCGCTCAAGGCCAATGGACTGGCCAAAGGCATCTACCCGCTGCTGGACCTGGTGGTCGAACGTGCGGAAGACCCCTTCGTCAAGCTCGCCTTGCAGGACACCGACCGCCGCGTCGGCGAAGGCAAGCCGGTGGCGCCCAGTTTCCTGTTGGCCTGCGTGCTGTGGGCCGACGTGCGCAAGGCCTGGGAGCGGCGCCTGCAGCCGCGCGGCAACCAGCGCCCGCCGACCCCGTTTGCGGCCCTGCAGGATGCCGTGGACGAGGCCTTCGACGCACGCATCGGCGATGTGTCGGGTCGCGGCAAGCTGGGCACCGACATGCGCGAGATCTGGATGATGCAGCCGCGCTTTGACAAGCGCGTGGGCACGGGGCCGTTCAGCCTGGTCGACCAGCCGCGCTTTCGTGCCGGCTTCGACTTCCTCCGGCTGCGCGCGCAGACCGGCGAGGTCGAGGAGGAACTGGCGCACTGGTGGGAGACCTTCAGCACCGCCGACGACGACCACCGCGAGGACATGATCGACGCCCAGCGCAAGGCCGCTCAGCCCAAGGGCAGCGGCAACGGCAAGGTGCGTCGCGTGAAAAAGGGCGATGCCGACCACCCGGCTTCGCTGCCCTCGCAGGACGATCCGCGGTTCCGCTCGCCGCAGGCCGATCCGGACGAGGACCCGCTGGACTCCGCTGACGAGCAGACCGAGCCGCAGATGCCGGACGCAGACGGCGCTGGCCCTGCCAGGAAGCGTCGGCGTCGCCGGCGCAAGCCCTCCGGGGCGGGCGGCGGTGGCGACGGTGGCGGAACACCATCGCCGGCGGGGGACTGACGACAGCGGGGAGGAGTGGATGGAGAGAGCAGAAGTCACGGCTGTTGTCGGTCTGGGCGCCAATCTCGGTGATCCCGCCCAGGCGCTGCAGGACGCGCTGACGGTGCTGTCCGAATACCCGGGGATACGGGTCACGAAGTCGTCCAGCCTTTACCGCTCGGCGCCGGTGGGCGCGGGTGGGCCCGACTACATCAACGCGGTCGCCGAAGTCGCTACCACGCTCACCGCGATGGAACTGCTGGAGGCGCTGCAGTCGATCGAACAGGATTTCGGGCGCGACCGGCCCTATCCCAACGCCCCGCGCACGATGGACCTGGACCTGCTGCTGTACGGCGACGCACGGGTCGCATCACCCACGCTGACCGTGCCGCACCCGCGGATGTGGGCCCGAGCCTTCGTGCTGGTGCCGCTGGCGGAGATCGCGCCGGATCGGGTCTCACCGGCGGCGTTGCTGGCGGTGGCGGACCAAGACGTCGTGCGTTGCGGTGACCCGCACGGCACCCTGGACACGCAGGGCTGACAGTCAGACCTCAGGGCGCCAGCCGCTCCCGCAGCCAGGCGCCATCCTCCTGGCGCAGATACCGCAGCCGGTCGTGCAGGCGGCTCTTGCGGCCCTGCCAGAACTCCCAGCGGTCAGGCACGAGACGGTAGCCGCCCCAATGCGGCGGGCGCGGGGGATGCAACAGGAATTGCGCGCCGTACCGGGCCGCATTGGTCACCAGCACCGCGCGGCTGTCGATGACCTCGCTCTGCGGGCTGGCCCATGCGCCGATGCGGCTGTCCAGCGGGCGGCTCTTGAAGTAGGCGTCGCTTTCTTCGTCGCTGACCTTCTCCACAAGCCCTTCGATGCGCACCACGCGTTCGAGCTCGACCCAATGGAACTGCAGCGCCGCATACGGGTTGCCGGCCAGTTGCTGGCCCTTGCGGCTGTGGTAGTTGGTGTACCAGACGATGCCATTGGCGTCGTAGCCCTTGATCAGCACGACCCGCGTGCTGGGGCGCAGGTCGGCGCCCACCGTGGCCAGCGTCATGGCGTTGGGTTCGGGCACCTCGCCCTTGATGGCCTCGTCCAGCCACTGGCCGAACTGCTGAAGCGGATCGGCGTGGGATGCGGATTCGCTCAGTTCGGCCTTTTCGTAGCTCTTGCGCAAGTCGGCAATGTTCATGGTGGAAGTGTAGGCAAGGGCTCAGGGCAGGTCATTGACCTGGCGCAGCAGGCGGGCCAGCGCACGGTCCTCTATGCCGTGCGCGCGCAGCCCGTCCAGGGTCTGGCGGGCATAGTCGAGGGTCGAGCCGTAGCGCCCCCGGGCGTGGGCAAAGATGTCCCGGTACTGTGTGTCGGTCAGCGGACCCGTGTGGTTGGGGCTGCGCGGCGAGAGCGTGAAGGCCAGCGCCCGCACCGGGCCCTTGTCGGTCTGGCACAGCAGCCACTTCGGGTCGTAGACCGGATTGGGCATCTCGCGCGCCCAGAGGGCGGGCATGGCCGCCTCGACCTCGTCGTGGGGCAGGCGCAGGGCCATGCCGGTGCAGCTGCCACCCGGCATCAGCGCGAACACCAGCCCGGGGCGTTCGGGTGTGCCGCGGTTGACCCGGCTGAACATGTGCAGGCAGCGGTGGTAGCCGTGCACGCGCGCGATGCGTTGTTCGGCCGCCTCGAACTCCGGCCGCCAGACCAGCGATGCGTAGCCGAATACCCAGAGATCGGGCCGGGGGCCCAGAGTGCGCCACTGCGCCAGCGTGTCGGCCATCATGCCCGGGCCGTCGCGCTCGGACGGTACCCAGGTGGACGGTCGGCGACAGCGGGGGGCGGGCGGAAGGTCTTGGGCGTCTGAAACCGCCATTTACAATGCTGGGTTGTTTGTGTTCGGCCGGTCTTTTCGGGACTGGGCCCGGGCGCCGGCGGTTTCCCATCCCTCATTATTCTTCACGGAGTGTTACCCATGTCTTCCCAGGACGAAGAACAAGAAGGCCGCATCGTCGCGGCTGTGCTGATTGCGGCGCTGGTGCTGGCCATTGGTCTGGTCGTCGGTGTGGCGGTCCAGAAGGCCCGGTCGTTCGGTGCGAAGAAGGCCGCGCCCGTGGCCGCCGCCGTGCAGGCCCCTGCGGCCGCGCCCGCTGCCGATGCGCATGCCGCCGCCGCGACCGAAGCGCCGGCCGCTGATGCCGCCGCTGCCGCCGCTGTCAAGGACGACGCCAGCGTGGTGGTCGAAAACGGTGTCGTGAAGTTCTACTTCGCGTCCGGCAAGTCCGACCTGGCGCCGGGCGCCGCGCAGGCCCTGGGTGACGCCATTGCCGCTGGCAAGGCGGGCAAGAAGCTGGTGATTTCCGGTTTCCACGACGCCACGGGCGACCCGGCCAAGAATGCCGAACTGGCCAAGCAGCGCGCCTTTGCGGTTCGCGATGCGCTCAAGGCGGCGGGTGTGGCCGAATCCGGCATCGAACTCAAGAAGCCCGAGCAGACCACGGCCAGCGGCAACAACGCCGAGGCCCGTCGTGTCGAAGTGATGATTGCGCCCTGACCCTCGGTCCTCGCGATCTGCCCGAAAAGCCCGGCCTTGCCGGGCTTTTTGTTTTCTGGCGACCAAGGCGTCGCCAGGAACCCTCTGTCGGGAATAGCCGCGAGTAGTGTAGGGAATTCTTGAAACGTGCGATTTCCGACGGAAAGGCACGCGAACCGCCCTCAAATTCGGCCTTTAGTCACCCGAAGCTTCGCCGAAAGTCAATGTAAGTGATTGAAGTCACCGGATTGAGTGTCGCGTGTCGTCGCATTCGCTGGCAGCTGCATGACCCATTTGGTTTTAAGAGGCAAACATGCGCAACAACCTACCCGTTTCGCAGCGGGAGTTCGTTCTTCCGGAGGACAGCACGTTGCTGTCGGTGACCGACATCAAGGGGCACATCGTGTATTGCAACCCTACGTTTGTGCAGGTCAGCGGATTCGCGCGCGAGGAGCTGCTGGGCCAGCCGCACAATATCGTGCGCCACCCCGACATGCCTGCCGAGGCATTCCGCGACATGTGGGCCACGCTGCACAGCGGCCGGCCCTGGCGCGGTGTGGTGAAAAACCGGCGCAAGAACGGTGACCACTATTGGGTCGAAGCCAACGCCGTACCCATCATCCGGCAGGACAGCACGGTGGGCTACCTGTCTGTAAGGACTACACCGTCGCGTGAACAGATCGAGGCGGCAGAGTCGCTGTACGAGCGCATGAACGAGGCGCAGGCGCAGGGACGCAGGCCATTTGTGTTACATCGCGGCCAAGTGTGGCGTAACGATATCTTCGGTCGCCTGTCACGTGGTTTTCTCAAGTCAGCACGGGCAGTGGGTCTGCACGGCCTGCTTGCACTCATATTGATCGCCGCCGCCGGTCAGGCTGCTAAATATGTGGCGCCCGTGGTTTGGGTGCCGGCAACCGGCTTGCTGGTGCTTGGGGCCATGACACTTCAAGAGCGGCGCCTGCGATCCAGCCTCCGCGGGCTGCTGGAGGACTCGCGGCGCCTGGCTTCCGGCGAACTCACACACCGCATCGAGACCGACCTGTCCGGTTTGCCAGGAGAGTTGCAGTATGCGATCAGCCAGCTGTCGGTGAACCTGCGTTCGGTGATCCACGACATTCAGACCGAAACTGAAAATCTGCACGGTGCTGTGGCCGAGATCGCCAGTGGTAACCAGCACCTTTCTACACGCACCGAGGCCCAGGCAGGGAGCTTGGAGCAGACCTCGGGGTCAATGGCACAGATCACGGCCTCCATCGGCCATACCGCGCAAGCGTCACGCGAGGGGGCCGCGCTGGCCAAACAAATGGCCGAGGTGGCGGGGCTTGGTCACGAGGCGGTACGCAACGTGGTCCAGGCCATGGACGCGATCAGCGAATCGTCGCGGCGCATCGATGACATCATCCATGTGGTCGAAGGCGTGGCCTTTCAGACCAACATACTTGCGCTTAACGCGGCGGTCGAGGCGGCCAGAGCGGGCGAGGCAGGGCGTGGATTTGCGGTGGTGGCATCAGAGGTGCGGGCCTTGGCGCAGCGCTCGGCGACAGCTGCGCGCGAGATCCGGCAACTGATTCAGGAGTCATCGGAGCGGGTGGAGTTGGGCGGTCAGCACACCCGTACGGCGCAAGACCGGATGCAGGATGTCCTGCAGGCGGTGGCACAGGTGGGGACTGTGTTGGGAGATGTGAGCGACGCCGCCCAAAGCCAACAGGGTGGGGTGGCGCAGGTCAACGCTGCGGTATCTGCGATGGACAGCATCACCCAGCAGAACGCTGCGATGGTGGAGGAACTGGCCGCTGCTGCCCATTCACTCAATGGACAAGTGGACTACGTCAGCCATACCTTGGGTTTATTCCGGTTGCGAACAGACCAGCCATCGATTGCTGAGGTTGACGCTTCGGCATTGCGTCAACCGTCGGGATCGCATGAGAAGGCGGAAGCGTTCGACTTTTCCGCTGCTGTCGCCAAGCATGCTGAGTGGAAGACAAGGCTGCGTAGTGCCGCCATGCGGGGCGAAAAGATGGATGCGACCACCCTAGGCCGTGATGACTGCTGTCCTCTGGGTAAATGGCTGCATGGCGACGGCCGGCAGTGGGGCTCGCGACCTCAGTTCACGGCACTTGTGCAGCACCACGCTAAGTTCCATCGGACCGCTGGCGCGATTGCCGAACTGGTGAATAAAGGCTCGCTGGACGAAGCAAAGCGACAACTGAACAACGGCACGGCCTTTGCAAATGCCACCCAGCAGGTCCTGCTGGCGATCAAGGAACTTCAGGGGGTTATGACGGACCCCGAGACCACGGAAGAAGAAAGTTGAATATGAAACAGAACAAGCACACCGGCTTTGGCATCGCGCGTCGCCTGTACGCGCTGAGTCTGGCCGTTTCGCTGGCCATGATCGCGCTGGCGGCCTATGCCTTTGTCAGCCTGCAGGACGCGGGGACCAAGGCCGAGCGGACCGAGACGGTCCGCGCTCCCCAGCTTGCCGCCATGTCCACCCTCGAACTGGCGGTCACGCGCGCATCCTTGCAGTTGCGCCACGCCATGCTGGCCCGCACCCCGGCGGAACGCGATGCCTCACTCAGCGACATCCGGCTCAAGCGACAGTTGATCGCAGACACCATGGCCGCCTACGAGAAGGGGCTCTACACCGAGAAGGGCAAGGCGCAGTTCGCCCAGTTGCCGCCGCTGATGGCCGAGTTCTGGGTGATCGCGGACAAGAACGTGACGCAGATCATGGCCGGTCAGCGCGAGCAGGCCTTTGCCTACCTCGTGGACGAAACCATCCCTGCGCGCAACAAGGTGCTCAAGGTGCTGGACGAAGGCGTGAAATACCAGCAGGAGTCGCTGACGAGCGACATCCAGTCGATCCAGGACACCGTGGGCAATACGTCCTATGCCATCGCAGGCCTTGCCGTGGTCATCGCGGTGCTGCTGCTGGGCTTTTCCGCCTGGACGGCCAGCCAGTTGCGGCGGCGGGTGGCCATCGCGCAGACCACTGCGGAGCGGGTGCGCGACGGCGATCTGAGCTCGCAGGTGGTCGACGATGGCCAGGACGAATTCAGCCCGCTGCTGCGTGCGCTGTCCGACATGCAGGACTCGTTGTCGCGTGTGGTCGCCAATGTGCGCAGCAGTGCGGAAAGCGTGGCCACCGCCAGTACCCAGATCGCGCAGGGCAATGAGGACCTGTCGGGTCGCACCGAGCAGCAGGCCTCGGCGCTGGAGGAAACCAATTCGACCACCACCGCCCTGGGCGATTCCGCGCAACTGAACGCCGCCAATGCGCGCGAGGCCAGCCAGCTTGCCCTCAGCGCCAGCGGCGTGGCCCAGCAGGGCGGCGAAGTGGTCGGCCAGGTGGTGTCGACCATGCGCGAGATCCAGCACAGCAGCCAGAAGATCGCCGACATCATCGGCGTGATCGACGGCATCGCGTTCCAGACCAACATCCTGGCGCTCAACGCGGCCGTGGAAGCGGCGCGCGCGGGCGAGCAGGGGCGCGGTTTTGCGGTGGTGGCGTCAGAGGTGCGCAGCCTGGCGCAGCGCAGCGCCGAGGCGGCCAAGGAGATCAAGCAGTTGATCAATGCAAGCGTCGAGCGGGTCGAGCAGGGCACGGCCTTGGTGGATCAGGCGGGCAACACCATGCAGGACGTGGTCCAGTCGATCCAGCGCGTGACCGACATCGTGGGCGAGATCAGCAGCGCCAGCCAGGAACAGAGCTCCGGAGTGACGCGCGTGAGCGAAGCGGTGCACCAGATGGACCTGGCGACCCAGCAGAACGCGGCCCTGGTCGAGGAGAGCGCGGCGGCAGCGGCGGGACTCAAGCAGCAAGCCGAGCAGATGGTGCAGGCCGTGTCCGTCTTCAAGCTCAGCCGCTGAACGTTGCGGCGGACTTTTCTTCTGGCCTCTTGGCGTGCACCATCGCCTGCACAGGAGACTCGGGGAACACAGGCATCTGCTGATCAGCTTCTTGATGGGGTGTCATGGGTGCAGCAGTGATACCTTCCGAGGCTGAACATGAGAAACGCAAAAGACTTTGGTCCTTTCCTGCGCATCGTCTTCGCCTACCTGGCGGCGTCGTTGCTGTGGGTCCTGCTCTCGGACCAGGCGGTCAACAAGCTCCTGCCCCTTTCGTACGTGGCTGCGGCGCAGACCTGGAAGGGCTGGTTCTTCGTTTCGGTGACCACGGTCCTGCTCTATGTGCTGCTGCGCAGGGTGCACCGCCAGATGCGCGAGGCGGCCGAGCGGGAGCTGGGGGCGGTTCAGCGGGAGGCGCGGTCGGCATTGTTGTTGCGCAACCTGGTGGACAGTTCCGGCGACGCCATCTTTGCCAAGGACCCTGAAGGACGCTACCTCGTGTTCAACCGGGCCGCCGAACAGTTGTCGGGGAAAGTGGCCGATGAGGTGCTGGGCCGGGACGACACGGTTGTCTTTCCGGCCGACGAGGCAGCCAAGCTGAGGGCGAATGACCAGTACGTGATGGGGCAGGCCGAACCGGTCGAGAGCGAAGACACGCTGAGCACCGTTCGAGGACCGACGATCTTTCACACGATCAAGGGCGCGTTGCGGGACGACTCGGGCGTCCTGGGTGTCTACGGCGTTGCGCGGGATGTGACCGAGATGGTCCACGTGCGGGAAGCCTTGCAACGCAGCGAACGTCGCTATCGCCAGATGTTCGAGGTCAGCCCCTTGGCGATGTGGGTGCTTGACGCTGAACGCAGCCGCTTCCTGGACGTCAACGCGGCCGCAGTGCTCCAGTACGGCTTCAGCCGGGAGGAGTTTCTGGAGATGCCGTTGGAACGGCTCCAACCGCCTTCGCAACTGGTGGATCTCCACCAGGACTTCAATCGCCAGGAGGCGGGTCCGGGCGAGGCTTCGGGAGAAGGCTTGCAGAGCTGGCTGCACCGGTGCAAGGACGGACACCTGATCGAGGTGGAGCTGTCGAGCTGCACCATCGAATTCGAGGGGCGTGACGCGCAACTGACTCTCGCTGTCGATGTTTCGACACGCAATCGGCTGCAGCGCGAGCGGGACGTGATGAACCGTCGGCTGGCCCAGGTGCTTGAGCGGGTGACCGACGCGTTCGTTTCGATCGACCGGGAGCAGCGACTGACCTATGTGAACGATCGGGCGGCCCTGTGGTTCGCGCCGGGGACGCCGGCGGAGTCGCTGCAGGGGCGCGTGGTTTGGGATCTGGTGCCCGAAGCCATTGGCACACCGTTCCAGGATGCCGTGTTGCAGGCACTGGACACCGGGGTGCAGACGGTGGCGGAGGACTGGTATTCCCCCTGGAAGCGCTGGATGGAATTGCGGGTGTACCCGTCGTCCCAGGGGGCCACGGGCTATTTCACCGACGTGAGCGCACGGCGCGCCAGCGAGGAGGTACTCAAGCAGTCGCGCCGCGAACTGTCGGCGCTCTCTCACCAGTTGCTGAATCAGGAGCGCATCACCCACGAACGCGTTGCTCAGGCCCTGCACGACCGCCTCGGGCAGGCGCTGGGCAGCGCGCGCCTGTACTACGACGTCGTGAGGGCGCGGGGTACCGAAGCGCCGGACGCCCTGGACCATCTGGGCAAGTCGCTGGAGGTTGCCGTCGGGGAGGTGCGTCATGTGCTGCGCGATCTGCGGCCGCCGCTGCTGTGTGAGCAGGGGCTTCGTGCCGCGATAGACAACGAGCTGCTGCATTCGCCTGCCGGGGCCCTGGGGTGGAGACCCGGCTTCTGGCCGAGGGCGGTTTGGAGCGCGTGCGCTGGCCTGGCGATGTGGAATACGCGGCCTTCATGATCGCCCGGGAGGCGATCACCAATGCGCTGCGCCATGCCCGGGCACGGCATCTGACCGTGCGCCTGGACGGTGACAGCCGCCGCCTGCACCTGAGCGTGGCCGACGACGGGGTGGGCATCACGGAGGATCAGAAAGCAGGATCGCCGGGTCACCTCGGGCTCGTCGGCATGCGCGAGCGGGCGGGGGCGGTCGGCGCCGATCTGCAGGTCACGGGTCGCGCGGGCCAGGGCACGACGGTGGAGATGGTGGTGGGGCTGGACCGATGAGTCGCCGGGGGCCGATATGAGCGACATCTATCTGGTGGACGATCACGTGCTGCTGCGCGACGGTCTGCGCGCGGTCTTGCAGATGGGCGGGCACCGGGTGGTCGGCGAGAGCGACGACATCACCCACGCGCTGAGCGACCTGGTGCGGCTGTCGCCCGGTGTCCTGTTGCTGGATCTGCACCTGGGCGAGCGCAACGGGCTGGAACTGCTGGAGCGGATGCAGCAGCGTGGGCTGTCCACCCGCACCATCGTGCTGACCATGGTCGAGCAGGCGGGGCCGGTCGTGCAGGCGCTGCGGCTTGGAGCGATGGGTTATGTGCTCAAAGGATCAGCCGCTGACGAAGTCCTGCTGGCGGTCGACGCGGTCTCGCAGGGGCGAACCTACGTCACACCTGCGGTGCAGATGCTCGTTGACAGGGCCGCGACCCGGCCGGATGCGGTGACGGCGGTTCAGAGCTTGTCGGCGCGAGAGAACCAGATCGTTCGCATGGTCGTGAGGGGCATGTCCAGCGCGGCCATCGGCGCACAGCTTCACTTGTCTCCCAAGACGGTGGAGACCTACCGCAGCCGTTTGATGGCCAAGCTCGGCGTGGGTGATCTGCCAGCGCTGGTGCGGCTGGCGATCAGAGAGGGGCTGATCGGGATAGACGAGGACTGAACTGCATTCGCATTCATGAATCAAGAATTCCCTATAGGCGATGCCCGGCCAAAGAGGCACATTCATCGGCTCTGAATAGCCCTTGGATTTTGTAGACGGCGGAATGTGCATTCCGCCGTTTCTTTTGTGTGCCCGGATTTGACGTGAAATTTTCAGGATGGCCAGGTGGCGTCGCAGCCACGACAACGGCAGGAGTCGGCCTCGTTGTCTTGTCGTCAGACGGCGTGCTCGCGTGATCAGGGCGGCGGCATGAGCACGATATACATCGTCGAGGATCACGCGCTGATGCGTGATGGCCTGAAGGCGCTGCTGACCGGCAACGGGCATGAGGTGGTGGGCGAATCCGCCAACCCGGGCAAGGCGCTGACCGAGGTCGTGGTGCTCGAACCGGATGTCTTGCTGCTTGACCTGAACTTGGGCGAGGGTTCTGGCCTGGAGCTGTACGAGCGCTTGCGCCGCCACCGGATCCACACCCGCACCGTGGTCCTGACCGTCGAGGTGCTGCCGCACCAGGTGGCCGAGGCGCACCGGCTGGGTGTCGAGGGTTTTGTGCTCAAAGGGGACTCGTCGCAGGAATTGCTGAACACCCTGGAGCGCGTGTCGCGCGGGCACCGCAGCTGGGCTGCGCAGGCGCAGACGGTGCTGGAGTCGCCGAGCAGCGCTCGGCGGGTGGATCAGTTGTCGCCGCGCGAATTGCAGATCGTCCAGTTGGTGGTCCGGGGCATGACCAGCGTCGCGATCGGGGAACGGCTGTTTCTCTCGCCCAAGACGGTGGACACCTACCGCAGCCGGCTGATGGCCAAACTGGGTGTCGGTGACGTGCCGGGGCTGGTGAGGCTGGCGATCCGTGAAGGGGTCATCGGACTGGATGACCACTGAATCTCTGACCTGAATCAGCATCGGATCAGATCGGCGCGATCTGCCCAGATTTCCCTACAGACACAGCGCCTTTCCGTCCACACAGTCCGCCGGTCGTCTTCGATGCGCAAGACGTGTTGCCGTTTATTCACCATGCGTCTGAATATGCCGGTCACCCATCGGGAATGCGAGTTGCCCGATGGCGCCATCCTCTCTGTCCGAGACCGACCTGGAGGGGTGCATTACCCATTGCAACCCCGCATTTGTCGAGGCAAGCGGCTTTGCTCACGATGAGCTGATCGGACAACCGCACAACGTGCTCCGGCATCCCGGGATGCCGGCGGAGGTGTTTCGCGACCTGTGGAAGACGCTGGATCTTGGGTTCGCCTGGTCAGCGGTGGTGAAAAACCGGCGCAAGGATGGTGATCACTATTGGGTGATGACTCAGGTGGCGCCGGTGATCGAAGGTGGGCAATCCACCGGCTACTTGTCGGTGTGTAGCCGGCCGACCCGGGAACAGATCGCGGCGGCCGAATCCATGCATGCCAGCCTGCTCACACCGAAGGCGCAAGGTGCAGTGGGAGCGGTATTGCGCAGGGGGCAGCCCCAGCCCACCGCGCCAAGTTGTATCGGCCAGGTGGTCCACATGATGGACAGACTCATGTTCCAGATCAACATTCTTGCCCTTGACGTATCGGTCGAGGCGGCGCGCACCGGCGAGCAGGGTGGTCGCCTCACAGCGGTGGCTGCCGAGGTGCTGCAACTGGCACGCAGCACGGTTCATGCGGCGGAAGCTGTCCGCGATTTGGACGCGGTGGCAATGCAGAACACGACCCATGGAACGTCTCGGTCTCGTGATGCCTGATGGGATGTCGTCGATTGCTGTGATCTTGATCACGAAAATTAGTCAGTCTGTTGCGTCTTGTCCAAAACTCCTGACATTCAGTATCCGGAAAAACAAGCACAGTTCATTCCCTGCGCAGTGGCCATGAACCGTCTGTTTTCCATGCTTTCACCCCTGTCGTCGTCTTCCCTCGACCTGCTGCGCCTCACGACCATGCGGTCGCTGCTGGGCGTGGACGCACGTCAGGATCCGGGCATCAACGAACTGCTGCGGATCGCCGCCCACTCGCTGCGATGCCCGATGGCCCTCATCAGTCTGGTCGATGGTGATGCGCAGTGGCCCCGGGCGAGCTATGGACTGCCTGATCTCGACGATGCGATGGAAACCGCTCTGTGCGTGGAGACGATGAAGCACGTAGACGTGCGTGTCGTCTGCGACACCACCCTGGACCCGGTGATGTCCAGGCACCCGATGGTGACCGGCGAGCCCGGTATCCGTTTCTACGCCGGAATCGCGCTGCGCGTCGACGGTCACCGGATCGGGGCGCTGTGTCTGCTGGATCGTGAGCCACGCACGCTCGACAGTGAGGCGCGCGCTTTGCTGACGGAGATCGCGCATGCGGTGGAGACCTGCCTGAGCGTCAGGCGCCATGAGGCCGCACTGGCGGAGCGGGAACGAGAGTTCAGGCTGCTGGCCGAGCAGATGCCGGGGGTGGTTTACAGGATGCCGCTGGACGGAGATCTGGTGCCCGATTACGTGAGTCCCCAGGTCCAGTCATTCGGATACACGCCAGAACAATGGATGCAGTCCCCGAGCGCGTGGTTTGCGGCCATTCATCCCGATGACATCGACGACGTGCTGGAGGAACGGTCCCTGGCGCCGGCCCGCGGTGGGGCCTCCGAGTTGCGCTACCGTCTCAAAACCGCTTCGGGGCGCTGGCTGCATGTTCGTGACGTGGTTCGGGTCGTGCATCCGCCGGACGGCTCGGTGCCGGTGCTTCATGGCGTGATCCTGGACCTCAGCCGCCAGATTGCCATGCGTGATCGCCACGAGGCCATCGTTCAGGGCTTGCCGGAGGGGGTGCTGGTGCTGGACGAACAGGGCGTGATCATCGAGGCCAACCCCCGACTGCAGGACATGCTGGCGGCCAGTCCCGCACATTTGCTGGGCCGGCGCTTGAGCGATGTCTTTGCCCAGGATGCGGGTCACACGACCCCGATCGGCGAATCGGTGCGCTGGCGCTACGTTCATCCGGACGGCCGAACGCGCCATCTGGAGGCTGCCGTCGGTTCGCTTACCCGCGGTCTGCAGGTGCTGGTGGTGCGCGATGTCAGCCTGCACAAGGCGGAAGACGGATGGTTGCGCAAGCTCTCGCAGGCGGCCGATCAGGCCTCCGAGTCCATCGTCATCACAGACCTGAAGGCCAACATCGAGTACGTCAACCAGGCCTCGCTGCGGTCCAGTGGTTACACGCGCGAGGAACTGATCGGGCGCAATTCGCGCATTCTCCAGTCGGGGCTCACGCCGCTGAGCCGCTACAACAAGCTGTGGTCGACCCTGCTGGCGGGCAAGGTCTGGCGCGGCTTTTTCAACAACCAGCGCAAGGACGGCAGTCACTACATCGAATTTGCCGTGATCTCGCCGGTGTTCGGGCCCGATGGGCTGGTGACGAACTATCTCGCGGTGAAGGAGGACATCACCGAGAAGCGCCGCATGGGCGAGGACTTGCAGCGCTATCGCCATCACCTGGATGAACTGGTGGCGCAGCGCACGTCGGAGCTGGAGAAGGCGCGTCGTTCCGCCGAGGCCGCCAACGCCGCCAAGAGCGCGTTCCTGGCGACGATGAGCCACGAGATCCGAACACCCATGAATGGTGTGGTGGGCATTGCGGATGTCCTTCAGCGTTCGGACCTGACGCCGCATCAGCGTGACCTGGTGGACACCATGCGGGAGTCCGCGCTGGCGTTGCTTGGCGTGATCGACGACATCCTGGACTTCTCCAAGATCGAGGCCGGCAAGCTGACACTGGAGCAGGCACCGGTGTCTCTGCTGCGCATGGTGGAGAAGGCGTCGGACGCGCTGCAGCCGGTGGCAGCCGCGCGCGAGGTGAGTCTTCACGCCTTCGTCGACCCGGATCTTCCGGAGATGATCGTGGGCGATGCGGCGAGGCTGCGCCAGATCGTGATCAACCTGGTCGGCAACGCGATCAAGTTCTCGGCCGGCCTGAACCGCCGGGGCAGCGTGGCCCTCAGATTGCTGACCGATGGGCCGGGACGCATGTGCCTGCAGGTCGAGGACAACGGAATCGGCATGTCGCAGGACGTGCTCCAGCGGGTGTTCCAGCCGTTTGTCCAGGGCGAGGCCTCGACCACGCGCCACTACGGGGGCACCGGGCTCGGTCTGGTGATCACGCAGCGTCTGGTGGGCGCGATGAACGGCGCCATCGAGGTCCGAAGCGAGCCCGATCAGGGCTCGGTGTTCAGCGTGCGCCTGCCGCTGACGGTGAGCGGAGGCGGCGTACTCGTGGCCGGCAGCGGTCCGGTCCGTCTGGACGGGTTGCGGGTCTGGGTGGTGGCCGACGAGGACCGGCGGGCTCAGGACTGGGGTCGCTATCTGCAGGCCGCCGGCGCATGGGTCGGCTTTGCCCGACCGGGACAGACCTCACTTCCGGAGCCGGGATCGGTCGTGGTCTGCGCAGCGGAGGAGGCGGACCGCTGGCCGTCCGGGGCCGTGAACCAGGTGCATGCGGTACTGATTCGCCACGAACTGCGATCGGCCCCCAGACTGGTCTGCGCGGGGCTGGTCGAACTCAATGGCCTCGGGTTGCATCGCGACGAGTTGCTGCGGGCGGTCGCGCTTGCGGCCGGGACGCTGCAAGAGCCCCTTGAGGTCGCACAGGTCTCATCACCGCCACCGGCGCCACGCGCGACCACTGCGCCGGCGCAGGATGCGGTGTCCGAGGGCCCGGAGCCTTGCATCCTGGTGGCCGAGGACAGCGAGATCAACCAGGTGGTGATACAGCAGCAGTTGAAGCTGCTGGGCCTGGCATCCGATCACGTGAACGACGGCGAGGAAGCGCTGGCGCGCTGGCGTGCCGGTCGCGGGCGCTACAGCCTGATCCTGTCCGATCTGCACATGCCGCGTCTGGATGGCTTTGCCCTGGCCGAGGCGGTGCGCGCGGATGAGGCGTCGGGCTCTGGTGGGCGTGTGCCGATGATCGCCCTCACCGCCAATGTCGCCGGCACCGACACCGAGCGCTGCAAGCGCGCCGGCATGGATGACTTCCTGAGCAAGCCGGTGCAGCTTGAGCGTCTGAGGGACACCTTGCAGCACTGGTTGCGTCGCCCCGTCGCGGCGCCCGTGCCGCTGGGTGGCCAGTCTGCCGTCATGCAGGACGCGCTGCGCGAGATGGCGCGACCGGACTTCGATGACTCGGTCCTGAAACGTCTGGTGGGCACGGACATGAACGCGATGGCCGACCTCCAGCAGCGTTACCTCAAGAGCCTGGACACGGCGGTCAGCGAGATAGCGTCCCAGGTGCAGCGCAGGGACTGGAAGGCGGCGGGGCTGACGGCCCACCGGCTCAAGTCATCGTCCAAGGCACTGGGCGCGGTGCGCCTGGGCTGGATCTTCGAGCACATGGAAACGGCCGGCCGCCAGGGCGACAGCAAGCGCCTGCTGGAGCTGGCGACCGATCTGGTCGCCGCAGCGGCGGCCGCTGCGCGGCACTACCGGCTGACACCGACCAACGGGTGGTCAGCGCTGAAACCGGCGATTCTGTGTGTCGATGACGATCCCAGTCAGCTGGCCTGGCTGGAGCGTGAGTTGCGCTCGATGGGCGTTGCCCGTCCGGAGACCTTCAGCACCGGTGAGAAGCTGCTGTCCCGGCTGGGCGATACGGGGACGGAAGCGTTGCTGCTGCTGGTCGACATGAACATGCCGGCGATGGACGGCATCGACCTGATCCGCAAACTGGTGAATCTGCGGTTCGCCGGCATGTTGATGCTGCTGGGCGGGGCTGACCGCCGGTTGACCGAGGCGGCCGAGCGACTGGCGCGCGCACACGGACTGCGCACGCTGGGTCATCTGCTCAAGCCGTTGCAGGCTGAGAGCCTGCGCACGACACTGGCGCGCTGGCCGTTGATGCCCCTGATCCGGCAGGGCGATGCCACCCCGCCCGGCTGAGGTCAGCGCAGGCCGGCCCCGCCGGCTTCGTCGGCGCGCTGGATCAGTTCGATCTTGTAGCTGATTGTTGTGTTTGCTGTCGTTTTTGAAATTCATATAAATCAACAACTTATGTATTGTTTGGTGCTTGAGAAACGCTTCAAAAGCACCTCCAGACGCCAAAAAATGGCGGCTGAAACTCGATCAGATCATGCGATGATCCATCTCGTTGACATGATGGAGATGTGACATGGCAAAACCCCGACTGAAGCCATCCGGGAAGTGGGAAATAGGGCTGAGGCACCCATCGCTTCCGAACGGGCGCAAGTACTTCACCTTCGACACCCAGGCCGAGGCCATTGCCTACGGGCAGCAGTGGAAGCTGATGAAGCACGCGGACATCCCGCCACCGGCAGAACTGACTGCCCCTACGTCTCCCGGCGACGGCGTGCGCTTGCTGCGCATTCTTGGTAAATGGTCGGACAGCGGTTTCGCGGCGCCTTCGCAAATACTCACGCTCAAGACGCTGACGCGCGAGGTGGGTTCGGTGCGGTTCTCGGATGCCAACTACAAATGGCTGACCGGCTATCTCCGTTCCTTGAAGGTGGAAAAGAACCTGTCCCCTTCGTCCATCAAGCACCGCATTCAGGCGCTGAGCCGAGCCATTGACGAGTACCTGCGGCACAACGTGAACGTCAAGATCAGCAACCCCGTGAAGCTGCTGCCCAAGGGCTACTCTACTTATACGGACGTCGATGCCCAGATGGCAAAAGCCAAGGGGGGCAAAGTGAAGGTGAACGTGGCGCGCGACAGGCGTCTGCTGCCAGGGGAGCACGAGAAGATCGTGGCGGTGCTGTCGGGCTATGAGCGGCCGGATCGCTCGCGCGGCCTCGAACTCAAGGGCGGCGATGCGCTGTTGACCTTGTACCTGCTGATCCTGAACACGGGGCTGCGGCTCAGGGAGGCGTACACCCTGACCAGGGGCCAGATTGACATGCAGAACAAGGTGATCCATGCCAAGGAGACTAAGCAGTGGCGTGGGAAGATTTCTTATCGGGATGTCCCGATGCGCCCCGAAGTGCATCAGGCGCTTTCCTCGTACTTTGCATCGCGACCGCCGTTTGAACCCGACGCGAACCTCTTTCCGTTCCTCCACGAGGAAGGGGTCGAGGAGGGGAAAAAGGGCTTGGTGCGTGCCAGTCAACGGCTGTCATTCCGTTTCAGGATCGCTTTCGAGTACATGGACATCGTTGGCCTCCATGAACACGACCTGAGACACGAAGCCACATGCCGATGGCTGGAGCTGAAAGACAAAGACGGGCGCGATCTGTTCCGTCTGGAGGAACTGAACAAGATCATGGGATGGAAGCCGGGCTCGGTGATGGCCCAGCGCTACGCCAGCTTCAGGGGCGTGGACCTTGCGCAAAGGCTTTGGCCGGCACCGGAAGCGGTGGAGGTGTCTGTCGCCGCGGCTTGATCGGTATGTCCAGGCGCGGGACTGACTTTCGTGCGTTGAGGTCCTGGCGCCGCTCTTCCGCCTCTTTCCGGGCGCGGTCGGCAATGTAGGCCAGCAGGTCGGCCTTCACGTAGATCCAGCCGCGACCGAATTTCATCCCCGGCAGCTCGCCGGTTCGGGTCAGTTCCTCGATTCGTTGCTCGGTGCAGTGCAGGAGCTCGGCGCACTGTTCGGCGTTGATCGTTTCGTCGGTCATGCGGCATCGCCTTGCGGATGGTGCTCGCGGCGCTCGGGCTCATCGAACACCATGAAGCTGCTGCCCACCCACGCGCCATTCTTGACTTTGTGGTGTGCCGCGTTCTCGCTGTAACCGACGACTTCGGTGAAACGCTTGATCAGCGCTTTTCGGCTAGGGCCCAACCCAAGATGTGGCCAGGTGGGCTCAAACGCTTTCACCATACAGTTCATTCCAGCGCCCTGCCAGCATCGGCCGACTTGTTCGACGCCAAAGTAGTCTTACGTTTGGCATCTCCTCGCCGGAATCCTCGGTCCCTGGCCATGAATGCCGCCAGCATGTGCGGAATCAGCACCAGCGCATCCGTCGCCTCGCCATAGGTCTGCGCATGCAGGGCGGCGTAGCGATCCAGCTCGGCCTTCAGGTCGGACGTACAAGAGAAGGTCAGCTTGATGCTTTCGGTTTTGGGCAGAGGCCCCAGTCGAAGTTTTTGGTTCGTGCTCATCGCGGCGTCCCCCGGACGAAAAACAGCGGCTGGTAGGGTCGCAGCACCAAATCACGGTTGACGATGACGCGCATGGGTAAGCCCGGCCGTGCGGTCAGTGTCGGCTGGATGTTCAGGTTGCGGCGGGTCACTTCCTGGCCGATCTGGTTCACGCTGTCCTGTAGGCTGTCGCGTCCCGCGATCACGATGCGGTTGCCATCCTGGCGGTTCTCGGGCGCGGCCAACTCGGCACCGATGCCCAGCAGCGAGGTCAGCGCGGCCCCCGCAAAGACGCGATCCCAGTGCCAGTCCACGCCGTCTTCGAGTCCGGCACGGCCAGAAGGATCGGAGCCCACGAGGTTGTCCAGTGTCAGGGAGGATGTGTCGGGCAGGATGATTCGGGTCCACACCACCTGCACCCGGCTCTGGCCATAGCTCACCTGGCTGTTGTAGCGGCCAAGGATGCGTGAGCCCTGCGGGATCAGCAGGTGCTTGCCGGTGGCGGTGTCGTAGACCGGCTCGGTGACCGTGGCGATCACGTCGCCGGGCAGGTCGGACTGGACGCCAGTGACCAAGGCCCCGGCGATCACCGTGCCCGCCATCACTTGGTAGGGGGAGGCAGGCAGTTGCAGCGAGCCGGAATTTCGAGTTTCCGTGGAAGCGGTTTTCTGGAAAGTCTCCTTCTGGTCTTGCCGGTTCTGTGACGCCGTTGCGTCGGCACCGCCGGGCTGCGCTGGCGTGGACGCGGGGCCTGCCGCCATGGGGTCGAAACCCGTCAGGCCGCTGAGCACCGAGCTCGGGGTGCCAGGGGCCGCAGCGGTGGGCGCAGCAGTTGCCGCGCGCTGCGAACCATTGCGAAAAAACACCGATGCGGCGGCAGCCTGTTCGGACTCCTTGCGCCGGGCGTCGCGCTCTGACGCGGCAGGGTCGTGTCCCGGTGGCGAATAGCTCGGGACCACCGGCTGTTGCGACTTGACGATGGCTGGGCCCAGGTCGCCGGGCAAGGGTGGTCCCAACTCCGGCACCGGTGCGGGTTGTTGCAGCTTGGAGTAATCCGCAGGCAACTGCCCCAGGCCTTCGGAGCGCGAGACGCGATCAACGTTGAACAGCTCGGCGGGCTCGCTGGACTCCCGGCGAGTCTTGGGCTGCAGCGACCAGACCGTTGCCCCCAGCACACCCAAGGCCAGCAGACCCGCCAGCAGCGCAAGGCTGCGGCGATTGAGCCGGGTCACCGGTCGCGGCTGGGCGCGCAGCGCCATCGATTCGGGCGACACCTTGGCTGCTGCAGGGCGGCCGGGCGCCCCTGACTGTGCGGGGTCGTGCATGGGCATATTCAGTTCCTCCGAGTGGTCGGCGGCCATCCGTCCGTGCGCTCGATGCGGACCACGTCGCCCTTGTCGGCGCCCAGCCGCAGTTCTGCTGCACCAAACAGGCGGTCGACGATGTAGTAGGGCGAGCGGAAGCGGTAGTTCACCAACTGCCCGTCGCCCTGCGCGCCGATGACGAACAGCGGCGGCAACTCGCCTTGCGCGATGCCGGCCGGGAACTGGATGTAGACCTTCTCGCCATCGTCAAAGGCCCGCAGAGGCTTCCAGGGCGGCGTGCTGCCGCTGATCGCGTAGCGGAAGCGCAGGCGCTCCAGTGATAGCCCGACATCCACCGGCGCCGCTGTCTGCGCCGCCTGAGCCTGGCGCTGCAAGGCCAGCATGCGGTCCTTGGGGTAGTCCCAGGACACCGAGGCCATCCACGCCTTCTCGGTTGAGGTCAGCTCGATCAGATAGGTGCGCCGGTTGGTGGTGATGACCAGGTTGGTCTTCAGGCCGGTGCGTACGGGCTTGACCAGCACGTTCACGCGCAGTGCATCGCCGGCTCCGCTGGACGTGTCGCCCACGATCCAGCGCACCGTGTCGCCGGCTGCCACCGTGACCAACTCTTCGCCCGCCTGCAGCGACATTACCGTCACGCGCCCCGGCGCTGCGTAGACCTGGTACAGCGC
>JAEUOT010000046.1 GCA_016790705.1 Hydrogenophaga sp.
CAAGCCCGAGCTGGCCGCCAAGCTGGGCAAGCTGTGCGACATCTTCGTGCACGACGCCTTCGGCACCGCGCACCGCGCCGAGGGCACGACCTACGGCATCGCCGAGACGGCCCCCATCGCCTGCGCCGGCCCGCTGCTGGCGGCCGAGATGGACGCCATCGGCAAAGCCCTGGCCAACCCGAAGCGCCCGCTGGTGGCCATCGTCGCCGGCTCCAAGGTCTCGACCAAGCTGACCATCCTGCAATCGCTGGCGAAGAACGTCGACGGCCTGATCGTCGGCGGCGGCATCGCCAACACCTTCATGCTGGCCGCGGGTCTGAAGATCGGCAAGAGCCTGGCCGAGCCCGACCTGCTGGGCGAGGCCACGGCCGTGATCGCCGCCATGAAGGCGCGCGGCGCCGAGGTGCCGATCCCCGAGGACGTGGTCTGCGCCAAGGCCTTCGCGGCCGACGCACCCGCGACGGTCAAGGCCGCGACCGACGTTGCCGACGATGACCTGATCCTGGACATCGGGCCCAAGACCGCTGCGAAGCTGGCCGAGAAGCTCAAGGCCGCCGGCACCATCGTCTGGAATGGCCCGGTGGGCGTGTTCGAGTTCGCCGCGTTCGAGAACGGCACCAAGGTGATTGCGCAGGCGATTGCCGAGTCGAGCGCCTTCAGCATCGCTGGCGGTGGCGACACGCTGGCGGCGATTGCCAAGTACGGCATCGAGAAGGACGTGGGCTACATCTCCACCGGCGGTGGCGCTTTCCTCGAAGTGCTGGAAGGCAAGACGCTGCCGGCGTTTGAAGTGCTCGCGCGCCGAGCCGCCTGACGCTCAGTCCCGGCGCGTGGGGATCCTGAGGACCACCCACGCGCCGATCGCCGCCAGCGCCACCAGCACCGCCTGCGCGATCGGCCGGTGGCGAAAGCTCCAGATCGAGAAACCCACCATCACCAGCATCGAGACCACCGCAATGGTCTTGGTGCGGCGCGTGAGGCTGCGGTTCGCTTCCCAGTCGCGCAGCATCGGCCCCGTCAGGCGGTGGTTGAGCAGCCAGGCGTGCAGCCGCGGCGAGGCCTTGGCGTAGCAGGCCGCGGCCAGCAGCACAAAGGGCGTGGTCGGCAGGCCCGGCACCACCACGCCGATGGCGCCCAGGATCAGCGACAGCGTGCCCGCCAGCCACAACACACCACGCACCAGCCGCGAGCGGTGGACCTCGGGCGAGCGGGTATTCATGTCGCGAAGAAACCCAGCGGATGGTGGGCCACCGCGATGCTGGCCATGAAGCCGACCACCGACAGGGCGGCGACGAAGCACACGGCCTTGGCGGCGCGGGTCGGCGCCCGCTTGAGCGCCAGCGTGCCCAGCACGATGTAGACGATCAGCAGCACCAGCTTGGCCAGCAGCCAGCGGTCCTGCGTGGGGTTGAGTTGCAGCAGCCACCACAGCGTGCCGCCGGCCAGCAGCAGCAGCGAATCGATGACCGGCGCCAGGCCGCGCGCCCAGCCGGCCATGGGCCAGCGCTGACCGGCCAGCACGCCGGCACCGCGCGCCGCGAACAGCGACACGCTGAGCGTCACCAGCGTGATGTGCAGCGGCAGCAGCCAGGGGTAGATCGCGGCGACCAGTTCGGGGGATGGCATGGTGCGCGCATCATAGGTGCGCCGTCGTGGCGCTCGAGGTGCATCAGTCCTGCAAGGCGGGGTAATCGGTGTACCCCTTCTCGCCACCACCGTAGAAGGTCATCTTGTCCGGCGGGTTGAACGGGCCGCCGCGGCGCAGGCGGGCCACCAGGTCCGGGTTGGCGATGTAGGCCTTGCCGAAGGCGACCAGGTCGGCGCCGTCGGCCACCGCCTGCTGCGCCAGCGGCAGGTCGTAGCCGTTGTTGACCATCCAGGCGCCGGTGCCGCCGGCCTGGCGGTAGGCGGTCTTGAAGGCGGCGTAGTCGAACGGTCGGTCGGGCAGCTCGCGCGGACCGCCGGTGGCGCCTTCGATCACGTGCACATAGGCCAGGCCGGCCCGTCCCAGTGCGTGGGCCACATGGTCGAACAGCGCTTGCGGATCGGCGTCCACGATGTCGTTGGCGGGGGTCACCGGCGAGAGCCGGATGCCGGTGCGGCCACCGCCGATGGCGTCGGTCACCGCCGCCACCACCTCGCGCAGCAGGCGCGCGCGGTTGGAGATGGAGCCGCCGTAGTCGTCCTTGCGGTGATTGGCGCCGGTCTTGAGGAACTGGTCGATCAGGTAGCCGTTGGCGGCGTGGATTTCCACCCCGTCGAAGCCCGCGCTGATGGCGTTCATGGCCGCGTGGCGGTAGGCCTGCACGATGCCGGGAATCTCTTCGGGCTCCAGCGCGCGCGGCTCGGAGGTGTCGACGAAGGTCGGCACGCCGTCCTTGATCAGCACGGTCTTTGTGTGGGCGCGGATGGCCGAGGGCGCGACCGGTTTCTGGAAGTGCGGCTGCAGCTCCACGTGCGAGACGCGGCCCACGTGCCAGAGCTGGCAGACGATCTTGCCGCCTGCGTCGTGCACGGCCTTGGTCACGCGTTTCCAGCCGTCGAGCTGCTCGGTGCCGTACAGGCCGGGCACGTCGGCATAGCCCTGACCCTCGTGACAGATGGCGGTCGCTTCGGTGATCAGCAGGCCGGCGCTGGCGCGCTGGGTGTAGTAGGTCGCCATCAGCGGCGTGGGGATGGCGTCGGGCGCGCGGTTGCGTGTGAGCGGCGCCATGACGATGCGGTTGGCCAGGTGCAGGTCACCGGCGGTGACGGGGTCGAACAGGGTGTGCATGGGATCTACCGAAGGGTTTATCGATGCGCAGAGCCTACCCGGGCCGCGAGCGGTCGACAATCACCCGCATGACGCTGAGCAAACCCCTGACCTCCATCCGCCTGTCCCTGCTCGACCTGGTCGCCGTGCGCGAAGGCGGCACGGTGGCCGACGCCCTGGCCATCGCGCTGCGCACCGCGCGCCACGTCGACGCCCTGGGCTACACCCGCTACTGGCTGGCCGAGCACCACAACATGAGCGGCATCGCCAGCTCGGCCACCGCCGTGCTGGTGGGCCATGTCGCGGGCGGCACGCAGCGCATCCGCGTCGGCTCGGGCGGCGTGATGCTGCCCAACCACGCGCCGCTGGTGGTGGCCGAGGCCTTCGGCACGCTGGCCGAGTTGCACCCGGGCCGCATCGACCTGGGCCTGGGCCGCGCGCCCGGCACCGACCCGCTGACCATGCGCGCACTGCGCCGCGACCGGCCGGAAACCGAAGAGGACTTCCCGCGCGATGTGGTCGAGCTGCAGCGGCTGCTGGACGATCCGCAGCCGGGCCAGCGCCTGATCGCCATGCCCGGCGCGGGCACGAAGGTGCCGATCTGGCTGCTGGGCTCCAGCCTGTTCTCGGCCCAGCTCGCGGCCGAGCGCGGCCTGCCCTATGCCTTCGCGTCGCACTTCGCGCCGCGCTACCTGCTGCAGGCGCTGCACCTGTACCGGCAGAACTTCAAGCCCTCGAAGGTGCTGGACCGGCCCTACGCCATCGTCGGCGTGCCGCTGATCGGGGCGCCGACCGACGACGAGGCCGAGTTCCTCGCCAGCAGCACCTACCAGCGCGTGCTGGGCATCCTGACCGGCAAACGCGGCCAGTTGCCGGCGCCGGTGCACGGCTTCCTGGAGCAGCTCGATGGCCAGGCCCGCGCAGCGATTGCCGACTTCCTGGCTTGCGCGGTGATCGGCAGCCCGGACACGGTGCGCGCCGGCCTGCAGCAACTGGCCGATGCGACGCAGGCCGACGAGTTCATGCTGGTCAGCGACGTGTTCGATCCCGCGCTGCGGCTGCGCTCGCTGGACATCGCGGCGGCCGCGATGGGACTCAGCCCAGACGGGGTTCGGCCCGCATCTGCTCCGGCGTTGTGAAGTAGGCGGACGAGGCGCCCATGCGCTCGCGCGCCAGCGCGAACTCGTGCCGCGCCACGCTGCGCAGGTGCACCTCGTCCGGGCCGTCGAGCAGGTGCAGCGCGCGGCCCCAGGTCCAGAACTGCGCCAGCGGCGTGTCGGGCGACAAGCCCATGGCGCCGAAGACCTGCATCGCGCGGTCCACGACGCGGGTCTGCAGGCCCGCAGCCACCACCTTGATCGCCGCGACCTGCGCGCGCACCGCGGCCGGCTCGGCCTGCCCGGGGTGGTCCAGCAGCCAGGCGCAGCGCAGCACCAGCAGCCGTGCCTGGTCGATTTCGATGCGCGACTGCGCGATCCATTCCTGCACGTTGGCGTAGTCGGCCAGGTACTTGCCGAAGCTGCGCCGCTCCAGCGCGCGTTCGGTCGCCAGCGCCAGCGCCAGTTCGCACTGGCCGATGGTGCGCATGCAGTGGTGCACCCGGCCGGGGCCCAGCCGCGCCTGCGCCATCGCGAAGCCGTGGCCCCAGTCGCCGAGCAGGTGGTCGGCTGGCACGCGAACCTGTCGCAAGACGATCTCGCAGTGCCCCTCGGGCGCGTGGTGGTGCACCACCGGGATGTTGCGCACGATCTCCAGCCCCGGCGTGCCCTCGGGCGCCATGGGCACCATCACCATGCTGTGCTGGTGGTGGGCGTCGCTGCCCTCGTCGCCTTCGTTGCGCGCCATCACGATCAGCACGCGGCAATGCGGATGGGCCACGCCGGTGATGAACCACTTGCGGCCGTTGAGCACCAACTCGTCGCCCTCGCGCCGCACCGTGGTCTGCAGGTTGGTCGGGTCGGACGAGGCCACGTCGGGTTCGGACATCGCGAACGCCGAGCGGATCGTGCCGTGCAGCAGCGGCATCAGCCAGCGTTCGCGCTGCATCGGCGTGGCGAAGCGGTGCAGCAGCTCGATGTTGCCGGTGTCGGGCGCGCTGCAGTTGAAGACCTCGGCCGCCCAGCTCAGCTTGCCCATGGCCTCGGCCAGCGGCGCGTAGTCGAGGTTGGACAGGCGCGTGCCCGGTTCGTCCTCGCGCAGCCCGGGCAGGAACAGGTTCCACAGGCCTTCCTCCTTGGCCAGCGTCTTGAGGTCCTCGAGAAACGGCGGCGGGTACCGCCCCTCCTGCACCGCCTGGTGCCAGGCCGCGTTGTGGGGCAGCACATACGCTTGCAGAAACCGGTCCAGCTGACGCAACAGCGCCTGCGCGCGGGGGCTGTGTTCGAAGTCCATGCGGGCATTGTGTGGATCGCCCGGCCGCTTGTCAGCGCGCGCGCGACAGGGGACCAGCGGTGTGCGTGCGTCAACGAGAATGCCGGCTTGTTCGACCCATCCCGGGCGTCGCCTGTTTCGCGGCTGTCCCGGCTTTCACCATGACCTACAGCGTCAAGGAAATCTTCTACACCCTGCAGGGCGAGGGCGCCAACGCCGGCCGCGCGGCGGTGTTCTGCCGCTTTGCCGGCTGCAATCTCTGGAGCGGGCGCGAGGCCGATCGAGAGGGCGCGGTCTGCCGCTTCTGCGATACCGACTTCGTGGGCACCGACGGCACGCTGGGCGGCAAGTTCGCCAGCGCCGACGCCCTGGCCGACACCATCGCCGGGCAGTGGCCCGCTGGCACGGCGCCCGGCCTGGTGGTGCTGACCGGGGGCGAGCCGCTGCTGCAGGTGGACGAGGCCCTGACCGACGCGCTGCATGCGCGCGGTTTCACGATCGCGGTGGAAACCAATGGCACGCTGGCGCCGCCCGCCGGGCTGGACTGGGTGTGCGTGAGCCCCAAGGCCGGCGCTCCGCTGGTGCTCACCCGCGGGCAGGAGCTCAAGGTGGTGGTGCCGCAGGACGGGCTGGACCTGGACGCGCTGGCCCGGCTGCCGTTCGAGCACCACTTCCTGCAGGCCATGGACGGCCCGCTGGCGCGCCGCAACACAGAACTCGCCACCGCCCTGTGCCTGACCGACCCGCGCTGGCGGCTCTCGGTGCAGACGCACAAGGTGTTGGGGATACGGTAACCCCCCTGCGCCGCTTCGCGGCTTCCCCCCGGTGGGGGGACGCACCCTGTGGCCTGGCAAAGCCAGTTCCACGGGTGCCCTGGATGGGACACGCGCTCCGGCTGTCGCAGGTGAATTGAGCTGAGAGAGATGGATTGAGATGAACTACGAACTGAGCCAGAGCTTTTATTTCGAGGCCGCCCACACCTTGCGCCGCAAGGTCGAGGTCGAGCCCAGCCTGCGCATCCACGGGCACACCTACATCGCCGAGGTCACGCTGGCCGGGCAGCCCGACCCGGACAGCGGCATGCTGGTCGACCTGGCGTACCTGCGCGGGCACATCGACACCCTGCGGCTGGCGCTGGACCACCGCTTCCTGGACGAGGTGGCCGACCTCGGCCCGGCCACGCTGGAGAACCTCTGCGCCTTCATCTGGCGGGCGATGGCGGTGCACTACCCGCAGCAGCTGGACTGCGTGGAGGTGCGCCGCCAGGCCAGCGGTGACGCCTGCCGGCTGTGCCGCTGAACCGGCCTCACGGCGCCATCAGCGCCGCAAACAGCGGTTCCATGCGGGCCGTCACCGCCGGGTCCATGGCCATCACCCGGCCCCATTCGCGGGTGGTCTCGCCCGGCCATTTGTGGGTCGCGTCCAGGCCCATCTTGCTGCCCAGGCCGCTGACGGGCGAGGCGAAGTCGAGGTAGTCGATCGGCGTGTGTTCGATGGTCAGTGTGTCGCGCGCCGGGTCCATGCGCGTGCTCATGGCCCAGACCACGTCCTTCCAGTCGCGCACGTCGATGTCCTCGTCGACCACGACGATGAACTTGGTGTACATGAACTGGCGCAGGTGGCTCCAGACGCCCATCATCACGCGCCGCGCGTGGCCGGCGTAGGCCTTGCGGATGCTGACCACGGCCATGCGGTAGCTGCAGGCTTCGGGCGGCAGGTAAAAGTCCACGATCTCGGGGAACTGGCGCTGCAGCAGCGGGATGAAGAGTTCGTTCATCGCCACGCCCAGCACGGCCGGTTCGTCGGGCGGCTTGCCGGTGTAGGTCGAGTGGTAGATCGGATCCTCACGCATGGTGATGCGCTCGACCGTGAAGACCGGGAACTCGGCCCGTTCGTTGTAGTAGCCGGTGTGGTCGCCATACGGCCCTTCAAGCGCGTGCTGCCAGCCGCTGGGGTGGGCCGGGTCGGGTTGGATGTGGCCTTCGAGCACGATCTCGGCCGTGGCCGGCACGCGCAGCGGCACGCCGATGGCGGGCGCCACCTCGGTGCGCGCGCCGCGCAGCAGGCCGGCGAACTGGTACTCGCTCAGGCTGTCGGGCACGGGGGTGACCGCGCCCAGGATGGTGGCCGGGTCGGCGCCGATGGCGACCGCCACCGGGTAGGGCTGGCCGGGAAACAGGCGGCCGTGTTCGCGGAAGTCCTGCGCGCCGCCGCGGTGCGCGAGCCAGCGCATGATGAGCCGGTTGCGCGAGAGCACTTGCTGGCGGTAGATGCCCAGGTTCTGGCGCGGCTTGTGCGGTCCCTGGGTGATGACCAGGCCCCAGGTGATCAGCGGCGCCACGTCGTCCGGCCAGCAGTGCTGGATCGGCAGCCGCGCCAGGTCCACGTCATCGCCCTCGATCACCACCGCCTGGCAGGGCGCGTGGCGCACGTCGCGCGGGTGCATGTGCCAGAGCGACTTGACCAGGTCGCCCAGTCCGGCCATCTCGCGCAGGCCGCGCGGCGCCTCGGGCTCCTTCAGCCGTGCCAGCACCTCGCCGAAGCGGCGCAGCTCGCCCACGTCGGCCACGCCCATGGCGCGCGCCACGCGGGCCGTGGTGCCGAACAGGTTGGCCAGCACCGGCATCGTGTGGCCGGTGGGGTGTTCGAACAGCAGGGCCGGGCCGCCCGCGTGCAGCACGCGGTCGCACAGCGCAGTCATCTCCAGGTGCGGCGAGACCGGTTCACGCACGCGCTTCAACTGGCCCGCGTTTTCCAGTTGCGCCACGAAGTCGCGCAGGTCCTTGTAGGTCATGCCGGCTCGGCCTCAAGCCCCGCCCAGCGTTCGCTCAGCGTGTGCGGCAGGTCCAGCAGGTCGAGCACGCGCGCCACGCTCGCGTTGACGATGTCGTCCACGCTCTGCGGCCGCAGGTAGAAGGCCGGCACCGGCGGGCAGACGATGGCGCCCATCTCGGTGACCGCAGTCATGTTGCGCAGGTGGCCCAGGTGCAGCGGCGTCTCGCGCGCCATCAGCACCAGCCGGCGGCGCTCCTTGAGCATCACGTCGGCGGCGCGGGTCACCAGGTTGTCGCTCAGGCCATGCGCGATGGCCGCGAGCGTGCGCATGGAACACGGCGCGACCACCATGCCGCTGCAGCGGAAGGAACCGCTGGCCGGGCCGGCGCCGATGTCGGCCGCATCGTGCAAGGTGTGCACCAGCGGGCGCAGGGTCTGCGGGCCGGCGTGCAGCTCGTGGCGCAGGGTCTGCCAGCCGGCGTCGGAGACCACCGCGTGCGTCTCCATGCCCGGCACGTTCTGCAGCATCTGCAGCAGGCGCAGCCCATAGACCGCGCCGCTGGCGCCGGTGATGGCCACCAGCAGGCGGTGCGGTTCAGTCGGAAGCGGGTTCATGGGATGCGGGGGCGGTCAGTTGTTGCAGCGCGCCGCGCACATTCAACAGCACGGCCTCGGCCTGTTCGGGGTCGAAGTCCTCGTGCAGGCGCCGGCGCACACCGTAACGCTGCAGCTGATGGTGCTGGGTGGGGACGATGCCGTGGCGCTGCAGGCAATGGCGCGCGCAGTCGAGCGGACAGCCGTCGAGCACGACGATGGGCCGGCCTGAGCGAGCGGTCTTGAGCAACTGGGGCACGTCGCCGCCCACACCGGCGATGCACGACATCTCGGCCAGGCCCGCGCGGTCCAGCCGCACGGCGACGTGGTTGGCCAGCTGCGCGGCGCTGGAGCAGCCGGAGCAGGCGTAGACCAGCGGCAGCGTCGGGCGTTCAGCGCTGGCCATGCGAGGGACCAGAAGGCCGCAGGGCCTGCAGCCGCGCGAATACGGCCGACGGTGCCCATTGCGCGGGGTCGAACACCGGCAGCTCCAGCGCGTCCAGCGCGTTCTTGACCACCAGACCGAGTTCGGTGTCGCCTTCCATCGAGAGGCGGCGGTTGAAGAACAGCGTATCGGGGTCGTCCAGCCGCCGGGCCAGACGCAGGAAGTCGTGCGCGTTGGCGCTGAGCGTGAGGTCGGGCGCGGGCTGCGGGACGCAGGCGCGGAACTGGCCGTGCTGCCAGCGGAAGTCGAAACGCAGGCCGGCGTCGCGCACCTGGATGCGGATGCGCCGGCCGTCCAGCACCGCGCCCACGTCGGCCGGCAACTGGCGCGCCAGCACGAGGTTCAACCCGGTGACCAGCAGCAGCGAACCCGGGTAGGGCGGCAACTGGGTGAGCAGGCGCGTCAGCGGCGGCGGCACGGTGAAACGGCGGTCCGGGGAAGCAGGGACGGTCATGGCGTGGGGTGGCCTCAGGCCACGTAGAGCAGGAAGGTGACGAAATGGCAGGCGCTGCCACCGAGCACGAACAGGTGCCAGATGCCGTGCCCGTGCCGCACCCGGTGGTCGGTGGCGTAGAAGACGATGCCGCCGGTGTAGAGCGCACCGCCCGCAGCCAGCCAGCCGAAACCGTCCGGCCCCAGGGCGTGCCACAAGGGGACCACCGCCGCCAGCGCCAGCCAGCCCATGAGCACATACAGGATCAGGGACAGGACGCGGGCGCCCCGGGCGAGCCAGATTTCCTGGGCAATGCCCAGCACGGCCAGCGACCACACGGTGCCCAGCAGGGTCCAGCCCCAGGGGCCGCGCAGCGACACCAGGGCGAACGGCGTGTAGCTGCCCGCGATCAGCAGGTAGATGCTGCAGTGGTCCAGCTTCTGGAACACCGCCTTCGCGCGACCGATCAGCGCGTGGTACAGCGTGGAGGCCAGGTACAGCGCGATCAGCATTGCGCCGTAGACGCTGAAGGCCACGATGCGCCACACGTCGCCCTTGAGCGATGCGCCGGTGATCAGCACCGCGGCACCGGCCACCGCCAGGCACACCCCCACCAGGTGGCTGATGCTGTTGAAACGTTCGCCGGGCACCATGGCGTCAGGCGACGACCGCCGGGTGACCCGCGACCCGCTCCAGGCCGGGGCGGCCGTGCCAGTAGCCGTTGCAGTCGGGCTGGCCGTCGCCCGAGCCGGGCAACAGCGGCAGCAACGCGTCGCGCGCGGCCTCGGGGCCGAGGGCGCCGCGGCGCCGCGCGTCGTACAGCGCCACGATCTCGGCCGTGTGCTGCGCCTGCGGGCTGATGCGCGCCACGTCCACGCCGAGCGCGTCCAGATCGTCCCAGGCGTCGATCAGGCTGTGCACCCGGGCCGACTGGGTCTGGATGCCGTTGAGCACGAGGAAGTCGGCCTGCTCGCGCGTCTGCAGCATCAGGCCGTCGGGGTGGTCGAGGCAACTGAAGCGGCAGTCGTCCTTGGGCAGGTTGCGGTGGCGCGCGGTGAAGCAGCGCGCCGAAAACGCCAG
The DNA here is from genome assembly GCA_016790705.1 of Hydrogenophaga sp. Taxonomy (GTDB): domain Bacteria; phylum Pseudomonadota; class Gammaproteobacteria; order Burkholderiales; family Burkholderiaceae_C; genus Hydrogenophaga. Next base: position 10,450 of record JAEUOT010000046.1, read on the forward strand.
CGGCAGCCGGCCGTGTGCGAACACCTCGGTCTGCAGGCCGGCGGGGCGCTCGCGCTGCAGCAGCGCCAGGTCGTCGCGTTTCATCTCCAGCGGCGCGACCCAGCGCGTGGCGCCCTGTTCCGCCATCCAGCGCAGCGACGGCGCGTTGTAGAGGTTCAGATGCGGCCCGGCCACGAAGGGCTTGCGCCCTGCGAGCGCAGCGACCGCGCCCATGTCGTTGGCCTCGACCAGGAAGTCCTCGTTCGCCGCGATCTTCTGCATCGCGCCCACGTCCGAGCCGGATTCGAGCAGCACCATCGTCGAGAGCACCGGCGTCTTGCCCGCCTCGCGCAACAGTTGCGCGACATCCAGCCAGTCCGACAGCCGCAGCTCGTGACGGCGCGAGCAGGTGACCTCGCCGAGATACACGATGTCCACCGCGGTCGCGGCCATGGCCTCGTAGAAATCGAACACCGTGCTGCGCGGCCAGTAGTACTGCAAGGGACCCAAAGAAAGTTTCATACAGATGCCTGATTTCAGAACCGGAGCGCGTGCCCCATCCAGCACACACCGCAGAACCGGCTTTGCCGGGCTGCTGGTGTGGTCCCCCGGGGGGGAAGCCGCGCAGCGGCGCAGGGGGGAGCCATCACTTCCAGGGACGGTGGTAAGCGCCCAGCGTGTGTTGCTGCCCTTCGGCGACCTGGTCGAGCGCGCTCATCCAGGTGCCCTTGGGCGTGTAGTGCTGCGGCTGCGCAGCGCAGTTGTCGATGGCCTCGCGCCAGACCTTGGTGACCTGCGCCACATAGGCCGGGCTGCGCTGGCGGCCTTCGATCTTGATCGCGCGCACGCCCATCTGCGCCAGCTGCGGCAGCAGCGACAGCGTGTTGAGGCTGGTGGGTTCTTCGATCGCGTAGTAGCTGTGTTCGTTCCCGACATCAAAGCGGCCCTTGCACAGCGTCGGATAGCCGGCGCTCTCGCCGTCGGCGTAGCGGTCGATCAGCACGCCGTTCAGGCGCGACTCCAGGCCACGCGGCGTTTCCTGCCAGCGCACCGCCTTCGCGGGCGAGCAGACGCCGTGCGTGTTGGGCGACTCGCCGGTCACATAGGACGAGAGCGCGCAGCGGCCCTCGACCATCACGCACAGGCTGCCGAAGCCGAACACCTCGATCTCCACCGGCGTCTTCTGCACCAACAGGCGTACCTGTTCGAGCGAGAGCACGCGCGGCAGCACGGCGCGCGCGATGCCGAACTGCCGGTGATAGAAATTGATGGCCTCGTGGTTGGTGGCCGAGCCCTGCACCGAGAGGTGCAGCCGCAGCGTCGGGTGGCGCTGCACCGCGTAGGCCATCAGGCCCGGGTCGGCCAGGATCACGGCGTCCACGCCCAGCGTGACCGCCTTGTCCAGCGCCTGCTGCCAGCGCTGCGGCTGGCCGGCCTGCGGGTAGGTGTTGATGGCCATGAAGACCTGGCGGCCGCGCTGGTGCGCGTAGGCGATGCCTGTGGCGATGCCGGCGTCGTCGAAGTTCAGGCCGGCGAAGTTGCGCGCGTTGGTGGCGTCGCGCAGGCCGAGGTAGACGCAACTGGCGCCGTGGTCGATGGCGGCCTTGAGGGCGGGCAGGCTGCCGGCGGGGCAGACGAGATCCATGGGCAATGAGCGGGTGGGAGGCCGACGGGCGGCGAAAGGAAGGCGCGACCATAGCCCCGCGCCGACACGCGGCGATTGACCCGCGTCAAGTGTGTCGTGCCTTGATCTGACGCAAGCCGGTGCCGACGAGGCGGTCGGCCGAAGACTGGACGTTTTCACAGGTCTCAACAAAAATTCTTGACCCAGAACAAGGCACCCGCAGGTCGTCTTCGGTACGCTCCTCCAGCGGTTTTTTGCGCCGCCCCAATGGAACGACACGATGAATGCACGAGATGAGATGGCGGCGGTTTCGCCTGGAGACGGCGCAACCGCCGCACGTGCCGAGGTGCTGATGCGCCTGGCGCGGGAGAACGGGCTTCGCCCCTGGCAGTTGAAGGGGCGGGAGCTGGTTCCGGTGGTCCAGGGCGGCATGGGTGTCGGGGTGTCTGCCGGCGGTCTGGCGGGTGCGGTGGCCGCGCTCGGCGGCGTCGGTACCGTGTCCTCGGTGGACCTGCGCCGCCTGCACCCGGACCTGATGGCGCAGACCGGTCACCTGGAGGACGGCAAGGAGCCCGACGCCCGGGAGCGGATCAACGCCGCCAATCTGGTGGCCCTCGATCGCGAGATTCGTCGCGCGCGTACCCTCTCCGGCGGCCGCGGCATGGTGGCGGTCAACATCATGAAGGCCCTGTCGGCCTACGAGATCTATGTGCGCCAGTCGCTGGAAAGCGGGGCGGACGCGGTGGTGGTGGGGGCGGGTCTGCCGCTGGACCTGCCCGAACTGGCCAAGGATCACCCCGGCACGGCGCTGATCCCCATCCTCTCCGATGCGCGTGGCATCCAGCTCATCGTCAAGAAATGGGAGAAAAAGGGCCGCCTGCCCGACGCCATCGTGATCGAGCACCCGCGGCTGGCGGGCGGTCACCTGGGCGCGGCCAAGGTCGCCGACCTGCAGGATGCCCGGTTCGAATTCGAGACCGTGATCCCCCAGACCCTGGAATTTTTCAAATCGGCCGGGCTGGAAGGAAAGATTCCCTTGATCGCCGCCGGCGGCATCTCGAAGCGCGAGGACATCGTCCGGCTGCAGGGCCTGGGCGCCAGCGCGGTCCAGATGGGGACCGCGTTCGCGGTCACCCAGGAGTGCGATGCCAACGCCACGTTCAAGAAGGTCCTGGCCGAGGCCAAGCCCGAGGATGTTGTCGAGTTCATCAGCGTGGCCGGGCTTCCCGCGCGAGGTGTGCGCACACATTGGCTCAACAAATACCTGCGCGTCGAGCCCAAGCTGAAGGCCGTCGCTCACGTCAAGGACCGCTGCAACATGGCCTTCGACTGCCTGGCGCATTGCGGATTGCGGGATGGCAAGGCCGACATGGGCCAGTTTTGCATCGACCAGCAGTTGGCCCATGCCTGGGAGGGCGACGAACAGCGGGGGCTGTTCTTCCGCGGAGCGGGTACGCTTCCGTTTGGCAAGGATATTCGTTCGGTCCATGATCTGATGTTCTGGATGTTGTCCGGTGCCCTGCCGACGGGTGAACTGGCGGTACCATCCGACGCCTTCAAAACTGGAGCCCTTGCATGAAGCGTGACCCCCAACCCGGAGCACAGAATCTCCGGGAACCCCAGCCCATCAGCCTGGATGTGCTGGAAGAAAAATACCTGAAGCCCGGGGAGACCGGCCTCGACGACCTCTACCGCCGCGTGGCCCGTGCCCTGGCGTCGGTGGAAAAAGAACCCATCCGCGCCGAGTGGGAGCGCAAGTTCCTGGACAACCTGTATGCGGGCGCCATCGGCGCCGGCCGCATCATGAGCGCCGCCGGCACCGACATCCAGGCGACCTTGATCAACTGTTTCGTGCAGCCCGTGGGCGACTGCATCCAGGGCTTCGACGACGAAGGCTATCCCGGCATCTACGAGGCCCTGCGCGAGGCCGCCGAGACCATGCGCCGCGGCGGCGGCGTGGGCTATGACTTCTCCCGCATCCGTCCCAAGGGCGCCGAGGTCAAGGGCACGCATTCGATGGCGTCCGGCCCTTGCAGCTACATCAACGTGTTCGACCAGTCGTGTTCGACGGTCGAGAGCGCCGGCGCGCGCCGTGGCGCCCAGATGGGCGTGCTGCGCATCGACCATCCCGACGTGCTGGACTTCATCACCGCCAAGCGCACGCCGGGCCGCTGGAACAACTTCAACGTGTCGGTGGGCGTGAGCGACGCCTTCATGGAGGCGGTCGCCGGTGATCTGTGCTGGGAGCTGGTGCACCGCGCGAAACCCGGCAGCAAGGCGATGGACAAGGGGGCCTACCAGCGCGCCGACGGCCTGTGGGTCTACCGCAGCCTGCCGGCCCGCGAGCTGTGGGACACGATCATGAAGTCGGCCTACGACTTCGCCGAGCCCGGCATCCTGTTCCTGGACAAGATCAACAAGGACAACAACCTGCGCTATTGCGAAGGCATCGCGGCGACCAATCCCTGCGGGGAACAGCCGCTGCCGTCCTACGGTTGCTGCGACCTCGGCCCGATCATCCTCACGAACTTCGTGCGCAACCCCTTCGGTTTCGGTGGCGTGCCCTCGTTCGACTTCGCCGCCTTCGAGCAGGCCGTGTCGACCCAGGTGCGCGCGCTGGACAACGTGCTGGACGTGACCTTCTGGCCGCTGGAGCAACAGCGCAAGGAAGCGCAGGACAAGCGCCGCATCGGCGTCGGCTTCACCGGCATGGGCAACACGCTGGCCATGCTGTGCGTGCGCTACGACCGCGAGGAGGGCCGCAAGGTCGCCGCGAAGATCGCCCAGCACATGCGCGACGCGGCCTACCTCGCTTCCATCGAGCTGGCCAAGGAAAAGGGCGCGTTCCCCAAGTTCGAGGCCAACGGCTATCTCGAACCCGGCACCTTCGCCAGCCGCCTGCCCGACACGATCCGCCAGTCCATCCGCGAACACGGCATCCGCAACAGCCACCTGCTCTCGATCGCGCCGACCGGCACCGTGAGCCTGGCCTTTGCCGACAACGCATCCAACGGCATCGAGCCGCCGTTCTCGTGGAGCTACCGCCGCAAGAAGCGCGAGGCCGACGGTTCGACGCGCGAGTACGCGGTCGAAGACCATGCCTGGCGCCTCTACCGCGACCTCGGCGGTGACGTCGACAAGCTGCCCGACTACTTCGTCAACGCGCTGGCGATGACGGCCGGCGAGCACATCGCGATGATGGAATCGGTGCAGCCCTTCGTGGACACCGCGATCTCCAAGACGGTCAACGTGCCGGCAGACTATCCGTACGAAGACTTCAAGAACCTGTACCTGCAGGCCTGGCGCGCCAGCCTCAAGGGCATGGCGACCTACCGGCCCAACACCATCCTGGGCTCGGTGCTCGACACCGGCACGCCGGCGCCCGCCGCGGAAGCCAAGCCCGTTGCGCCCGTGGTCGCACCGGTCGACCCGATGCGCACCGTGATCGAGAGCCGTCCCAAGGGCGCGCTCTCAGCCGTCGCCGACAAGATCGAGTACTGGACGCAGGAAGGCCACAAGACGCTGTACATCGTGGTCTCCTTCCTGCCGGTGCCTGCCGCCGACGGCGTGGGCACGGTCGAGCGTGCGATCGAGTTCTTCATGCCCGTGGGCCAGAGCGGCGAGTCGCAACAGTGGATCACCTCCACCATGCGCATGCTCTCGCTGGCCGCGCGCGGCGGTTTCCTGGGCCGGGCGCTGTCCGACATGCGCAAGGTCGCCTGGGACCGCGGTCCGGTGCGCCTGGGCACCTACGAGAAGGCCGATGGCACGCACGTGCCGATGTGGCACGACTCCGAGGTCGCCGCCATCGCGTTCGCGCTGCAGAACATCATCGCCCGCCGCAACCAGGCGGCGGACACGGCCGCGGTGGCGACGCCGCACGCGCCCGCCGCTCCCGAGCTGATCGGCATGTCCAATGGCGTGATGGCCGGCAAGAAGTGCCCCGAATGCGGGGCGCACGCGATGATCCGCAAGGACGGCTGCGACTACTGCACGTCCTGCGGGCATCTCGGCTCCTGCGGATGACGCGGGGCCTGCGGGCGCCGGCTGCGCCCGCGCCGGGCGGGCCGGTGGGGCTGTCCTGACGGGACCCGTCGCATGGACGCCTCCACCGCCTCTCCCGACTGGGCGTCGGTCGCGAGCGAGCTGATCCAGGCCCGCCGGACCGTGTTGCCCAGGCGGCTGGTGGCACCCGGCCCGGACGCCGCCCAGACCCAGGCCATCCTGGCCGCCGCGGCCGCCGCGCCGGATCACATGCAACTGCTGCCGTGGCGTTTCATCATCGTGCCGGCCGACCGGCGTGAAACGCTGGCCGGGGTGTTCGCCCAGGCCTTGCTGGAGCGCGACGCCAGCGCGACGCCCGAACAGGTGGCGCAGGCGCGGGAGAAGGCGTTTCGGGCGCCGCTGCTCATGCTGGTGGTGGTCGACGGCGCGCGCGGCGATCCGCAGGTGGATCTCCACGAGCGCATCCTCTCGGCCGGCTGCGCGGTGCAGAACATGCTGCTGATGGCGACGGCGCTGGGCTTCGGTTCGGCGCTCACCAGCGGCAAGGCGCTCGGCTCCCGCCCGCTGCGCGACTGCTTCGGGCTGGGACCGGCCGACCACGCCCTGTGTTTTGTCAGCGTCGGGACGGTGTCGACCCACAGGCCGGCGCGCGCGCGGCCTGCGGTGGCCGACTATGTGCAGACGCTGGGCCAGACGGCCCCTTTCTGAGTTTTTGACGGAGTCTGTTTTTCATGGACATCAGTTCCTTTGACGATCTGCTGGCGGCTGCGCGGCAGCAACCCCAACCACAGCGACTGCTGATGGTGTTTGCGGCCGTCGAGCTGCCCGACGACGCCTCGCCCGCCGAGCGCGCGGCTTTTGAAAAAGGCCAGGGTGGTGCACTGGTGCCGCAGATGTGCGTCGACAAGAGCCCCGACGAACTGGCCTCGTTCGCGCAGCTCGCCGAAGAAGCGGCGGGCTTCGGTCAGCCCTGGGGCATGGTGTTCGCGGCGGCCATGTCGGGTTCACCCGGCAAACCCCCGACCAGCGCCGACGCCGAAGAACCGCTCAAGCGCATGGTGGAGGCGATCCGCCAGGGACGCATCCAGCATTTCATCCCGTTCGACCCGCAGGGCCGCGCGGTGCTGCTGGACTGAGGCCATGGCGGGCATCCATCTGCACCAGATCACGCCGCCCGGACAGCAGTCGCCGGGTGTGGGTTTCGAGCAGCCGTTCGAGATGCTCGACGCCTGCCACGAGCGCGTCGAACGCATGCTGCGCCTGCTGGGCAAGCTGCGTGAGCACGTGAAGTCCCACGGCGCCGACGCCCAGGCGCGCGACGCCGCGCGCGACGTCATGCGCTACTTCGACCAGGCCGGCCCGCACCACCACGAAGACGAAGAGCGCCATGTGTTCCCGCCGCTGCTGGCGCAGCGCGACCCGGCCGTGCTGGCCGTCGTGATCCGGCTCAAGCAGGACCACCGCGAGATGGCGGTGATGTGGGCGCGGGTTCGGGCCTCGTTGTCTGCGCTGGTCGAGGCGGGTGAGGTCTGGGGCGGCTTCTCGGCCGAAGAGGAACAGCGTTTCGACGCCTACGACGCGCTCTACCGGCGGCACCTGCTGGACGAGAACGGCGTGGCCTATCCGGCGGCGCGCGCGCTCATCCGCGGTGAGGCGTTGCAGGCGATGAGCGCGGACATGATGGGGCGGCGGGGCGTGACCCCCTGAGCCCGCGTCGGACCAGCCGCCGCGTCGGCCCTCAGCCGACCAGGTCCAGCAGCAGGAACAGGTCGTCCGCCCCCGTCAGGTCGCCGGCCTCCCGGACCGACGTCTCCGTGATGTGCCCCAGCGTCTCGCTGGTCGGCGTCCAGGTCGGCGGAGACGCGCTGCCCAACACATCGCCCAGCACCGGACGGCCCGCGCTGTCCCGCGTCAGTTTCGCAAACCGCAGCCCCCGGGGTGTCATGCCGGCCGCCTGCATCCAGTACGGCAGTGTCGACCGGGGCATCGGGATGTCGATGCCCTGGGCACGACGGTGCCACGCCTCGGGAAACTCGCTGCGGCAACTGAGCAGAACCGTCGTGGCGATGTCCCGTGTGCCGCTGCCGCTGGACGGGCGCAACGCCTGCTGAACGGCCTGCGTGGCCGCATCCCGCAGCGAGCCTCCGCCATCCCGGGCGGTGTAGCGCAGCGTCAGCACCACGTCTGAAATGGTCTGGTAGTCGAACTGGGGGAAGTCAGCGGGCAGCTCCAGGCGCCAGCGGCTGACCACGCCACGCCCTTCGAAGGGCAGGAAGCGTTCATCGCGCAACGGGGTCTCGAAGAGGCCGGAGTCGGCCGATCCCGTGCTGGTCACGATGCTGTCGGAGGCGCCCAGGTCGTCCAGGAAGCGCGGGTCGTCCGAGGTCTGGTCCCGGCGGTAGTCGGTGGCGGTCGCGGTGGACGTGTCGGTGCTCACGCGGACCGTGCTGCGCAGCAGCGTCAACTTGGCGTGCACGCCGGCATACGGGCCGGTCACGCAGGGCATGCTGATGCTCACCGACTTGATGCGCCGCATGAAGTGGCCCGGCGTGTCCATGTCGAACACCCACTCGGGCAGCTCGAACTCGCACGCGGCGATCCGTCGACGGGTCGGGTCGCTGGCATCGGTCCTCACATGGCGCAGGGCCAGCAGCGCCTCCGGAGACAGGCGGCGCAGGGAGATGTGCCTGGTCAGCTCGAACTCCCGCTTGTTGCGCTCCAGATAGGCCAGCTCCAGTCGCTTGAGATCGTGGTGGAGGCGCTCGGCGGCCAGAAGACCGTCGCGCTGGGAGTTCCAGTGGTTGTTCTGGATCACCGGCGTCTGCAGGGCGCCCGGCCCCAGCTCGCGTTGCGCCGCGCGTTCGGCTTGGCGGGCCAGCGTCAGCGCCATCCGGTAGGTCTTGTCGTACAGGCCGAACAGTTCCCGGCCCATCCACTCGTAGAGATCGGCGTTGCTGAACTTGCTGCGCAGGACCTCGTCCACGGCCTTGTTTTGCTCCATCTGCTCCAGATGGTTGTCCAGCTCCTTGCGGGTGATGTCGATGCGGATCTGGTTGGCCAGGATCTGCTTGTCGATCTGCTGCAGTTCCTTGAGGGTCTGGTTGCTCTGGAATGCCCAGTCGTCGCGCCGGCGCAGGTGGCCTGCCAGCATGCCCTGCTGTTCGGCGTAGGTGCGCCAGCCCTGGGAAACGAAGGAAAACCCGTCGCCCAGCAGGCTGGCAACATTCGCCATGGCTTCCAGGACTTTGGGTGGATTGGGCAGGGGGCTGGCTGCCGCAGCGATGGACGAGGACGCGTGCAGACCGCTGGCCATGACTTTGCTGATGGTCGATGCGGTGAGCCAGGTGTTGGCCAGATCAATGCCCAGGTACTGCTGGTTTTCCTCGCGGATCAGTCCCAGCCCCGAGCGCTTGCTCGCTCCCCCCTGATCGGATTGGCCCAGCATCGACACGAGGCCTGCGGTCTGTCCTTCCGACGGCGCCACCCCGTTCAGCCCCAGCAGCCGCTGGTATTGCTCGTAGCGAACCGCGGTGGACGCACGCGTGGCCCGCAATGCGCCAATGTTGGCCTGGGCTTCCTGGATCTGCAATTTACGCACTTCGCTGCCGAGCTTGAGCATCTGCAGCTCATGGGTCGAGCGAAGCTGGGCCATCCTTTCCGCATCGCGTTTTTCGATCGCCGACAGCATGGCGCCACCCAGCGCGCGGGCTTCGTTGGCCAGCTCGGTCGCGCGGGCCGAGAGTGTGGCGTGGCGGTAGTGCGGCGGCGGCGCGTACAGACCCGCCACCACGCTGCCCAGGTCGAGTCCGGCAGCGACGGCGCGCACCAGCAACTCGGGGTCGATCGGCGCGCTGGTGAACGGCTGATCGCGTTCAACGCCATCGATGTTCCGGCAGTGCCGCAGATTGAACAGGCGGATCTCGACCGTGTTCCAGTAGCCGGTCAGCTTCTCGTTGAACGGCATGCAGAAGAGCAGCATGCCTGCGCTGGTCGGACTGTCGACAAAGATCGGGGGCTGGTGGTCCGTCTCGCCCTTGGCGGGCTTGCGCGCGAACGGGTGGATCGTTCGCCGGCTCGCTGTATCGACCCAGTAGTTGGCGAAGTCGTCCAGATGGTCGGCGATGTTGGCGTAGGACTTGCCCGGTCGGGCTGGGCCGCCTTTGCGCACCTGAGGTCGGCGCCCCAGAATCCGGCGCGCCATGACGTACAGCATCATGGCCTCGGTGTTGGATTCGCGGGTGTCCTGGCGATAGAGGCTGTCCGCCCAGGCGATCAGGTTGTCCAGGTAGGCGAACAGCGTGCGCCAGAGGAAGGCCACGATGCGGCCGCGTGCGATCACGAAGGGCCGGAACGGCATCGCCCGCCAGCGTTCGATGATCTTGTCGACGACGGCGGCGGCGTCCCTGTCGGCCGATGGCACGGCGTATCCGCCCGCCATCTGGGCAATCACCTTGAGGTCGTCGATGACTTGCCGCCGGACATCGAGTTCCTTGAACGGACGGAAGCGGAAGAACCGGCGCGCGTCCGTGCCGGCGTCGGTGGATGTGGGATCGAAGACAAACCGCAACCAGCGTTCGGCCTCCTCGAACTGGTGCTGCTTGGACAGCTGGTCCGCGATCAGCAGGGGCGCGTGGAAGAAGATCTCCCAGTTGTAGGCGCCGTAAGGCAGTGCCAGATCAAAGGCCCGTTCTCCGCGCTTGAGGGCCACCCAGGCGTCGTTGTCCCAGGCCCGTGTGGGGTCGGGCAACTTGTCGGCGGAAAAGTCGATGGGGGTGGGCGGCGCGCTGTCCAGCGACGCCGACGCGCGCCACTCGCGGCGGATGGTGGGGGCCTCTTCGAAGGTGGAGGGGTGGAGTTCGATCGACAGCGGGGAGGACTTGATGTCGATGAAGGTGGAGGCCGAGCCCTGCCGGTACCACCAGACCATGCCCCCGTGTGCCGCGCTGCCGAGGTCGGCGGTGCCCAGCAGCCAGAAGTCTCGTCTGCCCGAGTTGCCCTGGCCCACCTGGAACGGTGTGTACACCGAGGCATCCCCGGCCAGCGGAACCAGAAGCGGCCAGGAGCCTTGATCGCCGCCGCTCAGTCCGTTGCGGAAGATGCGCTGCCCTCGACCGACGATGGGCGTTTCCTGCGTCGACACCGCACGCCATTGCGATTCGCCGCTGGCCTGCAGCTCGAACTCGGCGACAGCGACAAAAGAAGACGGATCCGCGATGCCCAGCTCGGCCAGCGTGGGCAGGTGGGCTTCCGCTGGCGTGATGACCAGCTTCACGCCCGTGCTTGCCACCATGTGCTGGGGGATCGACCGCAGGACGACGGGCGCCGACCGCCAGCCCTTGTACTGCGCCCAGCAGGTGGGCGCGGGGATGGCGCCAATCCCGGAGGCGTCAGCAATCCAGATGCCCAGATGCTGACCGATGCCCCGGTTGGCGAAAGGGACCTCGTCAATGGCGGCGTTAAGGGTGAACGCGGGCTGCTCCCAGCCGTTCGGATCACGCACCACCTGGACATAGCCGACCGAGCCGTTGCCGGCCTTGGCCTTGATCCAGACCTCCCACTCAATGGTGTGGATGGCACCGATGAAGTCGGTGCGTTCGGGGGGCCGTGCTTCGATCTTGGTCGGATTGCCGTCGTAGGCGGGGATCACGATCTGGGCGGAGCCCCACAGCAGGTTCTCTGAGAGAAACGCCTGTTTCTGTGCCGGGTCTATCACGGTCGGATCTGCCACCGACCAGGCGCGCTGTGCGGGTTCGCCTTCCTCGGTCGGCGCGTCGAGCACCGCCGACGCGAAGCTGTAGAAGGCCACCTCATCGCCCCTCGGGCCGACCGAGCATCGGAACGTGAAGGACTCGCTTGCGGTCGTGAAGGCGAGTGGCGGAAGCTGGTGCGCGACGGACGAGGTCTCGATCCTGGCCCATTGTTTCCCGTCGAATCGCGACCAGAAATACCGAAGACTCCATCGGTCGTCGCCGTCCTTTCTCGCGAGCACGGGCCAGGCGATGTGCAGGAAACCATGGAGCACGAACGGCAGCATGTGCTCGCTCTGGATGTCGAGGTCGATGTGTTTCCAGGGGCCCCATTCGGCCAGGCGCGTGCCAAACGATGCGCAACTGCGCCAGTGGTAGGCATAGGGGGCGTTCGGTGTCCGGCCGACCACGTACAGGGTCCGGTCGCCTGGCTGTTCATCGACCCACATGCCCAGGGTCTGCATCCCCGCCGTGTTCACCACGTCATCCAGATAGCGCCCGAAGGCCGCCCTGGCCAGTTCGCTGTTGATCTCTCCGCGCCCCAACTCCGTCTCCAGGAAGAGGAAGCTGGACGACTTGTCGTCCCTGAGCTCCGGATACAGCCAGTTCTCCGGAAACAGGAACACCTTGCGGTTGGCTTCCCAGACGCGGTAGTTGCGCATCCAGGTCCATTGCTGGCGGAGCTTGTCCGGTGCGCGCAGCGGCGCCTCCAGACCGAACAGCAGGCGCTGGCAGAACAACTGCACCGCGGAGATCGCCTCCAGCACCTGGGTGGTCTTCATGCAGGGCGCCACCATCGGGTCGATGAGGAGGTGTTCGTACAGGTCGTTGGGCGTGCGCCATCGGCCTGCGCTGTCCTGAAGGAGGAAGGCCACCAGCGCGTCGCGCCGGGATTGCCGGATCCGGTTCTCGCACGACTCACGGATCTCGGACGACCTCCAGAGCGGGTCGGCCGGCGTGACGCCCAGGCGTGCCGCCAGCAGCGTCTCTGCGGTGGCTTTGGCCGCACCGGCCCCCTGGCTGCCCCGAAGTTGCGCGAGCTGCCCGGCGTCGGTCCGCAGTTGCCGGGCCAGCAGCAGGAGTTCATGGATGCGCGTGAGCCGGGAAAACGACTTGAGCGCATCGCGGTTGGTGGCACCGGCAAGCTGCGCGATGGCGACCGCGTCCCGGGTCCATTCCAGCCGGCTCGCCAGAATGCCGATGGCCTGTTCGTACCGATGGGCGCCTTGCGTGTCCGGGGCGTCCAGCACCTCGAACACGGCGCGCATCACCGGTGCGGACAAGTGATCGGCCTGCCCCAGCCACAGGGCGTCCACGAGTTCGATGCGCTGGGCCTGGGCGGCCGTCCGGCCGGCCGCATCCGACGGGTTCAGCATCGGATACCAGGCGATGCGCGGCCGGATCAGATCGAACAGCGCCGGGTTGTTGAGTCGGTTCTTGAACGTCTGCAGACGCAAGAGCGAGGCGCACCAGCGCTGGAGCACCTCGGTGTCGGTGCCCTGGGGGCCCCAGAAGCCGGTGTCCAGCAGCCTGAGGTGTGCCGCTTGTGGGTTGCCGATGTCCCACCGCAGGTACTCGGCCGTCTCTTCCGCAGTCGTCTGGATCAGGCCGCTGCAGGCGTCCAGCAGCGAGCGTTCGCGCCGTGCCGCCAGCGCCTCTTCCCGGATGGCGTCCAGCAGCTCGGTGTACCGGGCCTCGACCCCGCGCGGCGCATCCGTCTGGCGGGTCGTCACGGCCAGAAGATGCGTGATCGCCGTCGCGCTCATCAGGCGGGGCCAGGGGCTCAGCGGGCGTCGGCTGGCGTCGGGTGAACCGAGCAGGGCGGCGACACGGTCGATCTGGCGCTGCGGCAATGGCTGGCGTGTGGCGGCATCGGTCTTGGCATCCTCGGCGGCCGCGGCGTCGATGGCTTCGACGACGGTGAGCGCGTCCGGTTCGGTCAGGATGTCCTGCAGCAGCACCATGGCCCGGTCCCGCGCCGCCGGTGTCGGCGTTTCTTCGGAGGCCTTGCGCAGCGCTTGGCGCAGGCTGGCGAGGAACGCGTCCACCTGCGGGCTGTCGGTGGGGTCCACGACGACCTCGGCCGGAAACGGCTGTATCCACGGTTGAACGTCGGCCGGCGGCAGCAGCAACAGCGACAGCGTCTCGACGCCGACGCGCGTTTCCTGGATGTGTTCGCCCAGCAGCAGACAGCTTTCCAGCTTGGCCCAGTCCGGCTGCGCGTCCGAGGTGCTGAACCCTGCGAGGCGGCACAGCAGCTCGAACTGGAACGGGCGCAGGCCCAGGGCCGCCGCGAGATCGGGCACGGCGTGGGCGAACGGCTGCCGGCACAGTTGCTCCACGCTGAGGTGGTGGCGATCCGCGATGCGGGCGACGCTGGACAGGGCGGTCAGCCAGGCCATGCGTTGCGCCGCCGTCGGTGCGGGGAAGCCTTCCACCCACCCGCAGGCGGTCATGGCCCGGTCCAGCGCGTCAAACGTCCAGGATGGGAACGCCGCACGCAGCCGCACGCACCGGTGGATGCGGTTGAGAAGCGCGGCCTGCGCCTTCCTGGCATCGCCTCGCGCCCCGTCCAGAATCTCCTTGGGGATGACCAGGGTCATCGCGCTGGTCTTGCACTGGTTGTGGGTGTCGATATCGGCGCCGCCGACCATGCTGGTGCCCAGCAACGCGCGGAATTCGTCGAGCGCCAGCCCCGTGCGGTCGAGCAGCACCGAGACGCGGCCCAGCACCTCGGCGGCGCTGGTCGGCGCGCCCAGCGCCTTCTCCGAGGCGGGGTCCCGAAAGTCGGCGGGCACCGTGGCCGGCAGGCCGTAGACCCGCCACAGGTCGTTGCCATCCAAGTCGGTGCACAGCAGGGACCATTCGAGCGCCAGGGTGGTGCCGCTGAGTGAGGCCGGGTAGGGAAGACCCAGCGTGGCCGCGGCCCGCTCCTCGGCCGAGGCGCCCTGCCATCGCAGCAGCCGGTCACGCTCCACGCCCAGCGCCGAAAGGTAGGACGAGGCTTCCGTTCGCGTCTGATCGAATGGCAGCAGCCAGGGAAAGACCGCGCTGGCCAGCCGGGCATCCGTCTGCGACGGGTCCGGACGTACCGCCGTTTGCAGGACCTCCAGGACCCGCTCGATGTGTGTCAGCTCCGTCTCGCTGTGCGCGCAGTCCAGCGGCAGGGTGGCGATGTCCTGTCGGCGACCTTGCGGCCCGATCAGCGCGTTCAGCACAGGCGACTGGGCGTTGGCGCCGGGTTGCCGCAGCAGCTCCAGCAGGTCCACCAGGTAGGCGGGCTGCCCCAGCATCGATTCGCAGGGGCGGCAGCCGCACTCGTCCATGTCACCGAACAGCGACGGCATGTCGGGCAGGTTGCCGAGTTCGGTATCGCTCAGCGCCGGCCGGATCGGCGTGACGTCGAGGTAGTGGCCCGGTGAGCGGCCATGGATGCTCACCCCGACGGCGATGTCGCGCCCGACGTTGACGAACCGGGTGGCCGCCTCGCGGTAGTGGTCGATCAGGTCGTGGGTGTTGAACGCCGCGCCCATCTTGTCGCCGATCTCTTTGAGCACCCCGACATCGGCGTGCAGGAAATCCGACGGCTGCACAAAGCCGTGGGCGGCAAAGTGCCCCGCCAGTTCGAGGTTGAACCCCAGCCGCATCGAGGTGCCCAGGTGCTTCAGCACGGCTTCGGCCTTGCCGAGGCTGTTGTCCTTCACGGCCGTCTTGCCGGTGAGCAGATCCTCCACGCGCGTGGGCTGGTTGCCCAGCAGGTCCTGCACCTCCCGGCGCATCTGCCCATCGAACCTCAGATGACCGCTCTCCAGGCGCATCTGCAGCGCATGCGAGGCGTGCTGCAGCTCCACGCGCCGCTGCATGTCGACGGCCGATTCCGCCGAGGCACCCGCCTTGCCCGCCATCTCGACCCAGTCGGACGCCGGCAGGGCCGCCAGCGGAGACAGGCTGTCGCTGTCGCGCGACCCCAGCCGCTCGTGCAACACCCCCATCAGGGCGCTGTCGCCTGCCGTCAACTGGTGCAGGCGCAGCCCCCTGACGAGGGTGGCGTTGGCTTTGGCCTCGTTGGGCAGCTTCTCCGACAGCGTCTTCAGCACCGCATCCGGGTCGATCACCTCGTGCGCTTCGATCACCGTTTGCGCCAGCAGGGCGACCGCCCTGGGCACGTCCGTTCCCTTGAGCGACGTCAGCACCCTGGACAGCGGCGTGGTGGCGCGGGGATCGATGCGGATCTGGTCCAGGCGCCGCATCTGCGCCAGGCACTCCTGGAGCCGGTCCAGCACCTTCGGCGTCAGCGGCGGCACCTGGTTCGATGCCAATGCGCGCGTCCAGGCCCGCATCCAGTCCGCGTCGCTGCGCGGCAAAGCGTCGGCCAACCGGTTGGCAAGGCCCTGTCGCGTGGCCGAATAGAACCAGACGCCCCCCGCGCTGTTCAACAGCTTGATGCTGGCCGCGTCGTCAGGGGTTGCGAACAGGGCCAGCGCATCGCGCAACATGCGCGCGCTGTCGGCGTAGGCCTGCAGCTCCGCCGACCCGAACCCCGTTTCGGCGGACAGGAAGGGCCAGTCGTCAGCGCCCAGTTCATGCGGCAGGAGGTCGGTGTCGGGGGCTGCGCCTTGCCCCTTGAGCAGCGGCGCCAAGGCCTGCGTCAGACGCGTGAATTCGGGAGCGGTCGCGGCAGGCGCCGCTGGCACCTGCAGGTCCACCTGTTGGACGGTGGCCACCTGACCGGGCGGGAGCGTGACCGATTGCAGTACCTCGCCATCAGAGCTGCGCCGCGCCTCGACGATCAGCCAGGGCGTCGTCCGAGCCGGCAGGTCCCCCGCGCCGAAATCGCCCGGCTGGTAGTCGATGACATAACGCCCCGCCGTGTCGGTGGTCGCCACCTTGCCGAGCGGCTGGCGCCGCCGCAGATCGCGGTCCCAGGCGCTGACCAGCACCTCCTTCTGCGGGGCACCCTGCGGGTCGGTCACCGTGCCGAACACGCGGCATCCCCCGTCGAACACCACGCCGGTGTTCAACAGCCACTGGTTGATGCGCTCGGCAGTGGTGGCCTCGACGGCGCCCTTGAGGTTGTCACCCAGGCCCTGCTGGATCTGGAAATACAGCACCACCTGCCGCGTTGCCTCGCCAAACAACTGACGGGCCTGTTCGCCAGCGAGCTTGTCGAACAGCGCCTTCAGATCCTCCGCCGTGGGCCTGTTGGGCGCCGCGTAGACCTTGAACACGACATGCGCGTACAGCCAGCGCAAGGCGTCTTGAAGGTTGGTGACTTCGGCGCCTTGGTCGTTGGGTTTGAGCGGAGCTGCGATGGAATGCAATTGGACCTCCTGAATAAGGCTTGATAATAGAATTCGGCTTGGGCATTTAATTAAAATTGGCCGAATGTCGAATATCGGGATTGGTTTCTGTTGTTTGTATGACGGCTTCTTCTTGTTGTTGCGGCAACTGAGTCTTGTCTTGGAGATTGAAATTAATACAAGTGAAGCTGTTCATTTAGTGTCTCATTCATGATCTGGTTCCATGCTCCCATGGTGACTCTTGTTCCTTCCTCCGCCAGCATTTCAACAAATTTGTAATAGGCTGTGCCAAAGGCGATAATTCCGCCCGGCAGCGCGGCAGCGGTTCCAAAAGTGGCGCCAGCAGCCATCGCTCCAGCGTCACCAGCCGCCCAGCCCGAAAGATAAATAATCGCACCTGTTCCTTGGGCACTTGCTGAAGTTGCATGAAAGATTGTCCATCCTTCGCTTTTGTTTTCGGCTGCATTTACCGTCTCGTTGACTTCAAGAGCAGTGCCGACCACAAGAGCGGTGCCACCTAAAAAGCGTCCAGCAGACGCCTTGGCACCCGATGGCAACCCATCGGTTGTTTGAGCTTTGGGGGTTAAATTGGGATTTAATTTTTGGGTTGACTCAGGTAATGTTGTTTGTGCACTTGGCACTTTGGTTGAATTTGAAGCAGAGAAATCGAAAACGGCTTGCTTTGGCGGTCCTGAAGGTCCTAATAAAATAGGCTTACTCTTCTGGGCAGCCTCAAGCTGCGCAATCTGTGTGTCGTTTCGCGTCAAATAATTCTGTTTCACGGCATCAGCCGCCGCTGCGTCATAGTTTTGCGCCTTTGCTCGAACACTCGGATCTAGTTCGTGTCCATGCTTCAGATTGTTTGGTGCGGCCTCATCGACACGCGCCTCTCTTACAAACTGCCTGGGGCCAGATTTACCTTGATCTGCCAATGCTTGATTGCGAGTACGTGCCAGCTGGGCGTCGGCTCGCTCTTGGACTGATTGCAGGGCATTGCTTGTGGCAGTCTGAGGGCTAACGATTTGTGCTTTTCCCGCCGGGCTTGACCAGTGCGGTGTTTTCGGGTCGTGACCTATTACGTAACTGCGTGGGTCAAGTCCCCATGAATGCGTCTCAGCGCACACAAAATCTCCAATGGGCTCACGAAACGCAAACTCATGCTTAACAGCCACGGTCTCTAGCTTGATGCTTTCCACCAACTCAATCTGCTCGGGCTTAACTTGGGTGCCTAGTGGATCGCTGAAACGTGTTGCATTACATGCCCCATAGCAGAATAAATTTAGTCCATCACTGATCCACTTTGGGTCGCTGCTCCCCCATCTACCCAACCACGGCAAGTAATACCTCGCCGAGTGATAACTCAACCCACTCTCCTCATCCCGCTCCATCCCCGTGTACCGATACCGCCTCGCCGGCGCCTTGAATGAGGCATTGAGCAAGCGGTAGGCACTGGTCCCATACGGATGAAATTCCTCGTAGGAAATGACCCGCGCCTGCATCGATCCGTCCAGCTCCAGTGCCACCGAGCCCAAGTGGTTGCCGTACTGATAGCGGAACAGGGTCTGTTCGTCGACCGTGAGGCCGTTGGTGCCAGGCTGGGCGGACTGGCGGGCCTGGAGCACGTCGTCGACCAGCAGCACACGTTGCTCGCCCTCGAAAAGGTGGTGGGACTCGATTTCTTCGATCGTTTCGCCGCTGGCGCTGGTGCGGCGGTACAACTCGTAGCCGCCGAGGTAGAGGCGGTCCTGCACTTCGCCGCCGATACGCGTGATGTGTTTGCGCGTGCGCTGCTTGTCGATGCCGTAGTGGTAGCGGGCCCAGCCGCCGCCGATGGCGTCGAAGCGCTGGATCATGTCGCGCCAGTCCCAGTCGATCTGGTGTCCCCAGTCTTCGGCCTGCGGTGGTGGTGTCTCGACCCGATTGAGGTTGAGCATGCTGCCGTGGCTGTCGTGGTGGTAGGTCACGCTGTCGGGTGACGCCGGTTTCCACGGTCCGTCGCCGGACCAGGTGCGCCACAGGCGGTTGCTGGCCGGCTGCGTGGGGTCGTCGAAGGCGTAGGCGTACTGGCGGGTCCAGGCGGTGGTGTTGCCTCGCCGGTGCGTCATCGTGCGGAAGTTGCCGACCGCGTCATAGCGGTACTGCTGTGTGTAGTTGGCAAGGGTGTCGTCGGTCGGGAAGCTGCCGCGGGGCCAGGGGCCTTCGCCGCCCGACGGGGGTGTCGCCATGGCCGCGCCGTTCTCGCGGCCGGTGGCTTCGATGAGCCGGTACAGGGCGTCGTAGAGGTAGTCCTGTTTGGGCTCGATGCGCGCGTTGTTGTGGAACACCGTTTCCTGCGCCGTGTCGACGATGCGGGTGATGTTGCCGACCGGGTCGTGGGTGTAGGCCAGGTCCTGCACCCCGCGTGGCGTCACCTGGCGCACCGTGCGCAGCGAGGTCAGGCGGAAGGTGTCGGGGTTGTAGCTGCAGGTGGTTTCGGTGCCGTTGCCGAGCCGGACCCACTCTTTCTGGCCCTTGGCGTTGTAGCGGATGTCCTGGATGGCCTGCTGACGCCGGTCGGGGTCGCTCACGAACCCGACCGCACCGGTCACCGGGTCGGTGGTCTTGCGGGCGCGCACATGCAGCCATTCGGATTGCAGCAACCCGCGCGGGTTGTAGCGCGGCTCGTAGACGGCGACCCGGTCGTCGCTGCGGTGCCAGTTGTACAGCCGCGTCATGCGGCCCAGCGCGTCGTGTTCGGTGAGCTGGTGGAAGGTCTCGCTGTCCGCGTCTTCCAGCAGCTCTTCGCGGTCGGCAATGGTCCAGTCCAGTGCGGGGTCGTTGTCGTGCGCCGGGTTCACGCGGACGAGGCGGCGGGTGATGTGCGCCGGCTGGCCGGACAGGTCGATGCGCTCGACGGTCGCCCGCCCGCTCGGGTCCCAGTGGGTCACGACCTGTCCGATCAGGTTGCGTTCCCGGGCGTCTTTCAGCGACAGCGGGCTCGCACTGTCGTGCGGGGTCAGGGTGTCGCAGTGGTCGAAGGCTTCGACCAGGCGAGGCGCCTCGTCGTCGAACTTGATCCATTGCGCGGTGGGGCGGTGCAGCGCGTCGTAGTCGGTGGTGTACAGGCGCCGCTGGGCGACGGCATTGGGCGTGTCGACGGCGCGGTGGATGTCCCAGGCGCACATCGGCTTGCCGGCGGCATCGTTGAGCGACCAGCGGTCGCCCGCGTCCATGCTGTGCTGGAACAGCAGGTGGCCGGCGATGTCGTAGCACGGGGCTGCGCCGTGGGGCATCGCCTCGCCGCTGGCGTTGTTCGCGCGCGGCGGATGGATGTACTGCATCACCAGGTGGCCCAGCGCATCGCGGATCCACAGGGGCTTGCCTTCGGCGTCGAGCTTCGTAAAGGTGAGGTGGTGTTCGTCCTGCCACACACCCTGGTCGTCGGGTGTCCGGTTGTGCGCGATGGCGATGACGTCCCGGCCCAGGCTGTCGAAGTGGGTTTCGGCCGGGGTGTTGGCGTGCTGCGCGGCCAGCCAGCCGGCGCGCTCGTCGCTGGTCGGCGCGGATCGCCCCACGAACGGAGGCGACGGCAGTGGCCGATCCGACGGGAAGGCATTGCGACCCTTTTCGCGGTACCAGCGGCTGTCGAGCACGGTGTCGTTGGCGTCGAAGCTGCGGCTGAACCAGGGCGAGAACTCGACCTTGCTGAAGCTGCCGTCGGGCATGTCGGTGCGGATCACGCGCCCGGCCGCGTCGTAGAACAACGTGGTCGACACCCCGTTGGCTTGTGGCCGTTCGAAACCGAATCGGTCGCTGAAAACGGGCTCGTACTGCCGTACCGGTTTGCCTTTGTTGTTCACCTGCGTGAGGCCGTTGACGATCCAGCGCTGGCCGGCCTGGCCCGGCGCCGGCTCGGCCTGCGCCTTCTTCATCAGGACCTGGCCGCTGCCGTCCGAACATTCGAGCGACACCTGCAGCGGGTGCTTTTTTTCGATGTCGGGTTCGGTGTCGCGGTCCACTACGCTCTGGTGGCGCTCCCTGGCCAAAGTGCAGGCGCCGGGCAGTTGTTGCAGCCAGGCGCCCTCCACGCCGCCGAACTGGTAGACGAAGCGGGCGGTGGCACGCCCCAGCCATTGGCGTGCCTGGGCCGTGTCCAGTGTGTCGCGGGCACAGAACGCCAGCACGTCCGCGTCGGGCGGGTTGCTCCGTTCGAAGTCGAAGTCGCCCAGATCGTCGGCCTCCCAGCCGCCCAGGCTGGACGGGTCCGGCTTGCCTTTGAGCGCGCTGGCCACAGGAAGACCCCGGATGTCGAAGGCCAGCTCGCTGTGGTTGCCATTGGCGTCCACCATCTCCGCCGGTGCGAGCACCCGATGGTCGAAGCGCGCGATGTCGCTGCGGTTGCCCTTCGCGTCCTGGCTGGACCGGACGTACAGGTCGCGCGCGTCGTAGGTGAGTTCGGTGACGTTGCCAAACGGATCGGTGTAGCGCTCGGGCAAGAAGAAATGCGCATGGGCGTCGGCAGCGAAACCCGCAATGCCCGAGCGGACCCAGTACTGCCCGGTGAAGCGGGCGTCGAGCGCGCTGCCGGTGATGTAGCCGCTGCGGGCGGGGTCGTTGAGGCGGCTGCGCGGCGTGTCGCTTCCCTGGATCGGCCAGGCCAGCTTGTCCGCCAGCGGGTCGGTCGCCGACGCGACGCCAAAGACCGCGCCCAACAGCCCGTCGGTCAGTGCGAGCTTGTAGTCCTCGTACTTGAGGCCGCGCGGCCCGAGCTGTCCGAACGGCAGGGCCTGGCTGGGGGCCTGCTGGTCACCGCCGTCGTCGAAGAACAGGGTGCGCACCTGTTCCACCAGGCGCCGGTGCGGCGTTGGTGCCGCCGGGCTCTGGTGGTAGGCCAGCGTGGTGAGCGTGGTCTGTGCGCTGGCCGGGCCGTCGGCGGGATACAGCGACGGGTCCTCGCACAGTTGCACCCGGCGCAGCGCCCCAATGTCGAAGCAGGCGTCCGGCGGTGGCGCAAGACCGGTGATGTCGTAGCTGCGCACCTCGCAGGGCAGGCGCAACCGGTGGTGGCGCAGTGCCCGTTGCTGCGTGGTCCATTGCAGCGGCAGCCGGACGTCGCCGGTGTACCGCGTCTCGGCGTAGGCCACATGCAGCTCCTGCTGCACCTGGTCGATGAGGGCCTGGTGGGGGTGGCCGGACATGGCGCCGGTCGTGCGGCGGCGGTAAGCCACCGTCACCGTCTGCAAGGCATTGCCGAGCTCGTCGTGCCGCAGCGTCAGCGTGTGCGCGACGCGCGGGTCGGGCGTGAGTGCGCCGGTACCCCGCAGGTCCAGTTCGTGGTGGTAAGTGATCGCCTCGCTCTCGACCACCTGGAAGACCGCGTGGCGGTTCGGGCCGCGCGCCTGCAGGCGCCGGATCTGGCCGTTGTGCGTGGCCACACCGTACAGGCGCACCGGGACATGCTCGGGTCGCGCCCCGGTCAGGGCGCCCAGATCCAGTTCATAGGTTTCCTGGCGCAACACCATGCCCTTGCAGGCGCGCAGCGCTTCGGTCCATTCGGAGGCGCTCAGGTCCGTTGGCAGCTCGGGCTCGGGCAGACGCCGCTCGGCAAACGGATGGGCTGAGGCCGCGAGCCGATCGGCGAAGCGGGCGGGAAAGTACTCCCGCTCGAACTGCGTCAGGATGCGCTGGCGATCGAGGGCAGCGCCGGTGTGGTACCAGGTGACGGTCTTGACCGGGGGCTGGTGGAGCTGGTGGTCTTGCGTGACGTAGGGGTTGCCGAGGTGGTTTTCGGCGAACAGGCCGTGGTGCTCGGTGTCGACCTGCTCGACCCGGCCGAAGCCGCGGAACTCGCGCTCCACGCCATCAAAGTACCCGTGGTGATAGCTGGTGCTGGAGGAAAACGTGGTGCCGCGATGCCGGTCGCTCACCGTCACCCGGCTGACGCAATGCACCGGAAACGGCAGGCGCGTGACCCAGGGCTCGCCGGCGGCGAGGTCGTCCAGGTAGAACCGGGTGGACGGCGTGTATTCGATGGTGGTCAGCGCCCCCAGGTGGTTGTCCACCGCCAGCAGCAGGTGCGGCTTCTGGCCGCCCATGAGCTCGATGTAGCGCACCGGGTGTTCGGCGTCGGCCGGCAGGTGCGAGTTCCAGACCAGGCAGGCGGTTCCGTTGCCCATCAGGTCGGCGACCTGTACCGCGTTGAGGTTCTCGGTGGCCACCGGCAGCGGCACCCGCCGCACGTGGCTCAAGCGGTTGCCGCTGCGGTTGAAGTAGAGCTGCGCGCCTTCAGTGTCGAGGTAGATCAGGTCGACCGGCCCGCTGCCGTCGATGTCGGTGAGGCGGATGCGGCGCGGGTCGAACCGCTCGGGCGTGTCGAAGCGGGGCGCGTTGCCCAGCGTGACCTTGCGGCCGAACCGGCCGTATCCCAGGTTGGGCCAGTAGCAGGCATCGCCGTTGCGGATGCGGACCAGGTCGGTGAGGCCGTCGCCGCACATGTCGGCCAGGAACACGGATTGCTCCCCGTCGGCGAACACCAGTCGGGGCCCGTCCTTGTCGTCGGCGGGCAGGTGGCGGCGCTGCGAGGCGCCGAAGCCTTGGGCTTCCCGCGAGGGGTACCAGGTGAAGACATCGTGCTCGGTGATCAGTGCGTCGGCGTGGCCGTCGCCCGTGAGGTCGACAAAGCGCAGGTTCGGGTCCTGCCAGTCCACCTGGGGCAGGCTGGCAAACGGGATGTGATGCTTCCAGCCTGCGGTGTCATCGCGCCGATGGAAACCCGGCGTCGGGCCACCGAAATCCACCAGTTCGATGCGGCCGTCGCCGTCGATGTCCATCCACTGGTGCTGGCCGTCCGACACCGCCGCCGTTGCGGGCGTGGGCGACACCACGCGCAACGGACCGAAGCGGCCATCGCCGCGATTGGGCGCAAAGTGCAAGGCATTGCCCTGCGCGGTCAGCACCCCGTTGAGCCCTTCGCCGTCCAGGTCGATCCAGTGCAGCCCCATGCCCTGCGTGCCGATGGGCAGGTTGGGCAATGCCTCGCGCGACAGGGTGCGCACCCGCTCACCCACCACGGGCTCGCTGTACCGGAAGCCCAGGGGCGGCAGGCTGCGCCGCTCCATCGTGCCGGTGTCAGGGTGGCGCTGGTAGCTCCATGGCGTGACGCTGTTGAGCCGGACAAAGCCCGGCTGCGCAGGATCGTCCGTTGGATCGGGCTCGGTGTAGCCGAATGCCGTGGCGCGCACCAGCGTGTGGCGATCCAGGCCCGGCTCGGCGGCGACGGCGCTGCCGTCCGCCGCCGTGTACGCGGGAAAGTGGTGAAACATCAGCACCCGCCGGCACAGGCGCTGGGTGCGGATTTCGAAGCCTGAGCGATGGCTGGAGAAGGCGTCCGGACGGGCGGCCCATGGGGCGGACGCTTCGTGGGCCGGGGCGTCGCCGGGATGGTCGCCGTAGTCGAACACCACCTCGAACATCCAGGCGTCGGGGTCGTCATCCGGGGCTTGCCAGGGCCCAGGGGCAGGCGTCAGCGAGGGCTGGTACGGGTGGCGGTTGCCGTAGCGGATCGACTTGAGGTAGGTCTGTGTCTGCCGGACCGGGGACGGGCGGTTGGACTCCTCGATGCGGCTGGTGTCGATGTTGCGGGCGTCGTCCTTCTGGTAGCGGTAGACCGCGACGTTGCCTTTGTCGTCGTGCGTTTCGCAGATCAGCCAGCGGAACACGCGGGTGGCGTCGGCGGGATCGTGCACACGGCTCTCAGGCGTGCGGCCAAACCAGGTGGTGGTGTTGTCCCGGCTGATGGTTCTCCAGAACGCGGGCGACCCGTCCAGGGGTGTCCAGCGCTCGATGCGGGCAAAGAGCCCCTCGGTGCGCGGGCGGTACGCGCGGATCCGGTAGGCAGCGCCGTACACGGTGGGCATCTCGTCGGCGAGCGGCGTCCCGTCCGCGGTGCCGACACGGACCAGGTCCTCCGCGCCGGCGAGCATGAAGGTGTCGGACTCCTCGTCGTCGAGGTAGCGCGGCAGGCCTTTGTCCGTCTTGCGCGTGATCTGCGGCAGGGCGATGTCCCAGCCCAGGCCAAACGGGCCATTGCCCGCGCCGGAGTCGTAGGACAGGGTCAGTTGGGGACCGAATCCGCCGCGCCCCGGCGAGACCGCGATCGGGATGGCCATCGAGCCCGTGCCGGTGACGGGATTGGCGCTGAACTTCTCTCCGATGCCGCGGATGGCGCCGCCTCCCTTGGGCAGCGACAGGGTGGGCGCTTGGGTCAGGAAGCGGTCGGACCCGGCTTCGGATCCCGCTTCCGGCGAGGGCGATGGCCGCCCTTGGCTGCTGCGCATGGCTCGACTCCCCCCGGTGGCGCGGATTCATGGCGTATCGGGCCATTCTGTGCACGACGGGCCAAAAAGGGAAGTCCGGCGCCAGAAGGTCGTCCTCCTGCTTGGGGACGGCCCTGTTGCATTGGCGCATCGAGATCCGTCGTCCGGGGTGGGGCGCTGTCGGGTGTGGAACTTGCATGGGCTCAGAACGGAGCCCCGCCATGACCGACATCGACTTTGCCCACCTCACCCCCTACCAGCGCTACAAGCTGATGGCCAGTCTGATCGTGCCGCGGCCGATTGCGCTGGTGACCACGCTGGGCGCCCACGGCGTGGTGAACGCCGCGCCGTTTTCCATGTTCAACATGGTCGGCGAGGACCCGCCGCTGGTGATGCTGAGCATCAACAAGCTGCAGGACGGCAGGCTCAAGGACACGGCGGCGAACATCCTGGCCTCGGGCGAGTTCGTGGTGCACATCGCCGACGAGGCGATGGCGCAGCAGATGCACGCCTGCGGCGCGACGCTGCCGCCCGAGGTGAGCGAGCTGGCGGTCACCGGGCTGACGCCGGTGCGCTCGTCGACCGTGACACCACCGCGCATCGCCGAGGCGCCGGTGGCGTTCGAGTGCGTGCTGCACGAGACGCTGGAGAACGCCAGCCGTTACGTGTTCTTCGGCCGGGTGGTGTGGCTGACCGCGCGCGAGGGGCTGGTGGACACGCAGGCCTGGCGCGTGAACCTGCGCGACTTCCACCCGGTGGGGCGGTTCGGTGCCAGCTTCTACACGCGCTGCGGTGACCGCTTCGTGATGGCGGAGGCAGAGGGGCAGGCGGGCGCGGCGTCGACGCCCATCGACCAGCTCTGAAGCCGCTGGCTATTCGGCGACGCCGACGGTCAGCGCCACCTCGGCCACGCCCTGCACGCGGCCGGTGATCTTGTCGCCCGGAACCACGGGACCGACGCCCTCCGGCGTGCCGGTGTAGATCAGGTCGCCGGGCTGCAGGTGGTAGAACAAAGACAGGTCCGCGATGATTTCGCGGATGTTCCAGATCAGTTTGTCCACGTCGGACGACTGCTTGGTCGCGCCGTTGACTTCCAGCGCAATCGCACCGCGCTCGATCACGACGCCCTCCATCGGCACGATCTCGGAGCAGACCGAGCCCTGCTCGATGTCCTTGCCCAGGTCCCAGGGGCGGCCCTTGTCGCGGGCCACCAGTTGCAGGTCGCGGCGCGTCATGTCCAGGCCGGCGGCGTAGCCGTAGATGACCTCGTGTGCCTGCTCTGCGCTGACACGGAAGCCCGCCTTGCCGACAGCCAGCACCAGCTCCATCTCGAAGTGGTAGTTCTTCGTCTCGGGCGGGTAGGCGACGGTGGCGCCGCTCTCCACCAGGGTCTGCGGTGACTTGGTGAAATAGAACGGCCGCTCGGCGCTCTTGTCGACCGGCTTGCCCATCTCGACGGCGTGCGCGTGGTAGTTGCGGCCGACGCAGAAGATGCGGTTGATCGGGAAGCGCTCCGTTCTGCTGCGGATCGGCAGAGACTGGACAGCGGGCGGGCTGAAGAGGTATTGGGTCATGTCGATCGGAAGAGAAGGTCGAGAGTGAAGAGCTCAAACCGGGAACACCGCAGAACCGGCGCGGGGGTCAGCGTGTTTCATACACGCCGAGCTTTCTGTGCAGCGGCGATTCGTCGGCAATGAAGACAAACGCGGGCTGGTCTGCGGAGCGGTTCTTCAGGGTCACGGGCTCGTACCCCGGTGCGCAGCAGGTGTCGGCCTCGACCAGCGCAAAGGCCTCGCCGCAGGTGGCCACATCCACGTCGCCCTCGATCAGGTGGAACACCTGCGCCGGCGAGCGCGCCGGCAGCGTCAGCGTCTGGCCGGGCTTGAGCATCAGTGCGTAGAAGCCCAGGATGTTTTCCGCGTCGTCGCCGGTCTCGGGGTTCACGTAGGTCACCTGCACGCACTCGAGCTGCGGCTCATTGGATGCCATGGCGAGCAGGGCGGCGCGGGTGTCGACCCAGGGGTAGCGCAGCATCGGATAGCGCTTGTCGCTGCGGCTGAACACCTGCGTCGGCACCACGCCGGCGCGTGTCCAGGCGCGGTCGCCACTGCCCGGCTTCACGGTCTGGCGCGAGCCGTTGATGTGGTAACTCGCCTCCATGTAATAGACCAGCGGCAGGTCCAGCACGTCCAGCCACACCACCGGCTCGCTGCCATCGTGGCCGTGCTCGTGCCACAGGCCGGTGGGCGTGAGGATCAGGTCGCCCCGGGACATCGGGCATTTCTCGCCGTCGACGGTCGTATACGCGCCTTCGCCCTCGACGATCATGCGCACCGCGTTGGGCGTGTGGCGGTGGCTGGGTGCCCACTCACCGGGCAGCAGCAACTGCATGCCCAGGTAGATGGCCGGGCTGGCCTTCATGTTCTCCAGCCCGTGGCCCGGGTTGGCCAGCACCAGAACGCGGCGCTCGGCCTTCTCGATCGGCGTGAGCTCGCCGGCCTTCAGCAGCAGCGGCCTGAGCGTGGCGTAGGGCCAGTGCACGGCCAGGGTGGCGCGCGTGGGCACGCCCGGCGGCAGCACGGCGCGCAGGCTGGGCCACAGCGGCACCAGGTTGAGATTCTTCAGGTCGTCGCGGTAATCCTGTGGCAGGTCTTCGAGGCGGCCGAGTGCGTGGCTCATGGTGTGTCTCCTGGTGGTGGGCCATCCAGGCCGCACACTAATAATCAGTGTGCTGATCATAAGAGCGCTGGTAGACTGGGTCAACAGCCCATCACCCCCTGTTTTCCCTTGCCATGGACACCCCCGAATCCACCGGAGTCGACATCGACCAGCAGCCCGGCTACGCGATCCGGCGCCTGCACCAGATTGCGGTCGGCATTTTCCTGCAGGAGGCGGGCGAAACGGGCGTGACGCCGGTGCAGTACGCCGCGCTGCAGGTGGTGGGCAACCAGCCCGGCATCGACCAGCGCACGCTGGCCCGCACCATCGCCCTCGATACCTCCACCACCGGCGGCGTGATCGACCGGCTGGAGGCCAGGGGCTGGCTGGAGCGTCGCACCTCGCCCGAGGACCGGCGAGCCCGCCAGTTGTTCCTGACCCCGGCGGGGATGCAAGGACTGGTGGACACCGTGCCGGCCATGCTGCGCGCGCAGGAGCAGATCCTGGCGCCCCTGACCGCGCGCCAGCGGTCCGAGTTCATGCGCCTGCTGATGGTCATCGTGACGCAGAACAACGACCTCAGCCGGGCCCCCGGCGAGCCGGGTGCGCGCAGCGCCTGAATGCCGATGCGCCGAACGTGGTGACTGGGGCCGGTAACTGCCTGGTAACCGGTTTCCAACATAATGCGAAACCAAATTACAGGACGGCGTTTGCGACCCTCCTGATCCATCCGACATCCAGGAGACCCCATGCCCCAACGCGCCACCAAGATCGTCGCCACGCTCGGCCCTGCGTCCAGCGATCCCGCATTGCTCGAAGCCATGATCCGTGCCGGCGTCAACGTCGTGCGCCTGAACTTCTCGCACGGCAAGGCGCAGGACCACATCGACCGCGCCAATCTCGTGCGCGAAGCGGCCCGACGGGCCGGCCGCGAGGTCGGCATCATGGCCGACCTGCAGGGCCCCAAGATCCGCGTCGGCAAGTTCGCCGAGGGCAAGGTGATGCTCGAACCGGGCCAGCCGTTCGTGCTGGACGCGGCGCGCACCGAGCCCGGCGACCTGGGGGGCGTGGGCCTGGACTACAAGGAACTGCCCCGCGACGTGAAGGCTGGCGATGTGCTGCTGCTCAACGACGGCCTGATCGTGCTGACGGTGGACAAGGTGGCGGGCGACGCGGTCCACACCACGGTCAAGCTCGGTGGCGAGCTGTCCAACAACAAGGGCATCAACAAGCAGGGCGGCGGACTGACCGCACCCGCGCTGACCGCCAAGGACATGGAGGACATCAAGACCGCGATGAGCCTGCAGGCCGACTACGTGGCGGTGAGCTTCCCCAAGAACGCGACCGACATGGAACTGGCGCGCCAGTTGTGCAACATGGCCGCCGCCCAGTACAACCACAAGCCCGGCCTGATCGCCAAGATCGAGCGCGCCGAGGCCATCCCCGAGCTGGACAACATCCTCAAGGTGTCCGACGGCATCATGGTCGCGCGCGGTGACCTGGCGGTGGAGGTGGGCAACGCGGCGGTGCCGGGCCTGCAGAAGCACATGATCAAGCGGGCCCGCGAGATGGACAAGGTGGTCATCACCGCCACGCAGATGATGGAGTCGATGATCGTCAACCCGGTGCCCACGCGCGCCGAGGTGAGCGACGTGGCCAACGCCGTGCTCGACGGCACCGACGCGGTGATGCTCAGCGCCGAGACCGCAGCGGGCAAGTTCCCGCTGGAGACGGTGCAGCAGATGGCGGCGATCTGCGAGGAAGCCGAAAAAACCGACCACGACCCGCTGGAAGATGATTTTGTCGGCGCGACCTTCAAGCGCATCGATCAGGCTATCGCGATGGGCGCGCTGTTCACCGCCCACCACCTCAAGGCCAAGGCCATCGTGGCGCTCACGGAATCGGGGTCGACCGCGCTCTGGATGAGCCGCCACAACGTTCGCATGCCGATCTATGCGGTCACCTCGCAGCTCTCCTCGCAGCGCAAGATGACGCTCTACCGCAATGTGCGCCCGCTGCTGGTGGGGACCAGCGCCGACCGCGACACCGCGCTGTCCGAGGCCGAAGCCGATCTCAAGAGCCGCGGCGTGATGCAGTCGGGCGATGTCTACGCGATCACCGTGGGTGAGCCGATGGGCACGCCGGGCGGCACCAATACCCTGAAGATCTGCCGGGCCGCCTGAGCCCTGGGTTCAACGGGCGATGTTCTGGCGCACCAGCCGGGACGTCACCGGGTTGAAATAGGCCTCCACGATCTGGCCTTGCCGGTCAAACCCGTAGATTTCGTAGCAGCTGCCGTTGGCGATCTTGAAGGTCTTGATGCGGTAGCCCCGGTGCTCGGCCAGCAATCGCATTTCATCTTCAGCCAGCCATTCGGAGCGAGGGGCGTCGGTGCAGATGTCTTCCTGCTGTTCACGACTGGCCGCCGAGGGTTTGGCCGCCTTCGGGCGTGCCGGCGTTTCTCCCCACACCAGGCCGGTACCGGCAGCGGCCAGCAGCAGGATGAGAAGGTGGCGGTGGCGTAGGGCGCAAGACATGGGCAGATCGGGTCGGACGGTGGATAGATTGCACTGTGCGCTGCCAAGGTGAAGCCTGCCTTAAACGACGTGCCAGGCCCCGGGCGCTAAAATTCCCATGGTTACATACCGGTTACCAACTTTGATTAGGGGTTTTTCATGGCGCTCGTTTCCATGCGCGAACTGCTCGACCACGCCGCCGCCAACGGCTATGGCATCCCGGCGTTCAACGTCAACAACCTGGAACAGGTGCAGGCCGTCATGGCCGCGGCCGACGAGGTCGGTGCCCCTGTCATCCTGCAGGCCTCGGCCGGTGCCCGCAAGTACGCCGGCGAGAGCTTCATCAAGCACCTCATCCAGGCCGCCGCCGAGATGTACCCGCACATCCCGATGGTGATGCACCAGGACCACGGCACCAGCCTCAAGGTCTGCGAAGGCGCCATCGGCCTAGGCTTCGGCTCGGTCATGATGGACGGCTCGCTGATGGAAGACGGCAAGACGCCCGCCAGCTTCGACTACAACGTGGACGTGACCCGCAAGGTGGTCGAGCTGGCCCACAAAACCGGCGTGACCGTGGAAGGCGAACTCGGCTGCCTGGGCAACCTGGAAACCGGTGACGCTGGCGAGGAAGACGGCATCGGCGCCGAAGGCAAGCTGGACCACAGCCAGATGCTGACCGATCCCGAGGAAGCTGCCCAGTTCGTCAAGGCCACCCAGCTCGACGCACTGGCGATTGCGATCGGCACCAGCCACGGCGCCTACAAGTTCAGCCGCCCGCCCACCGGCGACATCCTGGCCATCTCCCGCGTCAAGGAAATCCACGCCCGCATCCCCAACAC
Source organism: Hydrogenophaga sp. (assembly GCA_016790705.1). Lineage (GTDB taxonomy): Bacteria > Pseudomonadota > Gammaproteobacteria > Burkholderiales > Burkholderiaceae_C > Hydrogenophaga. The sequence continues at coordinate 41,412 of JAEUOT010000046.1, forward strand.
CCACCTGGTGATGCACGGCTCGTCCAGCGTGCCGCAGGAACTGCGCGCCATCATCAACCAGTACGGCGGCGCCATGAAGGAAACCTATGGCGTGCCAGTGGCCGAGATCCAGGAAGCCATCAAGCACGGCGTGCGCAAGATCAACATCGACACCGATATCCGCATGGCGATGACCGGCGCGGTGCGCAAGTTCATGGCCGAGAACCCTGAGAAGTTCGATGCCCGCGAATGGCTCAAGCCCGCCCGCGAAGCCGCCAAGGCGGTATGCAAGCAGCGCTATCTGGAGTTCGGCTGCGAAGGCCAGGGCGCCAAGATCAAGGGCGAGACGCTCAGCGTGATGGCCGCCAAGTACGCCAAGGGTGAACTGGCGCAAAAGGTGGTCTGATTCCGCCGGGACCGACCTGCGATAATCCGCCGGAATGGTTCAAAGCCCGTTGACTGTTCGGTCACCGGGCTTTTTTCTCGTCTGTCACCTTCCCCGCGACCGATCATGAGCACCGCCCTGCACACCTCCGCCCTCAAGTCCCTGCCGCTGCTCGCACGTGGCAAGGTGCGCGACAACTACGCCGTGGGCGACGACCGCATCCTGATGGTGGCGTCCGACCGCATCAGCGCCTTCGACGTGATCATGGGTGAACCCATCCCCGGCAAGGGCGCGCTGCTGACCACGCTCAGCCTGTTCTGGTTCGACCAGCTCGGCCCCAAGGGCCTGAACATCTGCCCGATCCACCTGACCGGTGACGCGCCCGAGAGCGTGGTCTCGGCCGACGAGGCGGACCTGGTCAAGGGCCGTTCGATGCTGGTGCAGCGTCTCAAGCCGATTCCGGTGGAAGCCGTGGTGCGTGGCTACCTGGCCGGCAGCGGCTGGAAGGAATACCAGGACAACCGCTCGGTCTGCGGCGTGAAGCTGCCCGAGGGCCTGCAGAACGCCAGCAAGCTGCCCGAGCCGATCTACACCCCGGCCGCCAAGGCCGAGATGGGTGAGCACGACGAGAACATCACCTACGAGAAGACGGTGGAAATGGTCGGCGCCGACATCGCCGCGCAGATTCGCGACAAGGCCATCGCGCTGTACAAGGCCGCGGCCGAGATCGCCTCGAAGAAGGGCATCATCATCGCGGACACCAAGTTCGAGTTCGGCCTCGACAAGAACGGCACCGTGGTGCTGATGGACGAGGTGCTGACGCCCGATTCCTCGCGCTACTGGCCGGCCGACCAGTACGCCGTGGGCAGCAACCCGCCGAGCTTCGACAAGCAGTTCCTGCGCGACTGGCTGGAAACCGCCAAGGTCAACGGCCAGCCTTGGGACAAGGCACCGCCTGCACCGCGCCTGCCCAAGGAAGTGATCGAAAAGACCTCCGCCAAGTACCAGGAAGCGCTCACCCGCCTGATGGGCTGAAGCCCGCCTTGAGCGCCCCGCGCAGGTAGTCCACGAACAGCGACACCGCGCGCGGCACGTGGGCCGCGTAGGGCCGGATCGCGTAGATGCGGTCGGCGAACGAGCCGACCGGCGCCCAGCCCGGCAACACCTCGACCAGCTTGCCCGCCTGCAGCGCCGCCTGTGCGCTGAAGTCCGGCAGCAGCGCGATGCCAAGCCCCGCCAGCGCCGCGTCGCGCAGCGCCTCGCTGTTGTTGGCGGCCAGCGATCCCGACACCTGCACCGTCACGCGCTCGCGCGCTCTCCCGGTGGGTGTCTTGCCCTGCGGCTCAAACGTCCAGGCGGGTCGCTCCTGCGGACGAGGGTAGTGCAGGCAGTTGTGCGCGGTCAGGTCGGCCGGCTGCTGCGGCGTGCCCGCGCGGCGCAGATAGGCCTTGCTGGCCACCAGCACCGAGCGCGTGGCGCACAACGCCACGGCCACGTGCGTGTCCGGCGGGTGCGCGGTGTGGCGGATCGCGAGGTCGAAACCTTCCGTGGCCAGCGAACTCAGCCGGTCCGACAGGTTCAGCTCGATGCGCACCTGCGGATACTGGCGCAGGAAGTCGGGGAGCAGCGGCACGATCTGCTGGCGCGCCAGCGCCACCGGCGCCGTCACCCGCAGCAGGCCCTGCGGCGCCTCGGCCAGGTCGCGCACCTGGGCGAGGCTCTGGCTGATCTGCTCGAAGGCTGCGCGCGTCTGATCCACCAGGCGCTGGCCGGCCTCGGTCAGGCGCACGCTGCGCGTGGTGCGCTGCACCAGCGTCACGCCCGCAATGCGTTCGAGCTCGGCGATGCGCTGGCTCATGGCTGCCTTGCTCACGCCCAGGCGCGCGGCGGCGGCGGTGTAGCTGCCCTGTTCGGACAACACGGTGAGCCAGTGGCAGTGGCTCCAGAGATCCGCCATCTTCTGTTCGGTCATGACCGGATTGTTCACCATCGTGAACAATCAATTCAAGTTTTCGGCCTTGTGCCGGGCGTCGCCGGTTCCTAGACTGCTGCGATTGCCCCAGCCCGGAGACCGTCCATGAATGCCCGCACCCCCCTCACCAGCGACATCACCCACTACATCGGCGGCGCCCGCAGCGCCGGCACCTCCGCCCGTGCGCAGGACGTGACCAACCCCGCCACCGGCGCCGTCACCGGCCGCGTGCACCTGGCCAACGCGGCCGATGTCGATGCCGCCGTGGCCGCCGCGCAGGCCGCCTTCCCCGACTGGGCCGACACGCCGCCCATCCGTCGCGCCCGCGTGATGTTCAAGTTCCTCGAACTGGTCAACCTGCACAAGGACGACCTGGCCCGCGCCATCACCGCCGAACACGGCAAGGTCTTCACCGATGCGCAGGGCGAGGTCTCGCGCGGCATCGACATCATCGAATTCGCCTGCGGCATCCCGCAGCTGCTCAAGGGCGACTTCACCGACCAGGTCTCCACCGGCATGGACAACTGGACGATTCGCCAGCCGCTGGGTGTGGTCGCCGGCATCACGCCGTTCAACTTCCCGGTCATGGTGCCCATGTGGATGTTCCCGGTCGCCATCGCGGCGGGCAACACCTTCGTGCTCAAGCCCAGCCCCATTGACCCCACGCCCAGCCTGCTGATCGCCGACCTGCTGAAACAGGCGGGTCTGCCCGATGGCGTGTTCAACGTCGTGCAGGGCGACAAGGAGGCGGTGGACGCGCTGCTGGTGCACCCCGACGTGAAGGCGATTTCCTTCGTCGGCTCCACCCCGATTGCCAACTACATCTACGAAACCGGCGCCCACCACGGCAAACGCGTGCAGGCCCTGGGCGGCGCGAAGAACCACATGGTCGTCATGCCCGACGCCGACCTCGACCAGGCGGTGGACGCGCTGATCGGCTCGGCCTACGGCAGTGCCGGCGAACGCTGCATGGCGATTTCGGTCGCGGTGCTGGTGGGTGACGTGGCCGAGAAGATCATGCCCAAGCTGATCGAGCGCACGAAGACGCTGAAGGTGCTGGACGGGATGAACCTCGCGGCCGAGATGGGCCCGATCGTCACGCGCGCCGCGCACGAGCGCATCAGCGGCTACATCGACGCCGGCGTGATGCAGGGCGCCGACCTGCTGGTGGACGGTCGCCGCTTCGATGCGAAGCAGACCGGCGAAGGTTGCGAGAACGGTTTCTGGATGGGCGGCACGCTGTTCGACAACGTCACGCCGAGCATGCGCATCTACAAGGAAGAGATCTTTGGCCCGGTGCTGAGCTGTGTGCGCGTGGCCGACTTCAGCGAAGCGGTGAAGCTCATCAACGACCACGAGTTCGGCAACGGCACGAGCTGTTTCACCCGCGACGGCAACGTGGCCCGCGAGTTCGCCCGACGCATCCAGGTGGGCATGGTCGGCATCAACGTGCCGATCCCGGTGCCCATGGCCTGGCAGGGTTTCGGTGGCTGGAAGAAGAGCCTGTTCGGCGACATGCACGCGTACGGCGAAGAGGGCGTGCGCTTCTATACGAAGCAGAAGTCGATCATGCAGCGCTGGCCTGAGTCGATTGGCAAGGGCGCCGAGTTTGTGATGCCCACGGCGAAGTAACGTACCCCCCGTGCCGCCTGCGGCGTCACCCCCCAGGGGGCGCCACCAGAGGGCCGGCGAAGCCGGTTCCTCGGTGGCACTGGTTTCAGACACTTCTGGCCTCGTGGCGTTTCGCTGCGGGGCCGTTTTGTTGGTCGCTTGTGCGGCGGGTCTGAGCTGGGGCGGAGGGCTGCGCTCATGTCCCCCGGCCCGGGCTGCGCCCGGTCCTCCTCCTTTACTTCGCTTCGCCCTCCACCCCAGCTCAGACCGGGAGAGGCTTGGGTATGCCCGAGGTTGATGCAGGGCTCCACTGCGCAAGGTAGAGCGCATTGACACACGGGCTGGTGCCCAAACCCCCGGACCGGCGCGCCGGGGTGTCCTGCAGAGCGAAGTCAAGGAGGAGACGGCCGCAGGCCGTCGGGGGACATGAGCGGCGCAGGGCGCCCTGGTGCGCCGGTCCAGCAAGCGAAGGGGTTGTTCCCTCCATGTAACCCTTTAGCCGAACGACTGGGTAGAGTCACCGAACAAACCGAATGGAGACCACCCAACATGTACACCGCCCACCCCCAGCGCTACGAGCGCATGCCCTACCGCACCGTCGGCAAGAGCGGCCTCAAGCTCCCCAGCATCACCCTCGGCCTGTGGCACAACTTTGGCGACGCCACGCCGATGGAAACGCAGCGCGCCATGCTGCGCACCGCCTTCGACGCCGGCATCACCCACTTCGACCTGGCCAACAACTACGGCCCGCCGGCCGGCAGCGCCGAGACCAACTTTGGTGAGCACCTGCGGCGCGACTTCCGCCCCTACCGCGACGAACTCATCATCTCCAGCAAGGCCGGCTGGGATATGTGGCCCGGCCCCTACGGCCAGGGCGGCGGCTCGCGCAAGTACGTGCTGGCCAGCCTGGACCAGAGCTTGAAGCGCATGGGGCTGGACTACGTCGACATCTTCTATTCGCACCGCTTCGACCCCGACACGCCGCTGGAAGAAACCATGGGCGCGCTGGCCACGGCGGTGCAGCAGGGCAAAGCGCTGTACGTGGGCATCTCCAGCTACTCGGCCGGCAAGACGCGCGAGGCCGCGGCCATCCTGCGGCAGATGGGCGTGCCGCTGCTGATCCACCAGCCGTCGTACAGCCTGCTTAACCGCTGGGTCGAGGACGACCTGCTCGATACCTTGCAGGCCGAGGGTATGGGCTACATCGCCTTCAGCCCGCTGGCGCAGGGCCTGCTGACGAACAAGTATCTCAACGGTGTGCCGCAGGACGCGCGCATCAACCGGCCGGGTGGCGGCTCGTTCACCGCCGAGCACCTGAGCGAGCAGAACCTGACCCATGTGCGCGCGCTCAACGACATCGCCCAGGCGCGCGGCCAGAGTCTTGCGCAGATGGCGGTGGCCTGGGTGCTGCGCCACCCGGGCATGAGCTCGGCGCTGATCGGCGCCAGCAAGCCCGAGCAGATCACCGAACTGGTGGGCGCGCTGCAGAACCTGAGCTTCAGCGCCGACGAACTCGCCGCCATCGACCGGCACGCGGTGGACGGCGGCATCAACCTCTGGAAGAAGCCGTCGACCGACCAGCGGGTCTGAGCGCGGGCGCTGGGCGCGTGGTGTCGAGGGACATTTCCTTGGCCAGCGCCAGCGCTTCCTGCATCACCGCCCGCGTCGCGGGGCTGAGCTGGCCGGTGCGCGCCAGCGCCAGTGCGATGTGGCGCACGATGGGCGGGTCCACCAGGCGCGCGGCCTGGAAGCGGTGCTGGCTGCGGGCCACGTCGATGGCGTAGGACCCGAGCAGCGCGTAGGCGCTGCCCTGTGAGGCGATGCCCAGTTGCAGCGCCAGCGAGTCGGCTTCGAGCACCACGTTGAGCTGCACGCCGCGCTGGCGGGCCACCTGCTCCAGTTGGTCGCGCCAACTGCTGGGGCGGCAGAAGGTCACCAGCGGCAGCCCGTCCAGCGCCTTGAACTTCACCGTCGGCTTCGCGGTCACCGGGTCGCCTTCTGGGCCGACCAGGAAGGTCTGCGCCTCGGCCAGCGACAGCGCGTCGCTGCCGTTGGGCTGGCCGTGGCGGAACAGCAGCGCCAGGTCCAGGCTGCCGTTGTCCAGCCCCGTTTCCAGTTGCGCACCCTGGCCTTCGCGCACGCTCAGTTGCACCAGCGGGTGGCGCTCGCGCAGGCGCGTGAACAGGGTGCTGGTGAACGGGTGCGCGAGCGAGGGCAGGGTGCCCAGCCGCACGTGGCCCATGGTCTGGCCGGCGGTGCTGCGGATCTCGTGTTCGAGCTGCTCGGTGCTGCTCAGCCACACGCGCACCCGGGGCGCGATGCGCTGGCCCAGCGCGGTCAGGGCGACGCCGCGTCCGGTGCGCTCGAACAGTCGGCCACCGCACTGCTGTTCCAGCTCGGCGATCTGCCGGCTCACGTGCGGCTGGCTGGTGCCGTGCAGCACCGCGACCTTGCTCAGGCTGCCGTGGTCGGCGGCGTCGAGGAACAGGCGCCAGAGGTGGAGGTTCATGTCACAGTCATGCAAAAAACGTATGTCTGAAATGTACCGTCAGACAGTTCCGCTATGGGTGGCATTGATCGACATTCCGTTCCACGGCGGCGGACCTGCAGGGCCCCGCCGCCCAGGCGGTCACCGGGCAGAAAGCACGGCGGCTGTGCCGAACGAACCCTTTGCTGAGGAACCGACATGAAAGCTCTCGACCTGCGCGGCCTGAACCCCGCCCCCGTGACCCCCTTCACCCGCGACGGCGCCGTCGACTACGCGGCCATCCAGCGGCTGGGCAGCTGGCTGGCCAGCGTGGACGGCGTCAAGAGCCTGACCGTGCTCGGCCACGCCGGCGAAGGCACCTTCCTGGAACGCGACGAGCAGTGCAAGGTGATCGAGGCCTTTCGCAAGGCGGTGGACGACAAGCTGCCCATCATTGCGGGCATCACGCTCGAAGGCACCCAGGTTGCGGCCGCCGAAGCCAAGCGTGCGGTGGACGCGGGAGCCTCGGCCGGACTCATCTACCCCTCGCACGGCTGGCTGCGTTTCGGCTACCAGAAGGGCGCGCCGCAGGACAAGTACAAGGCCATTTACGAGGCCAGCGGTCTGCCGATGATCCTGTTCCAGTACCCTGACGCGACCAAGTGCACCTACGATCTGGAAACGCAGTTGGACATCGCCGCGCTGCCCGGCGTGTTCGCCATGAAGAACGGCGTGCGCAACATGAAGCGCTGGGACCGCGAGATCCCGGTCATCCGCAAGGAACGCCCGGACCTGCAGATCCTGACCTGCCACGACGAATACCTGCTGCACACCATGTTCGACGTGGACGGCGCGCTGGTGGGCTATGGCTGCATCGCGCCCGAGCCGCTGGTCGAGATGATCGCCGCCGGCAAGGCCAAGGACTACAAGAAGGCGCGCGAACTGCACGACCGCCTGCTGCCGGTGACCGCCAATGTCTACCACCGCGGCTCGCACATGGAGGGCACGGTCGCGCTGAAGTGGGCGCTGGTGGCGCGCGGCATCCTGGAGCACGCGACGGTTCGCAGCCCGCTGCTGCCGCTGGCCGAGGGCGCGGACAAGGAGATCGCGGCCGCGATGCGCTCGGCCGGTCTCGCGAAGTGAGTCACCGGGGTGCGCGGGGTCGTTGGCCCGGCGCACCTACCATCCACCTGTGGAGACAAGAGCGATGAAGAACAAGACCTGGATCGTGGCCCTGTCACTGGGCCTGTCGTTGATGGCGCCGGCGTTCGCGCAAGGCAAATTCCCCGAGGGCACGCTCAAGCTGATCGTGCCCTTCGCCGCCGGTGGCGGCGTGGACCAGGCCGCGCGCCTGCTGGGCAAGCAGTTGCAGACCGACCTGGGCGTGTCGGTGATCGTGGAGAACAAGGCCGGCGCCAGCGGCACCATCGGCGGCAAGGCGGTGCAGACCGCCACGCCCGACGGCATGACCCTGCTGTTCTCGGCCGCCACCCACGTGCTGGCCAAGCAGGTGCTGGCGGTGCCGCCCTACGACCCGCAGACCGACTTCGCGCCTGTGGCGCGCGTGGGCGAGGCGCCGCTGATGCTGGTGATCCCGCCGACCGCGCCGCAGAAGAACCTCAAGGAGGTGCTGGAGGCCGCGCAGGCCCAGCCCGACAAGTGGACCGCCGCCGTGCCCGCACTCGGCGCGCCGAGCCACCTGGCCACGCTGCTGCTGGCCCAGCAGGGCAAGCTCAAGCTGACCATGACGCCCTACCGTGGCACCGCGCCGGCCCTGGCCGACGTGGCCGGCGGTCACGTGCAGCTTCTGATGGACTCCATCATCTCGATCCAGGCCATGGCCAAGGCCGGCAAGGTCAAGGCGATTGCGGTGTCGTCCTCGCAACGCAGCGGTGTCGCGCCCGAGGTTCCCACCGCGGTGGAGAGCGGCTTTCCGGGTGTGGTCTACAACTCCTGGTACGGCGTCTGGGCCCCCAAGGGCACCCCGCCCGACCGTGTGCAGATCCTGAACAAGGCCATCAACAAGGCCACCGCCGGCCTGGCCCGCGCCGGATCGTTCACCGCGCTGGGCATCCTGCCCGTGCTGGAAACGACCGACCAGTTCCGCCGGTTCGTGGCCAGCGATGTGGCGCGCAGCGCCGAATTGCTGAAGGACGCCGGTTTCAAGCCGGAGTGAAGCGGCTCAGCGCGGCAGCGGCAGCGACACGCTGAAGGTGCTGCCCGCAGGCGTCGAGTCCAGCAGCAGGTCGCCGTGGTGCGCGTCGACGATGCGGCGCGAGATCGCCAGGCCCAGACCGATGCTGCGCTCGCCCATGGTCTTGTCGTGCCCGTGCACGAAGGCGCTGAACAGGTTGTCGCGCACCTCGGGCGCCACGCCCTGGCCCTGGTCCCGCACGTGGATCAGGGCGCGCTGCTGCCGCTGCTCCAGCGCCACCGTCACGGTGGACCCGCAGGGCGAATGGTCCACGGCGTTGTTCAGCAGGTTCATCAACACCTGCTGCAGCCGCGAGGCGTCGGCGTCGAGGCTGAGGTCGGACCGGGCATCGAAGGTCAGCGCCACCGACTTGCGGCGCGCCCTGGGCTGGACCATGCGAAGGGTTTCCTCGATGACCCCGCGCAGGCGGGTGGGTTCGAGGTGCAGTTCGAGCTGACCGGCATCGATCAGCGCGACATCGAGAAAGTCGTCCACGATCCGGCCCATGAAGCCGGCGGCCCGGCGCAGCGCCTCGACCTCGTCGCGCAGGTGCGAGGCGCTTTCGGGGATGGCCTGTTCCAGCTCCTCCGAGGCGAGCTTGATCGCCGCAATGGGTGAGCGCAGGTCGTGGGCGGCCATGCCCACGAAGCGCGACTTCAGCGCGTTGCTGCGCTCCAGTTCGGCGTTGGCCCGCTGCAGCTCGCGGCTGCGGTTGCTCAGCATCTGGTTGCTGCTCATCAGGCTGCGGCGCAGGGTCTCCTGCTCCTCCGGGTCCGGGCCCCCGACCACCAGCACGCCGTCGTCCACCTCGATGAGGGCGCAGACGATGGTGATCGGCAAGGCGGCGCAGGTCATGAAGTTGATCCGCTGATGGCCGCCCGCGCGCGCCATGGCCAGGGCCGAGCGGTGCGCGTCGAAGTTGGTCAGCAGGGTGGCAAACGGCTGGCCGGTGCCGTCCAGGCCCAGCAGCGCCCGGGTGTGCCGGTTGCTCTCGATCACCTGCTCCCGGGTGTCCAGCCGCAGGTACAGCGCCGGGAACTCGGTGCGCAGCAGGGCGCCGAGCCGGGCGTCGTGCTCGCCGCTCATGGCCGGAAGGCCTCCAGCGTCAGCAGCGCTTCGAGCGCTTCGAGCGTCGGCACGTGGTGGACGCCGGGCAGCCCCAGCGATGCCAGGCGCGCCGCGCCATCGTGGCCGAGTGCGCGCCCACCCACCGCGATGGGCACCCTCGGATCGGCTGCGCGCACGGCGCGCACCGTCTGTGCCATGCGGGCCAGGTGGGCATCCACGCTGACCGAGACCGCGACCAGGTCGGCCGGCGCCCGCATCACGCAGTCCACCAGCTCGGCCATGCTGGCGCCGGCGCCCACGAAGTCCACGTCCCAGCCCATGCCCTCCAGCGTGTCGGCCACGATGCGTCCGCCGATCTGGTGGAACTCGTCGGCGGCGCAGGACACCACGGCCCGGTGCCCCACCGGCGCCCGTCGTGCGACCTGCGGGAAAACACGGCCCAGCAGTTCCTCGGTGATGGCGGTGGCCACGTGTTCGGTCGCGACCGACACCTCGCCGGTCTCCCAGCGGTGGCCGACTTCGTAGAGCGAGGCCTGGAACAGGTCGACGTAGAGCTCGCGCGCCGTGGCACCCTGGGCGAGCAGGGCGTCCACATGGTGGATGCAGGCCTCGCGCCGACCCGCCACCAGATCGGCCAGGTAGGCGTGGAATCGTTGATCGTCGATCAGCATGGCAGGCGGGCGTTTTGCCCAAAGTATGCCGCCGCTCCTGACGTCGGTCTTGCATGGAAGACCCTGATGCGCAGGGTCTTGCGCTACCTCAATTCAGCGCCATGCTGAGCTTGCGCCGGTACTGCGACACCATCTGCGCCTGCGGGTCTTCCTGCACCGCCGCCTTGCCCGCCAGCTCGATGCCACCCGCGCTCTTGCCGGCGGCGGCCGGGTCGGCCTTGGGCTTGGGCGGGGTCATGAGTTCGAGCAGGCCGACGTAGGTCTTGCGCGGGGCCTCGTTGTCCCACTTCTTGTCGCGCATGATGATTTCCAGCAGCTCTTCGAGCGCGGCCGGCCACTCGCCCATGGCGATCAGCACGCGGCTCTTGGCGAAGCGGGTGTCGAAGTCGCGCTTGTTCTGGCCGATCAGCTCGTCGAATTGCGCCAGCGGCCACTGGCCACGCGGATCGGTGCCGACGAATTCCAGCGCCTGCAGCCACTGGTTCAGCGCGTCAAAGCGCAGCGGCACCGGGATGCGTGCGAGCGTCGGGGCCAGCGCGGCCGCCGCCTGTTCGAACAGGCCGTGCACGATGCACTGGCGCACCAGCTCGAAGCGCAGGTCGTCGTTGTCCGGGGCCTGGGCGACGGCGTGGGCCAGCTTCTCCAGCGCGTTGCCGGCGTCGCCGGATTCGTCGTCCCCGCCGTCGGCCAGCATCTGCTGCGCCTCGTCGGCTTCGGCCAGGGCCGCCAGCTCGTCTTCGCTGGGCAGGTGCTTGTCCAGGAAGGCCTTGATCTGGCCCTCGGGCACCGCGCCCATGAAGCCGTCGACCGGCTGGCCGTTGACCATCAGCACGCAGGTCGGGATGCTGCGGATGCCGAAGGCCGCCGCCAGTTGTTGCTCCTGGTCGGAGTCGATCTTGACCAGCTTGAAGCGACCGCCGTACTCGGCCTCGACCTTTTCGAGGATGGGGCCGATGACTTTGCAGGGGCCACACCAGGTGGCCCAGAAATCGACCAGCACCGGGGTGTGCATGGAGGCTTCGATGACTTCGGCTTCGAAGTTGGCGACGGTGACGTTGATCATGGCGGGGGGCGGTGAAACGGGGCGGAAGGGGCGGCCGGACGGGCGCCAAACGTAAAATCCGCACTTTACCGGAGCGCCGATGACCGCACAGCGCTCCCCGACCCGCCGACCCCTTGCGGGACCCCGCAGAAAGCCCTTCCCATGAGCACCGTCCAGATCGGCGTCGTCATGGGTTCCAGCAGCGACTGGGACACCATGCAGCACGCCGTGCAGATCCTCAAAGACTTCGGCATCGCCCACGAGGCGCGCGTGGTCTCGGCCCACCGCATGCCCGACGACATGTTCGCCTACGCCGAGGCCGCCGTCGGCCGCGGGCTCAAGGCCATCATCGCCGGCGCCGGTGGCGCGGCCCACCTGCCGGGCATGATCGCGGCCAAGACGGTGGTGCCGGTGCTGGGCGTGCCGGTGCAGTCCAAGGCGCTGTCGGGCGTGGACTCGCTGCACTCCATCGTGCAGATGCCCAAGGGCGTGCCGGTCGCGACCTTTGCCATTGGCGCCGCCGGGGCCGCCAACGCGGCGCTGTTCGCCGTGGCGCTGCTCGCCAACGAGGACCCGGCCCTGCGCCAGAAGCTCGAAGCCTTCCGCGCCGCGCAGACCGAAGCCGCGCGCGCCATGACCCTGCCCGTCTGATCCCATGAGCCTCAAGCCTCTGCTTCCCGGCGCGCTGAACGACCGTGGCCAGCCCGTGACCCTGGGCGTGATGGGCGGCGGCCAGCTCGGCCGCATGTTCGTCCAGGCCGCGCAGGCCATGGGCTACTTCACGGTGGTGCTCGACGCCGACCCCGCCAGCCCGGCCGGTCTCATCGCCCACCATCACATCCGGACCGGTTACGAGGACCCGCAGGGCCTGGCCGAGCTGGCGCAGCGCTGCGACGCCATCACCACCGAGTTCGAGAACGTGCCCGCCGCCGCGCTGCGCACCCTGGCGGCGCAGCGCCCGGTCGCGCCCTCGGCCGACTGCGTGGCCGTGGCGCAGGACCGCATCGCCGAGAAGGCGCACTTTGCGCAGTGCGCGGCCATCAGCGGCGTGCACCCGGCGCCCAACGCGACGATCGAGACGGCGGATCAACTGGCGGCGGTGGTCGACGACCTGCTGCCCGGCATCCTCAAGACCGCGCGCCTGGGCTACGACGGCAAGGGCCAGATCCGCGTGAAGACCCGCGCCGAGCTCGCCGCCGCCTGGGAGCGGCTGGGCCGCGTGGCCTGCGTGCTGGAGAAGATGCTGCCGCTGCGGAGCGAGTGTTCGGTGCTGGTGGCGCGTGGCGCCGACGGCCAGGTGGCCGTGTTCCCGGTGCAGAAGAACACCCACCACGATGGCATCCTGGCCATCACCGAAGTGCACGACGGTGCGGTGCCGGCCGATCTGGCGGCGCGTGCGCAGGCGTCCACCGTGGCCATCGCGAACCACCTGGACTACGTCGGCGTGCTCTGCGTCGAGTACTTTGTCGTCGACAACGGCCGGGGTGGCAGCGACCTGATCGTCAACGAGATGGCGCCGCGCCCGCACAACAGCGGCCACTACACGCAGAACGCCTGCGACATCTCGCAGTTCGAGGCGCAGGTGCGCGCGCTGGCCGGCCTGCCGCTGCCCACGCCGCGCCCGCACAGCCCGGCGCTCATGGTCAACCTGCTGGGCGACCTCTGGTTCAACGCCAACGGCGTGCGCGCGCAGGCCAGCGAACAGCCGGTGGCCCCGCCGTGGGCACAGGTGCTGGCGCTGCCCGGCACGAACCTGCACCTCTACGGCAAGCTCAGCGCCCGTCCGGGCCGCAAGATGGGCCACCTGAACATCACCGGCGAATCGGTGGCGCAGGTGCGCGAGACGGCGGCCAAGGTGCTGGCGCTGCTCGGGCTGCCGGCGCTGGACTGAGCGTTCCGCCATGCCCCTGACCCTGAGCGCCAGCGACCCGGCGGCCATCGAGCAGGCCGCGCAGCGCCTGGCCGCAGGCGGTCTGGTCGGCATGCCGACCGAGACGGTGTACGGACTGGCGGCCGATGCCGGCAACGCCAGCGCGGTGCGCGGCATTTTCGAAGCCAAGGGCCGGCCCAGCGACCACCCGCTGATCGTGCACATCCCGCCGACCGAGGGCGGCGACTGGCGCGCGGCGGTGGCGCCGCTGGCGCGTGAGGTGCCCGACGTCGCCGTGGCGCTGATGAACGCCTTCTGGCCGGGCCCGTTGACGCTGATCCTGCCGCGCCGGCCCGAGGTGGCGGCGGTGGCGGCTGGCGGCCAGGACTCGGTGGGCGTGCGCTGCCCGTCGCACCCGGTGGCGCAGGCGCTGCTGAAGGCCGCGCGGACCCACGGCGTGCCGGGCGTGGCCGCGCCGAGTGCCAACCGCTTCGGCCGTGTCAGTCCGACCACGGCGGCGCACGTGGCCGAGGAATTCGCCGACCTGGGCGACGAGCAGTTGCTGATCCTCGACGGCGGCGCCTGCCCGGTAGGGATCGAGTCGACCATCGTCGATTGCTCGCGCGGGTTCCCGGTGCTGCTGCGCCCCGGCATGCTCACACCGGCCCGCATCGAGGCCGTTTGCGGCCAGCCGCTGCGCGAGCGGGACGATGCCGCCCCGCGCGCCTCGGGCACGCTGGCGTCGCACTACGCACCCGCCGCGCGGGTCCGGCTGATGTCGGGCGAGCAGATCCAGTCCGCGCTCGATGTGCTGGGGCAGGATGCGAAGCACATTGCGGTGTACACGCGCACCTCCCTGCGGGCCGCGCGCGCCGTGCTGCAGCGCCGCATGCCGTCCGACGCCGCCGTCTGTGCGCAGGAACTGTTTGCAGTGCTGCGCGAACTCGACGCCACCGGCGTGAAGCTGATCTGGGTCGAGACCCCGCCCGACGGGGTCGAGTGGGACGGCGTGCGCGACCGCCTGCAGCGGGCCGCCGCCTGACGGCCGCGCGGCGGCTCAAGATTGCGCGCGCGCCGCCGATAGGGTGGGCAAGACGCCCCGAATCGCGTCCAACGACCCACCGCGAGCCCACCGTGAACTTCAATACCCACGCCTTCCGCAGCGCCAGCGACGACCGGCTGGTCATCAACGACGAGACCCGTCACCAGTACTACAGCACCATGCAGGCCGAGGTGTACGACGAGGACATGCTGGACGCGGCGCTCAACCGGCGCCAGGCGCGGGCTTTCCAGGCCCGCGAACAGCGGCGCAACACCGGCTGGATGCTGGCCGCAGGCGCGGCGGTCGCGCTGGCCGCACTGGCGGCGTTCCTGTTCTGAACGACCGGCCCCGGCGCGTTCAGTCCGAGAGGCTGGCCGTCCATTCCACCAGCGCGTCCAGCGCCGGGCGAGCGGCCACCGCGTTGGGGTGGTTGATGAAACCCACGACCACATACCGGACGCCGCCAGGACTGTTGACGTAGCCGGCGATCCCCGTCACGTCACGCAGGGTGCCGGTCTTGAGCCAGGCGTTGCCGTGCGCCGGACTGTCGGTCGAGCGCCCGACGCGCGCCGCCGTGCCCTTGACCCCCGCCACCGACAACGACTGCACGAAGGTCGCGCCCTGCGGATGGCGCGCGGCGTGGCGCAGCAGCGCGGCCAGCGAATCGGCGGTGATGCGCTCGACGCGCGAAAGCCCCGAGCCGTTGTCCATCACCGGAGCGGGCTGACGGATGCCGAAGGTGTTGCGCCACCAGCGCGCGATGATTTCGCGTGAGCGTTCCAGCCGCCCCTGGCGCTCCAGTTGCAGCGGCCCGCGCGGCACGGTCATCGCGTCGACCCGGGTCGGGGCGAGCTGGCCCAGCGTCAGGAAGACCTGCTGCGCCATCACGTTGTTGCTCCACTGGTTGACGTCCGCGATGATTTCCGAGAGGGGCAGCGACCGGGCCTCGTGCAGCAGGCGCGCTTTGGGCGGCGTCGTTCCCGTGACCACCTTGCCGGTCAGGGCGCCGCCGCTGTTGCGCCACAGGCCTTCGAGCGCGCGCGCCGCGTAGCTGGCCGGGTCCTGGTAAGCGACCGCCCACTCCTTGTCGCCGCAGCCCTGCGGGTAGCGGCCGGTGAAACGGATGGCGTTGACGTTGTCGAAGCGCGCGCCGATCGCGCCGCGCCAGTCGCCACACCCGCCGCCGCGCGCCAGCGGCAATGTGGCGTCGATCGCCAGGCCCGCCATCGGGGGCTCGCTGGTGACCCGGGCGACGCCCGCGGCCGGGTCAGCCGAGAACTTCAGCACCACCGACTTGAAGTTGACGAGCAGGGCGTCGGGGCCCGCGTTGTAGGGACGAAGCGCCTCGCCATCGAACGCCGCCGGGTCCTGTGGCGGCAGCTCGAAGGCGCTGTTGTCCAGCACCATGTTGCCCAGCACGACCACGACGCCCTTGTCCTGCAAGGCCTGGAACGCGGCCTGGATGCGTTCGAGCACCAGCTTGGGATCGCCGCCGCCCTTGATATAGAGGTTGCCGCGCAGCGTGCCCTTGTCGAGCACGCCGTCGGTGTAGAAGCGGGTGGTCCAGGTGAAATCCGGGCCGAGCAGGTCCATCGCCGCGTAGGTGGTCACCAGTTTCATCACCGAGGCCGGGCTGATGACCTCGTCGGCGCGGTGGCGCAGCCGCTCGGCACCGTTGCCGGAGACCGGGATCACCAGCGCGGACATGGCGCTGAGCGGCACCTGGGCGCGCTGCAGCGCACCGGCCACGGTCGGGGGCAGCGCCGTCTGGGTCGCGTAGGCGCTGGCACCGGCGCGCGAGGGCGCCTCGGGCTGTGCAGCGGGCGCCGCACGCGGGGCGGTGTCGCCGGCCGAGGGCGCTCCCGGGGCGCGCAGGGTCGGTTCGGGACGAAGCCGCAGCTCGCCGGCGCCGAGTTCCTGCTCCAGCCCCTGCGCGGCGGCGACGGTGGCAAGGGAAAGGAGAACAGGCAGCAGGAGGGACCGGGAGGGCAGTGACATGGCCGGCCGATTATGGGTCAGCGACCCTCCCCGATAATCCTCCCATGCCTTCCGACGCCCTGCGACTGCTCGCCATCGATTCCAGCACCGACACCCTGTCGGTCGCGCTGGGATCCGGGGCGCCGGACGATGAGGTGCTGGTTTTTTCCGGGCCGGGCGCTGCCCAGGCCTCGGCCACCCTGCTGCCGACGGTGCAGTCCTTGCTGGCGCAGGCGGGCTGGTCGCTGGCGTCGCTGGATGCGGTGGTGTTCGGGCGCGGCCCGGGGTCGTTCACCGGCTTGCGCACCGCGTGTGCGGTGGCCCAGGGCCTGGCTTATGGCGCGGGCGGACTGCCGGTGCTGCCGGTCGACACGCTGCTGGCGCTTGCGG
Source organism: Hydrogenophaga sp. (assembly GCA_016790705.1). Taxonomy (GTDB): domain Bacteria; phylum Pseudomonadota; class Gammaproteobacteria; order Burkholderiales; family Burkholderiaceae_C; genus Hydrogenophaga. Next base: position 58,080 of record JAEUOT010000046.1, read on the forward strand.
AGGCCGCGCGGCAGCAGCGTCTGCAACAGGGGCTTGCGCTGCCGGCGTTCACCGCTGCGCTGCTGGATGCCCGCATGGACGAGATCTATGTGGCGCTGTACCGCAATGGCCCTCTCGCGGTGTCGCACGAGCCGCTGCAGCCGCCTCGGCTGTGCGCGCCCGAGGCCCTGGCGTCCTGGCTGGCCGACGTCCAGCCCGAGGCAGAAGGCGCCTGCCTGCTGGCGGGCAATGTGTTCGATGTCTACGGGGGACGCCTGCAGGGCCTGGACGGGCCCCGGCAGCCGGCCCTGCCCACCGCCGCGGCGCTGCTGTCGCTGGCGCCGGCCCTGCTGGCCGGCGGTCACGCGGTGGCGGCGAGCGAGGCGCTGCCGCTGTATGTGCGCGACAAGGTGGCGCGCACCACGCAGGAACGCGAGGGCGCGCGATGACGGTGTTCGCGACGCTCTGGCCCGAGGCGGCGGACCCGCAGGGCAAACGCCCGGTCGCTTTCGAGGCGATGACGCTGGCCGATCTGGACCTGGTGCACGAGGTGGAGAAGACCGCCTATGCCCATCCCTGGTCGCGCCGCCACTTCGCCGACTCGCTGGCCAGCGGTTATCCCGCCGTGATGCTCACGGGCGCGCCCCAGCCGGGCGAGGCGGACACCTTGCGGCGCCCCGATGGCCAAGTGCTGCTGGGCTATCTGGTGGCGATGCCGGGTGTGGACGAGGTGCACCTGCTGAACATCACGGTCGCGCCGGCCCACCAGCGCCAGGGGTGGGCGCGTTTCATGCTGGATGCGCTGGCGCTGTGGTCACGCGGCCAGGGCGCGCAGTGGCTGTGGCTGGAGGTGCGGGCGGGCAATGGCCCCGCGCGTGCGCTCTACACCGGCTACGGGTTCAAGTCGGTCGGGGTGCGCCGCGGCTACTACCCGGCCGGCGGCCTGCAGCGCGAAGACGCGGTGGTGATGAGTCTGGCCCTGAACGGTCAGGGATCCGGGGAGGGCGCATGAGCGGGCCCGACGACGAGCCGACCTCGTTCGTTCCTTTCCTGGACGCGCGCCGTCGGGCCATGCTGGCCGAGATGGGGGTGCGCGTGTGGGCGCCCCGGCCGCCCGCGGCCGGTCCCGAGGCGGCGCCGCCCGCACCGGTGTCAGCGGTTCCAGCGGCTCCTGTCGCCGCGCCCGTGGTGGCGGCTGCGCCCCCGGCACGGCCGTTGCCCCCCGCGACGCCCCCCGTGATCGTGATGCCGGCCGAGCCCGCGGCCACCGAACGGCTGCGGCCCGCTGGTGTGGCGCAGATGGACTGGCCGGCGCTGGCCGGGGCCGTGGCGGGGTGCCAGGCCTGCGGCCTGTGCAAGACCCGGCGCAACACGGTCTTCGGCGTCGGCGACACCGCCGCCGACTGGATGATCGTGGGCGAGGCGCCCGGCGAAAACGAGGACCTGCGGGGCGAACCGTTTGTGGGCGCGGCCGGGCAACTGCTGGACAACATGCTGCGTGCGGTCGGCCGCAGCCGTGCGGGCGAGGGCGCGCAGGGGGCCTACATCGCCAACGTGCTCAAGTGCCGTCCGCCGGCCAACCGCAACCCGCAGCCACAGGAGGTCGCGCAGTGCGAACCCTTCCTCGCGCGGCAGGTGGCGCTGGTGCAGCCGAAGATCATCGTGGCCATGGGGCGCTTTGCGGTGCAGTCGCTGCTGCGCACCGAGGAGCCGATCGGCCGCTTGCGCGGGCGGGTGCACCGCTACGAGGGTGTGCCGGTGATCGTGACCTACCACCCGGCCTACCTGCTGCGCACGCCGGCCGACAAGGCCAAGGCCTGGGACGACCTGTGCCTGGCGATGGACACGGCCGACGGTCGCTGACGGGGGCGGGGTTCTCCCGATAGGGCGCGGCCACGGGCGGCGCGATCATGCGGTGCATCCACATTCCGGGAGACCCTCATGACCCATCTCTTTGACGCCCCTCTCATCGGCACCGGTCCACGCAAGGTGATCTGCCTGCACGGCTGGTTCGGCCACGCGCGTGGCTGGGGCCCGCTGGTCCAGCACCTGGACAAGGACGCCTTCAGCTACGCCTTTCTCGACCAGCGCGGCTACGGCCATCGCAAGGACAGCGGCGGCCCCTACACCATGGCCCAGATCGCGCAGGACGCGCTGGCGCTGGCCGATTCCCTGGGCTGGGACCGCTTCGCGCTGGTCGGGCATTCGATGGGCGGCCTGGCGATCCAGCAGGTGCTGGCCGAGGCGCCGCAGCGGGTCCAGGCCCTGGTCGGTGTGACGCCGGTGCCAGCGTCCGGCGTGCCGTTCGACGATGCCGGCTGGGCTTTCTTCTCGGCCGCGGCGAAAGACGTTGGCACACGCCGCGCCATCATCGACCTGACCACGGGCAACCGGCTGTCGGGTGTGTGGCTCGAAGGCATGGCACGGCGCTCGCTGCAGCACTCCCATGAAGACGCCGTGGCCGACTATCTGGTCGCCTGGGCCAAGACCTCGGTGCTGGACCGGGTGCAGGGCAAGACCCTGCCGGTGCTGGTGATTGCGGGCGAGCACGACCCGGCGCTCGGTGAGGCCACGTGCAGGGCGACCTGGCTGCAGCACTACCCCAACGCGACGCTGGAGATCATGGCCAACGCCGGCCACTACCCGATGGACGAGACACCGATTGCGCTGGCGACCTCGATCGAGCGCTTCCTGTCAAAGGCGATGTAGACCCGGAGGCCGCCCCAAGGCAGGGGTCAGCCCCCTCGGGGGGCAGCGACCCGCGCAGCGGTGGAGCGTGGGGGCCGGAGCCCCTGCCGCCGGGCCGCCCCAAGGCAGGGGTCAGCCCCCTCGGGGGGCAGCGACCCGCGCAGCGGTGGAGCGTGGGGGCCAGAGCACCGTCGCGATGGACGCCATCACCAGCCCGACGGCGGCCCAGTCCTGCCAGTGCAGCACCTCGCCGAGCCACCAGGCACCGCTGAACACCCCCAGCACGGGAATGAACATCACCGACAGCGTGGAGGCGATCGGCGGCAGTTCGCGCGCCAGCATCAGCCACGCCACCTGCGCGAAGGCGAACACGCCCAGCGCGTTGTAGACGATCGCCCCCCACTGCGCCGGGCTGGGCGCGACCCACTCGCCGCGCTCGAAGAGCAGGGACAGCGCGGTCATCCACAGCGTGGTGATCACCGTCATCCAGAAGCTGATGGTGAGGGTGGGAGCCTCGATGCGGGTGCGCCGCATCATCTGGGTGCCGACGGCCCAGGTGGCGGCCGCGACCAGCATCATGGCCACGCCCAGCGGGCGCCCGGAGAGCGAAGTGAACTCGTGCCAGAGCAGCAGCAGCACGCCCAGTGCGGCCGCCGCCACGCCGACCCAGGCGCGCGGCACCAGCCGCTGGCTGTACCAGAGCGCACCGATCACCGCCGAGAAGACCGGCATGGTGTAGCCCAGAATCGCGGCGCGTCCGCTGGACAGCGACTGGATCGCCAGGATGGCCAGCGTGTGCCAGAACAGCATGTTGAAGACCGTCAGCAGCAGCAGTTCCCGCCAGTGCGCCCGCGGCAGGGTGAAACTGACACGGCGCCAGCGCAGGAAGGCCCCGAGCACCGGCACGCCCAGCCACATGCAGATCGTGCGGAAGGTCAGCGGCGGAAAGCCGGTGACACCGAACTTCATGATCGGCCAGTTGAGCCCCCAGACCAGGGTGATCATCACGAGAAGGCTCAGTTGCTGGCGGGACAGGGCGTGCATGGACGCGATCTTAGGGGCCTGCGCGGCGATCCGCTGTCGCGAGGTCGAAACGTAAAATCGGCGCATGACCTTTCTCGACATGCTGGGCGCGGCAGAGCGCCAGAACCAGTCCCTGCTCTGCGTCGGTCTTGACCCCGATCCCGCGAAATTCCCGGCCGGCATGAAGGGCGATGCGTCGAAGATCTACGACTTCTGCGCCGCCATCGTCGAGGCGACGGCCGACACCGTGATCGCCTTCAAGCCGCAGATCGCCTATTTCGCCGCCCACCGCGCCGAAGACCAGCTCGAAAAGCTGATGCGGCACATGAAGGCGGTGGCGCCGCAGGTGCCAGTGATCCTGGACGCCAAGCGCGGCGACATCGGCAGCACCGCCGAACAGTACGCCGTCGAGGCCTTCGAGCGCTACGGCGCCGATGCGGTGACGCTGTCGCCCTTCATGGGCTGGGATTCGGTCCAGCCTTACCTGAAATACGAGGGCAAGGGCGCGTTCCTGCTGTGCCGCACCTCCAACCCTGGCGGAGACGATCTGCAGAACCAGCGGCTGGCCTCGGTCGAGGGACAGCCGCGCGTCTACGAACACATCGCCCGGCTGGCGCAGGGCCCCTGGAACCTCAACGGCCAACTCGGCCTGGTGGTGGGGGCGACCTACCCGGCGGAAATCGAGCGCGTGCGCGCACTGGCGCCCACGCTGCCGCTGCTGATCCCCGGCGTCGGCGCCCAGGGCGGTGACGCGGTGGCCACCATCCGTGCGGGCTACCGCAGCGAAGGCGGCATCACGCACGGCCCGGTGATCGTCAACAGCTCGCGCGCCGTGCTCTACGCCGCCTCGGGCGCCGATTTCGCTGTGGCCGCGCGTGCCGAGGCGCTGCGCACGCGTGACCTGCTGAACGCTGCCAAGGCATGAAGCTCTACGTCGCACCGCGCGCACCCAACCCGCGTCGCGTGCGGATGTTCCTGGCCGAAAAAGGCATCGACCTGGTGGCCGCGGGCATTGCGCTGGTGGACGTGGACCTCAACGCGCAAGAGCACAAGTCCGAGGCCTTCCGCGCCAAAAGCCCGCTGGCGCGCATCCCGGCGCTGGAGTTCGACGATGGTAGGGTGCTGACCGAGACGCGGGCCATCTGCACCTGGCTCGAAGGCTTCTGTCCGACGCCCAACCTGATGGGCGTCGACGCCACCGAGCGCGCCTTCATCGAAATGGCCGACCGACGCGTGGAGTGGTACTTCATGCTGCCGATCGGTCATTGCATTCGCCACACCCACCCCGGCCTGGCGCCGCTGGAGCAGCCGCAGTTTCCCGACTTCGGGCGTTCGCAGGGCGAAAAAATGCTGGAAACCGCTGCCTGGCTCGACCGCGAGCTGCAGCACCAGCCCTGGATCGCGGGCGAGCGCTTCACGATTGCCGACATCACGGCCTTCTGTGCCCTGGAGTTCGCGAAACTGATGCGCTTCAGCGCTGGGGAAAAGGGGTTCTTCGCCCTGCAGGCCTGGCGGGATCGGGTGGCAGGCCGTGCGTCCGCAGGGGTCGCATAGTCCGCGTAGTCCGGTGTGGCTATGATGGCCCCCCATGTTGTCCACGAAACATCAATGGGTGGCCGCACTGGTGGCCGGGAGTGTCGTGACGCCGTTGTGGGCGGCCGACCGTGACTGGCTGACCATCGAGGGCGACTACCTCATCGGCGCCTCGGTGGTGTCGGGCAATGGCCACGTCGGCGATGCGCCGGTCAGCCGCGACTTCAAGCCCATGTGGGCCTTCCAGCTCGGGCCGTTTCGTGTGTCGCGTTCGCGCGCAGCCAGCCTCATGCAGGCGGGGCGGGAAAAACTCGAAACCGGCGTCAGCGCCGACTTCGGCATCTTCGAAGACTGGCGGGCCAGCGTGTCGCTGCGGGTGGACAACGGGCGCGATTTTGGCGACGACCCCCGTTACGCGGGACTGCCCGATGTGCGGTCCACGCTGCGCTGGCGCGTGTCGACCGGTTTCAGCTTCGGCGACAACTGGAGCTGGAGCAGCAGCTACGACCGCGATTTCCTCGGGCGCAACGGCGGCTCCCGGCTCTCGGCGGGGCTGAACTACCGCTACCCGATCAACGAGATGCGCTACTGGGATCTCGGCGTGGGCACGACCTGGGGCGACCGCACCTATCTGCAGACCACCTACGGCATCACGCCGCAGACCGCCGCCGCCACCGGACGGGCGCCGTACCGGCTGGGCAGCGGACTGGAGAACCTGCGCCTGGGCGCGCAGTACACCCATGTGCTCAGCGACCACTGGGTGCTGTTCGGCGGTCTGGACCTCTCGCGCATGGTGTCCGCACCGGCCGGCAGCCCGCTGGTGGGGCGCAAGACGACGCACACGCTCAGCGCTGGCATCGCTTTCCGCGGTAAGCGGTAATCGGCCCACCCAAGGGCGGCAGACATAATCCCGCAGACCCCGGCCGATAGCGCCGGGGCGTGCAGGGAATCCATGAGCCAGCTCCTCATCCACTCCGCCGTTGACTGGGTGCTCGACCAGCACAAGGAAAAGGTCATCGACCTGCTTCAACGCGTGACCATGGTGAGTGCGCAGATGGAGCAGATCGCCGAGGCGATGAAGGGGGTGGTGTGATGAGTGACGCGGTGCTGGTACAGCGCCACTACTTCGTGGACGAGGCCGGCGATCCGGTGCTGTTTGATGCCAAGGGCCGTGCGCTGCCGGGGCAGGAAGGGTGCTCGCGGCACTTCATTCTGGGGGTGCTGGACGTGGCCGACCCGGTGGCGCTGGGCGCCGAACTCAATGCCTTGCGGTCCGAGTTGCTGGCCGATCCGTATTTCCGGGACGTGCCGTCGATGCAACCCGAACGGCGTAAGACCGCCCATATGTTCCACGCCAAAGACGATGTGCCCGAGGTGCGGCGCGAGGTGTTCCGGGTGCTGATGCGTCACCCTGTGCAGTTTTTTGCCGTGGTGCGCGACAAGCACACCGTGCTGGACTACGTGCGCCAGCGCAACCGGCTGGATGAACGCTACCGCTACCACCCGAACGAGCTGTACGACACCATGGTGGCGCGCCTGTTCAAGAACCGGCTGCACCTGACGCCGGAGGTGCATGTCTGTTTTGCGGAGCGGGGCCAGTCGGACCGGACGGCGGCCCTCGGCCAGGCGCTGGAGACGGCCCGCAAACGCTTTGAAACCCAATGGCAGCGCAGCAACGCAGCGGTGATCAGGGCGCGTCAGTCCTCGCCCCGGCGTGAGGTGCCTTTGCAGGCAACCGACTATTTCCTGTGGGCCTTGCAGCGCCACTTCGAGCGCGGCGAGTCGCGCTACATCGAGATGCTCTGGTCCCAGGTCGGGTTGGTGCATGCGGTCGATGAGACCGACGTCGCGCCCTACGGCGTGTACTACACCAAGAAAAAACCGCTGCCCAAGGGCAGCGGTTGAAAGAAGGCGTCGGAGGTATAGGTGTCGGGCACCAAGGCCTGAATCACACACGGCATGGAGCCGAATTTCGTCTCCGAACGGGCCAAATTGTACACAGTGCCTGCACCGGATATCAACAGGTTGTTCACATTTGGAAGCCGCGCGCTACCTCAAGCGTGATCGGCGTCAAAAACGGCGTATCAAGTCTGGTTTAGCCAATTCCCAGACAATTCAAGATAAAAAGTCTTTGTAAAACAAAGACTTGAATTGGATGCCCTGTGTCGGCGAACCGATATCGGATATCCAATCTGGGCTGTATCCGGGCTCAGCGCCGCAGCAGCCGCGCCAGATACCGTCCCGTATGGCTGGCCTCGCAGGCCGCCACATCCTCGGGCGTGCCCTGCACCACCACCGTGCCGCCGCCCGAGCCGCCTTCGGGGCCCATGTCGATCAGCCAGTCGGCGGTCTTGATCACGTCCAGGTTGTGCTCGATCACGACGATGGTGTTGCCCGCGTCGCGCAACTGGTGCAGCACCTTGAGCAGCAGCTCGATGTCGGCGAAGTGCAGGCCGGTGGTGGGCTCGTCGAGGATGTAGAGCGTGCGGCCGGTGTCGCGTTTGCTCAGTTCCTGCGCCAGCTTGACGCGCTGCGCCTCGCCGCCCGACAGGGTGGTCGCGCTCTGGCCCAGGCGCACGTAGGACAGGCCCACGTCCAGCAGGGTCTGCAGCTTGCGGTGCAGCGTGGGCACGGCGCTGAAGAACTCGGCCGCGTGCTCCACCGTCATGTCCAGGATCTGCGCGATGTTGCGGCCCTTGTACTGGACCTCCAGCGTCTCGCGGTTGTAGCGCTGACCGTGGCAGACCTCGCAGGGCACATACACGTCGGGCAGGAAATGCATCTCGACCTTGACCACGCCGTCGCCCTGGCAGGCCTCGCAGCGGCCGCCCGCCACGTTGAAGCTGAAGCGCCCCGGACCATAGCCACGCTCGCGCGCGGTCGGCACCTCGGCCATCAGCTCGCGGATGCCGGTGAACAGCCCGGTGTAGGTGGCCGGGTTGCTGCGCGGCGTGCGGCCGATGGGGCTTTGGTCGACGTTGATGACCTTGTCGAAGTGCTCGATGCCCTCGATCGCCTCATGCTCGGCCGGTTCGTCGTGCGAGCGGTAGAGCGTGCGCGCCACGGCGGCGTACAGCGTGTCGTTGACCAGCGTCGACTTGCCCGAGCCCGAGACGCCGGTCACGCAGGTCAGCAGGCCGACCGGGAAGGCCACGCTGACGTCCTTGAGGTTGTGGCCCTTGGCGCCGCGCACGCGGATTTCCTGCAGTTCGCCCAGCGTGGCTTCATGCGCGGCCTGGCGCTCGGCGCGGCGCTCGGCGGCCGGGCTCATCGGGAAGCGCGATTTGACGGGGGCCGCTTTCACCTCGGGCTTGATGACCGGCAGCCAGGGCGTGCGCCGCGCCGGCACGGCGATTTCTTTCACGCCGCTGAGGTACTGGCCGGTCAGCGAGTTCGGGTCGGCCATCACCGCCGCAGGGGTACCCTGCGCCATCACGCGGCCACCGTGCACGCCGGCACCGGGACCGATGTCGATCACGTGGTCGGCGGTGCGGATCATGTCCTCGTCGTGCTCCACCACCAGCACCGTGTTGCCCAGGTCGCGCAGGTGCTGCAGCGTGCCGATCAGGCGGTCGTTGTCGCGCTGGTGCAGGCCGATGCTGGGCTCGTCGAGCACGTACATCACGCCGCTCAACCCACTGCCGATCTGGCTCGCCAGACGGATGCGCTGGGCCTCGCCGCCGCTGAGCGTGTCGGCGCTGCGGTCCAGGCTGAGGTAGTTCAGGCCCACGTCGTTGAGGAACTTCAGCCGCTGGCGGATTTCGTTGACCACGCGCGCCGCGATGTCGGCCTTCGCGCCCTGCAGTTCGAGGCGGCGGAAGTAGTCCAGCGCCTCGCCCAGCGTGATGTGGCTGACCTTGAAGATCGGCTGCCGCTGCTCGCCCTCGCCGACGAACACATGCCGCGCCTCCTTGCGCAGCCGCGTGCCGCCGCATTCGGGGCAGGGCTGGGTGCTGCGGTAGCGCGCCAGTTCCTCGCGCACCGCGACCGAGTCGGTCTCGCGGTAGCGGCGCTCGAAGTTGCGGATGATGCCCTCGAAGGGGTGTTTCTTCGCGATCTTCTTGCCCGCGCGTTCGCCCGACTCCAGCGCGTAGCTGAACTTGATCTCTTCGTCGCCCGAGCCGTAGAGCAGCACCTGCTGCACCTTCTCGGGCAGGCTTTCCCACGGCGCCTCGGCGTCGAAGCCGTAGTGCGCCGCGATGCTCTCGATCATCGCGAAGTAGTAGCCGTTGCGGCGGTCCCAGCCCTTGATGGCGCCGCTGGCCAGGCTCAGGGACGGGAAGGCCACCACGCGCTCGGCGTCGAACACCTCGGTGCTGCCGATGCCGTCGCAGGCCGGGCAGGCGCCCATCGGGGAGTTGAAGGAGAACAGCCGCGGCTCCAGTTCGCCCACGGTGTGCGAGCAGACCGGGCAGGCGAACTTGGCGGAAAACGCCAGCTCGGCGCCGGTGTCCATGTCCACCGTCAGCGCGCGGCCTTCGGCCAGGCGCAGCGCGGCCTCGAAGCTTTCCGCCAATCTTTGTCTTTGGGGATTCGTGCCCTCTTCGTCGGCCGAGCGCACCTTGATGCGGTCGATCACCACGTCGATGTTGTGCTTCTCGGTCTTCTTCAGCGCCGGCAGGGCCTCGGCCTCGACCACCTCGCCGTTGAGCCGGAAGCGCACATAACCCTGGGCCTGCATCTCGGCGAAAAGCTCGGCGAACTCGCCCTTCTTCTCGCGCGCCACCGGCGCCAGGATCATCAGCTTCGTGCCCTCGGGCAGCGCCAGCACGGTGTCCACCATCTGCGCCACGCTCTGCGAGGCCAGCGGCAGGTCGTGGTCGGGGCAGTAGGGCGTGCCGGCGCGGGCGTACAGGAGGCGCAGGTAGTCGTGGATCTCCGTCACCGTGCCCACGGTCGAGCGCGGGTTGTGGCTGGTGGCCTTCTGCTCGATGGCGATCGCGGGCGACAGGCCTTCGATCAGGTCCACGTCGGGCTTGTCCATCAGTTGCAGGAACTGGCGCGCGTAGGCCGACAGGCTCTCCACATAGCGGCGCTGGCCTTCCGCGTACAGCGTGTCGAAGGCCAGGCTGGACTTGCCCGAGCCCGACAGCCCGGTGATCACCACCAGCGACTGCTTGGGGATGTCCAGGTCGATGTTCTTGAGGTTGTGCGTGCGCGCGCCGCGCACCGACAGTGTGGTGGCGGTGGGGTGGGCGGCGGGAACGGAGAGCTTGGAATCCACAGGGCAGGGCGTCAAAAGGGCAACCCGCCATGATAAGTGGCCCCCACGCTCCACCGCTAGTGCGGGTCGCTGCCCCAGAACCGGGAAGGGACCCGGTGCCAGCCGGGTCCGGGGGGCGCGATTCGGCTTGGGGCGGCCCGGCGCCGAAACCCTTTTGTCGGTCATGCCCGACAATCACGCCTTTGTCCCGACCGCTCCTTCCGCCGTGTCCACGACCACCGCTTCCCCGGATACCACCGACTCCAACCGCATGACGCCCGACGAGCGCCGCGCCAGTGCCGCGCTGGCCCTGGTGTTCGCGCTGCGCATGCTCGGCCTGTTCATCGTGTTGCCCGTGTTCGCGCTCGAAGCCGCGCGCCTGCCCGGCGGTGACGACCCGGCCCGCGTCGGCTTCGCCATGGGGCTGTACGGCCTGACCCAGGCCTTTCTGCAGATTCCCTTCGGCATCGCCTCCGACCGATTCGGTCGCAAGCGCACCATCGTTGCCGGCCTGCTCATGTTCGCGGCCGGCAGCGCCATCGCCGCCTGGGCGCCCGACCTGACCTGGCTGTCCGTCGGCCGCGCGGTGCAGGGCGCGGGCGCCATCTCCGCTGCGGTCACGGCCTTCCTGGCCGACGTCACGCGCGACACGGTGCGCACCAAGGCCATGGCCTTGGTCGGCGCCAGCATCGCGCTGATGTTTGCGCTCTCGCTGGTGATCGCGCCGCTGCTGGCCGGCTGGGTCGGCCTCTCGGGCATCTTCGCCATGACCTGCACGCTGGCCCTGCTGGGCATCGCCGTGGTGCTGTGGGTGGCGCCGCCCGAGCCGGTGGTGCACAAACCGTCCGACATGCAGCAGGTGCGCGGTGGCATGGCCGAGGTGCTGCGCCACGCAGGGTTGCTGCGCCTGAACCTGGGCGTGTTCGTGCTGCACGCGGTGCAACTGGCGATGTGGATGGCGCTGCCGGCGCTGCTGGTGGCGGCCGGTCTGGCCAAACCCGACCACTGGAAGATCTACCTGCCCGCCGTCGCGGCCTCGCTGCTGGTCATGGGCGGCGTGCTGTTTCCGATGGAGCGCAAGGGCAAGCTGCGCGCGGCCTTCCTGATCTCCATCGGGCTGATTTTCGCGGTGCAGTTGGGCCTGTGGGCCGTGGCGGGCGCGGCGCCGGGCCTGTGGACCCTGGGCGGCCTGCTGTTCGTGTTCTTCATTGGCTTCAACATGATGGAAGCCAGCCAGCCCAGCCTCGTTTCGAAGCTGGCGCCGGCCCACGCGCGCGGTGCCGCGCTGGGCATCTACAACACGCTGCAGTCGGTCGGCTTTTTCGTCGGTGGTGCTGTGGGTGGATGGTTGTCCCGCGCGCACGGCCCGACCGGTCTGTTTGCGGCCTGTGCGGTGGCGACCCTGGTCTGGTTCGTGGTCGCCTGGCCGATGAAAGCGCCCGCGCCGGTTTCCCGCCGCTGAGCGGGAGGGCTGGACGCTACTTCAGCCGTTCGGCCATCGTCGAGTACAGCGGGCGGCTGATCATGCGCGAAATGCCGGAGGCCAGCAGGGCGCAGGTGATCAGGCTGAGCACCATGCTGTGACCGTCGGTCATCTCCATCACGATGATCATGGCCGTGATCGGGGTCTGGGTCACGCCGGCAAGGAAACCGCACATGCCCAGCGCGATCAGGGCGGCCGTGTGCGGTGAGCCGAACAGCCAGGCCACGTCCGCACCCAGCCCGGCGCCGATCGACAGCGAGGGGCCGAACATGCCCATGGGCACGCCGGCCCAGGACGAGAGCCACGAAGCCAGGAACTTCAGACCGGTGAACACGAAGGGCGGCTGCTCAAGTTTGCCGTCAGCGGCCAGCAGCGCGTGGGTGTGGTGATGGCCGATGCCCACCGCGTCGCCATCGGTCACGACGGCGATCACCGCGACCACGAAACCGCAGGCGGCCGCAAACGCCACCGGCCGCTTGCGACGGTAGGCGCAGAAGCGGTCGGGCAGGCCAGTGAACGAGGCCAGCAGCAGGCGCGACATCAGGCCGCCCAGCAACCCGGCGAACACCGATACCACCAGCGCCGGGCCGATCAGCGTCCACCAGGTCAGGTTCTCCGCCTTGACCCGCCCGAAGTACGACAGGCTGCCGAACGCCGACACCGACACCAGGCCACCGACCACGATGGCCGCCAGCATCAGGCCGCTGCTGCGGTCCTGCAGCTTGCGCGACAGCTCCTCGATGGCGAACACGATGCCGCCCAGCGGCGTGTTGAACGCGGCCGCCAGGCCCACGGCGCCGCCGGCCACCAGCAGTTCGCGGGCGCTGATGCCGCTGTTCGGGGACAACCAGCGCCGGGCCGCCAGCATCACGCCCGCCCCGATCTGCACCGAAGGCCCTTGTCGACCGACCGAGAGCCCGGCCAGCAGGCTGCCCGACACCCCCAGGATCTTGAGCATCGACAGCCGCAGGGAGGCGAAGCGATTGCGCGAGGCCAGCGGCGTCTCCGGCGCCAGTGCCACCAGCACCTGCGGCACGCCCGAGCCGGCGATGCCCGGCGCCCAGCGCCGCACTGCCCAGACGATGAGCGCGGTCATCGCCGGCGTCCAGACCAGCGGCGCCCACCACAGCGCGGAGCGCCCCGCCAGGTACAGGCCGAAGGTGGCGTCGGCCAGCAGGGTGAAGCCGACGATGGAGAGCCCGGCCAGCACCGCGAAGACGATCACGACGCCGCGGTCCACCCATTGCCGGCCATCGGCGAACTCGGCGCGCAGGTTCTGCAGGAAGTCCGGCTGTCGTTTCATCGGCGCAAAGTGTAGGGCCGGGTGCATGGCGCCACCAGCGCCGGGTGGCGGATTGGGCGACCGGGCCGATTGCGGCACAATGGTCGACCGACCGGCGGCCGGGCTCTCCGCGCTGCACCCCCATTCCTCAGGGCACACCTCATGGCATCCGTCAACAAAGTCATCCTCGTCGGCAACTGCGGCCGCGATCCCGAAATCCGTTACCTGCCCTCGGGCCAGGCCGTCGCCAATGTGAGCGTGGCCACCTCCAGCCGCCGCAAGGACCGCAACAGCGGCGAGACCATCGAGGACACCCAGTGGCATCGCGTCACCTTCTACGACCGCCTGGCCGAAATCGCCGGCGAGTACGTCAAGAAGGGCCGCCCGATCTACGTCGAAGGCCGCCTGAAATACGGCACCTACACCGACAAGGCCACCGGCGTCGAGAAGAACACCGTCGACATCATTGCCACCGAGCTGCAGTTGCTCGGCGGCCGCGAAGGCATGGGCGGCGGTGACGAAGGCGGCGGTGGTGGCGGTGGCTACAGCCGCCCGGCCGCCGCGCCGCGCGCCGCCGCGCCGGCTGCGCGTCCCGCGCCCGCGCCGGTCGCGGCCAAGCCGTCCAGCGGCTTCGACGACATGGACGACGACATTCCGTTCTGATGCCCCGTGGCGCGCGTTCCGCGTGGCACGACACAGCCCGCCCGGCAAGTGCCCGGCGGGTTTTCTTTTGCTGTCTGAAGGATGAGTCGCATGAACTTCTGGGACCAGAACTACGCCGTCGCTGGCTACAAGTACGGCACCGCCCCCAACGCCTTCCTGGTGTCCGAGGCGCACCGCCTGCGCCCGGCCTCCGAGGTGCTGGTGCCGGGGGACGGTGAGGGCCGCAACAGCGTCTGGCTGGCGCAGCAGGGTCATCGCGTCATCGCGATGGACGGCTCGGTCGTCGGTCTGCAGAAGGCGCAGGCGCTGGCGACCGAACGCGGCGTCGTCATCACGACTGCGCACGGCGACCTGGCCGACTGGGCGCCCGCGCCCGCCAGCGTCGACGCCGTGGTGCTGACCTTTGTCCACCTGCCGCCGGCGATCCGTGCTGCAGCGCATCGCCGCCTGGTGGCCGGGCTGCGTCCCGGCGGCCTGCTGCTGCTGGAGGCGTTCCACCCCGACCAGTTGCAGCACAGCAGCGGCGGGCCGAAAGACCCCGCCATGCTCTACACGCCCGAGCTGCTGCGCGAGGACTTCGGCGCGTCCCTGGACACCTTGCTGGCCTGGCAGGGCGAGGTCATGCTCGACGAAGGGCCTGGCCACCAGGGCCGGGCGCATGTGACGCGCTACCTCGGACGGACCATCGCCTGACCTGCCTGACAATCGCCCCATGAGCCCGACCGAGACGCCATCCGCCCTGCTGCCACCCGACGATCCGCAGCGGGAACTGCTGCACAACGAGGTGCATGCGCGCCCGCCGGCGCGCATCCGGCTGCCGGCGCTGGTGAGCTATGTGGCGGTGTTCCACGACGGGCTGACACGCGAACAGGAGTGCGCGCACCTGCGCCACCTGCCGGGGCAGCAGGCGCTGGGCGTCGACGACCTGCAAGGCAATTTCCTGCGCATCCGTGCGCCCGGCTACACCCTCAAGTGGGAGCGTCACACCGAGTTCACGCGCTACTCCATCGTGCAGCCGCTGCCCGAAGGCGCGTCGCTTGACGCGCCCGAGCCCGGGCTCTCGGACTCCATCGCCACGCCGCCCGGCTGGCTGGCCGGCATACCGGGGCGAACCTTTGCCGCGATCCAGCTGGTGATGGTCGAGGCCGACCTCGAAACGCCCGCCAACGTGCTGGCGCAGGCCCGTCGCTGGTTTGGGGACCACACCATCGTGGCCTCGTTCATGGGCAACAACGCGCACTCGCTGGCGGCCACCGACTTCCTGCTGCGGCCGGACGGCTTCGAGCGCATGCTGGTGGTCGGCCGGCCGGGGACCTCGCAGACCCGTGCCGGCCGCATCGCTGCGCGGCTTCTGGAGCTGGAGACCTACCGGCTGATGGCCCTGCGCGGTCTGCCGGTGGTCAAGGCGCTGGCGCCACGGCTGGCGCAGTCCGAGCGCCAGTTGGCGGACATCACGGCCCAACTGGAGAACAAGAGCGCCTCGGACCAGGCGCTGCTGGACACGCTGGTTTCGCTCGCCGCCGGCGTCGAGCGCGCCACCGCCGAACACGTGTTCCGCTTCTCGGCCACCCGCGCCTACGACACCCTGGTCGGCCAGCGCATCGCCGAACTGCGCGAGCAACCGATCCCGGGGACCCAGACCATCGGCGAGTTCATGCAGCGGCGCCTGTCACCGGCCATGGCCACGGTCGAGTCGACCCACCAGCGGCTGGCCTCGCTGTCCGACCGCGTCACGCGCACCAGCGCCCTGCTGCGCACGCGGGTGGACATCGCCACCGAGGAGCAGAACCAGCAACTGCTGGCCAAGCTCACCAAGGGCCAGGAACTGCAACTACGCCTGCAGAGCACGGTGGAAGGGCTGTCGATCGCCGCCATCTCGTACTACGTGATCAGCCTGATCCTGTACCTGGGCAAGGCCGGCAAGGAGATCGGCCTGCCGGTCAAGCCGGAGCTGCTGGCCGGCGCGCTGATTCCGCTGGTGCTGTGGAGCGTCTGGCGGACGACCAAGAAGATCCACGAGAAGCTGCACGCGGACCACTGAGCCTCAGTTGCAGCCGTTGTGCTGCTTCCACTGCTGCTCGTGGCCGATCGCCTTCGCGAACGCCGGCACCTTGCAGCGGTCCTCGTCGGCCTTGTTCGCGTCGCCGGAGACCATGGTGATGCCCATCTCCTCGGGCGAGGCCATTTCGTCGAAGCCTTGCAACGGTCCTGTCCGGTCGACCCAGCCCTTGGCCAGGATGCCGACACCGACGAAGGCGACCAGCACCGCCAGTTGCGGCAGCGGCAGGCCCCAGGACACCCGCTGCGCCGGCACCTCGCACACCCCGCCGGGGCAGAACTGCGCCTGCTCGCGGGAGAACAGGTTGTAGAGCTTGCAGCCCAGGCAGATGCCGAAGGCGGTCTCGAAGAACATCAGCAGCAGGCAACTGCCGCAGATCAGCATGTTCAGCGGGCCCATCGTCCGGTGCATCACCATCAGGTAGAACATGCCCAGCCCCAGCAGCAGGCCCAGCCCCCAGGCGAAGCGCTTCTGGGGCGCGCCGACCCAGTCCGGCGTCTGGTGGCGCACGATCCAGCCGCCCACGATCATGCTGGGCGCGTAGCGCGGGTTGAGCATGCGCAGCGTCATGTCGACCAGGAACACGATCACGAACAGGCGCGTGTACTGGTAGTTGGCCAGCAGGAACGAGTGCATGAAGGACAGCACCGCCGGGAAAAACAGCAGCCCGGCCGCCGCGCGCACGGTGCGTTCGTTGACCACGCGGATCGGATAGCCCTCGACCCGCTCGCCGAACGCGAACAGGTTGTCTCCAGTGTTATTCATCCGTATATCCTGATATTTGAATAGATACTGGGAAATATAGACCGCTCAGGAAGTTCCCGCCACCGGGGGGGCCGCCCGGGTTCGCGCGGGGGCGGTCCGTGTGCGCACACCGGCCCCGCGCACCTCGATGCGCACGCGGTCGAGCACTTCGCCGCGGGCGTTGACCAGTTCGATCTGGTGTTTGCCGGGCCAGGGCATCCACTGCACTTCCTTGCCCTTGCCCAGCGGCTTGCCGTCGAGCCGCCAGCGCACGTCGGCGGCTTCGGCCTTGAGGCTCAGGCGCTGGTGGGCCGGCGGGATGTCGGGGTCGATGGCGAGGATGGTGCCGGTGGTCGGGCTGACGATGCGCGGGCGCGGGTCGCCCTGCACGCCGTCGTCGGCCGGGCCGAGTGCGAACACCGGTTGCGCGGTGCCGGCCACGAACCACTCGCGCCGCGCCGGTTCGAGCTGCTGGCCAAAGCGCACGGTCTGCGCCACCACGCCGGCCGGCGGCGCGGGCGCGCGGCTGGGCTGGCGTTCGTGCAGCCAGCGCATCAGGCCGGCCCAGACCGGCGCCGCACCGGTGGTGCCGCTGACGTCGCCCATGGGCGCACCGCTGGCGTTGCCGACCCAGACGCCGACTGTGTAGCGCTGCGACCAGCCCACGGCCCAGTTGTCGCGCATGTCCTTGCTGGTGCCGGTTTTCACGGCGGTCCAGAAGCGGGTGGCCAGCAGGCTGTCGGTGCCGAAGGTGGCGGCGCGGGCGTTGGCGTCCGACAGGATGTCGCCCACGATGAAGGCCGCGCCGGGGTCGAGCACGGTCTCGCCGCGCACCGCGGCGCGCGGGCCGGCCAGCAGTGGCGCGACCGGCGCGTGGCGGCCCTGGTTGGCCAGCGTGCGGTAGGCGTTGCTCAGCGAGAGCAGGGTGACCTCGGCGCTGCCCAGCGCGAGGCCCAGGCCATAGTAGTCGCCGCTCTGGCGCAGCGGCAGGTCCAGCCGCACCAGTTGGGCCGCGAAGTCCTCGGGCGAGACCATGGCCAGCGTGCGCACGGCGGGGATGTTGAGCGAGGAGGCCAGCGCGGTGCGCACCGAGACCCAGCCGCGGAAGTTGTGGTCGTAGTTCTGCGGGATGTAGAGGCCGCCGGCGGTCGGGATGTGGGTCGGCGCGTCCTCGATCAGCGAGGCCGCGCTCAGGCGTTTTTCGGCAATGGCCTGCGCGTAGAGAAAGGGCTTGAGCGTGGAGCCGGGCTGGCGCAGCGCGGTCACGCCGTCGACCTCGGCCGCCTGGCTCAGCAGGCCCGACGACCCGACCCAGGCCAGCACCTCGCCGCTGGCGTTGTCGAGCACGACCACCGCGCCGTCCTCCACGCGCCGGCCCAGCAGCGAGCGCAGCTGGCGCTGCAACAAAGTCTGCGCCTCGCGCTGCAACGGCGCCCAGATCGTGGTGCGGATCTGCGCCGGCACCATCGCCTGGCTGCCCGCCTGCTGGCGCCACTCGGCCAGCACACGGCGCGCCGCGTGGGGTGCGTCGCCCTCGCTGGTGGCCCAGCGGCGGTCGCGCAGCACGGTGCCGGTCAGCAGCCGCACCGACAGGCAGTCGGCCTTCGAGCCCTGCGCGCGCGCCATCGCCTGCTGCACTTCACAGGCGCGCTCGGCCACGCGCTCGGGCGCCGCGTTGGGCGCGCGCACCAGGGCCGCGGTGATCGCGGCCTCGTCGGCATCCAGCCCGTGCGGCGCCTTGCCGAACAGGCTGCGCGAGAGCGCATCGATGCCCACGATCTCGCTGCGGAACGGCACGCGGTTGAGGTAGGCCTCCAGGATCTGGTCCTTGCGCCAGCGCGTCTCCAGCCACTGCGCCCAGACCGCCTGTCCCGCCTTCTGTGTCCAGCTGCGGCCCTGCGCGCCGGCCTTGAGGTCGCCGTCCAGCAGGCCGGCCAACTGCATGGTCAGCGTCGAGGCGCCGCGCGTGCGCGTATTCCAGAGGTTGCCCCAGGCGGCGGCCGCGACGGCCTGCCAGTCGACCCCGCTGTGTTCGTAGAAGCGCTGGTCCTCGCTGTAGACCAGGGCGCCGCGCAGCGCGGGCGAGACCTCGGGCAGCGTGACCCAGGCGCCCTGGCGCACCGTCGGGTCGGTGCGCTGGCGCTGCAGCAGCTCGCCGTGGCGGTCGAGGAAGCGGGTCTCCGACGTCGGGTGCGCCGCCTTCACCTCGGCGAAGCCGGGCAGGGCCCAGGCCGGCAGCGCGAAGCCCCCGGACAGAACGCCGACCAGAACCCCGACCAGCAGCGCCCGGCGTCTCACTTCGCCTCAACCTTCACCGGCGCGTTGGGCAGTTCGCCGAACACCTCGGGCGCGTACATCGCCTCGATGCGCGTCGGCGGCAGCGCGAACGTGCCCACATTGTTGAGCCGCACCGTGTACTCGGTCTTGAAGCTGCCGGCCGAGAGGTGGTCGTAGTAGCTGCGGAAGGCCTCGAAACTGCGCTCCTCGAACACCGGCCAGCCGTTGCCCGAGCGCTTCTCGCCGCTGGTGGCGATCTCCGAGTCGCGGCCCAGGCCGCTGCCCAGCAGGGTCGCGCCGCCCGGAATCGGGTCGCTGAGCACGACCCAGGTCATGTCGGTGCTGGCGTTGACCTCGATGGTGATGCGCAGCACGTCGCCCTTGCTGTAGCGGCCGGCGACGGCCTGTTCGACCGGGGTGATGGTTTTCTTCACCGTGTAGCCGGCCGACATCGGCGCCTTCAGCGGCGTGGCCGCCAGCGCCTGCAGCGTGACCCAGGGCTTGCCGTTGCCCTGGTGCTGCACCGCGAGCGACGACGCGCCGTCCTTGGGCCAGGCGAGGGTGACGCTGTTGTTGCGCCACGGGCCGGTGGCCACGTTGGGGTCGGCCTTGGTGGTGCCGACGGTGGCAAAGCCCGCGGCCACGGGGGCCTTGGGATCGACGCGGGACACCTTGCTCCAGTCGACCGCGGCGCTGGTGGCGCCCAGCGCGGCGCGGGTGCTGCCGGTCACTGGCACGGCCTCGAAGCGCGCCGAGAACTTCTGCAGCGCCAGCCCGCCCCAGAGGTTGGCGGTCGTGGTCGACCAGGTGCCGCGCTGCTGGCGGCCGATGAAGCCGCTGGCGATGCGGCCCATGTCATCCTTCCAGGCCGGGTCGTCCATCACCGCGAGCATCAGGCGCGCGGTGTTGGTGTCGCCGTTCTGCATCAGCCACCACCACTGGTCGTCGGCCTCGGTGCTGAAGACCAGCTTGGTGCCCTGGTACGACAGCCGCGCGCGCAGGATCTGGTTGGCCTCGGCCAGCTTCTCGTCGCGCTTGGGGATGTCGGTCACGCGGCGCAGCACGTTGAGCCAGTCGATCACCGCGTGCGTCGGCCAGCGGTTGGGCGCGATCTCGATCGACTGCAGCAGGCGCGCATTGGCCTTGCCGTAGCGCGAGAGGGCCTCGACGGCGGCGAGCTTGCGCAGGTTCAGGTCCTGGCGCGGGCTCCAGAAACCGCGCTCGACCTTGCCGGTGACGAAGTTCTCCAGCCCGCGCAGCATGGCCGCGCGCGACGCGTCGGGCAGGGTCCAGGCCGGGTCCAGCGCCGCTGCCTCGTGCGTGGCCGACAGCAGGTAGGCCGTCAGCGTGTCGCTGCCCGAGGGGCGGTCGCCGTCGCGCGGCGGGAAGTAGTTCGCCAGGCCGTCGCTGTCCAGGTAGGTGGGCAACTGCGCCAGCACCGTCTGCCAGAGCTTGGCGTCGCGCAGGCCGATGGACTTGGAGGTCTTCTGCTCCAGGCAGGCAAACGGGTAGTTCACGAACCACTCGCGCACCGCCGGCAGGCCCTCGGCCAGCGTCGGCTGCAGGCTCATGCGGATGCCGCCGCGCAGCGCGCCCTGGGCGTCGGTCAGCGCGTCCGACGGGGTGGCCAACGGGACCGTCAGCGGGCCGTCGAGCTGGGACAGCGTGGCCTGTCGCACGGTCAGCGGCACGGCCGGCAGCACGCGCTGGCTGAACTTGGCGGCGTCGCGCGCCTTGCCGTTCTGGTCCTGCGCCGTGACTTCCCACAGCAGCGCCTCGAAGCGGCCCAGACCCAGCGGCACCGGGGCCGTCACGTCCCAGGCCACCTCGCGGGTTTCGCCGGCCGGAATTTCGACCGTCTGCGCGGGCGTCTCGACCAGGGTCGCGCGCGCGCTCACGTTGACCTTCATCGGCTGCGCCGTGGTGTTGCGCAGGCTGAACTGCGCCATGAAGCGGTCGCCCTCGCGCACCAGCGGCGGCAGGCCGCTGATGATCTGCAGGTCCTGGGTGGCGCGGAACTTGGTCTGGCCGCTGCCGAACAGGCCCGGGCCCGAGTCGGCGATGGCGACCACCTGGAAGCTGCTGATCGCGTCGTTCAGCGGCACGCTCACCGTGGCGCGGCCCTGGGCATCGAGCACCACCGACGGCTTCCACAACAGCAGCGTGTCAAACAGCTCGCGCGTCGGGCTGTGGCCACCGCCGCCACCGGCCGAGATGGCCTTGCGGCCGTAGTGGCGCCGGCCGATGATTTCCATCTGCGCGGTCGACGTCTCAACGGCCCAGTTCCGCCGCTGCCACATGCCGGCCAGCAGGTCCCAACTGTCGTTCGGCCCCAGCTCCAGCAGGGCCTGGTCGACCACCGCCAGCGCCACCTCGGCGTTGGCCGCGGGCTGGCCGTTGGGTAGCTTGGCCTGGATGGTGACTTGTGCGGTGCCGCGCACCGGGTAGGCCTCGCGGTCGGTGGCGACGCTGACCTGGATCTCGTGCGCCGCCGTGCCGACCTTCAGTTCGGCCACGCCCAGCCGGTAGGCCGGCTTGCTCAGGTCGACCAGCGCGGTCGGCGCGACGTATTCCTTGCCTTCGTACCAGAACGCGGTCCACCACTCGCGCGGCGCCTGGTAGCCCCAGGTGAAGAAGCTGTACCAGGGCACCTCGCGCAGCCGCCCGCGCAACGCCATCACGCTCACGTACACGTTCGGTCCCCAGCCGGGCTCGACCTTGAGGTCGATGGTCGGGTCTTCGCCGTTGAGCTGCACCACCTTCGTGTCGATGATGCCCTCGCGCTCGATGCTGACCAGGGCGGTCGCGAAGCGGAACGGCATGCGCACCTGCAGCCGCGCGGTCTCGCCCGGCTCGTAGCGCTTCTTCTCGGGCACCACGTCCATGCGGTCGTGGTCCTCGCCGCCGAACCAGAGTTCGCCCTGGCGCGTGACGTAGACCGAGGCGGCGCTCTGGTGCGCGTGGCCTTCGCCGTCCTTGGCCACCACGGTCAGTTCGACCTCGCCGGCGTCGTCGAGCTTGGCCTCGCACAGCAGCAGGCCGCGCGCGTCGCTCTTGCCCGAGCAGATGCTGCCCAGGTCTTTCGATTCGGTCTTGTTGTCGTAGGTGTAGAAGCCACCGACCATGCGCTTGCGCGTGGTGGTCGTGGTCTTGACCGAGGCGCGCACCTCCAGCGGCACGTTGGCCGCCGGCTTGCCGTCCAGCGTGAGCGCCAGCGCCTGGAAGCGCGCCTGCTGCCGGGTCGAGACCCAGCCTTCGGTCTTGATGCCCGCGACCACGGCGGCGGGCCAGAGCGTGGTGACGTGGCGCAGGGTCTGGGTCTCGCCGTTGGGGTCGGCGTAGCTGGCCTCGATCAGCAACTGCTGCGGCGCGGTCACGGCCGGCAGGTCCTTGATCTCAGTGCGGCCGCGGCCGTTCTTGTCCAGCGTCAGCGGCAGCTTGTCGGCGACCAGCTTCTGCGCGGCATCGGCGCCGTCCTCGCCGTCGTCGTGTTCCTCATGCGCCCGGCTGGCGGCGCGCGGCGGGTCGAAGCTGAAACCTTCGTAGCCGGGGAAGGACAGCGACTTGCGGCGCATCAGCGCCGAGACCTGGGTCGCGAGGTTGCCCGCACCGCCGCCCGAGAGGTAGCTCACCTGCAGGTCGACCGGCGTCGCCGTCGCCGCCACCAGCGGCTTCTTGTCGTTGGCGCTGAGCTGGCCCTGCAGCACCGGCAGCCGGAACTCCTCGACCCGGAACTGCGCGCTGTCCAGGATCTCGGTGCCCTGGCGGCCCAGCGACTGCGAGAGCTGCACGGTGTAGACGCCCAGCCGCGCCGAGGGCGGTATGGCGAATTCATTGGTCGCGCTCAGGCCGCCGGTCGGCGTCTTGCGCCAGGCCACGGGCTGGCGGAACTCCTGGCCGCTGCCCTGGTGGGTGATGATCAGTTCGCCGCTCTTGAGGTCGGGCACATGGAAGCCCTTCATGTCCTCGGTGCGCAGGAAGTGCTTCATCGACAGCGTTTCGCCCGCGCGCAGCAGGGCACGGTCCAGCACCGTGTGGGCGCGCTGCGTGGCGCTGGAGAGGTCGCCGTTCGGCAGGTCGAAGCGCCAGGCCTCAATGCCGCGGTTCCAGTCGCTCCAGGTGAAGGCCAGGTCGTCGATGCCGTCGGGTGACTTCGCGCGCGCGCTGACGAACCAGGCGCCGCCGTAGTCGCCTTCGTCGGGTTCACCGTTCTGGCACACCGGCGCGCGGCCGGGGATGCCGTCGAGCTTCACGACCCCCTGCGCGTCGGTCTGGCCCTTGGCGACCAGCTTGCCGCGGCAGTCGGACACCTGCACCGCGGCGCCCGCGACCGGCTTGCCCTTGTCCAGCGTGGTGACCCAGGCCAGCGCGTTCTCGCGCCCGAGCTTGAAGTGCACGCCCAGGTTGGTCACCAGCGCCGAGCTGCGCACGTACATCGTGCGGCCCTCGCCGTGGCGCTCGTCGAGCAGCGAGCGGCCCAGCCGCGGCGAGGCGATCTCGACCACGTGGAAGCCCGGCTGCAGCGGAATGCCCACCACCTCCATCGGCCGCGGATCGCCCGCGGGCGCCTTGGGCAGGTCCAGCGGCTTCACGCCCGGCAGGCCCTGCAGCAGGCCGAGCATGCGCGACTCGACCCAGTCCTTGTTGTCCTTGTCGATCACCTTGGGCAGCGGCGTTTTGGTCCATTGCGCCGCCAGCTTGCGTTCGACCGTGCCCTCGTGGAAGGTGGTCACGCGCTGGTACCAGGCAATGATCTCGGCGTCGCTGGAGAGCTTGAGATCGCTGACCTTGCTGCCGGACACCGCCAGGCCCAGGGCCTTGAGCTCGGGTTCGACGTTGCGCACCGTGATCGGCAGCAGTGCCGCGCCACCAGGTTCGGCCAGCCGCTCGACCACACCGAAGGGCGCGGCCGCGAACTTCACCAGCGGCGGCATCAGGCCGGTCGCCACCTTGAGCGGGAACTGGCCGACATTGGCCGGTGCGCGGCCCGAGGCGTCGACCAGGCCCTTGGGCAGCTCGACCGTGTAGCTGGCTTTCTCGGTCAGCGTGGGCGCGAAGTCCACGCCGTCGACCGCATCCTCGCCCTGCGCATCGTCTTCCAGCTTGGGCTTGAGCGCCTCGCCGCCGGCGGCGGGCTTGAGCCGGATCTCCAGCGCCTGCTTCGCGGTGACCGGGGCGTTGAAGCGCAGCGACATGCCACGCAGCGGCAGGCACGGCGACTGCGCGTTCTCGCGCTCGCAACTGAAGGTCACCTTGAAGGGTTCGCGCACGGTGAAGTTCAGGCGCTGGTCCTGCCGCGTCACCACGCCGCTGGGCGTGGCCACGCCCTTGCCCAGCACCAGCTTCACCTTGGCGGCGGGCGTGAGCTGGCGCTGGCAGGCCAGGGCCACGACCTGGTCGGCGGGCACATCCTTGCGGTCCCAGCCGCGCGCCTTGACCAACTGCTCACGCTCGGCGCCGGTGATCAGCCGGACCGCGATGCGTTCGCCCAGTCCGTCCATGCCGCACCAGGCGCTGGCCTGGACGCTCTCGGGCGCGACCGCGCCGTTGAAGCGCAGCAGGAAGTACTGGCCTTCCTCGATCGTCTGGCCGTCGGAGGGCGCGCTGTAGCGCACCGTCGGGCCGCCGGTCTCGAAGGCGAAGCGCTGCTTGCCGACCAGCGGTTTGCCGTCCAGCGCCACAAAACCCGGCGCCACCTGCACGCTGCACTTCACGCCCGGCGGCAGCGGCTGCTGGAAGTCGTAGACCCAGGAACGGTCGTTGACCCAGCGGCCCGTGCCGGCCGAGGCCTGGGGTTCGTTGCAGGTGAGTTGCAGTGGCGCCGCCGCGTTGGGGCTGCCGAAATTCACGGCGGAGGCGTCGAACTTCGCGACCACCTGCCGCACCTTGGCGACCTCGCCCTGCGGGCTCAGGTCGGTGATCTGGACCGCCATCGCCGTGCCGGTGGCCGCCAGCCAGACACCCGCGACCGCCATCGCCTTGCGCACTCGGAACAACATGCCGATTCCCCCTCCGGATTGGAAGCGGAAAGCCTACCGCAGATGCGTGACCGCGGACAGGCTCATTCGAGCGACTTGAGCTTGCGGTAAAGCGAGCGTTCGCTGATGCCCAGTCTCGCGGCCAGTGCGGCGCGGTTGCCCTGGTGCGCGGCCACGACCGCGCGCAGCGCCTCGCGCTCGGCGGCGCGCAGGACGTCGCCCGTCGGCAGGGGCGTACCCGGCGCCGGCAGGGAGGCCGGCACCAGCGCGCCGGGCAGGCCCGCCCGTCCCGCCCGGGACGGCACGCGGCCGGTGGCGATCGCGTCCTCCACCTGCTGCTCGTCGATGAGATCCCCGTCACACAACAGTGCGGTGCGCTCCAGCAGGTTGCGCAGTTCGCGCACATTGCCCGGGAACGGCTGCGCTTCGAGCCGCGCCAACGCGGCCGGCGACAGGCTCAGTCGCCGTGGCGCCGCGACCCGCTCCAGCAGGGCCGGGGCGAGCAGGGCCATGTCGCCCTGCCGCTCGCGCAGCGGGGGCAACAGGATCGGGAAGGTCGAGAGCCGGTGGTAGAGGTCTTCGCGGAACCTGCCCTCCGCGATCAGGTGGTCCAGGTCGCGGTGCGTGGCGGAGACGACGCGGATGTCGGCGTGGCGCAGTTCGGTGCTGCCCACGCGCCGGTAGGTCCCCGTCTCCAGCAGGCGCAGCAGCTTGACCTGCATCGGCAGCGGAATGTCGCCGACCTCGTCGAGAAACAGCGTGCCACCGCTGGCGGCTTCGACCAGACCCCCTTTGGCGGCGGTCGCGCCGGTGAAGGCGCCGCGCTCGTGGCCGAACAGTTCCGACTCGAACAGGGTCTCGGGCAGGCTGGAGCAGTCCACCGCCACCAGCGGCTTGGTGGCTCTCGGACTGGCTTCGTGGATGGCGCGGGCCACCAGTTCCTTGCCGGTGCCCGACTCGCCCAGCAGCAGCACGGTGGCGCGCGAGGGCGCGACACGGGCCACCAGCGAGAGCATGCGCTTGAAGGCCGGCGACCGGCCGATCAGCCCCTGGGCGGCGGGCTGGCCCTGTGCGACGCGCAAGGGCTCCATCTTCTCGACGTAGAACGCCGGTTCGCCGTCGTCGCCCGGCAGCGGGGACAGCTCGATGTTCACGTATTCCTCGCCCTGGCGCGTGTGGTGCAGGTGCAGCACGCGCTCGCGCTGGCCGGACAGGCGCGATTGCGCCAGGGGACACGACTCGCCCGCCTGGTCGCAGGGCACGGCGAAGTGGTGCGAGACCTCGTAGCAGCGCCGGCCGACCACGCTGCGTTCCGGGCTGAACTGGCGCCGGTAGGCCGCGTTGGCTGCCAGGATCCGGTACTGGGCGTCGAACAGGATGTGCGGCTCGGGCAGGCCTTCGAGGAAGGCGGTGAGTTCGGGCAGGGGTTTCATGCGGACTCCTGTGGCCATCGGGCAGAGACTGACATTCTCTGCCATTTTTGGCAGTGCCTGTCCGGTGGTCGTAGCTGCCGCCTTGCCTGTTGCGCGTCAGATGTTTGATTTGCAAAGACTTTTCCCTGCATTGCGCACTGGCACGGTTCTTGGGAAAGCAGGCCCATGCCGCCCGCCGCGATGACACGCCCAACCCTTTCCCTGCCACGCAAGCTGGCCATCGTGTTGGTGATCAAGACGGTTTTTCTGGTTGGTCTGTGGTGGGGCTTCGTGCGGGACCTGCGTGCGCCGGTGGACACCGACAGCGCTGCCGCCCGCCTGCTGGGCCCGCCGCCAGCCTCCAACCCTTCCGAGGAGTGACCCTTGATGTCTGACCAACTGGTTGACCTGTCGCGGCTGCAGTTCGCGGCGACGGCCCTGTACCACTTCCTCTTCGTGCCACTCACGCTGGGCATGGTCTGGCTGCTGGTCATCATGGAGAGCGTCTACGTGATGACGGGCAACGTGGTCTGGAAGGACATGACCCGTTTCTGGGGCAAGCTTTTCGGCATCAACTTCGCGCTGGGCGTGACCACCGGCATCACGCTGGAATTCCAGTTCGGCACCAACTGGGCCTACTACTCGCACTACGTGGGCGACATCTTCGGGGCCCCGCTGGCCATCGAAGGCCTGATGGCCTTCTTCCTCGAATCGACCATGATCGGGCTGTTCTTCTTCGGCTGGGACCGCCTCTCGAAGACGCAGCACCTGATGGTGACGGTGCTGATGGCGCTGGGCACCAATCTGTCCGCGCTGTGGATCCTGATTGCCAACGGCTGGATGCAGAACCCGGTGGGCGCCGAGTTCAGCTTCCAGACCATGCGCATGGAAATGGTGAGCTTC
Source organism: Hydrogenophaga sp. (assembly GCA_016790705.1). Classification (GTDB taxonomy): domain Bacteria; phylum Pseudomonadota; class Gammaproteobacteria; order Burkholderiales; family Burkholderiaceae_C; genus Hydrogenophaga. The sequence continues at coordinate 85,307 of JAEUOT010000046.1, forward strand.
TGGGCGGTGCTGTTCAACCCGGACGCTCAGGCCAAGTTTGTCCACACCGTCTCGGCCGGGTATGTCACCGGTGCGATGTTTGTGCTGTCGATTTCGAGCTGGTACCTGCTCAAGGGACGCGACATCGAGTTTGCCCGCCGCAGCTTCCGGGTGTCTGCCGCCTTCGGTCTGGCCTCGGTACTCAGCGTGATCGTGCTGGGGGACGAATCAGGCTACACCGTCGGTGAGGCGCAGCAGACCAAGATGGCCGCGCTCGAAGCCATGTGGGAGACCAAGCCTGCGCCGGCCGGGCTGACGCTGATCGCCGGCATCAACGAAGCGGAACAGAAGAACGACTGGGAAATCGAGATTCCCTGGGTGATGGGTCTGATCGGCACGCGCTCGATCAGCCAGGAGATTCCGGGCATCCATGAGATCAAGCAGAAGAACCGTGTGCGCATCGAGAGCGGCATCCGCGCCGTGACTGCCCTCGAAGCCTTGCGCGCCAACCGCGAGGACGCAGCAGCCAAGGCTGTGTTCGAACAGCACAAGGCCGATCTCGGCTTTGGCCTCCTGCTCAAGAAATATGTGGTGGACGTGCGCCAGGCCACGCCGGAAATGATCCGGCAGGCGGTCGACAGCACGGTGCCGCGTGTGACGCCGATGTTCTGGGGCTTTCGCGTCATGGTCGGGCTTGGGTTTGCCATGTTGTTCCTGTTTGCTGCGTCCTTCTGGTGCACGCTTCAGTTGCAGTGCGGGCACCGTCGCTGGCTGCATCGATGGGCGTTGTGGATGCTGCCCGCCCCCTGGATCGCCTGCGAGCTGGGCTGGTTCGTGGCCGAGTACGGCCGCCAGCCCTGGACCATCTATGGCGTTCTGCCGACGCACCTGTCGGTCTCCACGCTCAGTGTGAACAGCCTCTATGGCTCGCTGGCCGGTTTCATCGGCTTCTACACCGTGCTGCTGGTGGTCGAGATGGTCCTGATGGTCAAGTTCGCCCGCATGGGCCCCGGCAGTCTGGGTACCGGGCGCTATGCCAACGAGCCCGTTCACCTCGCACACGCCTGATCAACGGAGCGCAACATGTTCGACTACGAAACCCTCAAACTGGTCTGGTGGCTGCTGGTGGGCGTGCTGCTCGTCGGCTTTGCCGTGATGGACGGCCACGACATGGGCGTAGGCACGCTGCTGCCCTTCGTCGGTCGCAACGACGTCGAACGCCGCGTGGTGATCAACACCGTCGGCCCGCACTGGGACGGCAACCAGGTCTGGTTCATCACCGGCGGCGGCGCCATCTTCGCCGCTTGGCCGCTGGTCTATGCCACCGCGTTCAGCGGTTTCTACTGGGCCATGCTCGCCGTGCTGTGGGCGCTGTTCTTCCGTCCGGTGGGGTTCGACTACCGCAGCAAGATCCACAACGCCACTTGGCGAAGCACCTGGGACTGGGGCCTGTTCGTCGGCGGCTTCGTGCCCCCTGTGATCTTCGGTGTGGCCTTCGGCAACCTGTTCCAGGGCGTTCCCTTCCAGTTCGACGCCTTCCTGGTGCCCACCTACACCGGCAGCTTCTGGGCCCTGCTCAACCCGTTCGCCCTGCTGGCCGGTGTGGTCAGCAGCACCATGATCACGCTGCAGGGCGCGACCTATCTGGCGCACCGCACCGAAGGCATGGTGCAGGCGCGCACGATCAAGGCAGGAACCGGCGCGGCACTGGTCATGGTGCTCGGCTTCATTGCGGCCGGTGTCTGGCTGCAGTCCATCGACGGTTACCGCATGGCGTCGGTGGTGAACCCTGCAGCCCTTCCGGATCCGCTGGCCAAGACCGTGGTGCGCGAGGCCGGTGCCTGGATGGCGAACTACGCCGCGTTGCCCGCGCTGTGGCTGCTGCCTGTCCTGGGTGTGCTCGGCGCGCTGAGCGCTGTGGGCCTGATGCGCGCAGGCCGCACGCTCAGCGCCTTCGTCGCATCCTCGCTGGCCACCACCGGTGTCATCGGCACCGCGGGCGTAAGCCTGTTCCCCTTTGTCATGCCGTCGAGCACCCAGTTGCAGGCCAGCCTGACGGTGTGGGACAGCGTTTCCAGCCACCTGACCCTGGCCATCATGTTCTGGGCCACGCTGATCTTCATGCCCCTGATCGTGCTGTACACGTCCTGGGCCTACCGGGTGATGCGCGGCAAGGTGACGGCCGCCTACATCCGCGAGAACGAACACGGCGCGTATTGACAGGCGTCGCCTGATCCCTTTGCACGCGAGAGACCGGAACACGCATTCCATCCACCCGAGAGCAGGAGACAAGCCAATGACCCGTCCCACAAACAAGCCACCGCCGATGTCCATGCGAAGCTTGTCCGTCACGCTGGGTGTTGCCGTGTGGATGGCGAGCGTGTGTGTGCCGGTGACGGCGCAGCCACAGGCAGCGCAGCCCACGTCATCTTCACCGGCCGCGCCAGGCGTGTGGAACAAATCGACGGCCGACCACAGCAAGTTCAAGGAACTGCAAGGCCGGTTCGCAAGCGGTTCAGAGGTGACCAAGGCCTGCCTGAGCTGCCACACCGAGGCCGGCAAACAGGTCATGGGGACGCGCCATTGGACCTGGGAATACACGAATCCGGACACCGGGCAGACGCTGGGCAAGAAGACCATGATCAACAGCTTCTGCATCGGAGACCGGTCCAATGAGGCGTTCTGCCAGTCGTGCCACATCGGGTACGGATGGAAAGACAACAAGTTCGATTTTCACGACGAAACCAAGGTCGACTGTCTGGCGTGTCACAACACCGGTGGCTACAAAAAGCCGCCCGGCATGGCCGGAGAGGTGCCCACCACGCGCATGGAACGGCCCGACCTGCCGGCGGGTTCGGGTCAGTTCCTCGACCCCGTCGACCTGGCCAATGTGGCCCAGCATGTGAGCAGGACCCGCAGTGCCAACTGCGGAACCTGCCACTACAACGGCGGTGGTGGTGACGGGGTGAAGCACGGCGACCTTGACTCGTCGCTGAACAAGGCCGAGAAGTCGCTGGACGTGCACATGGCCGCCAAGGACAAGGGTGGCGCAGGCTTCACCTGTTCGACCTGTCACCAGTCGGACGGCCATAAACTGGCGGGCAGCCGGATCAGCATGACAGCCTCCGACCCGCACGGCCCCATCATGCGCGGCGACACCGTGCATGCCGGCCGGAACGCCGCCACCTGCCAGAGCTGTCACGGCGACAAACCCCACAAGCAACCCGCTCTTGCCGTGGGGCTGCTGAACAACCACACCAGCAAGCTGGCCTGCCAGAGTTGCCATATCCCCGCCTTCGCGCGTGGCGGGGTGTCGACCAAGATGGCCTGGGACTGGTCGGCGGCCGGCAAGCTTACCTCGGAGGGCAAGCCCATTCAGACCAAGGACGAGCACGGTCACGTGGTCTATGACAGTCGCAAAGGGGCCTTCACCCTGGGGCAGAACGTTGTGCCCGAGTACATCTGGTTCAACGGGAAGGTCCGCTACACGACGCAGGACATGAAGATCGATCCGGCCCAGGTGCTCAAGATCAACGAGTTTCTGGGCAGCCCCGACGACCCGAAGGCACGCATCTGGCCAGTCAAGCGCTTTCACAGCACCCAGCCTTATGACACGGTGAATCGCCAGCTGCTGGTGCCGCACACCGCGACGCCCGACGACTCGGCGTTCTGGTTCAACTTCGACTGGGACAAGGCGCTCCAGGCGGGCGCCACCGCAACCGGTCAGCCCTACAGCGGTCAGCACGGCTTCGTGAAGAGCGAGATGCTCTGGCCGATCACCCATATGGTCGCGCCTGCAAAGGACGCCGTGGCGTGCGCGTCCTGCCACAGCGCCTCCGACAAGAGCCGTCTGGGCACATTGCCCGGAGTCTATCTCCCCGGGCGGGATCACAACCCCTGGCTGGATCGCCTGGGGTGGCTGGCTGTCGGCGGTGCGCTGCTGGGGGTGCTGGTGCACGCCACCGCTCGCCTGGTCACCCGCCGTCGCAACACCGGAGCGCACTGACATGGAACAAACCACCACTGTTCCGGCCGCCGACGCAAAGCAGCCCGGCCGCATTTATATCTACAAGCGGTACGAGCGCTTCTGGCACTGGTCACAGGCCCTGTTGATCATCACCATGCTGATCAGCGGCTTCGAGGTGCACGGCAGCTACCACCTGCTGGGTTTCGAAGTCGCGGTCCGGCTCCATACGCTTGCGGCCTGGGCGTTGCTCACGCTATGGGCGTTCACCATCTTCTGGCAGTTCACCACTGGCGAGTGGCGCCAGTACCTGCCCACCCACAAGAAGGTGGTGGCCATGGCGCTTTACTACGGCTGGGGCATGTTTCGTGGCGCACCCCACCCGTTCAGGAAGACGGTGCAGAAGAAGCACAACCCGCTGCAGCGCCTGGCCTATCTGGCCTTGCTGGCAATGATCTCGCCACTGATTTGGGGCTCGGGCCTGCTCTATCTGTTTCGTGCGTTCTGGCCAGCCCTTGGGATCGACCGCTGGCTGGCGCTCGAATGGGTGGCCTGGGCACACACCGGGGGTGCCTTCCTGATGCTTGCCTTCTTCTTTGTGCACGTTTACCTGACGACAACCGGTCATACGCTCACGGCCCACATCAAGGCCATGCTCACTGGCTGGGAAGATGAGCATGAAGGAGACGAACCGGTATCGCCCGTCGCCTCTGCCTCAAACAGGGTCGCCCACTGAAGGAGTCTGAAATGTCCGCTGAATCGCTCCTGCCCGTTCCCGCTGAATGCGACATCGATCCCGAGCGTCGCACCTGGCTACTGGCCACGGGAGCCATGGGCGCCGCGGCGGTCACTGCCGTGGCGGTCCCACTGGTGTCCAGCTTTGCGCCAAGCGAGCGGGCCAAGGCACTTGGTGCTGCCGTGTCCATGGACCCGCTCACGGTGGCGCCCGGCGAGATCAAGACCGTGGAGTGGCGTGGTCAGCCGGTCTGGGTGATGCGCCGCACACCCGACATGCTGGCGGCACTTGAGCACGTGGAGGGCCTGGCCGATCCGGCATCCGAGGTCAAACAGCAGCCGCCGTATGCCACCAACCCCCATCGCTCGATCAAGCCTGAGCTGCTGGTGGCCGTGGGCATCTGCACCCACCTGGGCTGCTCGCCAGTGAACCTGCCACAGGGAACGACCAACACCAGCGTGCCGGCCGACTGGAAAGGGGGCTTTTTCTGCCCTTGTCACGGCTCCACCTTCGATCTCGCGGGCCGTGTGTTCAAGAACAAACCGGCACCCACCAACCTGGTCGTGCCGCCCCACCAGTACCTTGCCGACGGCACGCTGCTGATCGGTGAGGACGGGAGCGGAGCGACCTGAGCGTCTTTTTGCAACAGGAGAACATCATGTGGTATTTCGCCTGGGTCCTCGGCGTCGGCTTTGCCGTGCTGCTGGCCATCCTCAACGCCATGTGGGGCGAAACCGAAGAGGGCCGCAAGGCAGCGCACGGAGGCACGAAGTGAGCGCGACACCTGTCAGTGTCCCGGCTGCGCCGGGTCGCGTGAGCCTGCCGAGCCTGACGGTCGCCGTTGCCATCATGCTGACTGGCAGTGTCTACCCGCTGCTGTTCGCCGATGCGCACGGCCGTGCCGACCATGGTCTGGCCATGGCCCTGTTCTGGGCTATGAGCGCGGGACTGGTGCGCGGCGTGGGCTTCGTGCCGCACATGGCGCTGTGGCGGATGCTGTTCTCCGGCCCTGCCTGCGCAGTGGCCCTGGGTCTGGCCGCGGCCATCCGTTGGGGAGGGCTGGACTGATGTTGCACATGCTCAACGACGAATGCAGTGGCGAGCTGAGCTACCTGCTGGCCGACCCAGATGCGCGCGAGGCTGTGTTGGTGGATCCGCATGGACGCGATGTGCCTGTGTGGCAGGCCCTTCTCGATGAGCGCCAGCTGCGCCTGCGCTGGGTGCTGCGCACCCATCAGCACGACGCGCTACTGCCTGGCGAGTTCGCTCGCATCGCCCGTCTGGGTGTCCCGGTGGTGCAGGGCCAGGCGTGCGTCGGAGTACAGACTGTTGCCGATGGTGACTTGCTGCCCTTCGGCAACGAGTTCCTGCGAACGCTGCGCACCCCCGGCCATACCGCAGACTGCCTTAGCTTCGCCTGGCGCGACCGGGTGTTCTGTGGAGGCCTGCTGGCGGTGGACGCGTGCCCGCACCAGCCGTGTCCGGCCGATGCCGCTGCGCTGTGGGACAGCGTCACCCAGCGCATCTTCATCCTGTCCGACGAGACACTTCTCTACAACGGTCACGACCCGCGGGCGCGGGCGGTCAGTACGGTGATGGAGCAGCGTCGGTGGCACCCCTATTTCAGTCGACTGACTCGCGACGAGTTTCTTGCGCGCATGTCGGCGCTTCAGTCTGCGGCGGTCGATCACGATGCCACCGTTTGACGACAGTGGTCGGCACCCCGACATGACCAAGGAGGTTCCATGAGCAACCCCGTACGCATCACCATCATCGGCGCCGGCTTTGGCGCGCTGTCGGCCGTGCGCGAGCTGCGCGCGCGTGACCGGGACGCCGAGATCACGCTGATCGCTCCGCGTGCCGAACTGCACTACCTTCCCGGCATCATCTGGATTCCCTCGGGCTTGCGCTCTCGCGAACAACTGGTCGTGCCGCTGACCAACTTCTTTGCGCGCATGCGGGTGCGACATGTGGCGGCGGAAGTGACGGGCGTGAGCGAAAACGGGCGTCTGGTGCAGACCACGTCTGGCGAGGTGGCCAATGATGCACTGGTCATCGCCAGCGGTGGTCGCTTCATCAAGAAGCTGCCGGGCATCGAGCACGCCATCACGCCCTGCGAAGGCATTGCCGCTGCCGAAAAAATCCGCGACCGACTGCGCGCCATGACGGGCGGCACCATCGCGGTCGGGTTCGCCGGAAACCCCAACGAACCCAGTGCGGTGCGCGGCGGACCCATGTTCGAATTTCTGTTCGGCATCGACGAGCAGCTCAGGCGCGAAGGCCGGCGCCACCGCTTCAAACTGGTGTTTTTCAATCCGTCAAAAGAGCCTGGAAACCGGTTGGGGCCCAAGGCGGTGAAGCACCTGTTGGCCGAGATGGAGCGGCGCGGCATCCACACCCACCTGGGCCACAAGATGCAGCGCTTCGAGGCCGACAAGGTTGTCACCGAAGGGGGCGAGATTCCGGCCGACCTGATCCTGTTCATGCCCGGCATGACCGGCAATGCCTGGTTCGACCAGACCGCGCTGGCCCGCTCCCCTGGCGGTCTGCTGCAGGCGGACGCGCAGTGTCGCGTGACCGGCAGCGAGCACGTTTACGTGGTGGGCGACTCGGGCAGCTTCCCGGGGCCTGACTGGATGCCCAAGCAGGCACACATGGCCGACCTGCAGGCCGCTGCCGCTGCGGAGAACCTGCTGGCGGGCCTGCGCGGCCAGACGCCGCAAGCGAGCTTCAAGGTCGAGCTCGTTTGCATCATTGACGCGATCGACCACGGCACGCTGGTGTTCCGCAACCCCCGACGGCAGATCATCCTGCCGTCCACGCGCCTGTTTCACTGGGCCAAGCGCATGTTTGAAAAACATTACCTGAAGCAGTACCGATGACATCCGACACCGCAACCCCCTCCGTCTACGAAGCCCTGGGCGGCGCCGATGGCCTGCACCGCCTGGTGGACCGCTTTTACGAACTCATGGACGAGCTGCCCGAGGCCTATGCCGCGCGGCGCATCCACCCCGAAAGCCTGGCGGGCGCCAATGAGAGCCTGTTCGAATACCTCTCGGGCTGGTTCGGCGGACCCAACCTCTACATCGAGAAAAGGGGCCACCCGCGCCTGCGCATGCGCCACCTGCCCTACACCATCGGTACCGCCGAGCGGGACGAGTGGATGCTGTGCATGCGCACCGCGCTGACGGAACAGGTGGCAGACGAGTCCCTTCGCGCCGGCCTGCTGCAGGCGTTCACGCAGATGGCCGATCACATGGTCAACACAGACGGTCGCGCCGGCTGTGGCCACGACCACACAGACCGAACCCGCAACTGCGAGACCGCATGAACAGGATCCTTCTGGCCCTTGCCCTGGCCTGTCCGCTCTGGGCCCTGGCCGGCCCGGTCGAACCCGGTCAGCCACTGCCGGCCCTGTCACTGAAGAACCAGCACGACCAGGAGTGGTACGTCCACGCTGACACCCGGCTGGTGATATTTGCTGCCGGACGCAAGGCATCCAACCTCGCCATGGCCGTGCTCGGGCCTCAGCCCAAGGGCTTTCTGGCCGCCCGCCATGCCCTGTATCTGGCCGACATGAGCCGGATGCCTGGCTTCATCACCCGCACCTTCGCGCTGCCTTCGCTGAAGGAACAGCCCTTCGAGGTCGGTGTGGTGCTGGACGACAAGACCCTGGCCGGCTGGCCGCGCCAGGACGATGCCCTTACGCTCATCCGGCTGGACAACGGCCGCGTGGTCAGCCACGAATACGCCACCACCGAAGTTCAGCTCAAGGCCGCGCTCGGCCTTTGATTCCCAAAGGAAAACCCCATGGACGCCTTTCAAGACCACTACCCCGACAACGTCGCGCACTGCTACGGTTGCGGCAACCGGAACGAGCATGGTCACCAGATCAAGACCGCTTGGGAGGGCGACGAGACCGTCACGCGCTTCCGCCCCGAACCTTTCCACACCTCGGTGCCCGGCTTTGCTTACGGCGGCCTGATCGCCTCGCTGATCGACTGCCACAGCACGGGCACCGCCGCGGCGGCCATGTACCGACAGGCTGGACGTGGCATGGATTCGCTGCCGGCGTTCCGTTTTGTGACCGGCTCGTTGCACGTGGACTTTCTCAAGCCGACGCCCATTGATGTCGAACTGGTGATCCGCGGCCGCGTGAAGGAGATCAAGGGCCGCAAGGTGATCGTCGAGACGGCGGTGTGGGCCGGTGAGTTGGTCACCGCTCGTGGCGAGGTTGTCGCCGTGCAGATGCCTGAAAGTTTCGGCGCCTGAGAATCGAAGCGGACCTTGTCGCACAGAACGCTGGCCTTCTGCTCCAGCGCCAGGCCGGCGAGCAGCAGACCAGCGCCCTGCGCCATGGCGTTGCCGCTGTGGATGTTGACGAACAGTTCCTCTGCGTGGGCGATGTCCAAGGCAAGTAGCATGAGAGCGGAAACAGCGCAGTGGGATTTCATGGAGACTCCGTTGTTTGACGGCAGCCATCTGCGGCACGCCCGGAGTGACATCATTTTTCTTGTACTCTATGGAGTATCAATGACAAATCACAAAAGCACGGGTATTGCCGGAGATAAGCAATGAGTACAGAGCCCAACCGCCTGTCCGACCCCGACACGCTGCCCCTGATCCGAGACGAGCTGGATCTGCTGGGCGAACTGGTGAGCCTGACCGAGCAACGCATCATCGAACTGGGCTGCGGCAACGCGCGGCTGGCGCGTGCGCTGGTGTTGCGCCATGCCGGCAGCGAGCTGGTGGGGCTGGAGGTCGATTCGGTCCAGCACCAGAAGAACCTGTCGGTGCCGCAGGAGCGGCTGCTGTTCATGGCGGCCAGTGCGGAAGCGGTGCCGTTTCCCCGCCAGAGCTTTGACGGCGCCATGATGCTCAAGTCGCTGCACCATGTGCCCATCCCGGCGATGGACGCCGCGCTGGCCGAGATCGCGCGCGTGCTGCGACCCGGCGGCTGGTTCTACGTGAGCGAACCGATCTACGGCGGCGCGCTCAACGAGATCGTCAGGCTCTACAACGATGAAGGGGTGGTGCGGGCGGCGGCGCAGTCCGCGCTGGACAGGGCGCTGGCCGCCGGCCGCGACTGGGAGGCCGTCGGCGAGCGCCACTTCGCGCAGGAGGCGCAGTTCGCGGACTGGAACGACTTCGCCCAGCGCATGCTCTTCCCGACCTTCGCGGACCACCAGATCACGCCGGCCATCGAGGCCCGCGTGAAGGCCGCGTTCGATCCGCATTGCGGGCCGGACGGCGCACGTTTCGTGCGGCCGATGCACGTGCGGCTGTTGCGCCGCAAGCGCTGAAGCCGGACGGTGCGGTCAGGCCGGGGCGTTCGCCGCCTCGGTGTGGATCACGCCACCGCCCAGGCAGACCTCGCCGTCGTACAGCACCGCGCTCTGGCCGGGCGTGACCGCCCACTGCGGCTCGGCGAAACGCAGCGTGAAGCCGGTGTCGTCCAGCGCCAGTGCGCAGGGCGCGTCGCTCTGGCGGTAGCGCGTCTTGGCGGCGATCTCTGTGGCGCCCGGCGCCTCGCCCGCGACCCAGCTCAGGTCTTCGGCGCGCAGCGACGGCGACATCAGCCAGGGGTGCTCGTGGCCCTGCACCACCCAGAGGATGTTCTTCTCGATGTCCTTGCGCGCGACGAACCAGGGTGCGTGATCGTTGCCGCCCTTTTGTGCGCCCTTGGCCTTGACCCCGCCGATGCCCAGGCCCTGGCGCTGGCCCAGCGTGTAGAACGACAGGCCGACGTGCTGGCCGATGGTGCGGCCGCTGGGGTCCTTGATTGGCCCCGGCTCCTTGGAGATGTAGCGGTTGAGGAAGTCGCGAAACGGCCGCTCGCCGATGAAGCAGATGCCGGTGCTGTCCTTTTTCTTGGCGTTGGGCAGCTTGATCTCGGCGGCGATGCGGCGCACCTCGGTCTTGGGCAGCTCGCCGACCGGGAACATGGTTTTCGAGAGCTGGGCCTGGTTCAGTCGGTGCAGGAAGTAGCTCTGGTCCTTCAGCGGGTCCAGGCCCTTGAGCAGTTCGTGCTTTCCGGTCTGTTCGTTCAGCCGCACGCGGGCGTAGTGGCCGGTCGCGATCTTCTCGGCACCCAGCCGCATCGCGTGGTCGAGGAATGCCTTGAACTTGATCTCCGCGTTGCAGAGGATGTCGGGGTTGGGCGTGCGGCCGGCCGAGTACTCGCGCAGGAACTCGGCGAACACGCGGTCCTTGTACTCGGCGGCGAAGTTGACGTGTTCGATGTCGATGCCGATCACGTCGGCGACCGAGGCGGCGTCGAGGAAGTCCTGGCGCGTCGAGCAGTACCCGTCGTCGTCATCGTCTTCCCAGTTCTTCATGAAGATGCCGATGACTTCGTAGCCCTGCTGCTTGAGCAGGTACGCGCTCACCGCGGAGTCCACGCCCCCGCTCAATCCCACCACGACACGTTGCTTGTTGCCCATGGTTCGATTATCCCAGCCGATGTGATCGGGGGCGTTTGCTTCAAAAAATTGGAACGCAGCCGGCGAGGCCATCGAACGATGGCGAAGGGCCTGCGCCGTACAGTGCGTTCCATGCCGGCACACCCGGCGCACTCAAGAGGAATCCGCCATGTCCCGCCTGCCCACGCTCTTCATCTCCCACGGCTCACCCACCTTCGCCATCGATCCCGGCAAGGCCGGCCCGGCGCTGACGGCGCTGGGCAAGACCCTGCCGCGGCCCCGGGCCATCCTGGTCGTCTCGCCGCACTGGATGACGCGTGAACCGCGCGTGGCCACCACGCCGCGCCCGCAGACCATCCACGACTTCGGCGGCTTCCCGCCCGCGCTCTACCAGTTGCAGTACCCAGCGCCCGGCGCGCCCGACGTGGCACAGCGCGCGATCGAGGTGCTGCGCGCCGCCGGCTATGCCGCCGAGGCCGACCCGCAGTGGGGCCTGGACCACGGCGCCTGGGTGCCGCTGATGCACCTGCTGCCGAATGCCGACGTGCCGGTGTTCCAGGTCTCGCTGCCCGCGCGACTGAACGGCGAAAGCGCCTACGCCTACGGGCAGGCGCTGGCACCGCTGGCCGACGAAGGGGTGCTGGTGATCGGCTCGGGCAGCCTGACGCACAACCTGTACGAGGTGCGCTTCGATGCGCCCGACGCGGCCGGCGAGACCTACGCGGTCGAGTTCGCGCACTGGGTCGACACCGTGGTCACCGGTCGCGACCACGCGCGCCTTCAGCAGACCATGGCGATCGCGCCGCACGCGCAGCGCGCCCACCCGACCGCCGAACACCTGTGGCCGCTGATGGTGGCCGCCGGGGCGGCGGGCGCGTCGGCGCCGGCCACGCGCATCGACGGCGGCATCACCCATGGCGTGCTGTCGATGGACGCGTACCGCTTCGGCGAGATTCCCGAGGCCGCGGCGGTCTGAGCATGGACGCGCGTCTCTCCGATCTCGACGGCGACATCGTCCTGCACCGGCCGACAGCGCCCGCGCGCCAGCTGGTGCTGCTGTTCCACGGCGTGGGTGCCAGTCCCGAGGGCTTCGCGCCGCTGGGTCCGGCGCTGGCGCGCGACGACCGCTGGGTGGTCGCGGTGCGTTCGCCGTTCGAATCCGGCTTTGGAGCCGGCTGGCAATGGTTCTCGGTGCAGGGCGTGACCGAAGCCAACCGCGCCGACCGCATCGCGGCCGTGATGCCGCGTTTTGCCGACACCGTGCGGCGCTGGCAGGCGCACACCAGGCTGACGCCGGCGCAGACCGTGCTTGCGGGCTTCTCGCAGGGGTCGATCATGTCGCTCGAATCGACGCAGGTGGGCGAGCCGCTGGCCGCCCGTGTGGTCGCGATGTCCGGACGGTTTGCGGTGCTGCCCGCGAAGGCGCCCGCCGGCCTGGTCTGGCGCTTCATTCATGGCGGCCAGGACCCGGTGATCGACGCCGCGCACAGCACGCAGGCCGCCGCGCGGCTGCAGGCACTGGGCGCCGATGCGCGGGCCGATGTGCTGCCAGGCCTGGGTCACGGTATCGACCCGCGCGCCCTGGCGCTGCTGGCCGGTGCGCTGGACGAGGGGTTGGCGTGAGCGAAATCCCTCGCGTCCCCAACCTGTGGCTGGACGCTGCGGCTGAGCGACGGCACGTGGGCGCCGTTGCAACGGGGCGGTGCCATTGCGGCGCTGGAGCAAGGGTCCATCGGGCTTGATGGCATCGAGCGCGAGTACCAGTCGCTGGCCGCGCGTGCGGTGGGCGCGCCGTCGGCGAGGGGAAGCGGCTTTGACGATCCTGCCGGGGACGCGCTGGTGCTGATCCTGCGCGAGCTGGTGCACCACCTGGGTGTGTCCGCGTTGCAGCGGCGGGATTGAAGCGGGCCTCAAGCGGGCCAGGTGACTGTCTGTCACGGGACTTTCACGTGCTTGACATACGCTGGGCTTTGCCGGATTCTGCTTCCGGCTTGAGTCCATTCGGCCTACCGCGCTGCGGCGGCCGGTCCCTTCAGTCCCTCCTCCCTGAAAGAGAACATCCATGAAGAGCAAGATCTCCCGCGTGGCCCTGGCCGCGCTGATGCTGGTGGCCGGTGCTGCCCATGCCCAAGACAAAGTGCTGCGTCTGCTGACCTGGTCCGACTACGCGCCCAAGGACGTGGTGGAGCAGTTCACCAAGGAAACCGGCATCAAGGTCGAGATCACGCTGTCGAACAACGAGGAAATGATTTCCAAGCTGCGCGCCACGGCCGGCGCCGGCTTTGACCTGGCCCAGCCCAGCCAGGACCGCATCGCCGGCCCGCAGACCGAGTTCGGCATCTACAAGCCGATGGACCTCAGCAAGATCAAGGGCGAGCAGTTCATCTCCTCGATGCTCGAAGCCACCCGCATCAACACCACGGTGGGCGGCAAGGTCTACGCCGTGCCGCACATCTGGGGCACCGACGGTCTGGTGGTCAACACCAAGACCTCCAAGGCCGCCGACTACACCGATCTGTGCGCCGCCGAGAACGCCGGCAAGGTCAGCATGCGCCTGAAGCGCCCGACCCTGATCGCCTTTGCCTTCGCCGCCGGCAAGAACCCGTTCGCTCTGTACAGCGACGCCAAGGCCTACGCGGCCCTGATGGACGACGTGGGCAAGACGCTGACCGATTGCAAGAAGAACGTGAAGTTCTACTGGGACGGCAAGGACCAGCTGCTGGCCGGCATGCGCGCGGGTGAGCTGACGACGGCCATGATGTGGGACACCGGCGGCTGGGGCCTGAACAAGACCCACCCGGACATCAAGTTCGTGGCGCCCAAGTCGGGCGCGCTGGGCTGGGTCGACACCTTCGCCCTGCCGGCCAAGGGCAAGAACGACGAGGCCGCCTACGCCTGGATCAACTTCAACATGCGCCCGGACATCGCGGCCAAGGTCGCCACCTCCGCCGGCAACTTCACCGCCGCCAAGGGCGGTGACGCGGGCATGGACCCGGTGCTCAAGAAGCAGTTCGCCGACAGCTTCCCCGAGGCCGCGTTGAAGAACATCAAGTGGTACCCGGCCGTGCCCGCCGGCATCGAGGACATCGAAGGCCGCGTGCTCGACCGCGTCAAGGCCGCCAAGTAAGCCGATGCCTGTTGCTCCCGCCGTGACCGCTTCGCCAGCGGACCGTGCGGGCGCCTTCGATCTCGAGATCCAGACCGTCCGCAAGCGCTACGGCGCGTTTGCGGCGGTCGACGACCTGAGCTTCGGCGTCCGTTCCGGTTCTTTCTTCTCCATCCTCGGGCCCTCGGGCTGTGGCAAGACCACGCTGCTGCGCATGATCGCGGGCTTCATCGCCCCCGACGCCGGCGACATCGTGATCAAGGGCCGGTCGATGCAGGGCGTGCCGCCGAACCGGCGGCCGGTGAACATGGTGTTCCAGCACCTGGCGCTGTTCCCGATGATGACCGTGGGCGAGAACATCGCCTACGGGCTGGAGCGGCGCGGCGTGAAGGGGTCGACGGCGAAGGCCAAGGTCACCGACATGCTGCGGCGGGTCGGCCTGCCGGGCAGCGAGGGCAAGCGCATCGACCAGCTCTCGGGCGGGCAAAAGCAGCGCGTGGCGATCGCTCGCTCGCTGGTGCTGGAACCCGCGCTGCTGCTGCTGGATGAGCCGCTGGGCGCGCTCGACCTCAAGCTGCGCGAGCACATGAAGGTCGAGCTCAAACAACTGCAGGCCGAGGTCGGCACCACCTTCGTCTACATCACGCACGACCAGTCGGAAGCGCTGGTCATGTCGGACCAGGTCGCGGTGATGAACCACGGGCGTTTCGAGCAGCTCGGCTCGCCGCAGGACCTCTACTACCAGCCGAGGACCGCCTTTGTCGCCGGCTTTGTCGGTCACAACAACCGCGTCGAGGGTCAGATCGAGAGCCGCAATGGCGAACAGGTGTTGCTGCGCACGGCCGGTGGCCTGGCGCTCTGGTCGCAGCGCGTGGGCGCGGTCGACGTGGGGCAGTCGGCCCTGCTGTTCATCCGTCCCGAGGCGATCGAGATCGGGCGCAGCGCGCGCGATCTGCCGGCGGGTGAGCCGGCCTGGAGCGCGACGGTGCAGAGCGTGCTGTTCGATGGCGGCAATTCCACCGTGCAGGTGCGCGAGGACAAGAGCGGCACCACGCTGCAGATCGCGCTGCCGCTGACCGGGCGCCTGGCCGACCTGCGCCACGGCGAGACGGTGCAGTTTGCCTACCAGCCGTCGCAGGCCTGGTGTTTTGCGGCCTGAGCCGATGAACGACATCGCCTCCCACCGCCGCTGGATGCTGGCCTTCCTGCTCGCGCCCGCCTTGTTGTGGCTGGGCGGGCTGGTGGTGCTGCCACACGTCGAGCTGGCGTTGTTGTCGCTGCAGGCGCGCACCGGCCCCGGCGAGTACGCGTTCAGCCTGAACCAGTTCCGCACCTTCGTCGACGAGCCGCTGTACTGGAACACCTTCGTGCGCACGGCGGTGATGTCGGTGCTCGCGACCGTGTTCACGTTGCTGCTGGCGTTTCCCGCCGCCTGGTACATCGCCAAGGTCGCCAAGGGGCGGCTCAAGATGGTGCTGCTGGTGCTGTGTCTGCTGCCGTTCTGGGTCAGCGAGATGGTGCGCACCCTGGGCTGGCTGATCCTGCTGCGCGAAACCGGCGTGGTCTCGCGCCTGCTGCAGGCGACCGGACTGGCGAACCAGCCGGTCGAGCTGCTGTACCACGACGCCACCATCCTGGTCGGGCTCGTCTACGCCTCGCTGCTGTTCATGGTGATCCCGCTGGTCAACAGCCTGGAGAGCCTGGACGACAGCCTGATCGAAGCCGCCTACGACCTCGGCGGCAGCACCGCCAACATCGTGCGCCGCATCGTGATCCCGCACGCGGCGCCCGGCATCGCCGCCGGGTCCATCGTGGTCTTCATGCTGTGCCTGGGCAATTACCTCACGCCCACGCTGCTGGGTGGCAAGGATTCGCTCTGGTTCACCGAGCAGATCTACACCCAGTTCATCACCCGCTTCAACTGGAACCAGGGCGCAGCCTTCGGCTTCCTGCTGCTGTTCCTCTCCAGCCTGCTGGTGTGGGCGGGCCTGAAGCTGACGGGGCAGCGCTTCGGCGCGGTCATGAAGGCGAGCTGAACCAGATGATTCCCAGTCTTCCCCGCCCTGCGATCCAGCGCTTCGGCCTCGCTGCCTTCGTCGGCACCTTCTTCGTCTTCCTGTTCGTGCCGCTGGTCGTGGTGGCGGTGTTCGCGTTCAACAACGCCGACTACCCGACGCCGCCCTGGATGGGCTTCACGCTGGACTGGTTCTTCGCCGACAGCGACAGCCGTACCGGTCTGCTGCACGACGCCGAACTGATCAAGGCGATCGGCGTCAGCGCCTGGGTCGCCGTCTGGGTGACCCTGCTGTCGGTGCTGGTTGGCACCTGCAACGCCTTCCTGCTGGAGCGCTTCGAGTTCCCGGGCAAGAACGCGGTGGCGCTGCTGTCGATGGTGCCGCTGGTGATCCCGGGCGTGATCCTGGGCATCTCCATCCTGGCCTTCGCCAGCCGCATCGCCAACTTCGCCGACGCGACCTGGGGGCTCGAACTCGACTTCCTGCGCCCCGGCCTGCCGCTGGTGATCCTGGGGCAGTTCAGCTACATCGTGACCATCGCCACGCTGACCATCTCGGCCAGCCTGCGCCGCTTCGACCGCACGCTGGAGGAAGCCGCGCTCAACCTCGGCGCCAGCCGCACCGCCGTGCTCTGGACCATCACGCTGCCCTACCTGCGCCCGAGCATGATCGGCGCGGCGGCCATGGCCTTCCTGATGTCGTTCGAGAACTTCAACACCACGCTGATGCTGGTCGGTTCGGACGCACCGCTGACGGTGCTGATGTACGGCCGCATGCGCGAGGGCGCGACGCCGGTGCTCAACGCGGTCAGCCTGTTCCTGATGGTGGCCTCGGCGCTGCTGGCGGTGCTGTTGATGTGGCGCAGCGGCCGCGAGCGCCGGCCCGAGGCGGTCTGATCGCGCTCCCTCACAGACCGAAACAACTTCTCACAGGCCGCTTAAGGTCCACTTCATGTGGGCCCCGTTCAATACACCCACCAGCAGTTGCTGGGATGTCATTGAAAGGGATATTTCATGAAGTCGATCGTTGTTTCCGCCGCCCTCCTGGCCGTTGCCGGCATGGCCTTTGCCGAACCCTCCTGCAGCGTGCCCAAGGAAAAGTGGATGCCCGAAGCCCAGTTCAAGAAGCAGGCCGAAGAGCAGGGCTACAAGATCAAGACCTTCAAGGTCAACAAGGGCAACTGCTACGAAATCTACGGCGAGAAGGACGGCAAGAAGGTCGAGCACTGGTTCTCCCCCGACACCGGCGCCCAGGTGACCAAGTAAGGCCCGCACGCCGATGAGCCCCATGTCTTCGACCGAAACCAGCCGTCCCGTCTGGGACCGCTTTGTCCGGGTCTTTCACTGGACCCTGGTGAGTTGCGTGCTGCTCAACTACTTCGTGCTCGAAGAGGGCGATCCGCCGCACGAGTGGGCCGGCTACCTGGCCGCCGCACTCGTGGTCGCGCGCTTCGTCTGGGGCTTCATCGGTTCGCGCCACGCGCGCTTTTCGGATTTTTTCCCGACGCCCTCTCGCCTGAAGCACCACCTGCAGGCCATGCGATCGGGACAGCCGGAACACCATTGGGGCCACAACCCGCTGGGTGCCCTGATGATGTTCCTGCTCATGGGGCTGGTGATCGCCCTGGGCATCACCGGCTGGATGCAAGGCACCGACGCCTATTTCGGCGAAGAGTGGCTGCAGGAGCTGCACGAGCTGCTGGCCCATGCGCTGCTGATCTCGGCCGGCCTGCATGCCGCGTCCGCCATCGTCATGGGGCGCATCGTGCGCACCCGCCTGGTCAAGGCGATGGTCACTGGAACGAAAGAGAGATACTGACCGGCGGCGTGGCACACTGCCGCGCACCATGGTCCGCATCGATCCCGCCGACGTCGAATTCACCGCCATCCGCGCGCAAGGCGCGGGCGGGCAGAACGTCAACAAGGTCTCCAACGCCGTGCACCTGCGGTTCGCGGTGCACGCGTCTTCGCTGCCCGACACGGTGAAGCAGCGTCTGCTGGCCACCAGCGACCACCGCATCACGACCGAGGGCGTGATCGTCGTCAAGGCCCAGACCAGCCGCAGCCTCGAACAGAACAAGGCAGAGGCGCTGGCCCGGTTGCAGGCCATGGTCGATGCCGCGTGTCATGTGCCCGTTGCCCGCAAACCGACCAAGCCCACCCGTGCCTCGCGCGAGCGCCGGCTCGGAGCCAAGGCGGGCCGTTCTGCGGTCAAGCAGCTTCGGGGCGCGGTGCGCGGACTCGACTGAGCGCAGCGGCAGTCAGCGGGCCCGGAACACCGTCAGGTCGGTGGTGACCGCGTCCAGCGGCAGGCGCCGCCCCGCGAGATGGTCCTCGATGCAGCGCAGCACCAGCGGGCTGCGGTGGCGGTCGGCGCTGGCGCGCAGCTCATCGGGTGTCATCCACAGCGTGCGCACGATGCCGGTGTCCAGTCTCCGTTCCGGGTCGAACGCCCCCAGTTCGCCGCAGAACGCGAAGCGCAGGTAGGTCACGTCTTCGCCGGTGCTTTCGCGCAGGAAGCGCGAGAGGTAGATGCCCACCAGCGCGGTCGGCGCGAAGGCGTGCGCGGTTTCCTCCAGCGTTTCACGCACAACGCCCTGCGCCGGGCTCTCGCCAGGATCGAGGTGGCCGGCCGGGTTGTTCAGTCGCAGGCCTTCGGGCGTCTCTTCCTCGACCAGCAGGTAGCGGCCGTCGCGCTCGATGATCGCGGCCACGGTGACGCTGGGTTTCCATCGGGTGTTCATGATTTGCATTATCTGAAATTCCTCACAATAAGATCAAACATCAGTAATTGCTGATATTTCTGAAAGCCAGCAACGATGCGGGTTTGCAAGCGATTTGGCACCTGAGGGGTGGCAACGGAGGGTCCGGTGCATGGGTTAAGCTGGCGGCCTGTCAGAGACATCCCATACCGAGCGAGGAGACATTCATGCAGACAGGCGTTTCAGCCGAACCCGCCGCAACGGTCGCCGCGCAGGCCGCGCAGCGCATCGGCATCCCCCGCGAAATCTTCCCCGGCGAAAAACGCGTGGCCACCGTGCCCGACGTGGTGACCAAGCTGGTCAAGCTGGGCTTTGGTGTGGTGGTGGAGGCCGGGGCCGGTGAGCTGGCCGATGTGAGCGACGAGGCCTTCCGCGATGCGGGCGCAGGCATCGCCGGTTCGACCGCCGAGCTGTGGAACAGCGCCGACATCGTCTTCAAGGTGCGTCCGCCGACCGCCGACGAGGTGGCGCTGATGCACGCGGGCCAGACCCTGATCGGTTTTGTCTGGCCGGCGCAGAACCCGGACCTGATGCAGCAACTGGCGGCGAAGAAGGTCACGGTGCTGGCCATCGACTGCCTGCCGCGCACGCTCAGCCGCGCCCAGAAGATGGACGCGCTGACCTCGATGGCCGGCGTCAGCGGCTACCGTGCCGTGGTCGAGGCGGCCAATGCCTTCGGCCGCTTCTTCAACGGCCAGATCACGGCTGCGGGCAAGGTGCCGCCGGCCAAGGTGTTCATCGCCGGTGCCGGTGTGGCCGGTCTGGCCGCCATCGGCGCGGCCGCCAGCCTGGGCGCCATCGTGCGCGCCAACGACACGCGCGCCGAGGTGGCCGACCAGGTCGTTTCGCTGGGCGGCGAGTTCGTCAAGGTGGACTACGAGGAAGAGGGCTCGGGCGGCGGCGGCTACGCCAAGGTCATGAGCGAAGGCTTCCAGGCCGCGCAGCGCGCGATGTACGCGCAGCAGGCCAAGGAGTGCGACATCATCATCACGACCGCGCTGATCCCCGGCAAACCCGCGCCGCGCCTGATCACGGCCGAGATGGTGCGGTCCATGAAGCCCGGCAGCGTGATCGTCGACATGGCGGCCGAGCAGGGCGGCAACTGCGAGCTCACCGAACCCGGCAAGGCCGTCGTGAAGCACGGCGTGACCATCGTCGGCTACACCGACCTGGCCTCGCGCATGGCGCGCCAGTCGTCCACGCTCTACGGCACCAACCTGTTCCGCCTGACGGAAGAGCTGTGCAAGACCAAGGACGGCGTGATCAACGTCAACATGGCCGACGACGCGATCCGCGGCCTGACCGTGATTAAGGACGGCGAGGTCACCTGGCCCGCGCCGCCCATCGCGGCCGCGCCCAAGCCGCCGGCCAAACCCGCTGCAGCCATGCCCAAGGCGTCGGCCCACGGTCATGGCGCGGGCGAACCGATGTCGGCCCAGAGTCTGGCCATCGTGTTCGGCGTCGGCGCGGTGCTGTTCGCGCTGGTCGGCCTGTATGCGCCGGCCGCCTTCCTGTCGCACTTCACCGTGTTCGTGCTGGCCTGCTTCGTGGGCTACATGGTGGTGTGGAACGTCACGCCCTCGCTGCACACGCCGCTGATGAGCGTGACCAACGCGATCTCTTCGATCATCGCCATCGGCGCGCTGATCCAGGTCGCGCCACCGCTGGACGCGGCCGGGGTGACCGACCGGCCCAACGCACTGATCCTGGGCTGTGCGGTGTTCGCGCTGGTGCTCACCGCCGTCAACATGTTCGGCGGCTTTGCCGTCACGCGCCGCATGCTGGCGATGTTCCGCAAATAAGAAGAGGACGCACCCCATGACTTCCAGCCTGGCCACCGTCTCCTACATCGGCGCCACCATCCTCTTCATCCTCAGCCTGGGCGGCCTCTCGAACCCCGAGACCGCCCGCCGCGGCAACCTGTTCGGCATGGTCGGCATGGCCATCGCCGTGCTGGCCACCGTGCTCGGCCCGCGCGTCACGGCGGCCGGCATTCCCTACATCGTCGGCGCGCTCGTCGTCGGTGGTGCCATCGGCCTCTTCGCGGCGAAGAAGGTGCAGATGACGCAGATGCCCGAGCTGGTCGCGCTGATGCACAGCTTGGTGGGCCTGGCCGCCTGCCTGGTCGGCTTCGCGAGCTACGTCGACACCTCGACCGTGTTCCCGAGCGAAGCCGAGAAGGCCATCCACGAGGTCGAGATCTACATCGGCATCCTGATCGGTGCGGTCACCTTCTCGGGTTCGCTGATCGCCTTCGGCAAGCTCTCCGGCCGCATCGGCGGCAAGCCGCTGCTGCTGCCGGCACGCCACTGGCTCAACCTGGCCGGGCTGCTGGTCGTGCTCTGGTTCGGCCGCGCCTTCCTGCACGCGCCGGACATCCAGGCCGGCATGACGCCGCTGCTGGTGATGACGGTGATCGCGCTGCTGTTCGGCATTCACATGGTCATGGCCATCGGCGGCGCCGACATGCCGGTGGTGGTCTCGATGCTCAACAGCTACTCCGGCTGGGCCGCTGCGGCCACCGGCTTCATGCTCAGCAACGACCTGCTGATCGTGGTCGGCGCGCTGGTCGGGTCCTCGGGCGCGATCCTGAGCTACATCATGTGCCGCGCGATGAACCGCAACTTCATCAGCGTGATCGCGGGCGGCTTCGGTGGCGGTGCGCCGGCGCCGAAGGCCGAGGGTGGCGCGGC
This sequence comes from Hydrogenophaga sp., assembly GCA_016790705.1. GTDB lineage: Bacteria > Pseudomonadota > Gammaproteobacteria > Burkholderiales > Burkholderiaceae_C > Hydrogenophaga. Next base: position 106,983 of record JAEUOT010000046.1, read on the forward strand.
GGCGCAGCCGCAGGGCGAGGTCTCGCCGGTCAGCTCGGCCGAGACGGCCGAAATGCTGCGCGAGGCCAAGAGCGTGATCATCGTGCCGGGTTACGGCATGGCCGTCGCCCAGGCCCAGCACACCGTGTACGAGATCACCAGGCAGCTGCGCGAGAAGGGCGTCAATGTGCGCTTCGCGATCCACCCGGTGGCGGGCCGCATGCCGGGCCACATGAACGTGCTGCTCGCCGAGGCCAAGGTGCCCTACGACATCGTGATGGAAATGGACGAGATCAACGAGGACTTCCCCGACGCCGATGTGTCCATGGTCATCGGCGCCAACGACATCGTGAACCCGGCCGCCCAGGACGACCCGACCAGCCCGATCGCCGGCATGCCGGTGCTCGAGGTCTGGAAGGCCCGCACCAGCATCGTGATGAAGCGCTCGATGGCCAGCGGCTATGCCGGGGTCGACAACCCGCTGTTCTACAAGGACAACAACCGCATGCTGTTCGGCGACGCCAAGAAGATGCTCGACGAGGTGCTGGTGGCGCTGAAGACCTGAATCGCGAAACGTCCGCCCTCCCAGGCCAGAGGCCCGGCATGTCCGGGCCTTTTTGCGTCGGGGCACAGCCGCAGGCGGGCTCAGTTTTGATAGCGGAAACCTCGCAAAAATTGGCGCTTTAGAGAGATGCGTCAGAATCACGTCAGGGAAAACACGTGATCGGCTTACGGGCCGGATCGGGAGAATGCATGCTGCACAAAAACACCGATGCTGGAGACCCTTTCATGACTGAAACGACGCAGGCGTCCGCCGCCCGTCCCTGGCTGGGCGCGTACCCGCAGGGCGTTCCGGCCGACATCGATGTCGCGCAATACCCCTCGCTGGTCCATCTCATCGAGGCAGCTTTCCAGCAATACGCCAGCCGTCCCGCATACAGCTTCATGGGCAAGGATCTGAGCTACGCGCAGATCGACAGCCTGTCGCAGGCGCTTGCGGCTTATCTGCAGGGGCTGGGGCTGGTCAAGGGTGACCGTGTGGCGATCATGATGCCCAACGTGCCGCAGTACCCGGTCGCGGTCGCGGCGATCCTTCGCGCGGGCTTCGTCGTGGTCAATGTCAACCCGCTCTACACCGCGCGCGAACTGGAGCACCAGCTCAAGGACTCCGGTGCCAAGGCCATCGTCATCGTCGAGAACTTCGCGGCCACGCTGGAGCAGTGCATCGGCTCGACGCCGGTCAAGCATGTGGTGCTCGCGGCCATGGGCGATCTGCTGGGCCTGATCAAGGGCGGCATCGTCAATTACGTCGTGCGCAACGTCAAGAAGATGGTGCCGGACTACGATCTGCCGCAGGCGGTTCGTTTCAACGAGGCGATTGCGCGGGGGACGCGGGGAACGCTCAAGCGCGCCGAGATCCAGGCCGACGATGTCGCCGTGTTGCAGTACACCGGCGGCACCACCGGCGTGTCCAAGGGCGCGGTGCTGCTGCACCGCAATGTGCTGGCCAATGTGCTGCAGTCCGAGGCCTGGAACGATCCCGTGATGAAAAAGGTGCCGGCCGGGGAGCAGCCCACCAGCGTGTGCGCCCTGCCGCTCTATCACATCTTCGCGTTCACCGTGAACATGATGCTGGGGCTTCGCACCGGGGGCAAGGTGATCCTGATCCCCAACCCGCGCGACCTGCCTGCGGTGCTCAAGGAGCTGTCCAGGCATACGTTTCACAGCTTCCCTGCGGTCAACACGCTGTTCAACGGTCTGGCCAATCACCCCGACTTCGGCACCGTCAACTGGCGCAACCTCAAGGTGTCGGTGGGGGGCGGCATGGCGGTGCAGGGCGCGGTCGCCAAGCTCTGGCTGGAGAAGACCGGATGCCCGATCTGTGAGGGCTACGGTCTGTCGGAAACCAGTCCGTCGGCCACCTGCAACCCGGTGACCAACACGGAGTTCACCGGCACCATCGGCGTGCCCCTGCCCAACACCTGGCTCAAGTGCCTGGACGATGAGGGGCGCGAGGTGCCGCAGGGTCAACCCGGCGAGATCGCGATCAAGGGGCCTCAGGTCATGGCCGGCTACTGGCAGCGGCCCGACGAGACGGCCAAGGTCATGACCGCCGACGGTTTCTTCAAGACCGGCGACGTCGGGATCATGGACGAGCGCGGCTATTTCAAGATCGTGGACCGCAAGAAGGACATGGTGCTGGTCAGCGGCTTCAACGTGTATCCCAACGAGATCGAGGATGTGGTGGCGCAGTTGCCCGGGGTGATGGAGTGCGCGGTGGTCGGTGTGCCCGATGAAAAGTCCGGCGAGGCGGTCAAGCTGGTCATCGTGAAGAAGGACCCGGCCTTGACCGAGACGCAGGTCCGTGAGTTCTGCAAGGCCAATCTCACCGGTTACAAGCAGCCCAAGGTGGTCGAGTTCCGCGAAGAGATGCCCAAGACCCCCGTCGGCAAGATCCTCCGCCGGGAACTCCGGGACAAGAAGTAGCCGCTGCGGCTGCGACACAATGACGGGGCGGCTTCGGCCGCCTTTGTCTTTTCCGGAGCCTTTGCATGACCCGTACCGCCATCGTCGCCGCGCTGCACGACGAACTCGCCAGCGTGCTGGCGCTGATGCCCGACGAACACCGGGAGCGGGTGGGCGGACGCGATGTCTGGGTCGGGCATTTGCACGGACACGATGTGGTGGCTGTGCTCTGCGGCATCGGCAAGGTGGCGGCCGCCACGACCGCCACGCTGCTGATCGAGCGCTTCGGCGTGACGCGCATCGTGTTCACCGGTGTGGCGGGCGGGCTCGGCCAGCAAGTGAAGGTCGGCGATGTGGTGCTGGCGCGCAGCTTCCTGCAGCACGACATGGATGCCTCGCCGCTGTTCCCGCGCCATGAGGTGCCGCTCTACGGCCGCTCACGGTTCGAGGCAGATGCTGCGCTGGCCGATGCGCTGGAGCTGGCCTGCGAGCGCATGCTGCACACCCTGCCCCGGCAACTCGACGCCGCGACCGTCGACGCGTTCGGACTGCAGGCTCCGAAGCTGCACCAAGGCCTGCTCATCAGCGGCGACCGTTTCGTGGCCACCACGGCGGAGAGCGTGGCGCTGCAGCGCGAACTGCCCGAGGCGCTGGCGGTGGAAATGGAGGGCGCGGCCTTCGCCCAGGTCTGCCACGACTTCGGCGTGCCGCTGGCGGTGGTGCGCACCATCTCCGACCGCGCCGACGATGCGGCCCACGTCGACTTCCCGAAGTTCCTGCGCGAGGTCGCCAGCCGCTACAGCGGCGCGGTGATCGAAGCCTTGTTTTCGAACTGAGACGTCCGGCGCGAAGGTGTCGATCGAGAACGCGGCGGAACTGGCTCTGCCAGGCCGCACGCGTTGCCCCTTGAGGGGCGGAGCCCGCTACACGCAGTGAGCGGGCGATGGGGGTGAACCTACTTCAACCAGCCACGCTTGCGGAAGTACAGCATCGGCACCACGGCCGACAGGACCATCAGGCCCAGCGCGTAGGGGTAGCCCCACTTCTGGCTCAGCTCGGGCATGTACTGGAAGTTCATGCCGTAGAGGCTGGCGATCAGCGTCGGCGGCAGCAGCGCGACGCTGGCCACCGAGAAGATCTTGATGATCTTGTTCTGGTTGATGTTGATGAAACCGACCGTCGCATCCATCAGGAAGTTGATCTTGTCGAACAGGAAGGCGGTGTGGCCGTCCAGTGAGTCGAGGTCGCGCAGGATCTGGCGCGCCTCCTCGAACTGCTCGCCGTTGAGCATGCGGCTGCGCATGAGGAAGCTGACCGCGCGCCGCGTGTCCATCACGTTGCGGCGGATGCGACCGCTCATGTCCTCATGGCGGGCGATGGCGGCCAGCACTTCGCCGGCCTTGTTGTCGGTCACGTCGCCTGCGAGCACCTGCTTGCTCACGACTTCAAGGTCGTCGTAGATGTCTTCGAGCGTGTCGGCGCAGTACTCGGCGTCCGCGTCGAACAGCATCAGCAGCACGTCCTTGGCGTTCTCGATCAGGCCCGGCATGCGGCGCGCGCGCATGCGCAGCAGACGGAACACCGGCACATCCTCGTCGTGGATCGAGAACAGCACGCCCTGGCTCTTGAGCTCCGCGTTGTGCTGGTTCAGGATGAAGGCCACGCGGATCGCGCGGGGGTCTTCGTCGTCGTCGATCAGGAAGTCCGAGCGGATGTGCAGGTCCCCGTTGTCCTCCTCGAAGAAGCGGGCCGACTCCTCGATGTCCTCGTCCATCGCGTCTTCCGGGATGGACAGTCCGAAGTGCTGCTTGACCCAGCGCCGTTCCTCGGTGGTGGGGTTTTCAAGGTCGACCCAGATGGGTTTGAAACGGGTCAGCTCTTCGAGCGACTCGATCTCTTCCTGGAACAGGCGGCCATTGGCCAGGGTGAAGACGTTGAGCATGGGGGCTCCCGGGCGAGTTCTGGCGGGGCCGACGCTGCGGGGCGCCGGCGGGCGGTTCGGGCGGCGCTTTCAGCCGGCCGGCCGCCTGGCTGTCAGACGGTCTCGGGGAGGGCTGAAAGCACACAACTGGGGGGTGTGCTTTCCATGAGGCTCTCTTGAAATGGGAACGCCCGGATTATGGCACCGCCTCCTGGTGAAGCGTCGTCGCTGGAGGGGCGAAAAAGGCCCGCAATTCCTCCTGCCGTCGCCACGCGTCGTGCTCCCCCAGCTCAATCAGTGCGGTCACGAAGGACGGCTCGAACATCAGGTAGCTCGCGAGTGCGGCCCCGCTGCCTTCGGCCCCCCGTCCGGTGTCCAGGGCGCCCAGTCCGATCAGGGTGTTGCGCGTGGCCGCCGGCAGGCTGTTGATGTGCTTGCGCGTCAACTCGTCAAGGGAGAAGCTGGGCTGTATCGCCAGCACCTGCACCGGGTGGTAGGGCAGCGCGGCCGCCAGACCTGCGGGCAGTTGGGCCAGCGTCTGGCTCACGCGCAGCGTCTGTTCGACGTCGGCCTGCAGCGTGTCGTGGAACACGCTGGCCATGGCATGGCCTGCAATGGTGCCCGCCGTCGGCTCGCCGGCCACCCGTGCGGCCAGTCCGGCGCGCTGGGGTTGCCCGACGCCAATCGTCAGGATGCGTCGTGCGCCGAACTGGATGGCAGGCGAGAGCGGCGACAGTTGCCGCATCGAGCCGTCGCCGAAATGTTCGCGATGGCCGTCGACCCACAGGGGCACAGCGGGGAAGAGAAAAGGTATGGCGGCCGACGCCATCAGGTGTTCGATCGACACCGGCTGGAAATCGGCGCGCCGGCCGGGTCGGTGCCAGGGTCGCACCGGGTACCCGTTGCGGGTCTGGCAGAAGGTCCAATGCTCGCCGGTGGTGTAGCTGGAGGCCGTCACACCCAGCACGTCGATGATGCGGTCCTGCAAGGCCTGTTCGAGCGCCTGCAGGCTGATGGCTCTGTGCAGCGTGTCCACCAGCGGCAGTGTGTCGAGCAGCGCCCTGTGGCGGCGGACCTGGCGCGCCAGGGTCAGTCCCGCGACGATGCGGTTGGCCCGCACCCAGCCCGGCGCCTCCAGCCGGTACACATGGTGCGAATGCAGCGCCGACCAGAAGGCGGTCAGGGCGTGGAAGGCCTGCAGGCCCTGGGCGGCATGGCTGGCAAGGAATGCGGCATTGAGCGCGCCGGCCGAGGTGCCAAACAGCCAGCGGAAGGGAAATGCACTCCCGGACACCAGGCCCTCGCTGTGCCAATGGGTATGCATCACGGCCAGCGCCTTGAGCACGCCGGCCTGGTAGGCGGTTCGGGCGCCGCCCCCCATGAGCACCAGTGCGCAGGCCTGCGGGTCGCTGCGGGCCTCGGCGGGGGCCAGCAGGTTGTGCGTGATCAGGGTATCAAGGGACACCTGGGCTCCTTGCCGAGGACGCGTATGGTCGGAAATCATGACACATCGCCTGACCCTGGCGCAGCCGCCGCAGGCACGGCGTTCCCCCGTTGGACCTCATCCATCGGCGGGGCGTGAATGCCTTGGTTCGCGTTTATCGCCCTTGTTGCAGTGCAGGCTTGCGCACTCGCAGATTCACCGGCATAGTGGGCTCAAGACTTCCCCGAGGCCGCAGGGGGTCCGCCCTCTGGCGGCTTGTGTCAACCCGGAGCATAAGGAGGCTCTTGTATGAACTTGACGATCAGCGGTCACCATCTCGAAGTCACGCCCGCCTTGCGCGGATACGTCACGTCGAAGCTCGAACGCATCTCCCGACACTTCGACCAGGTGGTCGACATCAAGGTGCTGCTGACGGTGGACAACCTGAAGGAAAAAGACCTGCGGCAAAAGGCCGAATGCAACATTCACGTCAAGGGAAAGGACCTGTTTGCTGAAAGCGCCCACTCCGATCTGTACGCGGCGGTGGATGAGCTGGCCGACAAGCTCGATCGTCAGGTGCTGCGTTACAAGGACAAGGCGCAGGACCACCACCACGATGCGGCCAAGCGCCTCATGTGATCCTGGACAGGCGCTGTTGCTTCGGTGACAGGCCTGTTGCAAATGCGATAAGCCGCTTGACATGTCAAGCGGCTTTTTTGTGACCCCTGACTAGTCAAGGACCTCCAACTCGGCATAATTTGCGCTCCGAAGAGGACCAAATGAACCGTTTATCCGTGATTTTGCCCGCCACGCAAGTACTCGTCGGCGTGGATGCGACCAGCAAGAAGCGTGCTTTTGAAGAAGCGGGCCTGCTGTTCGAAACCCTGCACGGGCTCAACCGAGCCCTCATCACGGACAGCCTGTTCGCCCGCGAGCGCCTGGGGTCGACCGGTCTGGGTCATGGGGTGGCGATTCCCCACGGCCGCATCAAGGGCCTCAAGCAGCCGCTCGCCGCCGTGTTCCAACTGGCCAACCCCATTGGATTTGATGCGCCGGATGAACAGCCGGTGCAATTGATGATCTTCCTGCTGGTTCCCGAGGCCGCGACCCAGAAGCACCTGGAGATTCTTTCCGAGATTGCCGAGTTGCTGAGCGACAGCCCGTTGCGCGAACAAATGAAGGCGTCCAACGATGCGGCTGCGCTGCACGCGCTGATCTCCGGCTGGCAGTCCGCCCACGCGGCCGCATGAAGCCAACCGTTGTCAGTGCCGACGTTCTTTTCGAAGACCACCGCGATGCGTTGAAATGGCAGTGGGTGGCGGGCCTTGGGGCGTCCGAGCGCCGCTTTGACGAGGTTGCCATCCGTGAAGCCCGTTCGGGCGCCGACCTGGTCGGTTATCTCAACTACATCCACCCCTACCGCGTGCAGGTGTTCGGCGAGCGGGAGATGGCCTACCTCACGAGCCCGAGCGACGAGGACAACCGCCGCCGCATCGCCCGCATCGTGACGCTGGAGCCGCCGGTGCTGATCGTCGCCGATGGCCAGGCCGTGCCCGATCCGTTGATGGCGATGGCAGAGCGGGCGCAGATTCCGATGTTCGCTACGCCCGAGCCGGCCGCGTTCGTCATCGATGTGCTGCGGGCCTATCTGTCCCGGCATTTCGCCGACCGGTCGTCCATGCACGGTGTGTTCATGGACATTCTGGGCATGGGCGTGATGATCACCGGCGAGTCCGGGCTGGGCAAGAGCGAACTGGGGCTGGAACTGATCTCTCGCGGCCACGGCTTGGTGGCCGACGACGCGGTCGACCTCTACCGGATCAACCAGACCAGCGTGGAGGGGCGCTGCCCCGAGCTGCTCCAGAACCTGCTGGAGGTGCGCGGCATCGGCTTGCTGGACATCAAGGCGATCTTTGGCGAGACAGCGGTGCGCCGCAAGATGCGACTGCAGTTGATCGTCCATCTCGTGCGCAAGGAAACCATGGAGCGCGACTACGATCGCATGCCCCATGAGCCCTTGTATCAGGACGTGCTCGGTGTGCCGGTGCGCAAGGCGGTGATCCAGGTGGTGGCCGGTCGCAACATCGCCGTGCTGGTTGAAGCGGCGGTGCGCAATACCATCTTGCAGATGCGCGGCATCGACACCTACCAGGAGTTCGTCTCGCGCCACCGCGCGGCCATGCTGCGCGGGGAGTAGTCGACGCTCAGCCTTTGCCGCTGCGGTGCGGGCAGTCGGTCTTGCTGCAGGTCGCGTAGAGCGACAGCGCATGCTCCTGCAGCACGAAACCGCGCGCCTTGGCGATCTGCTGCTGACGCTTCTCGATTTCCGGATCGAAGAATTCCTCGACCCGCCCGCAGTCCACACACACCAGATGGTCGTGGTGCTGCCCCTCGTTGAGTTCGTAGACCGCTTTGCCCGACTCGAAGTTGCTGCGCGAGAGCAGCCCGGCCTGCTCGAACTGCATCAGCACGCGATACACCGTCGCCAGGCCGATGTCGGAGTGATCCTCAAGCAGCACGCGATACACGTCCTCGGCCGTCATGTGGCGACGCTTGGCGTTCTGGAACACCTCAAGGATCTTCAGCCGCGGCAGCGTGGCCTTCAGGCCGGTGCTCTTGAGTTCGTCGATGTTGGACATGGGCGGATGGACGGATCGGGCCACTCGGGGAGTGGGGGGCTTTCCTTGACCCCCGAGGCTACAATGACCGGATCATATCGTCAGCGCGCACCTGCGGCAGTCATACCCTGAAGGGTTCTGCGGTCGGACGCACCCTACCAGCGTGGCATCCATGCGCCTTCTCTCACCCGATTTCGTGAAGCAGCCACTCCCGTCGCGTCGCGCGCGCTGGTGGCGGGTTCCCCTGATTTCACTGGTCGCCGGCCTGCTGGGCGCGTGTGCCAGCGTGACCGACAAGCTGCCCAGCGTGAGCGGGCTGGTGACGCCCTACCGCATCGACATCCTGCAGGGCAACGTGGTGACCAAGGAGCAGGCGCAGGCGCTGCAGACGGGCATGCGCCGCGAACAGGTCAAGGCCCAGTTGGGTTCGCCCCTGCTGACCAGCGTGTTCCACGGCGACCGCTGGGACTACGTGTTCACTTTCAAGCGCCAGGGGCAACCGCCCCAGCAGCGGCGTCTGACCGTGTTCTTCAAGGGCGAGGAACTCGAACGCGTGGAGTCCGATGAACTGCCCAGCGAGTCCGAATTCGTGTCGTCGCTGGACGCACGGCACAAGAGCGACAAGGTTCCGCCACTGGAAGCGACCGAAGAACAGCTGAAGAACTTCCGTGCCGGCGGTGCTGCGTCGGCGCCCGCGGAGCCGGCGCCTGCCGCGCCGTCGGGCAATGCCTACCCGCCACTGGAGAGCCCGGGGGCCACCCGATGAGCGCCGCCGCTCACCGGGTGTGCGTGGCCGGCGCCAGCGGCCGCATGGGGCAGATGCTGGTCGAGGCCGTGCAAGGCAGTGGCGACTGCGTGCTGTCGGGCGCGCTGGACATCGCGTCGAGCCCGGCCATCGGTCTGGATGCCGGGGCCTTTGCCGGGCGCAACACCGGCGCCAAGATCACCGCAGACCTGGCGGCCGGACTGTCCACAAGCCAGGTGCTGATCGACTTCACCCGCCCCGAAGGCACGATGGCGCATTTGAGGGCCTGTGTGGCCCACAAAGTCAACCTGGTGATCGGGACCACGGGTTTCAGCGAGACCCAGAAAGCCGAGATTGCCGAGGCCTCGAAATCGATCGCCATCATGATGGCGCCGAACATGAGCGTGGGCGTGAACGTCACGCTCAAGTTGCTGGAGATGGCGGCCAAGGCGCTGTCGACGGGTTATGACATCGAGATCATCGAGGCCCACCACCGCCACAAGGTGGACGCTCCCAGTGGCACCGCGCTCAAGATGGGCGAGGTGATCGCCGACGCGCTGGGCCGTGACCTCAAGGACTGTGCTGTCTATGCACGCGAAGGCGTGACCGGTGAACGCGATCCGTCGAGCATCGGCTTCGCCACCGTCCGCGGTGGCGACATCGTGGGTGACCACACGGTGCTCTTCGCTGGCACCGGCGAGCGCATCGAGATTTCGCACAAGTCCAGCAGCCGTGCGACCTACGCACAAGGCAGCCTGCGCGCGGTGCGTTTCCTGGCCGGCAAGCACAGCGGCCTCTACGACATGTTCGACGTGCTCGGCTTGCGCTGAGCCACGGTCTGGCGATTCAGGGAGAGGCACACCCATGGGCGGCGTCTGGCAAACCATCCTGCAAGGCGATGCGGTCAGTCGCAGCGTGGCCATTCTGTTGCTGGCCATGTCGGTGGCGAGCTGGGTGGTCATCCTCTGGAAGGGCTGGCTGCTGCGCCGTGCCTGGAAAGATGTCCAGACCGCGACCGCCGGCTTCTGGCAGGCTGGTGGGCTGGATGAAGCCCAGCAGCGGCTCAGGACCTTTGATCCGCGGCGTCTGGTGCTGCCCCTGATCGAAGCGGCGCGCACCATCGAGCAAGCGCCGGCGCACACCCTCGCGGCAGCGGGGGACCGCTCCCAGCAGCTCACGCGCGTGCTGCGGGACGCGCTGCACCGGGTGCTTCACCGCCTTCAGTACGGCCAGGTGCTGCTCGCCACGGTCGGGTCGACGGCGCCCTTCGTGGGCCTGCTGGGCACCGTCTGGGGCATCTACCACGCACTGACCGAGATCGGCGTCGACGGCAAGTTCCGCATCGAGCAGGTGTCGGGCCCGGTGGGCGAGGCGCTGGTGATGACGGCCGCCGGTCTGGCCGTGGCGATCCCGGCCGTGCTGGCCTACAACGTGTTGGGCCGCCAGATTTCCCGGATCGAGGCCGACCTGGAAGGCTTTGCCCGCGACCTGCGCGAACTGCTGCTGCACGACGGGGGCTCGAAATGAGTTTCGGCCGGCTGGAAAAACCGGCCCGCCATGAGCCGATGAGCGACATCAACGTCACGCCGCTGGTCGACGTGATGCTGGTGCTGCTGGTGATCTTCATCATCACTGCGCCGCTGATGTCCAGCCGCCTGGAGCTGGAGTTGCCCAAGGCCGAAGAATCGGTCACCAAGGCCGAGGAGCCGGCCGCATTCGTCTCGATCAGCGTGGATGCCAAGGGGCAGGTGTTCTGGGACGACAAGCCCATCGACGCCGCCACCCTCAAGCTGCGGCTGGAGCAGACCGCCCGCCAAGACCCTGAAACCGAGCTGCAGTTGCGCGCCGACACGGCGGTGCCCTACGGGCGCATGCTGCAACTGATCGGGCAGGCGCAGGCTGCGGGCCTGGGGCGCATCGGCTTTGTGGCGGACCCCGCCACTGGCGCCCCCACGGCACCCGGCCGCTGATCCTTCGGGCGCAAGCCCTAAAATCGGGGGCGACGCAGCACGCTGCCTGTCCCCAATCCGCCGGCGTCCCCGGCCCCCAAGTTCCATGCAAGACAAATACGCCCACCAGGACGTCGAGCGCGCCGCGCACGCCCACTGGACCGCCACCGACGCCTACCGCGTCACCGAAGACCAGAGCAAGAAGAAGTTCTACGCCTGCTCGATGCTGCCCTACCCCTCGGGCAAGCTGCACATGGGCCATGTGCGCAACTACACCATCAATGACATGCTCACGCGCTACCTGCGCATGAACGGTCACAACGTGCTGATGCCCATGGGTTGGGACGCCTTCGGCCTGCCGGCCGAGAACGCGGCGCTCAAGAACGGCGTGCCGCCGGCGAAGTGGACCTACGAAAACATCGCCTACATGAAGCAGCAGATGCAGGCGATGGGGCTGGCCATCGACTGGTCGCGCGAAGTCGCCACCTGCTCGCCGGACTACTACAAATGGAACCAATGGCTGTTCCTGAAGATGCTGGACAAGGGCATCGCCTACCGCAAGACCCAGATCGTCAACTGGGACCCGGTGGACCAGACCGTGCTGGCCAACGAGCAGGTGATCGACGGTCGCGGCTGGCGCACCGGCGCGCTGGTCGAGAAGCGCGAGATTCCCGGCTACTACCTGAACATCACGGCCTACGCCGACGAGCTGCTCACGCACGTGCAACTGGGCAATGAGAAGGCCACGCTCAACGGCTGGCCCGACAAGGTCCGCCTGATGCAGGAGAACTGGATCGGCAAGAGCGAGGGCGTGCGCTTTGCCTTCACGCACGACATCAAGGGTTCTGACGGTGCGCTGATTGGTGACGGCCGCATGTACGTGTTCACCACGCGCGCCGACACCATCATGGGCGTGACCTTCTGCGCCGTGGCCGCCGAGCACCCGCTGGCACAACATGCTGCGGCAACGAACGCCAAGCTGGCAGCCTTCATCGAAGACTGCAAGAAGGGCGGCACGACCGAGGCCGAACTGGCCACGCAGGAAAAACTGGGCATGGCCACCGGGCTGTTCGTCACCCATCCGCTGACCGGCGCGCAGGTCGAGGTCTGGGTCGGCAACTACGTGCTGATGAGTTATGGCGACGGTGCCGTGATGGGCGTGCCGGCGCACGACGAGCGTGACTTTGCGTTCGCGCTCAAGTACCAGCTGCCGATCAAACAGGTCGTGGCGGTCGACGGCGAAACCTTCTCGACCGACGCCTGGGCCGAGTGGTACGGCGACAAGCTCAAGTGCGTGTGCGTCAACTCCGGCGTGCTCGACGGGCTGAACCAGAAGGCCGCGGTGAACAAGGTCGCCGAGCTGCTGGCCGACAAGGGCCTGGGCGAGAAGAAGACCACCTTCCGCCTGCGCGACTGGGGCATCAGCCGCCAGCGCTACTGGGGCACGCCGATCCCGATCATCCACTGCGAGTCCTGCGGCCCGGTGCCGGTGCCCGAGAAGGACCTGCCGGTGCGCCTGCCCGAGGACCTGGTGCCGGACGGCAGCGGCAACCCGCTGAACAAGTGCGAGGCCTTCCTGAAGGTCGACTGCCCCTGCTGCGGCAAGCCCGCGCGGCGCGAGACCGACACCATGGACACCTTCGTGGACTCGTCCTGGTACTTCATGCGCTACTGCGATCCAACCAACTCTGAAAAGATGGTTGCGGAAGGTGCCGATTACTGGATGCCGATGGACCAGTACATCGGCGGCATCGAACACGCGATCCTGCACCTGCTGTACGCGCGTTTCTGGACCAAGGTCATGCGCGACCTGGGCCTGGTGAAGGTGGACGAGCCTTTCACCAAGCTGCTGACGCAGGGCATGGTGCTCAACCACATCTACTCGCGCCGCACCGAGAAGGGCGGCAAGGAGTATTTCTGGCCGCACGACGTGGAGCATGTGCTCGACGAAGGCGGCAAGATCGTCGGCGCCAAGCTGAAGAATGCGGTCGGTGAGCTGCCGGTGGGCACGGTCATCGACTACGAGGGCGTGGGCACCATGTCCAAGTCCAAGAACAACGGCGTCGATCCGCAGGACCTGATCGAGAAGTACGGTGCCGACACCGCGCGTCTGTACACCATGTTCACCGCGCCGCCCGAGGCCACGCTGGAGTGGAACGACGCTGCGGTCGAGGGAAGTTACCGCTTCCTGCGCCGCGTCTGGGGCTTCGGCCACAAGCTCAGCGCCGTGAGCGGACTGGGTGCGCTGGCGGCGGGCGTGTCGGGCCAGAGCCTGTCCAAGGCGGCCAAGGCGCTGCGGCTGGAAATGCACACCGTGCTCAAGCAGGTGGACTACGACTACCAGCGCATGCAGTACAACACCGTGGTCTCGGGCGCGATGAAGATGCTCAACGCGCTGGACGACTTCAAGTCGGACGGTTCCGAGGGCGACAACGCCGCGCTGGCCGAAGGCTTCGGCATCCTGCTGCGCGCGCTCTACCCGGCGACGCCGCACATCGCCCACGCGCTGTGGACCGAACTGGGCTATGCCGCCACGGCCGGCGACCTGCTGGACGCGCCCTGGCCGAAGGCCGACGAGTCGGCGCTGCAGCGCGACGAGATCGAGCTGGTGCTGCAGGTCAACGGCAAGCTGCGCGGCAGCGTGACCGTGCCGGCCGGTGCCGACAAGGCCGCCATCGAGGCCGCCGCCCTGGCCAGCGAAGCGTTCCAGAAGGCCGCCAACGGCGCCGCACCCAAGAAGGTGGTGGTGGTGCCGGGCCGTCTGGTGAACGTGGTGGTATAAAACTTCGGTTCCGGTCGCATGTCCTTTTCCAATCGAGCGAGACTTCAAGCCATGGCCCCAGCTGTCCTGAAATCCCCGGCCCGTCGGGCTGTTCTGCGCGGTGTTGTGATGGCGGGTCTGGCCGGTGGCCTGACCGGTTGCGGTTTTGCGCTTCGCCAGGCACCCACGTTCGCTTTTGATTCGGTGCAGGTGACCGGCTCCGAGAACACCTCGATGTCGCGCGCCCTGCAACAGGCGATGCTGGCCTCCGGCATCCAGGTGACCAACAGCTCCGCGGCCTCGCAGGCGGGAACGCCGGTGACCCCGCAGGTCGTGCTGGCTGTGCTGGTCGACCAGCACGAACGGGTGGTCTCCGGACAGAACGAATCGGGTGAGGTGCGCGAACTGACGCTGCGTGCACGCTTTCGCTTCCGGCTGAGCACGCCCGCCGGCAAGTACCTGCTGGAAGAGACCGAGCTGCTGCTGGAGCGGGACATCAGCTTCAGCGAGACGGCGGCGCTGTCCAAGGCCGCCGAAGAGAACATGATGTTCCGCGACATGGACGGTGACATCGTCCAGCAGGTGGTTCGGCGCCTGGCGGCGGTCAAGTCCCTTTGACACCATGCAGGTAGCCGCCCCGCAGCTGGCCGGGCATCTGCACAAAGGGCTGCGTTCCCTCTACACGCTGCATGGCGATGAGCCGCTGCTGATCCAGGAAGCGGCCGACGCGATCCGGGCCGCGGCACGGGCACAGGGCTATACCGAGCGCACGGTGCACACCGTGGCTGGCGCGCACTTCGACTGGAGCGAGGTGCTTGCCAGCGGGGGCTCGATGAGCCTGTTCGCCGACAAGCAACTGATCGAGATCCAGATCCCATCTGGCAAGCCGGGCAAGGACGGCTCGCAGGTGCTGCAGCAGATCGCCGAAGCGGCCAAAGACAACGATTCGACGCTCACCCTGGTGTTGCTGCCGCGACTGGACATGGCCACGCAGAAAGGCGCCTGGTTCGGCGCACTCGACGGCTTTGGGATCACGGTGCGGGTCGACCCAGTCGAGCGGCAGGCGCTGCCGGCGTGGATCGCACAGCGGCTGCAGGCCCAGGGCCAGCGCGTGGCAGCCGGCGAAGAAGGTCAGCGCACGCTGCAGTTTTTTGCCGACCGGGTCGAGGGCAACCTGCTGGCGGCGCACCAGGAAATCCAGAAGCTGGGCCTGCTGTATCCGGCGGGCGAGCTGGGCTTTGCGCAGATCGAGAGCGCCGTGCTCAACGTGGCGCGCTACACGCCATTCAAGCTCGCCGAGGCGGTGCTGGGCGGGCAGGTGCTACGGATGCAGCGCATGCTGGATGGCCTGCAGGCCGAGGGCGAGGCGCCGGTGCTGGTGCACTTTGCCCTGTCCGAGGACATTCGCACCCTGCACCGCGTCCGTGGCGCGATGGATGCCGGGCGCCCGTTGCCCATGGCGCTGCGCGAGAACCGCGTCTGGGGCGTCAAGGAAAAGCTGATGGAACGGGCGCTGCCGCTGATTCGGCCTTCACAGCTGGCGCAGTGGCTGCAGGATGCGCACGTGGTCGACGGCATCGTCAAGGGGATCCGCCAGCCCGACTGGCCGGCCGACCCCTGGGATGCGCTGCACCGCATGGCGCTGCGGGTCGCGCAGGGCTGCGCCCTGCACTGAGCCTCGGGATCAGCCAAAGCTGGGCAGTTCGGGCTTGTGCACCGGTTTGCCGGCCGCAACCCAGGCATCGAATCCGCCCGCGATCGAGCGCACGTTGAGATAGCCCATGTCCTGCATGGCGGCGGCGGCCAGCGCGGCGCGCCCGCTGGTCTTGCAATAGAGCACCACCTTGAGGTCGCGCGAGGCCAGCGCCGGCGTGCCGCTGAGCTTGAATTCCAGCATGCCGCGCGAGGCGTGAATGGCGCCCGGCAGATGGCCGGCGGTGAATTCTTCGGTTTCACGGACGTCGATCAGCACGTCGGCGTCACGGATGGCCGCTTCGGCCTCGGACACGGGGATTTCGGTGACGCGGGCTTTGGCGGCTGCAACGAGGTCGAGTGCGGTCTTCATGGGGCTCCTTGGAAACTGGGGGGTGTATATGTGGATTGTGCCTTTGATGGCCGGGAAGCGCTGCCCCGCCGCATGCGGTGCGAAAATTGCGGCATGAACGCGACCTCCACCTCCGAACTGATGAACACCCTGGGCAGCCAGGCCAAGGCCGCCTCTGCGCTGATGGCCAAGGCCGGCGCCGCGACCAAGGTCAAGGCGCTGCGCGAGCTGGCGCGGCTGCTGCGTGAGAACGTGGCGCCGCTGCAGGTGGAGAACGCCAAGGACCTGGAGCGCGCCCGCGCGGCCGGCCTGGCCGAGCCCATGGTAGACCGGCTCAAGCTCACGCCCAAGGTGCTGGAGACCTGCGCCGAGGGCTGCGAGCAGCTGGCCGCGATGGCGGACATCATTGGCGAGATCTCGGGCATGAAGCAGATGCCCAGCGGCATCCGCGTGGGCCAGATGCGGGTGCCCATCGGCGTCTTCGGCATGATCTACGAGAGCCGGCCGAACGTGACCATCGAGGCCGCCAGCCTGAGCATCAAGAGTGGCAACGCCTGCATCCTGCGCGGCGGCTCCGAGGCCATTGATTCCAACCGCGCCCTGGCCGCGCTGGTGCAGCAGGCCCTGGTGGCCGCCGGCCTGCCGGCCGATGCGGTGCAACTGGTGCCCACCACCGACCGCGCCGCCGTGGGCCAGCTCATCACCATGCCGCAGTACGTGGACGTGATCATCCCGCGCGGCGGCAAGGGCCTGATCGAGCGCATCAGCGCCGAGGCCAAGGTGCCGGTGATCAAGCACCTTGACGGCAACTGCCACACCTACGTGGACGACCCCTGCGACATCGCGATGGCGGTGAAGGTGGCCGACAACGCCAAGACTCAGAAATACAGCCCCTGCAATGCCACCGAGAGCCTGCTGGTGGCGCGCGGCGTGGCGAAGGACTTCCTCCCGAAGATCGGTGCCGTCTACGCGGCCAAGGGCGTGGAGATGCGCGGCTGCCCGGAGGCGATGGCGATCCTGGCCGCGGTGCCGGGCGCCCAGGTCAACGCGGCGACCGAACAGGACTGGAGCGAGGAATACCTGGCGCCCATCGTCAGCGTCAAGCTGGTGGACGGCGTGGACGAGGCGATCGCCCACATCAACCGCTACAGCAGCCACCACACCGACGCCATCCTCACCACCGACCACATGCACGCCCAGCGCTTCCTGCGCGAGGTGGACTCGGCCAGCGTGATGGTGAATGCGAGCACCCGCTTCGCCGATGGCTTCGAGTACGGGCTGGGCGCCGAAATCGGTATCAGCACCGACAAGTTCCACGCCCGCGGGCCGGTCGGTGTCGAAGGCCTGACCTCGCTGAAATACGTTGTGCTGGGTGAAGGCGAAATCCGCTCCTGAGCGGGGCTTGCAAGCGGCACCTTCGGCCCCATACTCAACAGGCCTGTGTTTTTCCCAACAACTCCAAACTTCAGCCCGAACGCAACGCCAGAGCGTCCAGGCCAGCGCGGAACCGGCTTTGCCGGGCCGCTGCTGGCGCCCCCCAGTGGGGGGTGACGCCGCAGGCGGCGCGGGGGCGTCCACTACCTATGGTTCCGCATCTCGTGACCGCCCTCACGGGCCCCATCAACGAACTCGAACAGCGCATTCTCGAATCCACGCCGGTGATCGAGCGCTGGTTCCGGCTGGAGTGGATGGAGCACACGCCGCCGTTCTACAGCTCGGTGGACGTGCGCAACGCCGGCTTCAAGCTCGCGCCGGTCGACACCAACCTGTTCCCGGGCGCCTGGAACCACCTGACGCCCGAGATGATGCCGCTGGCGGTGCAGGCGGCGATGGCGGCGATCGAGAAGATCTGTCCGGAGGCCAAGAACCTGCTGCTGGTGCCCGAGAACCGCACCGATTCCTTCTACCTCGCCAACCTCGCGCAACTGCAGCGCGTGTTCTATCAGGCGGGACTGAACGTGCGCCTGGGATCCTTGTCCAACGACATCAAGGCGCCCACGACCTTTGACCTGCCCGGTGGCGAAACGGTCACGCTGGAACCCCTGATCCGCAGCAAGCGCCGGCTGGGGCTCAAGCACTTCGATCCCTGCACCATCCTGCTCAACAACGACCTGAGCGCGGGCGCCCCCGGCATCCTCGAAGACCTGCACGAACAGTACCTGCTGCCGCCGCTACACGCGGGCTGGGGCGTGCGCCGCAAGAGCAACCACTTCAAGGCCTACGAGGAAGTGGCCAAGCGCTTCGGCAAGCTGCTGGGCATGGACCCCTGGCTGATCACGCCGATGTACGGCCAGTGCGGGGAGGTGAATTTCGCCGACAAGACCGGCCTCGAATGCCTGCGCAGCAACACCGACGCCCTGCTCGCGCGCATCCGCCGCAAGTACAAGGAATACGGCATCAACGAGAAGCCGTTTGCGGTCATCAAGGCCGACAACAGCCATCAGGCCCTGGGTCAGCTCACGGTCCGCGACGCGAAGGAACTGGACGATGCCTGGTTCAAGGCGCGCGCCAAGGCGGTGGCCGGGCACAACATCGGCGAGGTCGTCATCCAGGAAGGTGTGCTGACCAACGAACGCATCAACGCGGCGGTGGCCGAACCGGTGGTCTACATGATGGACCGCTACGTGGTGGGCGGCTTCTACCGTGTTCACGCCGACCGCGGCACCGACGAGAGCCTGAGCGTGCCGGGATCGAGCTTCGTGCCACTGGCCTTCGAGCAGAGTGCGCAGCTCCCGCAGCCGGGCGTCAAGCCGGGGGCGAGCGTGCCCAACCGGTTCTACATGTACGGCGTGATCGGACGGTTGGCGATGTTGTCGGCCGCCTATGAACTGGAAGCGACCGACCCGGAGGCCGAGCAGTACGAATGATGTCAAGGCGTCTTGTTGCATCGCAGCAACGGGCGCCGGGACCTTCCCTCACTCGCCTTTTCCCTACTGACAGAGCGCAGGGCGCGGGCGCAGAATCGGTGGCTTCAAGATAACGGGCCTGATGCTTCGGGGTCAGGCGGTTTTGTGTCATCGAACAAGTCGTCGCTTGCCGCGCTCACCCTGGGCGCCATCGGAGTGGTCTATGGCGATATCGGCACCAGCGTGCTGTACGCCATCAAGGAAATTTTCGGGTCCGGCCACGTTCCCTTCACCCACGAAAACGTCTATGGCGTCCTGTCCATCGTCTTCTGGACGCTGACGGTCATCGTCTCGATCAAGTACGTCACCCTGGTGCTGCGGGCCGACAACCACGGCGAGGGCGGCCTGATCGCCATGCTGGCACTGGCCTCGCAGGCCGTCAAAGACCGGCCGGAGCTGCGCAAGTGGATGCTGGCCATCGGCATCTTCGGCACCTCCCTGTTCTACGGTGACGGGGTCATCACCCCGGCGATCTCGGTGCTGTCGGCGGTCGAGGGTCTGGAGGTCGTCTCGCCCCACTTCAAGCAGTACGTGGTGCCGCTGACGCTGGTGGTGCTGTTCGCGCTGTTCTTTGTGCAGAAACGCGGCACCGGCGGCATCGGCAAATTCTTCGGTCCCATCACCGTGCTGTGGTTCGTCTCGATTGCCGTGCTGGGCGTGACGCACATCGTCGGCCATCCGGAAATCCTGTGGGCACTGCTGCCGCACCACGCCTGGCTGTTCGCCTGGAACAACCCGGGCACGACCTTCATCATCCTGGGGGCTGTGGTGCTTTGCGTGACCGGTGGCGAAGCGCTTTACGCCGACATGGGGCACTTCGGCAAGAAGCCGATCCGCATGGCCTGGTTCTCGATCGTGATGCCTTGCCTGACGCTGAACTACTTCGGCCAGGGCGCGCTGCTGCTGGCCGAGCCGGAGGCGGTCAAGAACCCGTTCTTCAACATGGCGCCCGACTGGGCGCTGCTGCCGCTGGTGGGGCTGGCCACCATGGCGACGGTGATCGCTTCGCAGGCGCTGATCTCCGGCGCCTTCAGCGTGACCAAGCAGGCGATCCAGCTCGGGTACCTGCCGCGCCTGAACATCCGCCACACCAGCGTGCACGACACCGGCCAGATCTACATCCCGTTCGTGAACTGGGGCCTGTTCACCGCCATCGTGCTGGCGGTGGTCATGTTCAAGTCGTCCTCCAGCCTCGCGGCGGCGTACGGCATTGCGGTGACCCTGGACATGCTGATCACCACGGTGCTGACCTTCTTCGTGATCCGCTATGGCTGGAAGTACCCGCTGTGGCTGTGCCTGGGGGCGACCGGGTGGTTCTTTGTGGTGGACATCTCGTTCTTTGCGTCCAACCTCCTCAAGCTGTTCGCCGGTGGCTGGTTCCCGCTCATGATCGGTGGCGTGGTGTTTACGCTGATGATGACCTGGAAGCAGGGTCGCACGCTGATGGCCAAGGCGCAACACGCCGAGGCGATCGAGCTCGACAGCTTCCTCGAAGCGGTGTTCATGGCGCCGCCGGCCCGGGTGGACGGCACAGCGGTGTTCCTCACCGCCGAGACCGGCACCGTGCCCAACGCGCTGCTGCACAACCTCAAGCACAACAAGGTGCTGCATGCGCAGAACCTGTTCGTCACCGTGCGCAGCCACGAGGTGCCCTGGATCGGGCTGGACAAGCGGCTGGAGATCGAACCGCTGGGCCACGACTGCTGGCAGGTGGTGATCCACTACGGCTTCAAGAACGACCCGGACGTGCCCAAGGCGCTGGAGTCGATGCGCGGGCGGGGCTGTGACCTGGAGCCCATGACCACCAGCTACTTCCTCTCGCGCGATCTGGTGGTGCCGACCCTGGGCGACGGCATGGCGCTGTGGCGCGAGAAGCTGTTCGCGCAGATGCACCACAACGCCGGCGCTGCGGCCGAGTTCCTGAACCTGCCGAACAACGCGGTGATCGAGTTGGGCTCCAAGCTGGAGATTTAGCCCACCCCCGTCGCTTATTCGCTTCGCGTAACCGCTCCGCCCCTCAAGGGGCGATGCGAGTGGCCCGGCGGAGCCGGTTCCACCGCATCCTCGACCAAGACACGTGCTCCGATGGCTTGGCTGACAATCGCCGGATGTCTTTTTTCCGTGACCTGAACCTGTCGGCCGCCACGGCCGGTTTCGTGGCGGTGCTGGTGGGCTTCACCAGCTCGGTCGCCATCGTCTTCCAGGCCGCGCAGGCCTTCGGCGCCACGCCCGAGCTCATCACCTCCTGGATGTGGGCGCTGGGGCTGGGAATGGGCCTGTGCTCGGCCATCCCTTCGCTGATCCTGAAGAAGCCGGTGATGGTGGCCTGGAGCACGCCGGGTGCCGCGGTGCTGGCCACCGCAGGCCTGGCCGGCGGCTTCACGATGGCGCAGGCGGTGGGTGCTTTCATGGCCTGTGCGGTGCTGATCATCCTGTCGGGCGCGACCGGGCTGTTCGAACGCGTCATGAACCGCATCCCGATGGCGATTGCCTCTGCCCTGCTGGCCGGTGTGCTGGCGCGGTTCGGCCTGCAGGCGTTTGCCGCGGCGCAGACCGCGCTGGCGCTGGTGGTGCTGATGCTGCTGGCCTATCTGCTGGGGCGCCGTTTTCTGCCGCGCTACGCCGTGCCGCTGACCCTGCTGGCGGCGGTTGCGTACGTCCTTGCCAACGGGCAGTTCAACGCCGGTGCGCTCACGCTGCAGTGGGCGGTGCCGGTGTTCACCACGCCCGAGTTCACGTTCAGCGCCTTCGTCAGCCTGGCGCTGCCGCTGTTCATCGTCACCATGGCCTCGCAGAACCTGCCCGGTGTGGCGGCGATCCGCGCGGCCGGTTACGACATGCCGATCTCGAAGATCATCACCATGACCGGCGTCGCGACGCTGGTGCTCGCGCCCTTCGGCGGTTACGCGCTCAACCTCAGCGCGATCACGGCCGCGATCTGCATGGGCGAAGAAGCCCACCCCGACAAGGCCAAGCGCTACACCGCGGCCGTGGCCTGCGGTCTGATCTACATCGCCATTGGCCTGGTCGGCGCGGCGGTCACCGGCCTGCTGCTGGCCTTCCCGAAGGAACTGGTGCTGGCAATCGCCGGGCTGGCGCTGCTGGGCAGCATCGGTGGTGGCCTGCACGCCGCCTTGCGCGAAGACACCCACCGCGAAGCCGCGCTCATCACCTTCCTCGTCACGCTCAGCGGTGTGGTGATCGCCGGCATCGGCTCGGCCTTCTGGGGCGTGATCGCCGGCGCGCTGGCGCTGTTTGTGCAACAGTACGGAGCCCGAAAGACAAGCCCATGAACATCCTCTTCGTTGCCGATCCCCTGGAGTCCTTCAAGACCTACAAGGACACCACCTTTGCCATGATGCGCGAGCTGCAGAAACGCGGCCACGCCATCGCCGCCACCGAGCCACGTCACATGGGCTGGCGCAGCGGCGGCACCGTCAATGCCACGGTGCGCCGCATCCGCCTGACGGGCGACGCGCACGACTGGTTCAGCGTCACCGGCGAAGCGGTCGAAGCGCTCAAGGACTTCGACGCGGTGCTGATGCGCAAGGACCCGCCCTTCGACAGCGAGTTCTTCTACTGCACCCACCTGCTGGAACAGGCGCAACGCGAAGGCGCGCGCGTGTTCAACCGGCCCTCGGCCCTGCGTGAACACCCCGAAAAACTCGCTCTGATGGAGTTCGCCCAGTTCGCGCCGCCCACGCTGGTGACGCGCTCGCCCGAGGCGATCCGCGCCTTCCATGCCGAGCACCGGGACATCATCCTCAAGCCGCTGGACGGCATGGGCGGCATGGGCATCTTCCGCGTCGGTGCCGACGGCATGAACCTGGGCTCGATCATCGAAACGCTCAACCAGGGCGGCGCCACCAGCGTGATGGTGCAGCGCTACCTGCCCGAGATCGTGCTGGGCGACAAGCGCCTGCTGCTGATCGGGGGCAAGGTCGCGCCCTTCGTGTTGGCGCGCATTCCGCAGGGCAACGAGGTGCGCGGCAACCTGGCGGCCGGCGGCAAGGGCGTGGCGCAGCCGCTGTCCGACGAGAACCGCGCCGTGGCCGAGGCCATTGCGCCGGTGCTGGCCGCGCGCGGCCTGCTGCTGGTGGGGCTGGACATGATCGGCAACAAGGTCACCGAGATCAACGTCACCAGCCCGACCTGCTTCCAGGAGATCCACGACCAGACCGGCTTCGACGTGCCGGCGATGTTCGTGGATGCGCTCGAAGCGGCGTTGAAAGTCCCGTCTTGAGCGAAGCGCCCAAGCCTGTCCAGGCGAACAACCCGCTCCATGGCATGACGCTGGAGGCGATCCTCAACGCCCTGGTCGACCACTACGGCTGGGACGGTCTGGGCGAGCGCATCCCGGTGCGCTGTTTCAACATCGACCCGAGCATCACCTCCAGCCTGCGCTTCCTGCGCAAGACGCCCTGGGCGCGTGAGAAGGTCGAGGGCCTGTACCTCTACATGCTGCGCGAGCAGCAGCGGCGCGGCGGCCGGCGCTGACGAGTCAGACCACCAGCCCGTCGACGAACACCTTGAGTTCGCCGGGTTCGAACGCCGTCCACTGCTCGTCGCTGGTCAGCGGCGTGGTGACGATCACGGCCGCGCGGTCGCCCGGCTGATTCACTTCGGCGAAGTTGACGGTCCAGTCCTGGTCCATCAGCGTGGCCTTGGAGAACGGGTACTGGCGCACCAGCCAGTGCAGCTTGGTCGAGCAGTGCGCCCAGAGCGCTTCGCCGTTGGACAGCAGGAAGTTGAAGGTGCCGAACGGCGTGACCTGCGGGATCAGCTCGCGCAGGGTGTGCGTCAGCTCCTCGGTGCTGGGCAGGCTGGCGTGCGATTTCGCCAGTTCCTGCATCAGCCAGCAGAAGGCGCGTTCGCTGTCGGTCGTGCCCACCGGGCGGAACTGCGCGTGCAGCTTGGGGAAATAGTCCTTGAGGTCACCGTTGTGCGCGAACACCCAGTGCCGGCCCCAGAGTTCGCGGGTGAACGGGTGGGCGTTCTCCAGCATCACTTCGCCGATGGTCGCCTTGCGCACGTGGGCGATGATGTTCTTGCTCTTGAGCGGGTAGCTGCGCAGGAACTCGGCCATGCGCGAGTTGGCGGCGCTTTCGTGGTCGATGAACAGCCGCAGGCCCCGGCCCTCGAAGAAGGCAATGCCCCAGCCGTCGGCGTGGTGGTCGGTGGCGCCGCCGCGCTGGCAGAAGCCGGTGAAACTGAACGAGGCGTCGGTCGGTGTGGCGCAGTTGAGGGCGAGCAGTTGGCACATCGGACTATTGTCTGGCAGCCCCGGTGGGTTTTGCGCGCATTTTCAGGGCGGCACCCACGGCCAGCGCGCAAATGGCTGCGACCATGAAAAACGTCTCGTTGAACGGGGCGAGGTGCCCCGGCGAGGTGTTGCCCGGGGCCAGGGTGAGGCCGTGCGCCGCGACCCGCCACTCCAGCACGATGCCACACAGGCTCACGCCGGCCGCACCGCCGAGCATGCGCAGGAAGTTGATGGCGCTGGCGCCCTGCGGAATCTGCGAGCGGTCCAGGCCGCGCATGGCGCCGACGTTGAGCGAGGGCAGGATGAAGCCCAGGCCGATGCGGCCCAGGATCGCCCAGGCCACCAGCAGGGCGACCGTGCGCGTCGGGTTGGCCGCGTCGATGGTGGGCATGAGCGCGAACGACACCGCCAGCAAGGTCAACCCGACACTGACGAGCCGGTGGGCCGGCTGGCGGTCGGACAGACGCCCGACCAGGGTGATGGTCACCGCCAGCACCAGGCCCGCGGGCAGCAGGATGGTGCCGACGAAGGAGGGCGAGAGGCCCAGGCCCATCTGCATGTAGACCGGCAGCAGGTAGGTCGAGCCGAACAGGCCGACGCCGTAGATGAAGGCGACGATGCTGCCCATCGCGAAGCGGCGGTCGCGGAACAGCGAGAGGTTCATCAGCGGGTCGGTGCCGCGGTCGGGGTGGCGGCGGCGGTCCAGCAGCATGCGCCGCTGCAGCATCACGAAGGCCAGCAGCGCCAGCGCCGCAGCCAGCAGCAGGCCGGTGGCGGCCAGCGCGGTGCCGCCCTTGAGTTCGACCAGCCCGTTGAGCAGGCACAGCGAGCCGGCCGAGGCCAGCAGCAGGCCGCGCCAGTCCAGCGCCGCGCCTTGCGGGTTGGCGGCCGCGCCGCCGGGGGCGTTGGTCGGCACGAAGCGGTGCGCCAGCCACAGCGAGGCCAGGCAGAACGGCACCACCATGAAGAAGATCGAGCGCCAGCCGAAGGCGTCGACCAGCAGGCCGCCGATGCTCGGTCCGATGGCGGGCGCGAGCACGACACCTGTGCCGAAGAAGCCGCTGGCGCGGCCCTGCTCCTGCGGCTCGAAGGCGCGCAGGATGATGATGGCCGGGATCGGCTGCACCACGCCGGCCGCCAGCCCCTCGGCCACGCGCGCGGCCAGCACAAGGGTGAAGTGCTGGGCGAAGCCGCCGCCGATGCCGCCGGCCAGCAGCAGCCACATGCAGCCCACGTAGGTGCGCCGGTAGCCGTAACGCGCCAGCAGCCAGGGCGTGGTGAGCATGGACACCGTCATCGCCGCCATGAAGCCCGAGGTCGCCCACTGCGCGCGCTCCTGGCCGAGCGCGAAGTGGTGACTCATGTCGGGAATCGCCACGTTGACGATGGTCGAGGACATGACCGAGGCCATGGTGCCGACCATCACCGACAGCAGCAGCAACCAGCGGTAGCGCGCGCCGTGGCGCTCGCGCAGGGCGGTGATGGAGTGGTCGTGGTGGCGGGGCATGCTGGAGGCTCGATGGGCGAGCTTATCGGTTTTGCGCCGCGTTGCCCCGACCTGGGACATGGTGCGCCGAGGTCTATCGGGCGATGCCGATGCCGATGGCCAGTCCGGCGAACACGGCCAGCCCGACGGTTTCGCCCAGCAGCAGTGCCACCGGCCGCCAGCCCAGCTCGCGCAGGTCTTCGAGGCTGGTCTTGACCGCCGCCGCAGCGATGGCCACCACCAGCAGGGCGCGCGAGAGCGTGCTGGCCGCGTCCACGACCGGGGGCTTGAGCAGGCCGGCGGTGTTGAGCAGCATCAGCACCACGAAGCCGAGCAGGAAGGTCGGCACCAGCGGCACGTCGGCGCGCGGCGTTGCGTCGTCATCCAGCGCGATCGCGTCGGGCGCCTCGCCGTGGCGCACCCACGTCGCCACCACCAGCACAACCGGCAGCAGCAACATCACCCGCATCAGCTTGACGATGGTGGCGCTGTCGGCCGCAGCGGTGTCGCCGGCCTGCGTCAGCAGCATGCCGGCGGCCACCACCTGCGCCACGTCGTGGATGGTGGCGCCGAAGAAGACGCCCGCCTGCTGTGGGGAAAAACCCGCCGCCTGCACCAGCAGCGGGTAGAGCAGCATGGCCAGGGTGGACAGCACCGTCACGCCGACCACGGTCAGCAGGGTGAAGCGTTCGTTCTCCCGCGTGGGCGGCAGCACCGAGGCCACCGCCAGCGCGGCCGACGCGCCGCAGATGCCGACGGCGCAGCCCGAGACCAGGCCCTCGTCGCGGCGGCAGGAGAGCCCGCGCGCCAGCAGCAGGCCGGCGGCGATGGTCAGCACGACCCCCGCGACGACCAGCAGCGCGGTGTGCCAGCCCAGCGCCTGGACCTGTGCGAAGCCGATGCGCGCGCCCAGCAGCGCCACGCCGACGCGCAGCACGCTGCGGCTGCAGAAGTCGATGCCCGGGCGCAGGCGGGCGTCCTGCGACAGGAAGTGGAAGGACAGACCAAGCAGCAGCGCATAGAGCAGCGCGGGGCCGCCGTGGTGCTCGCTGATGAACAACGCCGACAGGCCGACGACGGCGCACAGCAGCGAGCCGCCCACGCGCTGGCGCACCGTCCGCCAGGCGGACGCCAGGCGCTGTCGCACATCGGACGCCGGCTCAGCCGGCGCGGACACGGTCGGTCTTCACGCGCTCCCAGGCGTCCTCGACCCAGTCGCACAGCAGGCTGCGCGTCTCGCGCGGGTCGATGATGTCCAGGATGCCGAACTTCTCCGCCGTGCGGAACGGCGAGGTCATGTTCAGGTAGAAGGCCTCCAGCTCGGCGCGCTTGGCCGCCGGGTCGTCGGCCGCCTCGATCTCGGCCTTGTGCGCGGCCATCACGCCGCCCTCGATCGGGATCGAACCCCAGCGCGCCGACGGCCAGGCGACGCGGAAGTTCAGCGCCTCGCCGTACTTGGGCGCGTGCAGCGCGCCGGCCATGCCGAAGCAGCGGCGCACGATCACCGAGGCCCAGGGCGACTGGCAGCGGTGCAGCGCCTCGCCGACCCGGGTCGCGCCCAGCAGCGTGCCGCCGAGTTCGGCCTCCAGCCCGGTCTGGTTGCCCGGCTGGTCGACGAAGTTCACGATGGGCAGGCCGAACTGGCTGCACAGCTTCACGTGGCGCTCCATCTTGTAGGCCGCCTGCACCGTCATCGCGCCGCCCTGGACCTTGGGGTCGTTGGCGATCACGCCGACCGGGATGCCGTTCAGGCGCGCCAGCGCGGTGATGACCGAGCCGGCCTGCCAGCGACCGATCTCGAACACCGAGCCCAGGTCCATCACGGCCTCGACGATCTTGCGCGGGTCGTAGATCTTGCGGCGCTCGTGCGGGATCGCGTCCTTGAGCCAGTCCTCGGCGCGCTCCGGGTCGTCGGTCGGCGCCACCGCCGGGGCGAGGTGGAACACGCTGCGCGGCAGGTAGGAAAGAAATCGGCGCACCTGGGCCAGGGCGTCGGCTTCGCTCTCCGCCTCGTTGTGGACCAGGGCGCTTTTGCGGTGCACCTTGTGGCCACCGAGATCGTTCTTGTCGATGGTCTGTCCGTAGGCCTGCTGCACCACGTGCGGACCGGCGGCCATCACCTGCGCCTGCTCGCGCACCATCACGCTGAAGTGCGAGGACAGCACCTTCACCGCGCCCTGGCCCACGCAGGCGCCCAGCGCCACCGCCGCCACCGGCACCGTGTCGAGCAGCGCGTTGGCGGGCCAGCTCGGGTACTCGGGAATCTTGGTGCCGCCGATCTGCATCAGCAGCTTGACGCTGCCGCCGGCCGAATCGACCAGCCGCACCAGCGGCAGGCGCAGCTGGTGCGCCATGCGCTCGATGTAGATCCACTTGTCCGCGATGGTGGCTTCGGACGAGCCGGCGCGGATGGTGAAGTCGTCGACATGCAGCGCGACCTTGCGGCCCTCGATGCGGCCGGTGCCGGTGATGGCGTTGGTCGGGTCCAGGCGTTCGAAGGCGCCTTCGCGCGAGTAGTGGCCCTTGCCTGCGATCTGGCCGAATTCGCGGAAGCTGCCTTCATCGAGCAACTGGTCGATGCGCTCACGCGCGTTGAGGCGACCGCTGGCCTTGAACTTGGCCAGCGCTTCGGGGCCGCCCATGGCGCGCACCTGCGTGCGGCGCGCTTCCAGCTCGGTCAGCTCGGCGGCCCATTCGCCGGCGGGTTCGAATCGGCGGCTCATCGGGCGCCGGCGCCGAGGGATGCCACCAGCGACTGGGTCTCGTCCAGTTCGCGCTGCAGGTAGCGGTGCGAATCGACATAGCCCTTGAAGATCGGCTTGTTGCCCGACTTCTCGACCAGTTGTTTCCAGTCGGGCGATTCCGACACCTTGCGCAAGGCGCCTTCCCAGAAGCGGATCTGTTCGGCGTCGACCGCGGGCGGCAGCAGCACGCCGTTGTAGCTGACGTAGTCGGCGGCGATGCCCAGCTCGCGCCAGGTCGGCACCTCGGCCAGCGGGCCGGTCCCGCGCGTGGCGGCGCAACTGGCCAGCATGCGGACCTTTCCGGTGGGCAACTGCGGCGTGATCGACGGGCCGGTCGCGACGACCACGTCGATGTGTCCGCCGAGCAGGGCCGTGACCGATTCGCCCGACGAGCGGAACGGCACCACCGTCAGTCGCGACACGTCGACGCCCGCGAGCTTGAGCGGCTTGGCGATCGCCAGGTGCAGGTTCAGGCCGCGCAGCGGCGCGACCGCGATCTTGAGCGACTCGGGGTCCTGGCGCAGCTTCTCGATCATGGCCTTCGCATCGCGCAAGGGCGAGTCGCTGCGCACCGCGACCAGGGTGGTCTCCTCGACCATCATCGCCACCGGGAAGAACTCGCGCAGGTCGGCCTTGAGCACGCCGGTGACCTGACCGGCGATGCTGCCGGTGTGGAAGGTCGAGAGCTGGTGTGCGTCGCCGCGCGCCTTCTGCATGGCCTGCAGCACCAGCAGGCCGGCCGCGCCGGGCTTGTTCATCGGCACCACGTTCTGCCCGTTCACCAGCTTGAGGGTTTCCAGCGCCTGGCCGATGCCGCGGGCGTAGAGGTCGACCGAGCCGCCCGCCGCGACGCCGATGTTGTAGGTGATGTTGCCGCTGGGCTGCCAGCCGGCGGCGTGCGCGCGTCCGGTGGCGGTGAGCATCGCGGTGCCGGCGGCCAGCCAGCCCAGGGCCTGACGGCGCGTGGTGTGAGGGGTGTTCATGGAAGGCTCCTTTGCGGGTGTCTGGGTGTCTGGTTCCGGTGGCCGGCGGCATCAGCCCGCCTGCATCACCGCCTGTTGCTGGATCAGTGCGTCGATCTCGGCATCGCCCATCTGCAGCGCCTCGCGCAGCACGGCGCGGGTGTCGGCGCCCAGGTCGGGCCCGGTGTGGCGGATGCCGCCCGGCGTGGCCGACAGGCGTGGCACGACGCCGGTCTGCGTCGTGTGGCCCAGCACCGGGTGCGGGACCTGGGCCAGCATGCCGCGCGCGGCGAAGTGCGGGTCGGCGTAGATGTCGGCGATGGTGTAGACGCGGGTGCAGGGCACCTCGGCTTCGCGCAGCCGCGCTTCCAGGTCGGTCCCGTCGAAGCCGCGCGTCCACTCGGCGACGATGGCGTCGATGGCGCGCATGTTTTCGGGTTTGCCGCGCGCCTGGATGGTTTCAAAACGCGGGTCGGTCAGCAGCCCGGGTTGCTGCATCAGCCCCACCAGCCGGCGCCAGGTGGGCTGGCTGTTGGCGGCGATCAGCATCCAGCCGCCGTCGCGCGTCGGGTAGGAGCTGTTGGGCGCCATCGACGGCAGGTTGGAGCCCTCGCGCATCGGCACCACGCCCAGCTTCTCGTGCGCCGGCACCACCGGCTCCATCTGCGTGAAGGCCGCTTCGTACAACGCGGCATCGACCACCTGGCCACGCCCGGTGACGCTGCGCGCCCGGATCGCCGCCATCGCGCCGAACGCGGCATAGACCGAGGTCAGGTAGTCGGTGGTCGCCAGCGCCACGCGGGCCGGCGGGCGGTCAGGGTCGCCGGTCATGTGGCGCACGCCGCCCACCGCCTCGCAGATTGCGCCGTAACCCGGGCGGTCGGCGTAGGGGCCGGTCTGGCCGTAGCCGCTGATGCGCACCATCACCAGGCCGGGGTTGCGCGCGCTCAGCGCCTCGTAGCCCAGGCCGAGCCGTTCAAGCACGCCCGCACGGTTGTTCTCGACCAGGATGTCGGCGCGCGCGATCAGCTCGAAGGCGATGCGGCGCCCGGCCTCGGTCTTGAGGTCGAGCACGACCGACCGCTTGTTGCGCAGGATGGAGGCGGCGTAGAGCGACTGCTGCTGCACGTGCTGGCCCATCTGGCGCACCGGGTCGCCGTCGGGCGGTTCGATCTTGATCACCTCGGCGCCGAAGTCGGCGAGCAGTCGGGCGCAGGCCGGGCCGGCGATGGTGGTGCCGATTTCGACCACCTTCAGGCCGGTCAGCGGGCCGGCCGCGAGTTCGGACGGGGTGTCGCCGTTCATGCCGATGCTCCGTCGCCGGGCGCCTGTTGCAGCACGCGCACCGCCTCTTCGGCCGATTCTTCGATGCGCTGGCGCGTCAGGGCGACCATGCGCTCGGTGTCGCCGGCCGCCATGGCGTCGGTGGCTTCCTGCCACAGCCGGGCCGAACGCAGGCGCCGCTCGACCGAGGCCAGGCCCAGCTTGCTGTAGCGCAGCGTCTGCAGCGACAGGCCGGTGAGCATGCGCTGCAGCCGGCGGTTGCCGGCCATGCGGGCGCACAGGATCAGCAGCCGGTAGGTGGTCTCGGCGTAGGCGTCGCCGCCGTCGGGCAGGGCCGCCAGGCTCTGCAGCCGCTGGGTGCCGGCGCGCAGCAGGGGCAGCAGTTCGGGATGCCCGCTGGCCGCGAGCTTGCGCACCACCAGCTCGAACAGGCCGGCGCGGATCTCCATCAGCTCCTGCAGTTCGGCGGTGCTCAGTTCGGTGACGATGGCGCCACGGCGCGCGAGGATGGTCACCAGGCCTTCGCGCTCCAGGATGCGCAAGGCCTCGCGAACGGGACCGCGGCTCACCGCGAACTCGTCGGCCAGCTCCTGTTCGCCGATGCGCTCGCCGGGGGCCATCTGGCCGGCGAGGATGCGGTCGCCCAGGCGCCCGGCGATCTGTTCGGGCACGGTCAGCGTCGGGTCGGTCTGGTCGGCGAACAGGCGGAAGGCGACGGCGCCTTCCCAGGCGGCGAACTGGTCGGCGGGGATGTCGGCGGGATTCATCGCTTCAACCCAGTTCGACCACGACCTGACCGTCTTCCACGCCTTCGCCCTCGGCGACGAAGATCTCGCGCACGGTCCCCGCGGCGGTGGCGCAGACCGGGATCTCCATCTTCATGGACTCGACGATCAGCAGGGTGTCGCCTTCGGCCACGCTCTGGCCGGGCTGGACCTCCACTTTCCAGACGGTGCCGGTGATCTCGGACAGGACTTTCATGGCTTCTCCAATCGTTAATGTTCAGATTGTTAACAATCTGAACTGAAAAGAGATCCGTAGTTACCCGAAGGCAGGTCGACGGCGGCGGCGACCCGACGGCCCATAATCCGCCGCATCCGACCCATGCATTTCGGGAAAACTGGCCATGCGCCTGCTGCTGGTGGAAGACGACACGATGATCGGCGAGTCCGTGCTGGACCTGCTGCGCGCCGAGCAGTACGCGGTCGACTGGGTGCGCGACGGCGAGGCAGCCGCCGCCGCCTTGCGGACGCAGGACTACGACCTGGTGCTGCTGGACCTCGGGCTGCCGAAGCAGGACGGGCTGAGCGTGCTGCGGCAGTTGCGGGCGCGGCGCAACCGGGTGCCG
Source organism: Hydrogenophaga sp. (assembly GCA_016790705.1). Taxonomy (GTDB): domain Bacteria; phylum Pseudomonadota; class Gammaproteobacteria; order Burkholderiales; family Burkholderiaceae_C; genus Hydrogenophaga. The sequence continues at coordinate 138,882 of JAEUOT010000046.1, forward strand.
GTGCTGATTGCGACGGCGCGCGATGCGCTCAGGCAGCGGGTCGAGGGGCTGGACGCCGGGGCCGATGACTACGTGGTCAAGCCCTACGAGATGGACGAGCTGCTGGCGCGCATCCGGGCGCTGCTGCGCCGGGCGGCGGGGCGGGCCGAGCCGGTCTACGAACACCAGGGCGTCTGCATCAACCCGGTCACGCGCGAGGCCTCGGTGAACGGCGAAGCGGTGGTGCTGTCGGGCCGGGAGTGGGCGGTGCTGGAGCCGCTGCTGGCGCGGCCGGGTCTGGTGCTCTCACGCGCGCAACTGGAAGAAAAGCTCTACGACTGGAAGCACGAGATCACGTCCAACGCGGTCGAGGTCTACATCCACGGCCTGCGCAAGAAGCTCGGCGCGGACATCATCCGCAACGTGCGCGGGGTGGGCTACATGGTGCCAAGACAATGAACCCCCCCTGCGCCGCTGCGCGGCTTCCCCCCCTCTTGTGGCCTGCGGCCGGGGGGGGACGCACCCTGTGGCCCGGCGGAGCCGGTTCCACGGGTGCTCTGGACGGAGGGCACTTTCTCCGTCGGCGGGTGGGGAGGGCGTAATGCGGTCCTTGCGTGCGCGGTTGCTGGTGTTTGTGTTGCTGGCGATTCTGGCGACGGCGTTGCTGCAGGCGGGGCTGGCGTGGCGGGCGGCGCGGGCGGAGGCGGATGCGTTGTTCGACTACCAGATGCGCCAGACCGCGCAGTCGCTGCGCGCCGGGCTGCCCGAGGGCCTGGCGACCGGGATGCTGCCGATACCGCCGCAGCAGCAGGACTTCGACTTCGTGCTGCAGATCTGGACCGCCGACGGTTCGCTGCTGCTGCGCTCGGCCGACCGGCCCGAGTTGCCGCCCCAGGCGGTGCTGGGTTTTGCCGAGGTCGGGGCGCATGGCACGACCTACCGCGTCTATTCCCTGATGACCGGCGGGCTGGTGATCCAGGTGGCGCAGGACATGGCGGTGCGTCGGCGCATGGCCGGCGAACTGGCGTTGCGCACGGCGGCGCCGGTGCTCTGGCTGGCGCCGGTGCTGATGCTGGCGGTCGGCTGGCTGGTGCGTTCGACGCTGGCGCCGGTGGGGCGGGTGCGGCAGCAGCTCGCCGCGCGCCACGCCGACGACCTCACGCCGGTGGCCGAGAAAGACCTGCCCGAGGAGCTGCAGCCGCTGGTGCACGAGTTCAATGCGCTGCTGGCGCGCCTGGGCCAGGCGTTCGAGGTGCAGCAGCGGTTCGTGGCCGATGCGGCGCACGAACTGCGCTCGCCGCTGGCCGCGCTGAAGCTGCAGGTGCAGGGCCTGCGCCGCGCGACCGACGACGAGACCCGCGAACGCTCGTTGCAGCGGCTCGACAGCGGCATCGAACGCGCCACGCGGCTGGTGTCGCAACTGATGGCGCTGGCGCGGCAGCAGGCCCGACAGGCCGAGGCGGCGCCGACCCAGGCGCTGGACCTGGTGGCGCTGGCGCGGCAGGCCGTGTCCGAGGCCGTTCCCGAAGCGCAGGCGCGCGGACAGGACCTGGGGCTGTCGGGACTGGATGTGGCCATGGTGCGGGGCCACGCCGACGCGCTGACGCTGCTGCTGCGCAACCTGATCGAGAACGGGCTCAAGTACACGCCCGAAGGCGGGCGCATCGACGTGGGCGTGGTGCGCGCGGCGGGCTCGTCCGAGGTCGTGCTGACGGTCGAAGACAGCGGGCCAGGCATTCCCGAAGCCGAGCGCGAGCGGGTGCTGGACCGCTTCTACCGCCTGCCCGATGCGCCCTCGACCGGCAGCGGCCTGGGGCTGGCGATCGCGCAGTCGGTCGCGCAGTTGCACGGCAGTGCGTTGCGGCTCGATGCCTCGCCGGCGTTGGGCGGATTGCGGGTGCGGCTGGCCTTGCCGGCGGACTGATCAGCCGAGCATCCCGGCCAGCACGTTGACGGCCAGCGCCAGCACCGTGAGGTTGAAGGCGAAGGCCAGCAGGCCGTGCCAGAGCGCGATCCGGCGCATCGCCCGGTCCTGGATGGCGACGTCGGAGACCTGCGAGGTCATGCCGATCACCGCGCTGAAGTAGAAGAAATCGAGGTAGTCGGGCGCCTCCCCGCCGGGAAAAGCCAGGCCGGCGGCGGGGCCGTCGTGCGCGTGGTGGGTGCGGTAGTAGCGGCGTGCGTAATGCAGCGCGAACACGCTCTGGATCAGCAGCCAGGCCCCCATCAGCGAGGCCACCATCAGCGCCAGGTGCGCCGCGCGCGAAAACCCCTGCAGGTGCCGCCCGGCGTCCACCGCCATCGCCACCGCCCCCAGGCTCGCCAGCGCGGCCAGCGTCACCAGCGCGAACAGCATGGCCGCGCCCGGGTCTTCCCAGCGCGCGCGCCGCCGTGTGTCGCTCGCGTTGAGGCGGTGCGCGAGGTGACCCACCAGGCCCAGGTAGACCACGCAGTAGCTGACCCAGCCGCACAGCAGGGCGGTGCTGGCCGGCGCGCCCGTCAGCCACACCGCGCCCAGCCCCACCGCGATGCCCGGCACCAGGGCCAGCGCCTGGCGCTGCAGCGCGCTGAAACGGGCCGACCAGTGCAGGCCATGCAGGGGGTGCGTGCTCATGCCGGCCAGTGTGCCACGCAGGCCCGGCGCCGGATTAAGCCCGGTCTAAGTGAAGGCGCCCACATTCACCGTCATCCCTTTTTTCCTTCCAAGGAGCGCACATGAACACCACCCCACTCACCCCCGCCCGCCTGGTGCTGGCGCTGGCCGCGGCCGGCGTGATCGGCGGCGCGGGCGCGACCTGGTTCCACGGTTCGCATGCCCAGGCGGCAGTGTCTTCCGCCCCCGCTGCAGCGACCGTGGCGGCGACCCCGGCGCCGGCCGGCCTGCCCGACTTCGCGCAGATCGCCGACCGCCATGGCGCGGCCGTCGTCAACATCAGCGTCAGCGGCACCCGCAAGGTCTCCGAGGCCGAGTCCGGCGGTTTTCCCGGCATCGACCCGAGCGACCCGTTCTACGAGTTCTTCCGCCGCTTCCAGGGCGGCGGCCACCGTGGCGGCGGGACGGTCGAGCAGCCGGTGCGTGGCCAGGGCTCGGGCTTCATCGTCAGCAGCGACGGCATCATCCTGACCAACGCCCACGTGGTGCGCGATGCCAGCGAGGTGACGGTCAAGCTGACCGACCGGCGTGAGTTCCAGGCCAAGGTGCTGGGCGCCGACCCCAGGACCGACGTTGCGGTGCTGCGCATCGACGCCAAGGGTCTGCCGACGGTGCCGATGGGCAGCGCCAAGGCCCTGCGCGCCGGCGAGTGGGTGCTGGCGATCGGCTCTCCCTATGGCTTCGAGAACAGCGTGACGGCGGGCGTGGTCAGCGCCAAGGGCCGCTCGTTGCCCGACGACAGCATGGTGCCGTTCATCCAGACCGACGTCGCGGTCAACCCGGGCAACTCGGGCGGCCCGCTGTTCAACGCGCGTGGTGAGGTGGTCGGCATCAACTCGCAGATCTACAGCCAGTCCGGTGGCTACCAGGGCCTGTCGTTCGCGATCCCGATCGAGATCGCGACCCAGGTCAAGGACCAGATCGTCGCCACCGGCAAGGCGCGCCACGCCAGGCTCGGCGTGACGGTCCAGGAGGTCAACCAGTCGCTGGCCGACTCGTTCAAGCTGGAGCGTCCCGAGGGCGCGCTGGTCTCGGGCGTCGAGCCCGATGGCCCGGCGGACAAGGCCGGCCTGAAGTCGGGCGACGTGATCCTGTCGTTCAACGGACAACCCATCGTCGGCTCGGCCGACCTGCCGGCGTTGATCGGCCAGTCGGCCCCGGGCGAGAAGGTGTCGCTGGAGGTGGTGCGCCAGGGCAAGCGCGAGAGCCTCACGGCGCAACTCGGCGACGCGGGCAGCAAGAAGGGCGAGTCGGTGCAGGCCGACGCCGGCACCGGTCAAGGCAAGCTGGGCCTGGCGCTGCGGCCGCTGCAGCCGCAGGAAAAGCGCGAGGCGGGTGTCGACGCCGGTCTGGTGGTCGAGCAGGTGGCCGGCGCGGCCGCGCGCGCGGGGGTGGAACCGGGCGACGTGCTGATGGCGGTGAACGGCACGCCAGTCACCAGCGTGGCTCAGGTGCGCTCGGTGGTGGCCAAGGCCGACAAGTCGGTGGCGCTGCTGATCCAGCGCAACGGTGACCGCATTTTCGTGCCGGTCAAGCTCGGCTGAGGAAGGCCGATGGCGCGCCGCGACGAAGAAGACAGCCAGTGGCCCGGCGTCGTGGGTGGGCGGGCGTCAGGCCTGTCGGCCCACATCCTGCCGACCTCGGCCACCATGATCGGTGTGTGCCTGACGGCGCTCTACATCAGCCTGCTCGGCGCGCCCAGCGAGCACCGACTGCTGGTTGACAAGCTGCTGGCGCTGGACGGCCTGGTGTTCCTGGCCAGCGCATTGCTGTCTTTCGTGTCGATGCGGGTGAGCCGTGGCGGCAGCCGCTTCGAGACACTGGGCGAGAGCGTGTTTGTCGGCGGCCTGGGCCTGCTGGCGCTCGGCGGCGTGGCACTGGCTTTCGTGGTGAGCTGAGCTCAGCCGCCGGCGGCGAACCTCGCCACGCAGGCGGCGCAGATGCAGGCCTTGCCCTCGGCGTCCGAAGGCAGGCGCGCCAGCAGGTCTTTCGGGAAGCTGGCGTTCACGCACCAGCACGGTCCTTGCGGCACGCCGGTCTCGCGCTCGACTTCCATGGCGCAGCGGTTGTCGCCGCCACACAGGGGGCAACGGCTCGGGTCGGTGACAGGTTCGGTGACCGAGGGGGGCATGGGCTGCATGGTATGGTTTTCCGATGCCCGGGGTGCTCCGGGTGTTTCGCGATGTTCCCATGCTCCTGCGATGCCTGATCACCGTCCTGACCGCGCTGTTGCTCGTCCCTGTGGCGCACGCGCTCACGCCCCCGGCCGACGCGCCGCCCGAGATGACCCGTCGGCTGCAGGCCTGCATGCTGTGCCACGGCAAGGAGGGGCGGGCGACTCCGGGCGGCTTCTTCCCGCGCATCGCGGGCAAGCCGGCCGACTACCTGTATCACCAACTGCTGAACTTCCGCGACGGCCGCCGCAACAACGACGGCATGCGCTACCTGCTCGACCACCTGAGCGACGACTACCTGCGGGCGACCGCGCTGTATTTCGCTTCGCTGGACCTGCCGTACCCGCCGCCGCTGCCACCGCAGGGCGATGCGGCGACGCTGGCGCGCGGTGAGGCGCTGGTGCGGCGCGGCGATCCGGCGCGCGAGCTGCCGGCCTGCACCAGTTGCCACGGCGCCGCGATGACCGGCACGCTGCCGGCCGTGCCCGGACTGCTGGGGCTGCCGCGCGACTACCTGATCGGCCAGCTCGGCGCCTGGCAGACCGGGCTGCGCAAGGCCTTCGCGCCCGACTGCATGGCCCAGGTCGCGCAGCGCCTGGCGCCGAGCGACATCGCCGCGGTGGCGAGCTGGCTCGCGGCGCAGCCGCTGCCGGCCGACACCCACCCGGCGGCGGCGCCGCTCCAGCCCTTGCCGTTGCGCTGTGGCATGGCGCCCGCGCCCACGGAGCGTCGGCCATGATCGCGCGGCGCTGGGTCGGGGTGCTGGTGGTGCTGGGAGCGGGCCTGGCCCTGCTGGCGGGGCTGGTCGGCTGGGCGCTGCGGGCTCCGGCGCTGCCGCCGGTGGCCCCCGAGGCTTCCATCGATCCGGCGGTGGTCGCGCGCGGTGCGCTGCTGGCGCGGGCCGGCAACTGCATGGCCTGCCACACCGCGCGGGGTGGCGCGCCCTACGCAGGCGGGCGCCGCATCGAAACGCCGTTCGGGGATCTCTACGCGGGCAACCTCACGCCCGACGACGAGACGGGCCTGGGCCGCTGGTCGCGCGAGGCGTTCCGGCGCGCGCTGCGCGAGGGCATTGCGCGCGACGGCCGCCTGCTGTATCCGGCGTTTCCGTATGCGCACTTCACGCGCATGGGCGACGACGACGTCGACGCCCTGCAGGCCTTCCTGCGCACCGTGCCCGCCGTGCGACGGCCGGACACGCCGCACGCGCTTCGCTTTCCCTACAACACGCAGGCCGCCCTGGCGCTCTGGCGCCTGACGCAGTTCGAGCCGGGCCGCTTCCAGGCCGACTCCACGCAGAGCGCCGAGTGGAACCGGGGCGCGTACCTGGTGCAGGGCGTGGCGCACTGCGCTGCCTGCCACGGCACGCGCAACGCCTGGGGCGCGACCACCGACGCGTTCGGCGGCGAAGCGCTGCCCGACGGCCGCTGGCGCGCGCCCTCGTTGCACGATCCGCGCCAGGCCGGCGTGCAGGACTGGCCGGTGGAACGTCTGGTGGCGCTGTTGCGCGATGGCAGCGTCGACGGCGCGAGCGTGGCAGGACCGATGGCCGAGGTGGTGTTCCACGGCACGCAGTACCTGCCCGAGGCCGACCTGCGCGCGATGGCGAGCTACCTGCGCACGCTGCCGGTGCGCCTGTTGGCGCCGCCGGCCTTCGCGGCTGCGGATGGCGGCGTGCTCGCGGCCGGCGAGCGGCTCTACGGACAGCACTGCGCCGACTGCCACGGCAAGGCCGGCGAAGGAACGCCGGGCCAGTACCCGCCGCTGGCCGGCAACCGCGTGGTCGCGGCCGACGACCCGACCAATGCGCTGCAGGCCATCGTCGGTGGCGGTTTCGCGCCCGCGACGCCGGGCCACCCGTACCCCTACGGCATGCCGCCGTTCCGCACCCTGCTGAACGACACCGAGATCGCGGCGGTCGCGACCTACCTGCGACAAAGCTGGGGCCACCGCGCCGGCGCCGTGCGCGCGATGGACGTGCAGCGCGTGCGTTGACGCGTGGGTGACGGCTCCCGCCGGGGTGCGCTGCCACGATGGCGCGCATGAACCTGCCATCCGCTTCCGATCCGACCTCTCCGGCCGAAGGCCGCATCACCTCCTTGGCCCGCGGCCCGCTGCTGCTGATCGGTATCGACCGACCGGCCAAGCGCAATGGTTTTACGCCGACCATGATGCGGGCGCTGGCCGAGGCCTACACCCGGCTCGACGACGACCCGGCATTGCGCGTGGGCGTGCTGCACGCGCACGGCGAGCACTTCACCGGCGGCCTGGACCTGCCGAGCTTCGCGCCGCTGATGCAGCGCGGCGAGTCGCCGGTGCCCCACGGATTGGTCGACCCGCTCAACCTCGGCGACGCCGGCTGGCGCCGCCGCACCAAGCCCATGGTGGTGGCGGTCAAGGGCATCACCTTCACGCTGGGCATCGAGCTGATGCTGGCCGCCGACATCGTGGTCGCGGCCGACAACTGCCGCTTCTCGCAGCTCGAAGTCGCGCGCGGCATCATGGCCACGGGCGGTGCGACGCTGCGCATGGCTGAACGCGCAGGACTGGGCAATGCCCTGCTGCACCTGCTGACCGGCGACGAGTTCGACAGCGCCGAAGCGCTGCGGCTGCATTTCGTGCAGCGGGTCGTGCCGGCCGGGCAGGAACTGGACGAAGCGCTGCGCATTGCCGACCAGATCGCGAAGCAGGCGCCGCTGGCGGTGATCGCCTCGCGCCTGAACGCGCTCAAGGCGGTCGAGCAGGGGCCGATGGTGGCCATGGCCGAGTTCGACGCGACGCAACAGCGGCTGGCGCTCAGCGAGGACGCGGCCGAGGGCGTGGCGGCGTTCCGCGAAAAACGCGCGCCGGTGTTCCAGGGGCGCTGAGCGCCCGGGGTGGCGGCGCCTCAGCCGCCGAGCTCGGCCAGCAGCGCCTCGCCCCAGGCCCAGGGGCCGGTCAGGGTCAGCGTGACCTCGGTCCAGCCGCCGTCTTCGCGCAATTGCGTGTCGGCGTCCCAGACGCCGTCCTCGTCCAGCGGGCCGCGTGGCCCGGGCGCCCGGCGTTCGGCGCGTTGCAGCACCGCGTCCACCTCGGCCATCACGGCCGGCAGATCGTCGCGGCGCACGCTGGCCACGGCTTCCCAGGTGCCGGTGCCTTCGCCGTCGTCGGAGGCGTCAAAGATCAGGTAGGTCAGGCTCATCGACGGTGTTCCGGTTATCCGGCGATTACACCGCAGCCGCCCGCAGGTGTCGTGTCAGGACTGCATGCCCCACAGTGCAAGGGCCGACGTCAGTGACAGAGCCAGCCAGGCCAGATGTCGGCCGCGTGTGGCGAAAGCCACCAGTGCCGCGGAGGTCAGCATGATGCCCACGCCAGAGGTTCCGAGCAGGTCCCTGAGGTGCGGGGGTGTGTCCGGTCGGGCCGCCACAAAGAGCATCACCGCGACGCCGACTCCGAAACAGGTCACCAGGTGCCAGGAGGCCCAGACGATGGAAAGCTGGTAGCCACGCATCAGCGGCTCGGCACGTGTCGGGACGAGGCCGCCTTGGCGCAGGTGCCGGAAGATTCGGCGCTCGCCCATCACCGAATGCACTGCACCGATCAGCAGCGAGCAGAACCCCGCCGACAGCAGCCACGGGTTCACGAAGGGCCTCCGACGCGCCGTTGCAGCACCAGCCGGACCGGCTGCGCGGACTTGAGTGTCACGTGCAGTTGCGAAATCGGCGTGGCTGCCCCGGGCGGTACCGACAGCCGGAAGCGCTGAAGCAGCATGGCCGCGAGCAGTGCTATCTCCATCTGGGCGAAGTGCTGGCCGATGCAGACGCGCGGGCCGGCGCCGAACGGCATCCACGCGCCCTTGGGGATGGGCGGAGCGCCGCCAAGGAAACGTTCGGGCCGGAACGCTTCGGCCTGCGGGAACAGATGTTCGTTGCGGTGCAGGGTCCAGGGCGTGATGCGCAGGATTGCCCCCTTCGGAATCGTCCAGCCACCCAGCTTGATCGATGCGGTCGTGCGCCGGCTCATGAGGGCCGGCGCGGGAGGGTACAGACGCAACGCTTCCTTGAGCGTGGCCTGCAGCCAGGGCAGGCGGGTCACATCGTCGGCTGTCGGCGTGATGGCGCCAAGGACTTCGTCCACCTCGTCGGCGGCGCGTTGCGCGGCCTCGGGGTGCGTGGCCATCAGCCAGCTCCACCACAACAGGCCACTGGTCGTGGTGTCGTGCCCGGCCTGGAAGGTCACCATGCACTGGTCGAACAGCTCCTGCGGAGTCAGTGCAGCACCACTGTCTTCGTCGCGCAGCGACAGCAGCATGCCCAGCAGGTCCTGTACGGAGCCGTCGGGCGCATCGTCAGGGCCCCTGGCGCTGATGTGGCGCTGGATCAGCGAGCGCAGGGTATTCAATGCCCTGCGTTTGGCGCGCTTGCCCGGCAAAGGGAGCCAGTCGGGCAGGGTCATGGGCCAGAACATCTCGCGAAAGCCGATCTCGCCCAGGGTACGGTTGGCTTCGGACGCGCGCCGTGCGTCGCCTTCGGCCGGGTGCGAAAACAGCACCTGCAGGATCACGTCCATGGTGGCTTCGCTCCAGAGCTCGTCCATCGTGATGGTGGCCTGTGCCTGTCCGGGCGGCAGTTGGCGGTCCAGCACGCGTTGCGCCGCCTGTGTCATCAGCGTGGCGTAGCCGGCGACGCGGCGCGGCGTGAAGGCTGGCATCAGTATGCGGCGCTGGCGCTGCCACGTCTCGCCTTCGGTGACCAGCACACTGTTCCCCAGCACCTGGGCAAACACCTCGATGCCACGTTCCCAGCGGATCAGGTGCGCGTGCTCGCCCACCAGGGCTTCGCGAACCAGCTCGGGCGACATGAGGTTCCAGGCCGATTCGTACCCCAGCCGCATGACGCAGAGGTCACCGAATTCGCGGTGCATGCGCGCCTCGAAGACCAGGTAGTCGCGCCGCATCTCGCGCAGCAGCGGCAAACCCCACCAGCGTTCGGGAGGTCCGGGGGGTGTGCGGAGCGGTGGGGGGACCGAGAGGGCTGGGGTGAGGGTGTGTGACATGACCGACATGCTGACGCGCTGCGGGACTCCTGTCTTGAACGGTTCCGACATGCCGGGGGTTTGGTGGCCCGCCGACACAGGCGCCCTACACTGCGACCCCATGGCCACCCCGAAGACCACTGCGCTCGACTTTGATCCCGGTCTGATTCCCAGCGGCACGCTCTGGCTGCCGCGCACCTCGCTCACGGCCTGCGTGCGCGGCTTCATGGTGCGCAGCACCGTGGGGGCCGACCTCAGTGATGCCCAGCGCCTCAACCACTTCCCGGCCACTCCGCTGTGCAGCCTGAGCTGGTGGTTCACCGGCTGCAGCCACATGCTCGAACCTGCAGGCCCCGGCCAGATGGGCCAACTCTCCGATCCGCGTCGGCCCTTGGTCGGCCGATGGGTGTTCGGCGGTCCGTTCACCCGACCGACGTCAAGCTGGTGCCCAGGCCCGGTGCACGGAATGATGGTCATGTTCCTGCCCGACGCACTGCATGCTCTGACTGGTCTGGAGCCGGCGCGTTTCACCGACCAGTTGGTCGACGCAGCCGAGGTGTTGCCGCCTGACTGGCTGGCCATGTGCCAGCGGGTGCAGGATGCGCTGCACGACGCGCAGCGCATTGAGTTGCTGGAAGATTTTCTGGAGCCTCGCTGGCAGGCCTGCCGCCCTGGCCTGCCGCTGCACGCGCACCGCTACGCCGACTGGGTCACACACCTGGCCCAGCGCGCCGCTGTCTCAGGACCCGGTCGCAGCCTGCGCCAGATGGAGCGGCGCGTGAAGCGCTGGGCCGGCCTTCCGTTGCGCGAGTTGCGTGGCATGGCGAGGTCTGAACAGGCCTTCTTCGACGCCGTGACCGCCCAGGTCGAAACCGGAGGCATCCGCTGGGTCGACATCGCCGCCGACAACGGCTACGCCGACCAGTCCCACCTGTGCCGCATGTCGCGCCGCGTCACCGGCTTCAGTCCAGAGGCGCTGCGCACAGGGATTGAAAAGGAAGAGGCGTTCTGGGCGTACCGGGTCTGGATGTGACAACGGCGCCCGAAGGCGCCGTTGCAAAGACCGGGTGCGGCGCGGGGGGTGATCAGCCCGCCTTCACATTCAGGCGCCAGGCGTGCAGCAGCGGCTCGGTGTAGCCGCTGGGCTGTTCCTTGCCCTTGAAGACCAGATCCAGCGCGGCCTGGTAGGCCTTGCTGGTCTTCACGTTGCCGGCCATGGGCTGGTACAGCTTGTCGCCGGCGTTCTGCTTGTCCACCTTGGCGGCCATGCGCTCATACGTGTCGCGCACCTGTTGCTCGGTGACGATGCCGTGGTGCAGCCAGTTGGCGACGTGCTGGCTGGAGATGCGCAGCGTGGCGCGGTCTTCCATCAGGCCGATGTCGTTGATGTCCGGCACCTTGGAGCAGCCCACGCCCTGGTCGACCCAGCGCACGACGTAGCCCAGGATGCCCTGGATGTTGTTGTCCAGCTCGGCCTGCTTCTCGGAGGCGCTCCAGTTCGGGTTGGCGCTCACCGGCACGGTCAGCAGACCGGTCAGCAGGTTGTCGCGCTCGGCCGTGGCGTTGATCTTCTCCAGTTCCTTCTGCACGTCGGACACCAGCACCTGGTGGTAGTGCAGGGCGTGCAGCGTGGCGCCGGTGGGCGAGGGCACCCAGGCGGTGTTGGCGCCGGCCTTGGGGTGGGCGATCTTCTGCTCCAGCATGGCCTTCATCAGGTCGGGCATCGCCCACATGCCCTTGCCGATCTGTGCCTTGCCGCGCAGGCCGCAGCTCAGACCCACCAACACGTTGTTGCGCTCGTAGCTCTGGATCCAGGCGCTGGTCTTCATGTCGCCCTTGCGCACCATCGGGCCGGCCAGCATGGCGGTGTGCATCTCGTCGCCGGTGCGGTCCAGGAAGCCGGTGTTGATGAAGGCGACGCGGCTGGCGGCGGCTTCGATACAGGCCTTGAGGTTCACCGAGGTGCGGCGCTCCTCGTCCATGATGCCCAGCTTGACCGTGCTGTCGGCCAGGCCCAGCACCTTCTCGACGCGGCTGAACAGCTCGCAGGCAAACGCCACTTCGCGCGGGCCGTGCATCTTGGGCTTGACGATGTAGACCGAGCCCTTGCGCGAGTTGCGGATCGCGTCCTTCTTGTTCTTCTTCAGGTCGTGGATGGCGATGGTGGTGGTGACCATCGCGTCCAGGATGCCTTCGGGAATCTCCTTGCCTTCGGCGCCCCAGAGGATGGCGGGGTTGGTCATCAGGTGGCCCACGTTGCGCACGAACATGAGCGAGCGGCCATGCAGGCGCACCTTCTTGCCGTTGCTGCCGGTGTATTCGCGGTCGGCGTTCAGACCGCGGGTCATGGTCTTGCCGCCCTTTTCGAAGGACTCGACCAGCGTGCCCTGCAGGATGCCCAGCCAGTTGCTGTAGGCCAGCACCTTGTCTTCGGCGTCCACCGCGGCCACGGAGTCTTCCAGGTCCAGGATGGTGGACAGCGCGGCTTCGACCACCAGGTCGCTGACACCGGCGGCGTCGGTCTTGCCGATGGCGGTGGCGCGGTTGATCTGGATCTCCAGGTGCAGGCCGTTGTGCTTGAGCAGCACGGCGGTCGGGGCCTTGGCCTCGCCCTGGAAGCCGATGAACTGGCTCTTGTCGGCCAGCTTGGAGGTGCCGCCTTCGGCCAGACCCACGACCAGTTCACCGTCCTTGTTGACCTTGTAGCCCGTCGATCCGACGTGCGAGCCCTTCTTCAGCGGGGCGCAGCGGTCCAGCACATAGCGGCAGTACTCGATGACCTTGGCGCCGCGCTTGGGGTTGTAGCCGCCCTTCTTGCCGACCCCAACTTTCACTTTTTGGCAGCCCTTGTCTTCCGAGATCACGTCGGTGCCGTACAGCGCGTCGTACAGGCTGCCCCAGCGCGCGTTGGCGGCGTTGAGCGCGTAGCGGGCGTTCAGGATCGGCACCACCAGCTGCGGGCCGGCTTGCGTGGCCAGCTCGTCGTCCACGTTCTTCGTGGTGGCCTTGACCTTCTTGGGCTCGGGCACGAGGTAGCCGATGGTTTCCAGGAACTTGCGGTAGGCCACCATGTTGGTGATCGGGCCGGGGTTGGCGCTGTGCCATTTGTCCAGCTCGGCCTGCAGGCGGTCGCGCTCGGCCAGCAGGGCGGCGTTCTTGGGGGCCAGGTCGGCCACGATGCTGTCGAAGCCCTTCCAGAAGGTCTCGGCGCTCACGCCGGTGCCGGGCAGGACCTTGCCGTTGATGAACTCGTACAGGTCGGTGGAAACCTGCAGGCCGTGGACTTGGGTGCGTTGCGTCATGGAAGGACTCCGTCGGTTCAAAAAGAAAAAGGAAATCAGTCGAAGAAGGCGAGGACTTCGCGCAGGTTCGTGGCCGTGCGGGTGGGCGGCGTGCCCAGTTCCTCGAAGGGTTGGTTGTGGCGGTTGACCCAGAGCGTGCGGTAGCCGAACCAGGTCGCGCCCAGCGCGTCCCAGCCGTTGCTGCTGACGAACACGACCTGCTGGCGCGTCAGGCCGGTGATTTTCTCGCCTTGGGCGTAGGCGTCGGGGTGGGTCTTGAACTTGCGGATGCCGTCCACGCTGATCACGTGGTCGAGCAGGCCGTCGAGCCCGGCGCTGCGCACGGCGATGCCCAGCATCTGCGGCTCGCCGTTGCTCAGGATGCCGGTGACGATGCTGCGGCGCTTGAGCGCCTGCAGCACCTCGCGGTTTTCCGGGAAGGCGCTGAGGTGGCGGTACTGGTTCATCAGCTGCGTGGCCTTGCCTTCGCAGGCGGCCCAGTCGGTGCGGGCGGTGGGCTCGATCAGCTTGATGGCGTAGGTCAGTGCGGCCTGGGTCAGTTCCCAGAACGGGCGGTAGTGCGCGCCGTGGTCGCTGGTGGTCACCAGCCGGGTGTATTCGATCTGCTTGTCGCGCCAGACCGTCGCGAGCTTGTCACCGCGCCCCGGGAAGAGTTGCTCGGCGAGCAGGCCCACGCTGTACACGTCGAACAGCGTGCCATAGGCGTCGAACAGGACCGCGCGGGGTTTTTCCATGTCGACACTGTATTCGAGACCTGCTGCCTGATTAATTGCTTGAATTTTGACTTATCTGTGACTTTTTATAGCGTAATCCATCGGGGCTGCGGCGTCACTGGCGAGCCCCGACAATGTCGTCATGAGCGCCCCTTTCCCCTCTTCCGATGCCGCCCGCCCGTTGCCGCTGACCGGCCTGCGCGTGGTCGAGTTCACCCACATGGTCATGGGCCCCACCTGCGGCATGGTGCTGGCCGACATGGGCGCCGAGACGATCAAGGTCGAGCCCATCGAGGGCGACCGCACGCGCCACCTGCTCGGATCGGGCGCCGGCTTTTTCCCGCTGTTCAACCGCAACAAGAAAAGCATCGCCATCGACCTGCGCCAGGCCGACGGCGCCGAGGTGGCGCGCCGGCTGGCGGCGAGCGCCGATGTGGTGGCCGAAAATTTCAAGCCGGGGACCATGGTCAAGTACGGGCTGGACTACGCCAGTCTGTCGCAGGCCAACCCGCGCTGCATCTACGTCAGCCTCAAGGGCTTCCTGCCCGGCCCCTACGACCACCGCACCGCGCTTGACGAGGTGGTGCAGATGATGGGCGGCCTGGCCTACATGACCGGTCGGCCGGGCGACCCGCTGCGCGCCGGTACCAGCGTCAACGACATCATGGGCGGCATGTTCGGCGCCATCGGGGCGCTGGGCGCGCTGATCCAGCGCGGCATCACCGGCAAGGGCCAGGAGGTGCAGAGCGCGCTGTACGAGAACAACGTGTTCCTGGTCGGCCAGCACATGCTGCAGTACGCCATCACCGGGCAGGCCGCGGCGCCGATGCCCGAGCGCATCTCGGCCTGGGCGGTGTACGACGTGTTCACCGTGAAGGACGGCGAGCAGATCTTCCTGGCGGCGGTGAGTGATGCGCAGTGGGTGACCTTCTGCGACGCGCTGGGCTTCGCCGATCTCAAGGCCGACCCGCAATACCCCGACAACAACGCGCGCGTGAAGCTGCGCCCGCAACTGCTGCCGATCCTGCGCGAGCGGCTGGCGAACTGGCGCGCGGCCGATCTGGCGGCGCTGTTCGAGCGGGTGGGCCTGCCGTTTGCGCCGATCCGCAAGCCCGAGGAGCTGTACGAGGACGAGCACTTGCTGGCCACCGGCGGGCTGGCCGACATCACCCTGCCCGACGGCGCGAAGGCCGGCCAGACCGTCAAGACCACGCTGTTCCCGTTCACCATGGACGGCCAGCGCCCCGGCGTGCGGCTGGACCCGCCGACCATGGGCGCCCACACCACGGAGCTGCTGCACGGCCTGGGGTATGCCGACAGCGACATCCAGCGCTTGCGCCAGCAGGCGGCTGTCGCCTGAGGCGCGCATGACGACGCCGGACGTCCACATCAGCGAGGTCGGCCCCCGCGATGGGCTGCAATCGGTCAAGGCGACGATGCCGACGGCGGACAAGTGCCGCTGGATCGACGCGCTGGCCGCAGCGGGTCTGCGCGAGATCGAGGTCGGGTCCTTCGTGCCGGCGAGGCTGCTGCCGCAGATGGCCGACATCGCCGAGGTGGTGCGCCACGCGATCACCCTGCCTGGCTTGCGCGTGATGGCGCTGGTGCCCAACCGCCGCGGCGCCGAGGCGGCGCTGGCCGCCGGGGTACACAAGCTCACCCTGCCGGTCTCGGCCAGCGAGGCGCATTCGCTGGCCAATGTGCGCAAGACTCGCGAACAGATGGTGGCCGAGTTGCGCGAGGTGGTGGCGCTGCGCCGTGACGTGGCCCCACAGGTGGCGGTGGAGGTCGGACTGTCCACCGCCTTTGGCTGCACCCTGCAAGGACTGGTGCCGGAAGACGATGTCATCGCGCTCGCGGTGGCCTGCGCGGACGCGGGCGTGGACGAGGTGGGTCTGTCCGACACCACCGGCATGGCGAACCCTGCTCAGGTGCGGCGCCTGTTCACCCGGCTGCGCGCCGAACTGGGCGAGAAGGCCGGCGCGGCCCACATGCACAACACGCGCGGCCTGGGTCTGGCCAACTGTCTGGCGGCCTACGACGTGGGCGTGCGCAGCTTCGACAGCTCGCTCGGCGGTCTGGGCGGCTGTCCTTATGCGCCCGGCGCCAGCGGCAACGTGGTCACCGAGGACCTGGTGTTCATGTTCGAGGCCATGGGTGTGTCCACGGGCGTGGACATCCGCAGGCTCATCGCCGCCCGCGAACCGCTCAAGGCAGGCCTGCCCGGCGAGCCTGTCTACGGCATGACACCGGAGGCGGGTCTGCCACCCGGCTGGTCCCGCTGACGTCACACGCGGTTGCGATCTGGATCAAGACGCCGCTGCACGCCTGACATAGACTGTCATGGATGGGTGCATGTCGCGCCCACGATGATCGGCAGATGCCTGCAGGAGGATTTTCATGAACAAGTTGTGGATCTGGGGTGTTTCTCTCGTGGCGGCGGGTGTGCTGGCGGCCTGTGGCGGTGGCGGCGACAGCAACGGCTACGGTGCGGTGGCGACGAGTGTGTCGACCAAGAAGGTGGCCATCAGCTCCGAGGCGCTGACCCAGTCGGTTGCCAACGACGACGCGCGCGAGGCCTGCGATGCCAGCGACTGCAAGGTCATCCTGCAGTTTGAGGAGTGCGGCGCGGCCGCCCAGGGCATCACGTCCACCGGTGCGCTGCTGTTTGCGGCCGGTGCCGGCAACACCGCGTTCGATGCGCAGACGGCGGCCAACGCGGCTTGCACGGCGGCTGGCGGCACCGCCTGCGGGCAGGTTCCGAATCTGGAAGCCAAGTGCAACTGATCGGCGACGCCTGATTTTTTGTAAAAGATCCATGGGATTTCCCTGTTGATTGCCTCCTTTTGTTGGGGTAATCTGCGGGGTCATGGACAAGCTCAAGCAGCTCGAAACCTTTGCCTCGGTCGCCAGCCGGGGCAGTCTGACGGCGGCGGCGAAGGCGGAAGGGGTTGCCCCGGCCATCATCGGCCGGCGGCTTGATGCGCTGGAGTCGCGCCTGGGCGTCAAGCTCATGGTGCGCACGACGCGCCGCATCACGCTGACCCACGAGGGCAGTGCCTTCCTCGAAGACTGCCAGCGCCTGCTGACCGATCTGGCGAATGCGGAAGCCAGTGTCAGTGCCGGCGGGGTCAAGGCCAGCGGTCACCTGCGGGTCACCGCACCCGCCGGTTTCGGGCGGCGTCACGTGGCGCCGCTGGTGCCGCGCTTTCGCGAACTGCATCCTGAAGTCAGTTTCTCTCTCAATCTCAGCGACCGGGTGGTCGACGTGGCGGGTGAAGGCTACGACTGCGCGGTGCGCGTCGGTGATCTGCCCGACTCCTCGCTTGTGAGCGTGCGGCTGGCCGACAACCGCCGCATGTGCGTGGCTGCACCGTCCTATCTGCAGCGCCACGGACGGCCACGCGCGCCGGCGGACCTGGCGCGCTTTGATTGCCTGACCCTGTCGTCCGATGCTTCACAGACACGCGGTTGGGCCTTTCGCCTGCCGGCCGGTGACGGGGTGTCCGACGGGGACGCCGAGATCGTGCACCTGCGGCCGGGCGGCCCGCTCGATTGTTCAGACGGTCAGGTGTTGCGCGAGTGGTGCCTGGCGGGATTTGGCATCGCCTGGCGCAGCACCTGGGAGGTCGAGGCCGACATCGCTGCGGGCCGGCTGGAGACCGTGCTTGACGAATTTGCCGCGCCGCCCAATGGCATCTACGCGCTGTTCCCGCAGCGCAAGCACCTCGCGTTGCGCGTTCGGCTGTGGATCGATTTCCTCAAGCACCACTATGCCCAGCCGGACTTCTGGTCAGCGGATCGTGGCTGATGTCCTTCGCAGATTGCCGCTACATTCGGCGGACCGTTTGTTGAATTTCCGGGAGATGTCATGAGCCGCTTGTTGCGTGGATGGTGGGTCGCGGTCGCTGCCGCCGTGGTGGCAGTTGTGCTGGTGGCGTGTGGCGGGGGCGGCGGCGACAGCATGCCCAGCGCGCAGTCGCTGTGCAACAGCATTGGCACACAGCCCAAGATCTACAACGGCACCGCCTGTGGGCAGCCCGAAGCCGCGTCGGTCATCCTGCTGCAAGTCGCCACCTCCGGCGGCGTCGTGACCTGCTCCGGGACGCTGATCACGCCGACCAAGGTGCTCACGGCCGCGCACTGCCTGCCCGGCGGCACCAGCCAGGTGATGGCCGGAGCCTGGGGCGCCGACGGGTCCCTGTCCGGTGTGCCGGCCAGCGGCTGGAGCGTGCATCCCGGATTCCAGCGGACGGCTTCGGTGCTCGTCAATGATGCGGCGGTGGTGTTCCTGTCCTCGCCGTTGCCCAACACGACCATGGGCATCCTGCTGAGCCAACCCTCGGCCAAGGGCCAGCAGGTGTTCATTGCCGGCTGGGGCGCGCCGTCGTTTGGTCTGATGGTCGGTGCGGCCACGCTGGGTCTGGTCAACGACAACAGCGTGGGCTATTCCTTCAGCGGCGGCGGTTCCAATACCTGCAGCGGCGACTCCGGCGGCCCGGCGTTCCGTTCGGTTGGCGGTCGCTCCGGTGTCGTGGGGATCACGTCAAGCGGAACGGCTGGCGACTGCGGCGGCAAGGATCAGTCGCTCTTCACCAATGTGCAGGGCGCTGCGGTGATCGACTTCATCCGCTCGCAGGCACCGGACGCCGCCTACTTCTGAACACCGGGCGGTAGCGTCGCGATCAGCAGGCCGGCGCTGCGGCCGGCGCGCGCCAGACACCCGCCGTCCGGCGCCGCGACGGTGCTCAGGCCGCCGTAGCGCAGACCCGGCTCGCGCCCGCAGGCGTTGGCATAGGCCACAAAGATCCCGTTGTCCCGTGCGCGGTCGGGCACCATCTGCAGTGGCACCTCGTCGAATTCACGCATGTTGGCGGTGGGCACGAGCAAGGCATCCAGCCCGTGTTGCGCCAGTGCGCGCACGGTGTCCGGAAACTCCACGTCGTAGCAGATCAGCAGACCCAGCCGCCAGCCGCGCCAGGTGAATGGGCGGGACGGCACAACGCCGACACTGAACTGTGCGCGGTCCATGTCGCCGAACAGGTGGGTCTTGCGGTGGTGGCCGATGCGGTGGCCGTTGGCGGCGATGCACTGCGTGGCGTTGAAGGGGCGGCCGCCGTCCGGGTGTTGTTCCGGATAGCCGTAGGCTATGGCGATGCGGTGGCTGCGTGCGATGCGCGCAACTGCGCGGGCCAAGGGGCCGTCGGCCGGTTCGGCGAGGGCCGCTGCGCGCTCCGGCCCGATGGCGTAACCGGTCAGGCCCATCTCGGGGCAGACCAGCAGATCGGCACCCTGCGCGCGCGCCTGCGCCGCCGTTTCATCCAGCCGCTGCAAGGCCTCGGCCACGGTCGGAAAGTAAGGCGTCTGCCAGAGCGCGAGCGTCAGGGCTTTCATCGCTTCAATCCGCCAGCGCCACCGGGCCGATGTCGGGATACCGTTCGCCCGGCCCCGGGTTGTCCGCCGGACACTGGCCGCCGAGCTGGTGCACGATGCCCCAGACCGCATTCAGCGAGGTCTGCACCGCGCCCTCGACCCATGCGGGCGTGAACGAGATGTCGTCGCCGGCCAGGAAGATGCCGCGCTCGGCGGCGGGCAGGGCGTCCTGCATGAAGTGGCCGTACATGCGTTGGTTGTAGCGGTAGTGGCCGGGCAGGGCGCCCTTGAAGGCGCCGAGGAAATAGGGGTCGGCCTCCCACGAAATCGTGATCGGGTCGCCGACGATGTGACCCGCGATGTCCACCGTGGGGTAGATCTTGCGCAGCGCGTCCAGCGCGAGCTGCACGCGTCTGGCGGGCGGGTGCGGCAGCATCTTGAGCGCGTCGCTCATCCACGCATAGGAGAGGCACATCACGGCCGGTTTGTCGGGGCCGTTGTCGAACAGGTAGGTGCCACGCGTGAGCCGGTCGGTCAGCGTCATGCTCAGCGTGTCGCGGCCGGTCGCGGGGTTCACGTCTTTCCAGAACGGGCGGTCCACCATCACGAAGGTCTTGCTCGACTGCATGTAGCGCGTGCGGTCCAGCGCCATCCACAGCTTCTGCGAGAACAACGATTCTTCGACCGCGATCTGCGTGGTCAACAGCCAGCTCTGACAGGTGACCAGCACGGCTGGGTAGTGGCGTTCGGTGCCCCAGCTGTCGGTGACGGCCAACTGGCCCGACGTGGGTCCTTCCTTCACGCGGCGGATGGCGGTGACACCCGGCCGCGTGGCGCCGCCGTGCAGGCTGGCCAGGGACGTGCCGGCCGGCCAGTGGGTGATCTGTGCGGGCGCATGCGCCCACAGGCCCAGCGGCACCTGCTGCACGCCGCCCACGATCAGGTGCTGGTCCTCGTCGCAGCCGGTCAGCACCACGCGCAGGATTTCCAGCATGGTGTTGGGGAAATCCGAGTCCCAGCCGCCGGTGCCGAAGCCGACCTGACCGAACACTTCGCGGTGGCGGAACGAGAGTTTGGAGAACGCCTTCGACTGCGCCACGAAGTCGTAGAAGGTGCGGTCGTCCCAGAGCGGCACCAGCCCGTCCCACAGTGCCTTGAGTCGGGGCACGTCGCGCTGGCGCAGCGCCTGCTGCAAGTCGCCGAAGCCCAGCTCGTCCAGTGCGGCGGCCCAGGCGTCGGCCACCTCGCGGAACAGCGGCGGCAGGTCGGCCAGCGTGTGCGCGTAGTGGGTCTGGCCTTCCAGGTCGACCACTGTGCTGCCGGCGGCGGGCGTGAGCGGGTTGGGGAATGGCTTCGACTCCAGCCCCAAGAGGTTCACGTAGTGGAAGAAGGCGGTGGACGAGGCAGGAAAGCGCATGCCGCCCAGTTCGGCCACCACGCCCTGGCCGCCCTCAAACGGCTGCGAGCGCAGGCGCCCGCCCATGCGCGAGGCCTCATAGATCACGGGTTTGAGGCCGAGCTTCATCAGCTCGTAGGCCGCCGTCATGCCGGCCATGCCGGCACCCACGATGGCGACCTCGGTGCCGTGCGCGCTCGCGGGCAGCGATGCCAGACCCTGAGGGTGTTTCAGCCAGTCGTCGTAGGCGAAGGGAAAGTCCGGGCCGAAGATGGTGACCGGGGCATCGGCGGGGCGCAGCGTGTTCATCGTGATTCCTCCGTTCAGACCAGTCCGGCCAGCAGCCAGGCGGCCGTGCCCCACATCATCAGCGCCACGGCGCCATCCAGCACGCGCCAGAGGTGCAGCGAGTTCAGCCGGCGGCCCAGCCAGAAGGCGGCGGCGCCCAGCAGCAGGAACCACACCAGCGAGCCGGTGGCGGCGCCCAGACCAAAGATCTTGCTGCCTTGTCCATAGGCCAGCGAGGCGGTGCCGATCAGCACGGCGGTGTCCAGCCAGGCGTGCGGGTTGAGCCAGGAAAAAGCCAGCGCCGACAGGACGGCCTGACGGCGGGTGATCGTGGCGGGGGCCGGCGGCGTGGATGTCCCGGCAGACGCGGTGGGCGACTGCGGCTTGAGGAAGCGCTGGAAGGCCTGCCAGCCGTACACGCCCAGGAACAGCACCCCAGCGCCGATCAGTGCGCCCAGCAACTTGTCCGACAAGGCGCCGAGCTGGGCCAGGCCCAGCACGCCCAGCGAGATCAGCACGACGTCGGCCAGGGCACAAGTGGCCGCCGTGAGCCAGAGGTGCTGGCGCTGCAGGCCCATGCGCAGCACGTGCGCGTTCTGCGGGCCGATCGCCATGATCAGCGACAGGCTCAGCACCATGCCGGAGGTGAAGGTGGGAAAGGCGAGGGTCATGGCTCAGGAATCCGTGGGTCGAAGGGAAGCGATGGCGGCAGTGTGTGCCTTTCCGGAGTTTTGTTAAATGAATTCAACTTAAACTCAGATCTATCAAGAAATAATTGATTCATGCTCGACGCCCGCCCCCTCGAAGCCCTGGCCGCCGTGGTCGAACACGGTGGCTTCGGTCCGGCCGCGCAGGCGCTGAACCTGACGCTGGCGGCGGTGTCCCTGCGCATCAAGTCGCTGGAAGCGCAACTGGGCCAGCGTCTGCTGGTGCGCGGCAAGACGGTGCGCCCGACGGCCGCAGGGCAGGCCTTGCTGGCGCACGTCAAGCAGGTGAAGCTGATGGAGGCCGACCTGCTGTCGGGGCTGCGGGGCGACGCGGCGCGGGCGGGTGACGGCTGGCAGAGCCTGAGCGTCGCGATCAATGCCGACTCGGTGGCGAGCTGGTTCCTGCCGGGCGTCGCGCCGCTGTTGCAGCGGCACCGCCTGCTGCTGGACGTGGTGATCGATGACCAGGACCACACCCATGCCCTGCTGCGCAGCGGCGACGTGACCGGCTGCGTGACGGCGCTGGCCGAACCGATGCGCGGTTGTGTGGCCGAGCCGCTGGGTGTGATTCGCTATCGCTGCGTGGCCTCGCCCGGGGTGGTGGCGCAGTGCCGCACCGCCAGCGGCGCGGTGTCACCCCACCGGCTGCTTGCGCATCCCTCGATCATCTTCAACCGCAAGGACGCGCTGCAGGACCGTTTCCTGGAGATGCATTTCGGGCTGAAACAACCCAACTACCCGCGCCACTACGCACCGGCGGTGGATGCCTTCGAAAAAGCGATCGAACTGGGTCTGGGATGGGGCATGGTGCCCGAGCAGCACCTGGCGGGGCGGCCGGGGATGCAGGAAGTGTTGCCGGGGGCGGGCGTGGATGTGGCGCTCTACTGGCAGCACTGGGCGCGTGAGCCGCTGTCGGCGCAGCGCCTGACGCAGGCGGTCAAGGAAGCGGCGCATGCCGCATTGCCGCAGGCAAGAAGCTAAATCATTGTCGGGAAAGAGGCTGGAGAGGGGCCGGCGCGCGTGCCCGATCCAGACACACCGCGGAACCGGCTTCGCCGGGCCGCAGGTGTGGTCCCCCCGCTCAGCAGGGGGGAAGCCGCGTCAGCGGCGCAGGGGGGCTTTCCTGCCTCAGCCCTTCAGGCAGGTGCTCATGAACTTCTTGCGCTCGTCGCCCTTGAGTGCCTTGGTCTTGGCGTCGGCGTTGCAGGTCTTCATCTTGTTCTGCTGGCTGTTGCCACCGGCAGCGGCTTCGTCCCCGCTCAGGCAGGACTTCATGAACGCCTTGCGCTCATCGCCCTTCAGCGCCTTGGCCTTCGGATCGGCGTTGCAGGTCTTCATGCGGTTCTGCTGCTCGGTCGGCTTCTTCTCGGCGGCGGGAGCGGCTGCCGGTGCAGCGGCAGGTGCGGCAGCGGCGGGGGCTGCGGCCGGGGCCTTGGCAGCGGGCGCGGGAGCTGCGGCTGCTGCGGGCGCGGCAGCGGGTGCCTTGGCCGGCGCAGCGGCAGGGGCCGCAGTCTGGGCCATGGCCATGGACAGGGTGCCGGTCAGGGCGATCAGGGTCAGCAGTTGTTTCATGTCTAGCCTTTGCTTGGTGGACGCCCGACATCGGGCAGGGAACGATACCCTTTTTTTTCTTAAGGCTTTCTGACGGTTTCCCTCAGTGAGGTTCACCAGGCCAGGTAGCGGTAGCCTTTTTCCTGGAGCTCCATCACGGCGGCCGCGCCCACCTCCTCGACCTTGGCAAACGGCAGCATGTCGGCCTTGGTCCAGCCCACGGTGTGCATGGTGTTGCCGCAGGCGATGAACTCGACGCCATACGACTCGGCCATGCTGCGCACCCGCTGTTTGTGCAACTCCGTCACGGGGCGCTGCGGATTTCTGGCCAGCAGGTGGATGCCCGGGCCCCAGACGACGACAGCAATGGCGACATCGTCGCCGTACTTCTTGAGCAGGGCGCTGATGGAATTGAAGATCGCCTCCTGGTAAGCCTCGTCCGCCTTGTTGAGCTGATAGACGATCTTGTGGGGTGCATCGCCTTGACCGATGCCGGGCGGTGCGGGGGCTTCGGTCGCTGCGCGCGCCACAGGAGATACCGCGCCGACGGCGCCAAGGGTCAGCAGCCGGCCCAGCCAGCTGCGACGGGATGGAGTAGGGGCGGAAAGGGCTTTCATACTCCCTAGAGTAGTTGTTGTGAGCCCATTTGTCATGAGGGCCGTACCCTGACCCATCCTTGGGCCGGCGGGTTCCGTCCGGAACCTAAAATCCCGTCCCTATGCTCAAGATCAAACAGGAACTGCTGGCCGGCCTTGCCCAGGCGCTGGACCAGCTCGCGCCCGGTGCCGGCGACAAGGCCGCCTTCGAATCCCCCAAGGTCGCGGCCCACGGCGACTACGCCATCACGGCCGCCATGCAGCTGGCCAAGCCCCTCAAGCTCAACCCGCGCCAGGTCGGTGAATCGCTCAAGGCGGCGCTGCTGGCCTTGCCGGTCTACCAGCAATGGGTGGCCGAGATCGAGATCGCCGGTCCGGGCTTTCTGAACCTGCGCCTCAAACCCGCCGCCAAGCAGGCCATCGTGACCGAGGTGCTGCAAGCCGGTGACGGCTTCGGCGTGCAGCCGTCGAACGGCCAGCGTCTGATGGTCGAGTTCGTGTCGGCCAACCCGACCGGCCCGCTGCACGTGGGCCACGGCCGCCAGGCCGCGCTGGGCGACGCGATCTGCAACCTCTACAGCACCCAGGGCTGGAACGTTCACCGCGAGTTCTATTACAACGACGCGGGCGTACAGATCGGCACACTGGCGACCAGCACGCAGCTGCGCGCCAAGGGCTTCAAGCCCGGTGACGCCGAGTGGCCCGAGGCCGCGTACAACGGCGACTACATCC
Source organism: Hydrogenophaga sp. (assembly GCA_016790705.1). Classification (GTDB taxonomy): domain Bacteria; phylum Pseudomonadota; class Gammaproteobacteria; order Burkholderiales; family Burkholderiaceae_C; genus Hydrogenophaga. Next base: position 163,362 of record JAEUOT010000046.1, read on the forward strand.
AGGACATCGCCAACGACTTTCTGTCGAAGCAGACGGTGCACGCCGACGACCGCGAGTTCACCGCCAGCGGCGACGCCAACGACCTCGACTCGATCCGCCAGTTCGCCGTGGCCTACCTGCGCCACGAGCAGGACCTGGACCTGCAGGCCTTCGCGGTCAAGTTCGACCACTACTACCTGGAGTCCAGCCTGTACACCAGCGGCCGTGTGGACGCGACAGTGAACAAGCTGGTCGCCAACGGCAAGACCTACGAGCAGGACGGCGCGCTGTGGCTGAAGTCGACCGACTACGGCGACGACAAGGACCGCGTCATGCGCAAGGGCGATGGCACCTTCACCTACTTCGTGCCCGACGTGGCGTACCACATCGCCAAGTGGGAGCGTGGCTTCACCAAGGTCATCAACATCCAGGGCACCGACCACCACGGGACGATCGCGCGCGTGCGCGCCGGCCTGCAGGCGGCCGATGTCGGCATTCCCCAGGGCTATCCCGACTACGTGCTGCACACCATGGTGCGCGTGGTGCGCAACGGCGAAGAGGTCAAGATCAGCAAGCGCGCCGGCAGTTACGTGACCCTGCGCGACCTGATCGAATGGACCAGCAAGGACGCGGTGCGCTTCTTCCTGCTCAGCCGCAAGCCCGACACCGAATACACCTTCGATGTCGACCTGGCCGTTCAGAAGAACAACGACAACCCGGTCTATTACGTGCAGTACGCCCATGCGCGCATCTGCTCGGTGCTGGCGGCCTGGGGCGGCGATGTCGCCTCGCTCGCCGGCGCCGACCTGTCGCCGCTGGACACGCCCGCCGCGCAGTCGCTGATGCTGCTGTTGGCCAAGTACCCGGCCATGCTGACCTCGGCGGCTGAGGGCTTCGCGCCACACGACGTGACGTTCTACCTGCGCGAGCTGGCCGCCGCGTACCACAGCTACTACGACGCCGAGCGCATCCTGGTCGACGACGAGACGGTCAAGCGCGCCCGCCTGGCCCTGGTCCGGGCCACGGCGCAGGTGTTGCACAATGGTCTGGCCGTGCTGGGCGTGAGTGCCCCGCAGAAGATGTGAACCTCCCACCTCCCATGAACATTTCATTCCCGCAGGCCCACGGACAGCGTGGCGGAACCTTGGTCGGCTTCGTGGTCGGCCTGCTCGTCGGCCTGGGCCTGGCGCTGTCGGTGGCGGTGTACGTGACGCGCGTGCCGGTACCGTTCGTGGACCGCGGCGTGACGCGCAAGCCGGCCGACGACGCGGCCGAGGCCGAACGCAACAAGAACTGGAATCCCAACGCCGGGCTGGTCAACAAGCAGCCGCCGCTGCCGGCCCCGCCGCCCGTGCAGGCGGCTCCGGACGCCGCGCCGCCCGCCGGCGCTGCGGACGCGGCCAAGGAGGCCAAGCCTGTCGATCCCGCCAAGCCTGAGGCCGCCAAGCCGGTGGACAACGCGGGGGCCAAAGCCGGATCCGACCCTCTGGGCGACCTGGTGAAAGCCAAGACCGGTGGCGCAGAGCCTGCGCCGGCGCCCGGTGCGGACCCGTTCACCTACTTTGTGCAGGTCGGCGCCTTCAAGTCGGCCGAAGAGGCACAGGCACAGAAGGCGCGTCTGGCCATGCTGGGGATGGAGGCGTCGGTCACCGAACGGGAGCAGTCCGGTCGCACCGTGTTTCGCGTGCGCATGGGCCCGTTCAATCAGAAGAATGTCGCGGAAGCCACGCGCTCCCAGCTGGAATCCAATGGCGTCGAGGCCGCGCTGGTGCGTGTGCAGCGCTGAGGAACTTTTCCGGGCGACGCGAGCCTGAAGCAAGGCTTATCAAGGAGATTCAAGTGTTGCAACGACGTGATTTTTCCCGCAACCTGCTGGCCGCCAGTGCCACGGCTGCACTGGGGTTGAACCTGTCACCGGCGCTGGCGCAGCGGGTGGCGTTCAAGGAGGGAACGGACTTCACGAAGCTGCCCAAGCCGGTGCCCACGGACAGTGCCGCTGGCCAGGTGGAGGTGCTGGAGTTCTTTGCCTACAGCTGCATCCATTGCTTCAATTTCGAACCGATCTTCAGCGAATGGGTCAAGAAACAGCCTGCGCAGGTGCGCGTGCTCCGGGTGCCCGTGGCCTTCAGCCAGAATTTCGTTCCGATGCAGCGCTTCTACTACGCGCTGGAGTCGATGGGGTTGCTGGACAAGCTGCACGCCAAGGTGTTCAAGGCGTTTCATGAGGAACGCCTGCCGCTGACGACGCCGCCGGCGATCCTGGCCTGGGTCGAGAAGCAGGGTGTGGACCGCAACCAGTTCATGGCGGCCTACGACGGTCCGGCGGTCAAGGCCGCGCAGAAGGCCGTGGGTCTGCAGGATGCCTATCAGGTTGAAGGAACGCCTGCGATCGGTGTGGCAGGACGGTTCATCGTGCCCGGCCAGGGCCCCAAGACCCTGCTGATCGCCGACTCCCTGATCGCCGAAGTGCGCAAGAAAGGCAATTCCTAAGTGAACCTCGAGATATCCCGCAGGGGATGATCTCGTGGGCTTTGGTTCGGAAAGTCTGCAGTAGACCAAATTTGGCTTTTCGTATTTGTTATCTCAAAAATTTCGCGCTTAGAGAGCCTGTCATGCTAGATTGAGATCTTTCAACTCAACCGGAGTCGGTATGAAATCGAAAATGTTGCCCCTGCTTTTGATTGCATCATGTTTCGTTTCACGTGTGGCTGCCGAAGAGTTGACTCCAATAGATCGCCCTACTTGGTCCATAGGGGATACTTGGAAATACCGCATTTTGGATGGTTGGAACGGTGCGGAGCGTCGTCAATATGTCAATACAGTAGTGGCATTTGAAGGTGATTTCGTGGTGCTTCGAGGCACCAGTTCCACCAACGCAGATGGCTTCACTGTGCGGATGAATGCGGATCAGCAGTCGTGCAGATCACTACAAAATGACAGCTCTGTTGTGTGCGATGGGCCGTTCAAGTTTCCGCTATCGGCCATGTATGAGCACAAGATCGTCAAACTTCCTTTTCCTAATGGCAAAGGAACAGTGAGCGGCGAGTGTGTGGGCAAAGGGGTGGAGAAAGTTTCTGTCCCTGCCGGTGAGTTCGAGGCCTATCGCGTTGATTGCAAGGGGCACTGGACGCGCATTTTCGACGGTGTTGGCTATGGGCGCATCGAAGACAGTTCGTGGTATGCGCCAGCAGTGAAGCGCATGGTGAAGTACTCCATGGTTGACTTTTCTCCTCAAGGAATGCCCAACAACAAGGAAATTCTGGAATTGATGGAGTTCAAGCCTGCAAGTCTCTCTGCGGTGAAATAAATCGCTCAGAACATGGCGGCTTCGGTTGCGGAAGCCTGAGCTTTGGTCGTCACGTTTCATGGGTGTGTCATCGTGAGGAAAAGATGAAAAAAATCCTTCTTGTTGCGCTTCTCTCGCTTGGTTTGCCTCTGGCAATGTCGCAGGTTGTTTTGCCGCAGACCCCGCAGCCTGCATTGTCGTTCTCCTTTGAGGACAAAGACTGGGGTGTAGAGGCGACGACGAGTCCGAAGACAGCCCCTTTTCACGGCCCGACACCAATCACTATCCCAGGCGGGAGGGTGATCAAGACGCTTGAACTGAAAGCACTGCTTGAGCGAGAAAAGCGTCTGTTGGTGGTTGATGTGCTTTACAACAAAGCTCGGAAAACAATTCCGGGCAGTGTGATGATGCGCGGAGGAGGGGAAGCTCCGTTTTACGCAGCGGAGAAGGCTCGGTTTTCGGCAGCCCTTGAGAAGCTGACTGAAGGAGACAAGACACGAGCCATTGTTTTCCTTTGTCTTAGCTCCGAATGCTGGCTCTCCTACAACGCCTCTTTGTATGCCATTGACGCAGGTTACAAAGATGTGCTGTGGTATCGCGGAGGGACCAATGCTTGGGCTGGAGCGAGTCTGGAAGCATCTTCGCCCCAGGAACTTGTCTGGTGAACAAAGAGTCTCCGAAGGCTTTTCGATGAGCCTCTTGGACACTCTGCGTACGGCGTAGATTGCCTTGCAGGATTTGTCTCTCGTCAGAACGGCGAAGGTCCATTTGCGCCGCTACAATGAATGCAAGATTTGTGCCCTGGAACGTCATGCAAGCCTACGCCCACTCCTTCCGCCCGTTCGCCTGGTTGTTTGTTGCCGCCGCCGGCCTGCTCTCGCCTTGGGCCGCGCTGGCGGAAAAAGCCGACAAGGACAAGCCGATGAACGTAGAGGCCGACGCCCTGCGTTACGAAGAGAACCACCAGACCAGCGTGTTCACCGGCAATGTGGTGCTCACCAAGGGAACGATCGTGATGCGCGGGTCCAAGCTCGATGTGCGTCAGGATCCGCAGGGCAACCAGGTCGGCCTGCTGGTGGGCTCCGCCGCTGCGCCCGGCTTCTTCCGTCAGAAGCGTGAGGGCCTGGACGAGTGGATTGAAGGCGAGGGCGACCGCATCGAGTACGACAGCAAGGAGCAGACGGTGCTGTTCTCCGGCCGCGCCGTGCTGAGGCGTTACCGTGGGACCCAGCTCAACGACCAGAGCTCGGGCAAGGAAATCCTCTACAACAGCGGCACTGAGGTGTTCACGGTCAAGGGCGGCGGTGACGCCAAGACGGCGGCCAATCCCTCTGGCCGCGTTCGGGCGATGCTGACCCCGATTCCTGAGGCGGAGAAGGGTGGCAATGCGCCGGCGTCGCAGACCGACCCCGCCAAGTTGCGCCCCAGCGTCACGATCACCGAGCCCAAGAAGTGACCGCGACCGCCACCAGCCTGCCGGGCGCGATGGCGAGGCAGAGCCGGCTTCAGGTGCAGGGCCTGAAGAAGGCCTATGGCAGCCGAGCGGTCGTCAAGGATGTGTCCCTCACGGTGGACAACGGAGAGGTCGTCGGGCTGCTCGGCCCCAACGGCGCCGGCAAGACGACGTCGTTCTACATGATCGTCGGACTGCTGCGCGCCGATGGCGGCGAGATCCTGCTGGACGGTCAGCGCATCGAATCCCTGCCCATCCACCGCCGTGCCCGTCTCGGCTTGGGGTACCTGCCCCAGGAAGCCTCGATTTTTCGCAAGCTCACGGTCGAACAGAACGTTCGCGCCGTGCTGGAGCTGCAGCACAACGAGCAGGGTGAGCGGCTGTCCGAGGACGAGATTCGCGTCCGGCTGGATGAACTGCTCAAGGACCTGCGTGTCGACCATCTGCGCCAGTCGCCGGCGCCCTCGCTGTCCGGTGGTGAACGCCGGCGTGTCGAAATTGCGCGGGCCCTGGCGACGCGGCCGCGCTTCATCCTGCTGGACGAACCGTTTGCCGGTATCGACCCGATTGCGGTGCTGGAAATCCAGCACATCATCGGTTTTCTGAAATCTCGCGGCATCGGCGTGCTGATCACCGACCACAACGTGCGCGAGACCCTGGGCATCTGCGACCACGCCTACATCATCAGCGACGGTCATGTGCTGGCCAGCGGCACCACCGCCGAAATCGTCGAGAACGCCGAGGTGCGCCGTGTGTATCTGGGCGAGAACTTCCGCATGTGACCGGGCGGACCGATGAAACAAGGTCTGTCGCTGCGGGTTTCGCAGCATCTTGCCCTCACCCCGCAGCTCCAACAGTCGATCCGGCTGCTGCAACTGTCCACGCTCGAAATGGCGCAGGAGGTCGAGCAGATGCTCGACGAGAACCCGTTTCTGGAGCGGGGGGAGGAGAGCGCCGACCGTGAGGACTTCGGGGTCGATTCGGCCGACGCCCCGGTGGTGGCCGGCGAGCAGATCGAGGAGGCGGCGCAGGCCCCGGTGGATGCCTTGTCACCGTCTGGCGAGCGTCCGTCTGCCGCGGAGTCCTCGGACTCGGGCGCCGACGAGGTGGAAAGCCGGCTCGACGGCGCAAGTGCGGTCGAAGAGAGCTGGGAGGGCGATGGCACGGTCGAGGTCTCGCCCGACGACAGCGAATGGGGCGGCGATGCGCCCGCGCGCAACAGCGCCGGGTCCGACGACGACGAGACCGCCACGGCGGCCGATCTCGCGCGGGTGCCGGTCAGTCTGCAGGAGCATCTGCTGGAGCAGGCGCGCTGCCTGCGCGTGTCCGACGAGGACGCAGCAGCCCTGCACTTCCTGATCGAGTCGCTCAACGACGATGGCTATCTGGAGGAAAGCCTCAACGGGCTGGCGCATGCGTGCTGGCATCTCACCCAGGGTCGGCGCGAAGGGGTCGAACCCCCGTTCGAAGAGGTCGAGGCCATCGAACAGCGCCTGGGCGTGGCGCTGCAGTGGCTGCAGCAGATGGAACCGACCGGGGTCGGCGCACGCGACCTGGGCGAATGCCTGCGGTTGCAGATCCTGGAGCTGCGCAATACGCCGGCAGCCAGGGCGGCGCTGGCCATCTGCGAGCAATCCCTGGAGCTGATCGCCAAGCGCGATGTCAAGCGGCTGTGCGCTGCGACCGGGCACGACGACGAAACCGTGCGGGCGGCGCTGGCGCTGATCGCGCGACTCGAACCCAAACCGGGTCGCCGCTTCGTCGACGTCGAGCGCAACGTGGTGGTGCCGGACGTCATCGTGGTCCGGGCCGGTCGCGGGTTCAAGGTGACGCTCAATCCGGATGTGATGCCCCGTCTGCGGGTGCACGACGTCTATGCCAATGCGCTGCGCGGGCGCGGGCGCGACGGGGGCGGTGAGGGCGGGCAGGCTGCGATGCAGCAGCGGCTGCAGGAAGCGCGCTGGTTCATCAAGAACATCCAGCAGCGCTTCGACACCATCCTGCGCGTCTCCAGCGCCATCGTCGAGCGCCAGCGCAATTTCTTCATGCACGGCGAACTGGCGATGCGCCCGCTGGTGTTGCGCGAGATCGCCGACGAGCTGGGCCTGCACGAATCCACCATCAGCCGCGTGACCACCGCGAAGTACATGGCCACGCCGTTCGGCACCTACGAGCTCAAGTACTTCTTCGGTTCCAGCCTGGGGACCGAGACCGGCGGCAATGCGTCGAGCACCGCGGTGCGCGCCCTGCTCAAGCAGTTCATCGCCGCCGAGGAACCTTCCAAACCCTTGTCGGACAACCAGCTCTCGGACCTGCTCAAGGAGCAGGGCATCGAGTGCGCGCGCCGCACGGTCGCGAAGTACCGTGAGGCGCTGCGCATCGCGCCCGCCAATCTCAGAAAAGCGCTTTGAATCAATTGCACCTCTTCCTCCCCTGCGCCGCTGGCGTGGAGGACTACCTCGCCGCCGAGGTCACCCGCATCACCGGCGAGACCGCGGTGCAAAAGTCGCGCGCTGGGGTGGCGCTGCAGGCGTCCTGGCGCGATGCGCTCAAGCTCAACCTGCACAGCCGGCTCGCGCAGCGCGTGCTGGTGCAGCTCTGGTATAGCGGCTACCGCAGCGAGAACGACCTCTACGCGGCGGCCGGCGACGTCGCCTGGGAGATCTGGTTCACGCCACAGCAGACCATCAAGGTCGAGATCACGGCCCAGCACAGCCCGCTCAAGAGCCTGAACTTCGCGGCGCTGAAGATCAAGGACGCGGTCTGTGACCGTTTCCGCGACAAGCGCGGCGAGCGCCCCAGCGTCAACACCACCTGGCCCGACGTGCGGCTCTATGCCCACCTCACCACCGACACCGTCAGCCTCTACATCGACACCTCGGGCGAGCCGCTGTTCAAGCGCGGCTGGCGCGAAGACAAGGGCGACGCGCCGCTGAAGGAAACGCTGGCCGCGGCCATGATCGCCGCGACCGGCTGGAACGGCGCCGAGGCCGAATCGCTGGACGACATCGTGCCGCTGTACGACCCCTGCTGCGGCAGCGGCACGGTGGCGATCGAGGCGGCGCAGATCGCGCTGCATGTGGCGCCCGGACTGCAGCGCCGCTTTGCGTTCGAGAAGCTGCTGCCGTTCCAGCCGCACGTCTGGAATGCCATCAAGGACGAGGCCGCGAAGCAGCGCCGCGACTGGCCGGCCGGCCACAAGCCGATCGTGTTCGGCAGCGACGTGGCCTTCCGCATGGTCGACTTCGCGCAGCGCAACGCCGAACGCGCGGGCGTCGCGTTTGCGATGGAGCTGCGCGGTGGCGATGCGCTGCAGCGCATGCCGCCGACCGAGCGGCCCGGCGTGATGCTGCTGAACCCGCCCTATGGCGAGCGCATTGCGGCGGCTGGCGTGGCGGGGCAGAACGCGCAGGAGCGCGCGGCCGAACGTGGTGCGCGCGCGCCACGCACCTTCACCGTGGGCGCCAGGGCCACGCCCGAAGCCGGCCTGGGTCGCGGGGATGCGGAGGTCTCGCGCCTGGGGCGCGAGAGTGCGCAAATGGCCGACGGCAGCGACGGCAGCGATTTCTTCCAGCGCCTGGCCACGCACTGGAAGAGCCACTACGCAGGCTGGAGCGCGTGGTTGCTCACGCCCGATCTCAAGCTGCCGGGAAAGATGCGCTTCAAGGAGTCGCGCCGCGTGCCGCTGTGGAACGGGCCGATCGAGTGCCGGCTGTTCCGCTTCGACCTGACGGCGCGCCGCACGCCGGGCGCCACGCCCGACGCATGAGCCTGCTGCCGACGGTGCTGGTGCTCGACACCAACATCGTGCTCGACCTGTTTGTCTACGAAGACCCGGCGACGGCGCCGCTGCGCGAGCGGCTGGCCGACGGGCAGACCCGCTGGCTGGCGACGGCGGTGATGCGCGAAGAACTGCGGCGCGTGCTGGACTACCCGCAGGTGGTCCGCCGGCTGGAGGCCCGCGGGCTCAGCGCCGAGGCGGTGCTCTCGGCCTTCGATGGCCGTGTCCGGACCGTGGACGTCGCTCCCAAGGCGCCCTACACCTGCAAGGACCCCGACGACCAGAAGTTCATCGACCTGGCCGTCGCCCACACCGCCACGCTGCTCAGCAAGGACAAGGCCGTGCTGTGCATGCGCAAGCGGCTGGCGATGCTGGGCGTGGCGGTCAGCCGGCAGTGGCCGGCAGGTGTCCTGGCAGGCGAAGCTGCTGCGCCACCGCCACCGACGGCGGCTGCTTGAACGCATAGGCCTGGACCTCAAGCTGTCCGGTGCCGGTGAACACGATCGGGAAGCCGTTGGCCCGCAGGATCTTGATCAGCGAGGCCTTGGTGAAGCCGGTCTTGTGGGCGTAGTAGGGGTTGCCGCTGCGCTCGATCTCGACACCGTAGCCGTAGATCACGTCACGCACCATGATCGGCCCGGCGGGCGACTGGTAGAGCACGTCGTCGATGTCCAGCTTGCGCTCGACCACGGTCGCCATCAGCTCGTGCATGTCGGGCACGCGGATGAAGGCGAAGCCGTCCGGCTTGAGCACGTGGGCGAAGCCCTTGAGCACCTGCCGGGCCTCGTGGTGGAAGTAGTGCTCCAGGTTGTGCGAGCAGTAGACCGAGTCGTAGGTCGCGGGCGACAGCGTGTCGAGCGTCCGTGCGTCACACACGACGTCGGGATTGCCGCGCGGATCGATGTCGAGCAGCACATGCTCCCAGCCGGCATAAAAAGGCGGCACGGGAATTTTTTTGCTGTTGCCGCCGACGTTCAGGAATGTGGGCATGTGGGCCTTGGGATGGATGGCAGAGGGCGGCACGCGCTCAGGCGGGCGCGAACTGTTGCGCGCTGGCGCGATGCCAGTAGGTCGTGAAGACGGGGTGCTGCCCCTGCAGGTCGCCGAGCAGTGAACCGGGCGCGGTGGTCGGCAACAGGTTGGCCAGCAGGCGCACCTCGTTCTCGTTGACGCGACGCACGATGTGCTGCGCGCTGATCTCGCCGGGGTGTTGCAGCCCGGCCGCCTGCACCAGTTCCTGCAGCGCCTTGAGCGTGTTCTGGTGGAAGTTGTAGACGCGGGTTGCCTTGTCGGGCACGACCAGCGCCTGCTGGCGCACGGGGTCCTGGGTGGTCACGCCGGTCGGACACTGGCCGGTGTGGCAGCTCTGGGCCTGGATGCAGCCCAGCGCGAACATGAAGCCGCGCGCGCTGTTGCACCAGTCGGCACCGATCGCCATGGCGCGGGCGATGTCGAAGGCGCTGACGATCTTGCCGGAGGCGCCGATCCGGATGCGGTCGCGCAGGTTCACGCCGACCAGGGTGTTGTGCACCAGGCGCAGGCCTTCCTGCAGCGGGGCGCCGACGTGGTCGGTGAATTCCAGCGGCGCGGCGCCGGTGCCGCCCTCGGCCCCGTCGACGACGATGAAGTCGGGCGTGATGCCCGTCTGCAGCATGGCCTTGACCAGCGCGAACCATTCCCAGGGGTGGCCGATGCAGAGCTTGAAGCCGGTCGGCTTGCCGCCGGAGAGGTCGCGCAGGTGGGCGATGAACCGCAGCATCTCGATCGGCGTCGAGAAGGCGCTGTGGGCGGCCGGCGAGACGCAGTCCTGGCCGACCGGCACGCCGCGCGCCGCCGCGATCTCGGGCGTGACCTTGGGACCGGGCAGCACGCCGCCGTGACCGGGCTTGGCGCCCTGGCTGAGCTTGAGCTCGATCATCCTGACCTGCGGGTCCAGCGCATTGGCCTTGAAGCGGTCGGCGTTGAAGCGGCCGTGTTCGTCGCGGCAGCCGAAGTAGCCCGAGCCGATCTCCCAGATCAGGTCGCCGCCGTGCAGCCGATGCCAGCTGCTGATCGAGCCCTCGCCGGTGTCGTGGGCGAAGCGTCCCTGTTTGGCGCCGCTGTTGAGGGCCTGGATGGCGTTGGCCGAGAGCGCGCCAAAGCTCATCGCTGAGATGTTGAAGATGCTGGCTTCGTAGGGCTGCAGGCAGTCGGGGCCGCCGATGGACAGCCGGAAATCGTGCGAGGCCACCTGCGACGGGGCGAGCGAGTGGTTGATCCACTCGTGGCCGTCGGCCTTGACGTCCAGTTGGGTGCCGAAGGGGCGCTTGTCGGTCTCACCCTTGGCGCGGGCGTAGGCCAGGCTGCGCTGGTTGCGCGAGAACGGGGTGGCTTCGGTGTCGTTCTCGATGAAGTACTGGCGCATCTCGGGCCGGATCTTCTCCAGCATGTAGCGCAGATGGCCGATCACCGGGTAGTTGCGCAGCACCGCGCTCTTGGTCTGGCGCAGGTCCCACAGGCCCAGCGCCGACAGACCGGTGAACAGAAGGAACCAGAAGCCCCCGATGCCGAAGCCGATCACGGTGAACAGGCTCAGCAGTGCGCACAGCACACACAGCGCGAGGGCGGTGTACCGCACGGGGTAGAGGGCATTGAGGCGGTCGAGCATGGTGGGAGGGCCTTGAGGGCGCGGCTACACTGGCCCGCATCTTAAGACCCGTCCGAGAAAGCCATGAGTAACGAATCCCTGCCACCGATGGACAACGCCGAATTCGACGCGCTGGAGGCCATCCTCGACGACCTGCGCACCCGTGACGAGGAGGTGCCGCAGTGGGAGTTCTGCGAAGGGGCGATTGCGGCGCTTTTGTGCACGCGTCGACCGGTGTCGGTTGAGGAGAGCCTGCCGGTGATCATCGGGGTGAACGATGAGGATGGCGTGGGTTTTGCCGATGCGGCGCAGGCCTCGCAGTTCCGTGCGCTGTGGCAGCGGCGCTGGGACGAGGTGGCGGCGGCGCTGGCCGCCAAGGTCGAGTCGCTGGACGACGAGCGTGCCTACCAGCCGGAGGTCATGGATGTGCGGGGTGCGGTGGCGATGCTTCCCGACGCCGAGCGCGCCGAGATGCAGGGTCAGCCCCTGCCGGCCTTCGGCCAGGTCTGGGCGCTGGGGTTCATGTTCGTGGTCGAGAACTGGGATGAGGAATGGGCGCCTCCGCGCGATGCGGAGACCGCGACCTGGATCGACGAGGCGCTGGATGCCATCGTGGCGCTGACCGAGGACGACACGGGCAAGCCCGCCTTCAACATGCACGCCGAGGATGGGCCGCCGAGCGTGAGCGATGCGCGCGCCAACGACTTCGGTTCGGCGATCTGGGCGGTCTACGACCTGCACCAGATCTGGCAGAGCCTGGGGCCCCGGACCGAACCGCTGCGCAAGGCGGAGGAGCCGGGGCGCAACGACCCCTGCCCCTGTGGCAGCGGCAAGAAATACAAGAAGTGCCACGGCGCCTGAGCCGCCGCGCGGCGGCGCTCAGCCCCGCTGCATCTGGCGCAGCATCTCCAGCACCCGCGCGCGGCTGCGTTCGAATTCGGTGTTGAGCAGGGTGCTGGCCAGGTCCATGCGCTGGTTGCGCGAGTGCTCCAGCGCCTCCCGGGCCAGCTCATGGAAGCGCCGGTGCTCCTGCTGCAAAGCGAGAAAGTGCGGGTGCTGACCGACCGGGCGCTGAGCCATCTTGTGCAGCCACTGTCCCAGGGCGCTGTTGTCGGCGTCGGGCAGCGGGGTCTGGTGTTGCGCCTGTGACGCGTCGACCGAGAGATGTTCGTTGAACAGCACGCACCATTCCAGATGGTGGATCACCGCAGCCTGCAGGTCCAGGCGGTCCAGCCGGGGCATGCGGTCGGGAGACGTCTGCCCGGCTGGCTCAGGGGCCACCGGGGCTGGGTCGACCGAAGGCCTCGGGCGTTGGCGGGACCAGGGGAGTCGGTCCAGCAGTCGTTGCAGGTTCATGAAAATCGGTACCGGGACGTGGTCGGCGTCACCGCCGGCTCAAGCGGACATCAGCATAGGCGCTCGCTCAGGAAATGCCGAGCAGGTACCGGGCCAAAGGATACTGAGAACCGTATTGTGTGCATCTCAGCATCGGAGACGTGACGAATGTCACGTGTTTATGAGGTCGAAAGTTTACTCTGTCAGCATGAACTCGGCGCTGGCACAGGTCTGGCCGTTGATCTGGATGTCGATCCGGTGACGCCCCGGGTACAGGGTGCGGGTGGTGACCGGGCGCAGGCTGTGTCTGCGGTCCAGGGCTCTTGATTCGCCGGGTGCCAGCTCGAGTTTCCAGCCCTTGAACACCTTGGGACGCGTGCTGCCGTTGGCGCGCACGAGGTGGACGGCGTAATCGATCACCAGGGGCTGGGGCCGACGGCCGGTGGCCGTCAATTCGAGGTGCAGCCCGATGTCTTCACCCACCGCCGCACTGCGGGCCGACAGCCGCATGCGGGCGGTGCCCTCGAAACCCTGCGCCAGGCCCCAGGCCGACAGCGTCGCCGCATGGCCCTGCTTGATCAGGCTGCGGCTGGCATGGCGCAACAGCGCCTGGCGCGCCGGGCTGGCCCCGGCCAGGTGCTCGGACACCCAGGCGGCCACCCGCTCGGGGTGGTCCTTGGCGATGTCGTTGAGATGGTTGGCCACGCTGCGGCGCACATAGGCGCTGTCGTCGTCCTGCAGCGCACGCAGCAGCGGCAGGCTGGGCGAGGGATCGGCCACCAGCGCCTGCAGCCGCAATCCCCAGGGCAGACGAGGACGTGAGCCCTCGCTGACGAGGCGTCTGACGTGCGCGCTCGGGTCGTCGACCCAACGCCGAAGAATGGGATAGACCCGGTCCGGGTGTTGCTGAATGAACGGACGGATCGCGAACTCGGCCGAAAAGCGCTGTGTCAACGCGTGCATGCAGTCCATCGCGCGGGGCACCTCGTCCATGCCGCGACGGGCCACGAACTCGGCCAGCGACCAGACCACCCAGCCGCGCAGGCCGTCGTCATCGGCTTCGCTGTCGCCGCTGGCCAGTCCCACCGGCTCGCCCTGCGTATCCAGCGGGGTCGGACTGGCCAGGCTGTGTTCGATGATCTGCGCCGCCCGAGAGAAATCGGGCGGCAAGGTGGCTTCCAGCGCGTCGGCGAGCAGCATCGCGCGCGCCTTGAATTCGAGCGCGTCCAGCCCGGCGGCGGCGTGCTGTTCGAAGCGCCGTCGGTCGAAGTCGGGCCAGACACGGTGGAGGTGGTGTGCGGCCAGAGCGACCGTGCGGGCGTTGATGAGGTTCTTGAAGGCTTCGGCCATGGGGCGATCTTGTCAGAACAGGCCGGGCAGCTCGCGCGCCAGGGCGTCGTAAACCGCGCGCACCCGGCGCACGCTGCGAATCTCGCGGTGCACCACCAGCCAGACTGGCAGCGCCGGCAGCGGCAGCTCGGGCAGCACCGCCTGCACCTGCGGGTCTTCGCGCAGCATGTAGCGCGCCACGAAACCGATGCCCATGCCCGCCCGCACCGCCGACCAGTAGGCGATCATGTCGTCGGTGCGCAGGGCGATGCGGTCCGGGTCGAGCGGGTGGCCCATGGTCGCGAAACCGCGCTCGATCTCACGGGCGCGGTCGTCGCCGACCAGTTCGTGGGAGAGCAGGTCGGTCGCCTGCTGCGGCGTGCCGTGGGCGCGCAGGTAGTCGCGGTGCGCGCAGGCGGTCAGTGCCACCTGGCCGATGCGCCGCGCCACCAGCGAGCCCTGGGTGGGCCTGACCATGCGCACCGCGATGTCGGCCTCGCGCCGCATCAGGTCGCTGATCGCGTTGCTGGACACCAGCTCGATCTGCACCGCGGGCATCTCGCGCCGCAGACGGGTCAGCACCGGCGGCAGCAGCACGCAGGCCACCGGCTGGCTGGCAGACACGCGCACCGTGCCCGACAGCGCGGTCTGCGACTGCTGTGCGCCGCGCACCAGCGACTGCGCGCCTGTTTCCATCGCCAGCGCCGCATCGGCCAGTCGCCGCGCCGCCGCCGTGGGCACCAGGCCACGCGGTGTGCGTTCGAACAGCGGTGTGCCGAGCTGCGTTTCGAGCTGGGCGATGTGGCGGCCCACCGTCGGCTGGCTGATGCCCAGTTGGCGGGCGGCGCCCAGCAGGCTGCCCCGGGCGTGGGCGGCGAGGAAAGAAGGGATCAGCGCCCAGTTGAAGTCGGACATATTCAGGAATGCATAACAAAGCTGCACACCCGTCGATTGTGTGACCGGCCTGCCGTTCCGACAATGGCCGCATGAACACACCTTCCCGACACACCCTTCTCGGCGCCGGCGGCGTCATTGCCCGCGAACTGACCGATGCGCTGCGGGCGCAGGGGGCGCATGTGCGCCTGGTCAGTCGCCGTGTCCACCCCGCACCGACGGGTGCCGAGCACGTGGTGGCCGATCTGCTCGATGCCGAGGCGGTGGACCGCGCGGTGGCTGGCAGCGATGTGGTGCACCTGGTGGCCGGGTTGCGCTACGACACCGCCGCCTGGCAATCGGAATGGCCGCGGGTGATGGCCAACGCCATCGAGGCCTGTCTGCGTCACGGCGCACGGCTGGCGTTCTTCGACAACGTCTACGCCTACGGCCGTGTCGACGGCCCGATGACCGAAGACACGCCGTTCAACCCGTGCAGCCGCAAGGGCGAGGTGCGCGCGGCGATCGCCACGAGCTTGCTGGACGCGATGCGTCGGGATGGTCTGCGGGCGCTGATTGCCCGCTCGGCCGATTTCTACGGTCCAGGTGCGGGCAACAGCCTGATCGAAGCGGTGGTCATGGCGCGACTGCGGGCGGGCAAGACGCCGCAGTGGGTCGGCAACCCGAATGCCGTGCACAGCTTCACCTACACACCCGACGCGGGTGCCGCGCTGGCCCGGCTGGCGCTGGAGCCCTCGGCCTGGGGCCAGACCTGGCACCTGCCCACGTCGCCGGAGGCGATGACCGGTGAGCGGCTGGTGCGGCTGGCCAACGAGCTGGCCGGGCGGCCGCACCGCATGCAGGTGGCGCCGCGCTGGCTGCTGCGGGCGATGGGCTGGTTCGTGCCCATCCTGCGCGAGAACGACGAGATGATGTACCAGTTCGAGCACGACTACCGCTTCGACAGCCGCAAGATCGAACGCGCATTCGGTCTGCGCTCGACCGGCTACCGCGAGGGCCTGCAGCGCACGCTGGCCTCAGCCGGCTGAAGCGATGCGCTTCAGCAGGCCAGTCAGTGCGTGGGCCACGGTCGCCTGGCGCACGGCCGCGCGGTCACCGTCGAAGCGCTGACGCTCGGTGAACACACCTTCGGGCGTGGCCCAGCCGAACCAGACCGTGCCGACCGGCTTGTCGGCGCTGCCGCCGGTGGGGCCGGCGATCCCGGTCACGGCGACCGACCAGTGGGCGTGGGCGTTGGCCACGGCGCCGGTCGCCATCGCCCGCGCCACCGCCTCGCTGACCGCGCCGTGGTCGTGGATCAGCACCGCCGGCACGCCCAGCAGCTCGCTCTTGGCCGCGTTGGAGTAGGTCACGAAGCCGCGCTCGAACCAGTCGCTCGACCCGCTGAGCTCGGTGCAGGCGCCGGCGATCAGTCCGCCGGTGCAGCTCTCGGCGGTCGCCATCATCTGGCCGCGGGCCCGGAGCGCGTCGGCCAGCGCCGCCACCAATTCAGGAATTGTCGACATGCTCAGAACCTCCAGATGGCGATGGCCAGCAAGGTGCAGAGCGCGGCCGCGAAGTCGTCGAGCAGGATGCCGAAGCCGCCGCGTGGCCCGAAGCCCTTGAAGGTCTTGTCGGCCCAGGCCATCGGCCCGACCTTGACCGCGTCGAACAGGCGGAACAGCGCAAAAGCCCCGAGCTGGCCCCAGAAGCTGGCGGGCGTGACCAGCCAGAGCACCAGCCAGAAGGCGACCACCTCGTCCCAGACGATGTGGCCGGAGTCGGCGATGCGCATGTGCTGCGCGGTCACCGTGCAGGCCCACCAGCCGATCAGGGTCGACACCGCGATCAGCGCCGCCCAGCGCAGGTCGCTCATGTGCGGCTGCAGGATCACGAAGGCCGCCCAGGCCCAGAGCGTGCCGACCGTGCCCGGGGCCGAACGGGCCAGACCGGAGCCGGCGCCCAGCGCGATGAAGTGCGCCGGATGGGCGAGCAGGAATTTCAGGGTGGGGCGCAGGACGACCGGGGGCGGGGCGTCGGCGCTCAGGGTCTCGGACATGCGCCGATTATGAAACCGGGTCCGAACCGGGGGCGAAGTGGTCCCAGCTGCGGGCGCGCAGGTCCTTGGGAAGTCCATCGGCACCCAGCAGTCGCAACCCGCGGTCTGCGGTGATCCGACCGATGCGGTGCACGGGGGTGCCGCTGATTTCCGCCGCAGCCAGCACCGCCTGACGGACGTCCTGCGGGGCGGTGAACAGCAGCTCGTAGTCGTCGCCACCCTGCAGCAGGCACTCCAGCCGATGCGTTTCGGACAATGCCTGCAAGGCGGGCGCGACCGGAAGGGCGGCCCGGTCGATCTCGGCGCCGACGCCACTGGCCGCCAGGATGTGGCCCAGGTCGCCTGCCAGCCCGTCGCTCAGGTCGATCGCCGCATGCGCCAGCCCGGCCAGCGCCATGCCCAGCGCCAGCCGGGGGGTGGGGCGCTCCAGCCGCTGCCGACAAAGCGCTTCGTCCCCGGTGGCGACCGTGGCCCAGGGCGTGCCGCGCAGCCGCTCCAGCGCCAGCCGTGCCTCGCCGGTGCAGCCGCTCAGCCAGAGGTCGTCGCCGGCTTTCGCCGCATCGCGTCGCAGCGCACGTTCCGGTGCGACCTCGCCGAACACCGTGATGCAGATGTTGAGCGGGCCGCGTGTCGTGTCGCCGCCGACCAGCGGGCAGGCGTGTGCGTCGGCCAGCGCGTGCAGACCGTCGGCGAAGGCTTTCAGCCAGGCGTCGTCGGCCGCTGGCAGCGACAGCGCCAGCGTGAAGCCCAACGGGCGGGCGCCCATGGCGGCCAGGTCGCTCAGGTTGACGGCCAGCGACTTGTGCCCCAGCGCTGCAGGATCGACATCGGGGAAGAAGTGACGTCCCTCGACCAGCATGTCGCTGGAGATGGCCAGTTGCAGGCCGGGCGACGGTCGGAGCAGGGCGCAGTCGTCGCCGATGCCCAGTGCCACGCTCGGGCCGGTCTGGCCGCGCGCGAAGTGGCGGCGGATCAGCTCAAACTCACCCACGCGATGCGTCTCCCTCGCCGCCGTCGATATTCAGATCGTCGACGCTGTGGTCGGGCGGCGTCTCCTCGCCCGGACGCGGCGGCAGCAGGAAGCTCAGTGGTGCGTGCCGCAGGCGGTGGCGGATGGCGGCGGAGATGCGGTGACGGCTGGCGTCGTTGATGGCCTGGGCACGCAGGGCCAGTCGGAACGCCAGGTAGAAGCTCACCGCCAGGTTCAGCGGGCCGACCACCACCACGCCTGCGACTGCCCACCAGAATTCGGGATCGCGCAGCACCTCGGTGCCCAGCGACATGGCGGCGGCGGCCATCTGCCCCGCCGACAGCGTGACGTGGCGCACCTGCAGGTTCAGGCCGAAGAACTCGGCGAACGCCGGCACGATGCCCAGCATCAGGCCCAGCGAGATGTTGGCGGCGAGGCCGGAGATGTTGTGGCGCAGGAAGCTGGCCCAGCGGTCGGCGCGCTCGCGGCCCAGCCAGGCGCGCCAGCGCGGGTTGTGGCGGATCGCCGAGTCCAGCCGGTGGAACACGAACCAGTTTTCGACCCAGCCGGCGATGATGCTGGAGGCGAACAGCAGCACGCCGGTGAAGGCCGCGAACAGGGCGGTCGGCCCCAGCAGGTGCATGTCGTGCAGCACGTGCTTGGCCTTGTCGGCGTCGATCATGGGCGCGCCGTTGAACTGGCTGAGCAGCGCGCTGATCAGCATCACGACCGGAATCACCAGCCCGACGTTGCCCAGGATCGCCGCGATCTGCGAGCGCAGCAGGTTGGCCACCTCGTCGACGAAGCGCCGCACCGCGCCAGGCTGGCGGATGTCGCGCAGCTTGGCGACCATGGCCGGGGCGGTGACCGCCGGCTGTTTGGTGGCGACGGTCCAGTGCAGCAGCTGCACCAGCACGAAGAAGAAGGCGTAGTTCAGGCCGGCAGCGAAGCCGTTCCAGAACAGCGACAGGCCCAGGCCGTAGAGCGCGAACTTGGCCCAGGTCGTGAGACCGATCAGCGCACCGCCACCGGCCGCCTTGCCCAGCATCTGCCGGTACTCGGCGGCGTCGCGGGTGATGTAGTGCTCGCCGCTTTCGGCGCTGCGTTCGGCCACCTTGGCGGCGGTCAGGTGCGAGCTGCTGGCGATCAGCGCGCGCAGGCTGCGGTTGTCCTGTCCGACCTGGGCCAGGTCGGCGATCAGGGCGGCGGTCGCCCGCTCGGGCTGCTCGGATTGCAGGCAGTCGATCAGCGACTTGGCGCGCAGCACGCGCTCGCGCAACTGGCGCAGGCGGAACACGATGCCGACCGAGACGCCATGGGCGTCCAGGTGCGCATAGACGGTGTAGGCCGCGTGTCGGCAGGCGTCGAGCTGGCTGCGCAGGGTGTTCGCTGCGGTCAGCGCCTCCGGGCTGCGGGCGCCATGCGAGAGCACCGCGTCGCGCAGGTTCTCCATGTCGACCGGCAACTGGTGGAAGGTGCGCTCGGCCTTGGCGCTGTCGGACATGCGCACCCGGATCTCGGCCGCGTAGCCGGTCGCGGTGATCTGGCCGACGCTGAACACCAGCGCGTCGAGCAGCGCGCGTTCCCACAGCCCGGCCGTGGCCGCCGGCCCGTCGTGCGGGAACAGCAGTTCGCGGATGCGCTGCAGCGTCTGGCTGTCCAGCGCGCGCAGCCAGCGCACATCCTCGGTCGTCGGCAGCAGCAGATCGAACAGCGCGCCCAGATCGGAGGTCTCCGGCGTGCCGGGCAGCAGCTTCTTGCGCACCCGATGGCCGAACTCGCTGAGGAAGGCCGTGCGCGGGGCAAAGCCGTGGTCGGCCAGCAGCGGGGCCACATCCACCGCGTCGGTGAAGCGCTGCCACCAGAGCCGCCAGCGCGCCAGCCACTCCGGCCGGGCCTGCACCGCATCCAGCAACAGGCGCACCCGGGCCACGCTGGTCTGGGGGTTGCGGTCGTCGCCGCGCACCCAGTGCAGCGTGTCGATCAGCCAGAGATGCCGCTCGGCCTGCGGGGCGTCGGGGTCCAGGTGGTCGAGCAGGTGGACCAGTTCCATGCGGCGTGCGATGGTCGGGCCCTCAGTGCAGCACGCGCGGTGCCTGTTCGCCCCCACCGGTGGCGTCGGCCACCAGTGCGAATTCCGGCACCTCGGCCTCGAAGCGCTCGCCGTCTTCCGCCACGCAGAAATAGCTGCCGCGCATGCTGCCGGTGCGGGTGGCCAGCCGGGTGCCGCTGGTGTACTGGAACGACTCGCCGGGGCGCAGCAGCGGCTGGTTGCCCACCACGCCCAGGCCCTTGACCTCTTCGGTGTGGCCACGGGCGTCGTCGATGATCCAGTGGCGCGCGATCAGTTGGGCTGTCACGTCACCGCTGTTGGTGATCGTGATCGTGTAGGCGAAGGCATAGACGTCTTCGTCGGGAGACGATTGTTCGGCCAGGTACTGGGGCTCGACCTCGCAGGTGAACTGGTATTTCGGCATGCCGGGCATGTTACCGCGACGCAGCAAGTCCCCGCAGGCCCTGCGAAAATGCCGCCATCTGCCCATTTCTCCCACGACATGACCACCTACCGCATCGCCCCGTCCATCCTGTCCGCCGACTTTGCCCGCCTGGGCGAGGAGGTCCGCAACGTCGTCGCCGCCGGCGCCGACTGGATCCATTTCGACGTGATGGACAACCACTACGTGCCCAACCTGACCTTCGGTCCCATGGTCTGCCAGGCGCTCAAGCCGCACGCGAAAAAGCCCGACGGCACGCCGGTGCCGATCGACGTGCACCTGATGATTCAGCCGGTGGACACCCTGGCCGGCGCCTTCATCGACGCCGGGGCCGACCTGGTGAGCTTCCATCCCGATGCGTCCGCCCACCTGCACCGCAGCGTGCAGGCCATCAAGGCCAAGGGCTGCAAGGCCGGCCTGACCTTCAACCCGGCGCATCCGCTGGACGTGCTGGACTGGGTGATCGAGGACATCGACCTGATCCTGATCATGAGCGTCAACCCCGGCTTCGGCGGCCAGAGCTTCATCGACTCGGCCCTGCGCAAGATCGAACAGGCCCGAAAGCGCATCGAGGCCTCAGGCAAGGACATCCGCCTGGAAGTGGACGGCGGCATCAAGGCCGACAACATCCGCCGCGTGGCCGACGCGGGCGCCGACACCTTCGTGGCCGGTAGCGCGATCTTCGGCAAGCCGGATTACAAGGCCGTCATCGACGACATGCGCAAGGCGCTGGCCTGATGCTGGGCGGCATCCGCGCGGTGATCGTCGATCTCGACGGCACGATGGTCGACACGCTCGGCGACTTCGAGGAGGCGCTCAACCGCACCCTGACCGATCTGGACCTGCCGCCGGTCACGCGCACGCTGATCGAGCGCACCGTCGGCAAGGGGTCGGAGCACCTGATCCGCGCGGTGCTGGCGCATCAGCTCGCCCTGTCGGAGGTGACCGGTCTGGCCAACGTCTGTTCGGCGCGCAATGTCGACTCGCTTTTCGAACCTGCGTGGCAGCGCTACCAGCACCACTACCGTCGCATCAACGGCCAGTTTTCGGCCGTGTACCCGGGTGTGGTTGAGGGACTGCACGCGATGCAGGCGCGCGGCCTGCCCATGGCCTGCCTGACCAACAAGCCGCTGGCGTTTGCGCAGGGGCTGCTGCAGGCCAAGTCGCTGGACGGCTTCTTCGGCTGCGTGTTCGGTGGCGACAGCTTCGAGCGCAAGAAGCCCGACCCGCTGCCGCTGCTCAGGACCTGCGAGGCGCTGGGCTCAGCGCCGGCCCAGACGCTGATGATCGGTGACTCGCAGAACGACGCGCAGGCGGCGCACGCCGCAGGCTGTCCGGTCGCGCTGGTGACCTATGGCTACAACCATGGCGAACCGGTGCGGGCGGTCGAGGCCGATGCCCATGTCGACCGCATCGACCAACTGGTTCTCGACCGCTGAACCCGGCCTCACTTTTTGGCGATGCCCAGCAGGGCGTCCTTGAGGGCCCAGTCGGCCGGCTTGGGTCCGAGCCAGATGCGCATCAGTGCCTCGAAGAACTCGGGCTCCTTGAACGGCTCACCTTCCTGCACGCCCTTGACGGTCAACACCGTGCCGGTACCGGGGATCCAGTCGAGCACAAAATTCTCGCCGGCCTTGAGCGTCTTGTGGTTGGTGAACACCTGGCTCATGCGCATCACGCCGGGCACCAGCCGGGTGAAGCTGCCTTTTTCCATGTTGTCTTCCATGCCGCGCGTGAAGAGCTTGCCCAGTTCGGCCGATTCGATGTCGCGCAGCATGGTGATGGTCATGCGTTTGGGGCCGGCCATGTCGTAGACCCCGTCGGGCGTGTCGGTCCGTTTTTCCAGGTACAGGCCTGCGGTGTAGACCTTGAACACCGCCTTGTAGCGGATGCCCGCTCCATTGAGGACCAGCGGTTTGCCGGCCACGGTGACCTTGTCCTCCAGCTTGACGCCCGCCAGATCGATCGTGGCAGCCCACAGGGGGCCGCCCATCAGCAGCACCGAGCCCAGGACAGCGCTGCACAGGCTGCGGTTCAGGCGTGAGGAAGTCATGGCTGAAAACTCCGAGAAACAGGACCAACGGTTGAGCACGGATTTTGCGCAAGGCGACCCATCGGGACAAGCGCGGCTGGAGCCGAAGGCCTACATCGACGACGGCCGGCGTCGCGCAGGTGACGGCCTTTGCTACACTGCGCCACATCATGTTCGTTTCACGCACGATCTCCGCAGGTTTCGCACCTGGCCGCAATGGCCGGGGAGCCTGGCCCTGGCGCAAGCCAGCGTAATCGTGCACTCCCCCCGCTGAAGGGGTACAGCCCGACCGGACCACGGTCGCCCTGCACCCGCCCTACCGCAGCCCCGCCGGCAGGCTGCTCCCGAGAACACTGACCCGCCTGCGGCACGCGGCCGGGACCGGAGAGAAGAACCGTGATCACCGAACTCGAATTCAAGAGCCTCGCGCAACAGGGCTACAACCGCATCCCGCTCATGGCCGAGGCCTTTGCGGACCTCGAAACCCCGCTTTCGCTCTACCTCAAGCTGGCCCATGGCCGGGGCGACGGCGCCAACAGCTTCCTGCTCGAATCCGTCGTCGGCGGCGAGCGCTTTGGCCGCTACAGCTTCATCGGCCTGCCGGCGCGCACCCTGCTGCGGGCCAGCGGCTTTGGCGCTGCGGCCAAGACCGAAGTGGTGCGCGACGGCGTGGTCGTCGAAACAAACCACGGCAACCCGCTGGACTTCATTGCCGCCTACCAGCAGCGCTTCAAGGTCGCGCTGCGGCCCGGCCTGCCGCGCTTTTGCGGTGGTCTGGCCGGCTACTTCGGCTACGACGCGGTGCGCTACATCGAGAAAAAGCTCGAAAACAGCTGCCCGCCCGATACCCTGGGCACGCCCGACATCCTGCTGCTGCAGTGCGAGGAGCTGGCGGTCATCGACAACCTCTCGGGCAAGCTCTACCTGATCGTCTACGCCGACCCGGCCCAGCCAGAGGCCTACGCCAATGCCAAGAAGCGGGTGCGCGAGCTGAAAGAGGCGCTGAAGTATTCGGTGGCGGCGCCGCAGGTCAAACCCAGCCAGAACCACCCGGCCGAGCGCAGCTTCGCCAAAGCCGACTACCTGGCCGCCGTGGACCGCGCCAAGGAGCTGATCGCCGCTGGCGACTTCATGCAGGTGCAGGTGGGCCAGCGCATCAGCAAGCGCTACACCGAGTCGCCGCTGAGTCTGTACCGTGCGCTGCGTTCGCTGAACCCCTCGCCCTACATGTACTACTACCACTTCGGGGACTTCCACGTGGTGGGCGCCTCGCCCGAGATCCTTGTGCGCCAGGAGCACACGGAAGAGGGGCAGAAGGTCATCATCCGCCCGCTGGCCGGCACCCGCCCTCGCGGCGCCACGCCCGAGAAGGACAAGGCCACCGAGCTCGAGCTGCTGGCCGATCCGAAGGAGCGCGCCGAGCACGTGATGCTGATCGACCTGGCGCGCAACGACATCGGCCGCATCGCGAAGATCGGCTCGGTCAAGGTGACCGAGGCCTTCGTGGTCGAGCGTTACAGCCATGTCATGCACATCGTGAGCAACGTTGAGGGCGTGCTCAACGACGGCATGACCAACATGGACGTGCTCAAAGCCACCTTCCCGGCCGGCACGCTGACCGGCGCGCCCAAGGTGCATGCGATGGAACTGATCGACCAGCTCGAACCGGTCAAGCGCGGCATCTACGGCGGGGCCTGCGGCTACCTCAGCTACGCCGGCGACATGGACGTGGCCATCGCCATCCGCACCGCCATCATCAAGGACCAGACCCTGCACGTGCAGGCCGCGGCCGGCGTGGTGGCCGACTCGGTGCCCGAGATGGAATGGCGGGAAACCGAACACAAGGCCCGCGCGCTGCTGCGTGCGGCGGAACTGGTCGAGGAGGGGCTGGAATGAGCAAGAAAATTCAACTGCTGATGGTGGACAACTACGACTCGTTCACCTTCAACATCGTGCAGTACTTCGGCGAACTTGGCGCCGACGTGACCGTGGTGCGCAACGACGAGATCACGGTCGATGAGATCCAGCGCCGCCTCGACGCCGGCCAGATCGACCGCCTGGTGATCTCGCCCGGCCCCTGCTCGCCGGCCGAGGCCGGCATCTCGGTGCCGGCCATCCAGCATTTCGCCGGCAAACTGCCCATCCTCGGCGTCTGCCTGGGCCACCAGAGCATCGGCGCGGCCTTCGGCGGCAAGATTATCCGCGCACAGGAGCTGATGCACGGCAAGACCAGCGTCATCACCACCACCCAGGAAGGCGTGTTCGCCCACCTGCCGGAGCAGTTCACCGTCAACCGCTACCACTCGCTGGCCATCGAGCGCGAGAGCTGCCCCGACTGCCTCAAGGTCACGGCTTGGACGCCCGACGGCGAGATCATGGGCGTGAAGCACAAGACCCTGGCCATCGAGGGCGTGCAGTTCCACCCCGAAAGCATCCTGACCGAGCATGGTCACGCGATGCTCAAGAACTTCCTGGAGCAGGCATGAAGACCGTCGACCTGCGCAGCGACACCGTCACCCAGCCAACGGCCGCCATGCGCGCCGCCATGATGGAAGCCAAGCTGGGCGACGACGTGTTCGGCGACGACCCGACGGTCAATGCGCTGCAGGAGCGCATCGCGGCGCTGACCGGCAAGGAGGCGGCGCTGTTCATGCCCTCAGGCACGCAGAGCAACCTCTGCGGCATCCTGGCGCATTGCGGCCGCGGCGACGAATACATCGTCGGCCAGCTGGCCCACACCTACCGTTACGAGGGCGGCGGCGCGGCGGTGTTCGGCAGTGTTCAGCCGCAACCGCTGACGCAGGACGCGCAGGGCCGGATGGCGCTGGCCGACATCGCCGCGGCCATCAAGCCCGACGACCCGCATTTCGCGCGCACCCGCCTGCTGTGCCTGGAAAACACCTGGAACGGCCATGTGATGCCCGACGACTACCTGCGTGGCGCCACGGTGCTGGCGCGCGAGAAGGGTTTGAACACCCACCTCGATGGCGCGCGCGTGTTCAATGCGTCCGTCGCTTCGGCGGCCCCGGGGCAGGGGGCGTTCGCCCGCCTGCGTGAGATCGCAGATCACTTTGACAGCCTGTCGGTCTGCTTCAGCAAGGGCCTGGGTGCGCCGGTGGGCTCGGCCCTGTGCGGTTCGCACGAACTGATCACCCGCGCCCGCCGCGTCCGCAAGATGGCCGGCGGCGGCCTGCGCCAGGCGGGTCTGCTGGCCGCCTGCGCGCTGCACGCGCTGGACCACCACGTGGACCGGCTGGCCGATGACCACGCCCATGCGCGGCGGCTGGCCGACGGGCTCGCCGGCATCACCGGCCTGACGGTGAAATCGGCCGAGACCAACATCGTCTTCGTCGATGTGGCTGACGGGCACGGCCCCGCCTTGTTGGAGTTCCTGAAGGCGAACGGCGTGCTGGCCACGGGCCTGATCGGCCTGCGTTTCGTGACGCACCTCGATGTGGATGCGGCCGGCATCGAGCACGCCATCGCCACCGTGCGCCGTTTCTTTGCCGAAGCGCCTGCGGTCTCGGCGGCTGCCGGGCGTACCGGTCCCTACTGACTCCGCGGAGCAAACGACCATGCCCGATACCACACACCTTCTCCTTTTCATGGCGGCGGGCTGGCTGCTCAACCTCACACCCGGGCCCGACGTGCTCTACATCGTGAGCAGCGCGCTCAAGAGCGGCGTGCGCGCCGGCATCGTGGCCGCGCTGGGCATCGTCAGCGGCTGCTTCGTGCATGTGTTCGCTGCAGCCTTCGGGGTGGGCGCCTTGCTGGCCGCCTCGGCGACCGCCTTCACCGTGCTCAAGTGGGTCGGCGCGGCTTACCTGATGTGGATGGGTGTGAAGTTGCTGCGGGCCAAGGGCGGTTCTTCGGTGGTGCCTGCGGCCGCAGCGGTGGCCCACGAGCCGGCCGACCTGGGGCGCATCTTCCGCCAGGGCTTTCTGACCAATGTGCTCAACCCCAAGGTGGCGCTGTTCTTCCTGGCGTTCGTGCCGCAGTTCATCGCGCCCGGCACCGAGGACAAGGTGACGGCCTTCCTGCTGCTGGGCCTGCTGTTCAACGTGAACTCGCTGCCCATCAATTTCGGCTACGCCTGGCTCGCCGGCTGGGCCTCGCGTCGCGTCGGTGCGGTGCAGCGCGCCATGCACTGGATGGACCGCGCCGCCGGCGTGATGTTCATCGGCTTTGGCCTCAAGCTCGCCCTGTCCGACAATCCATCCCGCTGATTTCCGGAGATCCCCATGCCACACGCCCACAAGATCACCCCGCAGGAAGCCCTGCAGCGCACCATCGAGCACCGCGAGATCTTCCACGACGAAATGCTGCACCTGATGCGGCTGATCATGAGCGGCGAGATGTCGCCCGTCATGATGGCGGCGCTGATCACCGGCCTGCGCGTGAAGAAGGAGACCATCGGCGAGATCACGGCCGCCGCGCAGGTGATGCGCGAGTTCTCGACCAAGGTGCATGTGGCCGACAAGACCCACCTGGTGGACATCGTGGGCACCGGCGGCGACGGTTCGCACACCTTCAACATCTCCACCTGCTCCATGTTCGTGGCCGCCGCGGCGGGCGCCAAGGTCAGCAAGCATGGTGGGCGCAGCGTCTCCAGCAAGAGCGGCAGCGCCGATGTGCTGGAGAGCCTGGGCGTCAACATCAACCTGCCGCCCGACCAGATCGCGCGTGCCATCGCCGAGGTCGGTGTGGGCTTCATGTTCGCGCCCAACCACCATCCGGCCATGAAGAACGTGGCACCGGTGCGCCGTGAGCTGGGCATCAAGACCATCTTCAACATCCTTGGGCCGCTGACCAACCCGGCGTCGGCCCCCAACATCCTGATGGGCGTGTTCCACCCCGACCTGGTCGGTATCCAGGTGCGCGCGCTGCAGCGCCTGGGCGCTGAGCATGCGGTCGTGGTCTACGGCCGCGACGGCATGGATGAGGTGTCGCTGGGCGCCGCCACCATGGTGGGCGAGCTGCGCGATGGCGAGATCAACGAATACGAAATTCACCCCGAAGACTTCGGTCTGACCATGGCCAGCAGCCGCACGCTGCGGGTGGAAACGCCGGACGACTCCAAGGCCATGCTGCTGGGCGTGCTGGAGAATCGCGACGAGCCAGCGCTCAGGGCGGCCAAGGACATCGTGGCATTCAACGCCGGTGCGGCGCTGTACGCCGCGAATGTGGTGGCCGACATCAAGCAGGGCATCGACCTGGCGCGCCAGACCATCGAGTCGGGTGCGGCGGCAGCCAAGCTGGCCGAGCTCAAGCGGTTCAGCCAGGCGGCTGCAGCCTGAGGTACAGACCATGCCGGTCTGGCTGCAGAACGACGGTGCCTGGATCGCCTTGGGTGTGTCCGCCCTGTTCATCATTGCCGGCGTCGTGATGCACCGGATCATCAAGAACGTGCTGCAGAACCCGCAGCCTGAGGAATCGCAGAAGCATGAGTGACATCCTGAACAAGATCGTCGCGGTCAAGCACGAAGAGATCGCCGCCGCCCGGAAGAAAAAGCCGCTGGAGGCCATGCGATTCGACGCCGAAAGCCGAGTGCTCACGCGCGATTTCGAAGGGGCACTGCGCGCCAAGATCGCGGCCGGCCAGGCCGCAGTGATCGCCGAAGTCAAGAAGGCCAGCCCGAGCAAAGGCGTGCTGCGCGAAGACTTCATCCCGGCCGACATCGCGCAGAGCTATGCCGATGGCGATGGCAAGGTCAGCGCCGCCTGCCTGTCGGTCCTCACCGACCGCCAGTTCTTTCAGGGGCAGCCGGACTACCTCAAGCAGGCCCGCGCCAGCTGCGATCTGCCGGTGCTGCGCAAGGACTTCATGGTCGATCCCTACCAGGTCTATGAAGCGCGGGCCATGGGTGCGGATTGCATCCTGCTGATCGCCGCCTGTCTGGACGATGCCCAGATGGCCGACCTGGAGGCCATCGCACACGGCATGAGCATGGGGGTGTTGGTCGAGGTGCACGACCGTGACGAGCTGCACCGTGCGCTCAAACTCAAAACGCCGCTGGTGGGCATCAACAACCGCAACCTGCGCACCTTCGATGTGACGCTGCAGACCACGCTGGACATGCTGCCCGACGTCCCTGCCGACCGTCTGCTGGTCACCGAGTCGGGCATCCTCAGCCGGGCCGATGTGCAGACCATGCGCGCCGCGAACGTGAATGCCTTCCTGGTCGGCGAAGCATTCATGCGCGCGCCCGAGCCGGGGCTGGCCTTGGCCGAGCTGTTCGCCTGAGCCGATGGACCAATCCAGTTTCGACTGGGGTGACGCTGTTGCGCCGCCGCGCGGGAATGCAATGCCTTGGCTGAGGGAGATCGATCCCGCGCAGTGGCCGGTCAACGAGGGTTGGCGGCCGGTCTTGGATCACTTCTGGTCCGGGCGTACGGGTCAGGGCTTGTTGGCGTTTCTGCGTCAGCGCCTTGCGGCGGGTGGTGTCATCTACCCTCCTGAGCCCTTGCGCGCACTCTCGTTGAAGGACCCCGATGACATCCGTGTGGTCATCGTTGGACAGGACCCCTATCACGGCCCGGGTCAGGCCGAAGGCTTGGCGTTTTCAGTTGCACCCGGCGTTGCAACGCCGCCCAGCCTGCGCAACATATTCAAGGAACTGGAGCGCGATCTCGGTTTGCGCCTGCCGACGGATGGGTCGCTGCTGCATTGGGCGCGTCAGGGTGTTCTGCTGCTCAACACCTGTCTGACAGTCGAAGATGGGCAGCCAGCGAGCCATGCAGGACACGGTTGGGAAGTGCTTACTGACGCTGTCATCAAGGTGTGCAGTGAGTCAGGAGCGGCCAAGGTGTTCATGCTCTGGGGAGCGCATGCGCAGAAGAAGGCTGCTGCGATTGATGGGGCGCGGCACCGGGTGTTGTGCGCAAATCACCCGTCGCCACTGTCCGCTAGGCGCGGGCCGGTTCCTTTCATCGGCTGCGGGCACTTCAGCGAGGCCAATCGCTGGCTTCGAAGCCTCGGACGCCCCGAGATCGACTGGCGTGTCGAAGGGGTGTGACACAGGCGGAAAAATCATGGCATAATGATGGGCTGCGTTGAGGAGGGGTGGCCGAGTGGTTAATGGCAGCAGACTGTAAATCTGCCCTCTTACGAGTACGCTGGTTCGAATCCAGCCCCCTCCACCAGCGACTGCAGATGAAAAGCGATGGAATTCCGGTTGATCGCGGCCGGGTCGGGCGGGAGTAGTTCAATGGTAGAACCCCAGCCTTCCAAGCTGATGACGCGGGTTCGATTCCCGTCTCCCGCTCCATCGGTGGTCGTCCAAGTGTTGGATCGCAGGTGTAAAGGATTTCAGGGCTTCCGGTGTGTGCCGGGAGACTTGGCCCATGTGGCTCAGTGGTAGAGCACTCCCTTGGTAAGGGAGAGGTCGCGGGTCCGATTCCCGCCATGGGCACCAATATTCGTTCTGGTGTTTTGGCATTTGTCTTTTTGGAGCTGAGAAATGGCAAAGGAAAAATTTGAGCGGACCAAGCCGCACGTGAACGTGGGCACGATTGGTCACGTGGACCATGGCAAGACGACGCTGACGGCGGCGATCACGACGGTGCTGGCTGCCAAGTTCGGTGGCGCCGCCAAGGCCTATGACCAGATCGAT
>JAEUOT010000051.1 GCA_016790705.1 Hydrogenophaga sp.
CAAGCCCGAGCTGGCCGCCAAGCTGGGCAAGCTGTGCGACATCTTCGTGCACGACGCCTTCGGCACCGCGCACCGCGCCGAGGGCACGACCTACGGCATCGCCGAGACGGCCCCCATCGCCTGCGCCGGCCCGCTGCTGGCCGCCGAGATGGACGCCATCGGCAAGGCCCTGGCCAACCCGAAGCGCCCGCTGGTGGCCATCGTCGCCGGCTCCAAGGTCTCGACCAAGCTGACCATCCTGCAATCGCTGGCCAAGAACGTCGACGGCCTGATCGTCGGCGGCGGCATCGCCAACACCTTCATGCTGGCCGCCGGCCTGAAGATCGGCAAGAGCCTGGCCGAGCCTGACCTGCTGGGCGAAGCCACGGCCGTGATCGCCGCCATGAAAGCGCGCGGCGCCGAGGTGCCGATCCCCGAGGACGTGGTCTGCGCCAAGGCCTTCGCGGCCGACGCGCCCGCGACGGTCAAGGCCGCGACCGACGTCGCCGACGATGACCTGATCCTGGACATCGGCCCCAAGACCGCTGCGAAGCTGGCCGAGAAGCTCAAGGCCGCCGGCACCATCGTCTGGAACGGCCCGGTGGGCGTGTTCGAGTTCGCCGCGTTCGAGAACGGCACCAAGGTGATCGCGCAGGCGATTGCCGAAAGCAGCGCCTTCAGCATCGCCGGCGGTGGCGACACGCTGGCGGCGATTGCCAAGTACGGCATCGAGAAGGACGTGGGCTACATCTCCACCGGCGGTGGCGCTTTCCTGGAAGTGCTGGAAGGCAAGACGCTGCCGGCGTTCGAGATCCTGGCCAAACGCGCCGAACCCTGAATTCTTTCAATCCCACGGAGACAAACCCATGGCCCTGATTTCCCTTCGCCAACTGCTCGACCACGCGGCCGAACACAGCTACGGCCTGCCCGCCTTCAACGTCAACAACATGGAGCAGGTGCAGGCCATCATGCAGGCCGCCGCAGCCGTCGACAGCCCGGTCATCCTGCAGGGCTCGGCGGGTGCGCGCTCGTACGCGGGCGAGCCCTTCCTGCGCCACCTGATCGCTGCGGCCATCGAGATGTACCCGCACATCCCCGTCTGCATGCACCAGGACCACGGCGCGACGCCCGGCGTGTGCTTCCGCTCCATCCAGTCGGGCTTCAGCTCGGTGATGATGGACGGCAGCCTGCTGGCCGACGGCAAGGCGCCCGCGAGCTACGAATACAACGTCAATACGACGAAGCAGGTGGTGGATCTGGCCCACGCCTGCGGTGTGTCGGTCGAAGGTGAACTGGGCTGCCTGGGCTCGCTGGAAACCGGCAAGGCCGGCGAGGAAGACGGCCACGGCGCCGAGGGTGAGCTGGACCACTCCATGCTGCTGACCGACCCCGACGAGGCCGCCGACTTTGTGGCCAAGACCCAGGTCGACGCGCTGGCGATTGCCATCGGCACCAGCCACGGCGCCTACAAGTTCACAAGCAAGCCCAGCGGCAAGGTGTTGCGCATCGACCGCGTCAAGGAGATTCACCAGCGCATTCCCAACGTGCACCTGGTGATGCACGGCAGCTCCAGCGTGCCGGAAGACTGGCTGGCCATCATCAACCAGTACGGCGGCGACATGGGCCAGACCTATGGCGTGCCGGTGGAAGAGATCGTCGAAGGCATCAGGAACGGCGTGCGCAAGGTCAACATCGACACCGACCTGCGCATGGCCAGCACCGGTGCGATCCGCAAGCACCTGGCCGAGGACCGCAAGAACTTCGACCCGCGCAAGTTCTACAAGGAGGCGACCAAGGCGATGCAGGCGATCTGCGCCGCGCGCTACGAAGCCTTCGGCTCGGCCGGCATGGCGTCGAAGATCACCCAGGTGCACAGCCTGGAGACCATGCAGAAGCGCTACGACAAGGGCGAGCTGGCACCGCGCATCGCCTGAGCCGGGGCGCTGTCAGCGCGCGGCCTGCGCCGCAGCGGCCTGTTCGGCGGCCTTGCGGATGTCGGCCAGCGAGCCACTCCAGACTTCGAAGAAGCCCTCGCTCTGCCGGACCTGCAACCAGGTCTCCCAGCGCGTGTGCGCCAGCGCGGGATCGGCGACGGCGAGATCCTTCTGTTCGATGCCGATCGTCAGCGTGCCGCCGCGCTGGTAGCCTGGCTGGGCCTGTGCCTGGCGAACCGTGTGCTGGACCCGCTGCAGTTCGGCCTGTGTCGCAGGCGGCAGCGTGTAGACCAGCCAGCGCCGGCCCGCGCCGGGGGCGTCCAGTCCCGCCATCGCGCCCGCGGCGGTGCTCAGCGCCAGCGGCAGCTTGCGGTCCACGGCCTCGAACGCGCCGACCACCTTGGGCTTGAGTTGGATCTGCAGCAGCGGCACGGCGCCTGGCGGCGGGACCAGCCGGGCGTCCACCTGCAGCGCGACCACGAACTGCGCCGGATCGGCGTCCAGCAACTGACCCGAGAGCTGGGCCAGCCGGGGCAGGGAACGCAGGGGAATGCCGCCGCAGGCGGTGAGTGTGGCGAGGGTGGCCAGCAGCAGGCTGCGGCGCAGCAGGGAAGGGGTGACGGTGGGGTGTGACATGGGAAAAAATACTGCTTTGCAAGAAAAAATTATTGTGAAACAATAAAATATGTCAACCCCACAGGAGCTTCCCATGTCTGCTTCCAGCGCCGCCGCCTCCAGCGCCCTTGAGCGCGTGCGCCGCATCAGCCGCTGGATGGTGCGGGCCTGCTGGGCCTTGCTGGTCGTGTTGCCAGTGGCCTTGCTGGCCTACTGGGCGACGGCCAGCGAAGCCATGCTGGCGGGCCACGCCAACCTGCCGCCGCAGGCGATCCTTGCGCCGGTGGCCGCTTGGCAGCGGGTCGCCGCCGGTCTGGTGATGGCGTTGCCGCTGGGCCTGCTGCTGGCCGGTGTGTGGCAGGCCCGGCGCTGCTTCGAGATGTTTGCGCAGGGTCAGGTGTTCACCCAGCAGGCGACCTCGTTGCTGCGGCGCTTTGCCGGCTGGGTCGCGTGGGCGGCGCTGGCGGCCCTGTTGGCGGGCGCGGCGACCTCGGTGCTGCTGACCCTGGGCAATCCGCCGGGGCAGCGACAACTGGCGATCGGGATTTCATCCGATCACGTGTTCACGCTGTTCTTCGCAGGACTGGTCTGGCTGATGGCCGCGGTGATCGGCGAAGGCCAGGCGCTGGCCGAAGAAAACGAGGGCTTTGTCTGATGGCCATCGTGGTGCAACTGGACGTGATGCTGGCGCGCCGCAAGGTCCGTTCGCGCGAGCTGGCCGAGCATGTCGGCATCACCGAGGCCAATCTCTCGCTGCTCAAGCAGGGCAAGGTCAAGGGCGTGCGCTTCGACACGCTGGAGCGGATCTGCGAGTACCTGCAGTGCCAGCCGGGTGACCTGCTGGCCTGGCAGCCCGACGACGGATCGGCCGCCGGATGAGGGTTCGCTCAGAAGCGCAGGCCCAGGTTGAGTGAGTAGCCGTTGACGCTGGCGCCACCGCTGTCCAGGTAGTTCATGTAGTCGACGCTCAGCGAAAGGCGGCTGGTGGGCATCAGGCGCAGCCCGCCGCCGTAGGACAGCTTGCGGTCAGAGCCGGAGCCCAGTCCGTCGAAGCTGAGCTTGGTGCGGGCCATGCCGACGCGGCCGAACAGTTCGACCGGCCCGAGCCCGACCTTGGGCGTGACGTAGATGCCGTAGAGCTGGTCGACCTTGCCTTTGTAGCGGATGCCGGTGTTGCTCGCGGTGTAGGTGCCGTTGCCGGCCTGCAGGCCTCCGATGGCTTCGAGCGCGAGCGAGTCGGTCAGTTGCAGGCCCAGCAGGCCCCGGGCCATCGTGGGACTGGCGCTGGCGCGCAGCCCGAGCACCGGCACCGACAGTTTCAGCGAGAGGCTGGAGTAGCCCAGTTCGCCATACACGCTCTGGGCCATCACGGCCTGGGAACCCATCGCTGCCATCGCGGCAGCCAGTGCAAGGGATCGGGTGTCCATGTTGCGCTCCGCTGATGAGGTGAAAGTCATTCTAGGAGCATCGCGACCGGTGTGGGGGCCGATTTGGGGGGTGATTCCCCGGTGGATTCGATAATCGCCCACGATGCACACCCTGGAACAACTGCAGCGCGGCGAACTGGCCGGCGCGACCCGACTCGACCTGTCCTGCGGCCTGAATGCACTGCCCGAGGCGGTGCTCGATCTGGCCGACTCGCTGGAAATCCTCAACCTCAGCGGCAACCGGCTCAGCGCGCTGCCGCCATGGTTGCCCCGGCTGCACCGGCTCAAGGTGGTGTTTGCCTCGGACAACCCGTTCACGGCGCTGCCGGAGGTGCTGGGCGAATGCGCGTCGCTGGAGATGGTGGGTTTCAAGGCCTGCCGCATCCGCGATGTGCCGGCGGCCGCGCTGCCGCCGCGGTTGCGCTGGCTGATCCTGACCGACAACGCGGTGGAGGTCCTGCCCGACGCGGCGGGGCAGCGCCCGCGCATGCAGAAGCTCATGCTGGCCGGCAACCGGCTGCGGGGCCTGCCGGAAGGGCTGGCCGAGGCCGCCGCGCTGGAGCTGTTGCGCATCTCGGCCAACCGCTTCGAGCGGCTGCCGTCCTGGCTCACCACGCTGCCGCGCCTGTCCTGGCTGGCGCTGGCCGGGAACCCGCTGGGATGGTCGGTGCCGCAGGTCTCGCTGCCGGTGATCGACTGGGGGGCGGTGCGGGTGGGCGACGCGCTGGGCGAAGGGGCTTCGGGTCGCACGGCGCGTGTGGAGGTCGATGGTCGGACCGAAGCGCTGGCGCTCAAGCTGTTCAAGGGCGCGGTCACCAGCGACGGTTTGCCCGAGCACGAGATGGCTGCGGGCGCCGCCATCGGCGCCTACCCGGGCCTGTGCACGCCGCTGGCGGCGCTGGGTGGGCATCCGCAGGGAACGCCGGGCATGTTCCTTCCGCTGATCCCGGCGGGCCACCGTTTGTTGGCGGGGCCGCCGAGCCTGGAGAGCTGCTCGCGCGACGTCTACCCGGCGGACTGGCGCGTCGACGGCGACGCGGCAATGCGGCTGCTGGCGAAGATCGGCGAGGCGGTCGCGCACCTGCACGCGAAGGGTGTGCTGCACGGTGATCTGTATGCCCACAACATCCTGTGGGACCCGGTGACCGGTGAGGGGCTGCTCAGCGATTTCGGTGCGGCGGCCCTGCTGCCGGCCGACCAGCCGGTGCTGGCGCGTGCCCTGCAGGCGCTGGAGGTGCGGGCGTTCGCATGCCTGCTGGAGGAGGTGGGGAATGGCATCGACGCGAGCGGGGATGCGGGGCTGCGTGACATGATCCTGCGGTTGTCCCGGGACTGCATGGCGACCGACCCCGGGCAGCGGCCGGACATGGCCGAGGTCGTGAACCGCTTGCGCGAGGAGCTGTGATGAATCTGCTGATACTGGGTCTGTTGCTGTTTCTGGGCGTGCATTCGGTCGCCATCGTCTCGCCCGCCGGGCGTGACCGGCTGGCCGCCCGTTTCGGGGAGAACGGCTGGAAGGGGCTGTACTCGCTGGTGTCGGCCGTGGGGCTCGGGCTGATCGTGTGGGGTTACGGCGCGGCGCGCGAAAACCCAGTGCTGCTCTACAGCCTGCCGGGCGGCTTCCGCCACCTGGCGGCGCTGCTGTTGTTGCCGGTGTTCGTGCTGCTGCTGGCGGCCTATCTGCCGGGGCGCATCCAGCGCGCCGCGAAGCATCCGATGCTGCTGGCGGTGAAGCTCTGGGCCTTCGCCCACCTGCTGGCGCAGTCGGTGACCGGCGGCAGTCTGGCCGACGTGCTGCTGTTCGGCGGCTTCCTGCTCTGGGCAGTGGCCGACCGCATCTCGCTCAAGCGGCGTGCACAGCTCGGCACGCTGCGGCCCGTGCCGGCGCTGCCGCCGGGCGTGGCCAACGATGTGATCGCGGTGGTCGGCGGGCTGGCCTTGTATGGGCTCACCGTGATGTGGGCGCACGGCGCGCTGTTCGGCGTCCGACCGTTCGGGTGATGGCAATGGGCCTTCTGCGCCGGTTTCGCGTCGCCTGCTGGACGCTGCTGCTGGCCGGTTCCGTGGGCGCTCACGCCGCATCGCCAAAGGTCGAGGTGGTGAGCACGGGCCTGGAGAACCCCTGGGGCCTGGCCTTCATCGACGGCGGCCGCATGCTGGTGACCGAACGGCCGGGCCGGCTGCGGGTGGTGCAGCCCGACGGCACGCTGGGCGCGCCACTGCCAGGGCTGCCGAAGATCGACGTGGGCGGGCAGGGCGGCCTGCTCGACGTGGTCGCGGACAGCCTTTTCGAGCGCAACCGCACCCTCTATTTCTGTTTCTCCGAGCCGGGTCCGGGTGGCAACTCGACCGCGCTGGCCTCGGCGCAACTGTCCGCCGACGCGACGCGGCTGGAGAACGTCCGGACCATCTTCAGCCAGAAGCCCAAGGTCGCCAGCAAGGCGCACTTCGGCTGCCGCATCGTCGAGGCGAAAGACCAGACCCTGTTCCTGACGCTTGGTGAGCGCTTCTCGCGCAAGGACGACGCACAGAAGCTCGACAACCACCTGGGCAAGATCGTGCGCCTGCGCAAGGACGGCAGCGCGCCGCCCGACAACCCGTTCGCGACCCGCCCGGGCGCGCTGCCCGAGATCTGGAGCTACGGCCACCGCAACCTGCAGGGTGCGACCCTCGGCCCGGACGGGCATCTCTGGACCATCGAGCACGGCCCGCAGGGCGGCGACGAGGTCAACCGCCCCGAGGCGGGCAAGAACTACGGCTGGCCGGTCATCACCTACGGCGAGAACTACGGCGGTGGTGCCATCGGCGAGGGCATCACCGCCAAGACAGGCATGGAGCAGCCGCTGCACTACTGGGTGCCCTCGATCGCGCCCTCGGGCATGGCCTGGGTCACCAGCGACCGCTACGGCAAGGACTGGAAAGGCAGCCTGCTGGTCGGTTCGCTCAAGTTCGGGCACCTGGCGCGACTGACGTTCCGGGGCACGAAGCTGGTCAGGGAAGAGAAGCTGCTGACCCAGCTCGGCGAACGCCTGCGCGACGTGCGCCAGGGCCCCGACGGCTTCATCTACCTGCTGACCGACGAGAGCGACGGGCGCCTGCTGCGTCTGGTGCCCTGACCGCCGGCCGACGCCGGCATGCATTAACCTCTCGGGTTCTCCACGGCGCCGCGCCGGGATGCGGCCTCCGGGCCACCCCGCCGCGACACCCCCTGCCGTTTGACCGCAGGCGCGCCGTGGACCGCTTGCGCACCCTTCCATCCACTCTTCATCTGGATCTGCACCATGACGAACACTGTCCCTGCCCAAGCCCTGCTCGAACGCCTCGACGGGGTGGTCACCTCGGTCATCGACGCCGCCGCCATCGAAACCGACAAGCTGGGGCAATTCCCCGCCAGCAGCCTGGCCGCGCTGCGCAGCGCCGGCCTGCTGGGGCTGATCAGTGACGCCAGCGTCGGCGGTGCCGGCGGTGATCTGGGCCATGCCAGCAAGGCCGTGCGCCGCATCGCGCAGTCCTGCCCCTCGACCGCCATGATCCTGGCGATGCACTTCAGTGCCGTGGCCGTGATCGAGAAGTTCGGCAACGAGGCCACGCGCAAGGCGGTGGCCGCCGGCCAGCACCTGAGCACCCTCGCGTTTTCCGAAGCCGGCTCGCGCAGCCACTTCTGGGCCCCCACCAGCACCGCCCGCGCCGATGGCAGCGACGTGCTGCTGGACGCGGCCAAGAGCTGGGTCACCACCGCCGGCCACGCCGATTCCTACGTCTGGTCCAGCCAGCCGATGGCCGCCACCGGCGCCAGCACGATCTGGCTGGTGCCGCGCGAAAGCGCCGGCCTGTCCACCGTGGCGCCGTTCGACGGCCTGGGCCTGCGCGGCAACGCGTCCTCGCCGGTGCGCGCCGAGGGTGTGCGCCTGCCGCAATCGGCCATGCTGGGCGCCGACGGCGCCGGCTTCGACGTGATGATGGGTGTGGTGCTGCCCTGGTTCTCGGTGCTCAACGCCTCGGGTTCGGTCGGCATGATGGAAGGCGCGATCACCCGCGCCGCAGCCCACGTCAACGGCACCCGCTTCGCCCACCTGGGCACCAGCATCGCCGACCTGCCGACGGCCCGCGCCTACATCGCGCGCGCCAAGATCCAGACCGACAGCGCCGCCGTGCTGCTTGAAGACACGGTCGCCGCGATTGCCGGTGGCCGCGCCGACGCGATGCTGCGCGTGCTGCAGGTCAAGGCCCACGCTGCCGAGTCGGCGATGCAGGTCACCGACCTGGCGATGCGCGTCTGCGGTGGCGCCGCCTTCCGCAAGGAAGTCGGCATCGAGCGCCTGTTCCGCGACGCGCGCGCCGCCTCGGTCATGGCGCCGACCTCGGACGTGCTGTACGACTTCATCGGCAAGGCCACGCTGGGCATGGACCTGTTCTGAACCACCCAGAGAGAGCACACACCATGTCTCAACCCCTCGTTCTCGGCGCCGTCGCCTACGCTCCCAAGGTCGTCACCATCTGGGAAGGCTTCAAGGAATTCTTCGTTCGCAACGGACTGCCCTTCGATTTCATCCTCTACTCCAACTACGAACGCCAGGTCGAGGCGCAGTTCAGCGGTGAGGTTCACGTGGCCTGGAATTCGCCGCTGGCCTGGCTGCGCGCCGAGCGCATCGCCAAGGCGCGCGGCGTGTCCGACCAGGTGCGCGCCATCGCCATGCGCGACACCGACTGCGACCTGACCTCGGTCATCGTCGTGCGCGCGGGCGCCGGCATCCAGACCCTGGCCGATCTGCGCGGCAAGCGCATCGGCGTCGGCGCCATCGACTCGCCGCAGGCCACGCTGATCCCGCTGCAGTGGCTGCGCGAGCAGGGCATCGATCCCGACACCGCGATGACCGTGGTGCGCCACGACGTGCTGGGCGGCAAACACGGCGACCACGTGGGCGGCGAACGCGACGCGGCTCGCGCCTTGGTGGCGGGTGAGGTGGACGCGGCCGTGATGATCGACGGCAACCACCTGCAGTTCACCCAGGAAGGCACGCTGCCCGCTGGCCGCACCACGGTGCTGGCGCGCACGCCCGCCTTCGACCACTGCAACTTCACCACCAGCCCCGGCGCGCCGGCCGACCTGATGGCGCGGTTCGAGCAACTGGTGCGCGCCATGTCCTTTGACGACCCGCAGGTGCGCCCGCTGCTCGAACTCGAAGGCCTGCGCGAATGGAAGGACGGCCGCACCAGCGGCTACGCCTGGCTGGATCGCGCGGTCGACGCCACCGGCTTCTACGACGCGCAGGGCAACATCACCGCCGATGGATACCGCTACTGATCTTTCGACCGCCCCGGTGCTCGACCTGGGCGCGCTGGGCATGGACACCGGCGCCCATGTGCTGGTGGCGCACGCCTTGCGCCAGCGCGATCCGGCCTTGCCGCTGCGCGTGCGCGGCAGCCACCCCGAGCTGGGGGTTCACCTCTCCGGCTGGTGCCGCAAGCGCGGGCTGTCGGTGCAGAGCGTGGACGGTGAGCACCGCATCGCGCCAGGCCCGGGCGAGGCGCAGCGCTGGCGCGGCGCACAACGGGCGGGGATGTCCGACCCCGGCGCCGAGGGCGCCGTGGTCGGCCGGCCGGACGCCCGCTGGGGCGTGGCGGCGCGGGGCGCGCTGGTGGAGGCGGGCGCGCCCGAGTTCCACTTCCCGCTGTCGGACAAGGCCGCGCTCTGGGCCGACGACGCGGCGCGGCTGTACGCGACCGCCGTCGCCGCGCAGTGGGATCCGAACGAGGCCATCGACTGGGCCGCGCCGTTCGAGCTGCCCGATGAGGTCGAAGACGCGGTGGTGCAGGTCATGACCTACCTGGTCGAGAACGAAAACGCGGCCCTGCTGGTGCCCGCGCGTTTCCTGGGCCAGATGCACCCGCACTTTCGCGAGGTGCTGCAGTGTTTGGCGATCACCATCGCCGACGA
The DNA here is from genome assembly GCA_016790705.1 of Hydrogenophaga sp. Lineage (GTDB taxonomy): Bacteria > Pseudomonadota > Gammaproteobacteria > Burkholderiales > Burkholderiaceae_C > Hydrogenophaga. The sequence goes on from JAEUOT010000051.1 coordinate 9,894, forward strand.
GGCGCGCCACGTCGAGGTGTTCACCCGCCGCATCGGCCTCAAGGGGCGTGGCCCGGCACTGTCCACGGCTGGTGCGCAGGCCTCGCTCAAGACCCTGTTCGACGAGCCGGAGTTTTCGGTCGCCTCGTTCCTGCTGTCGGTGCTGGGCGAAGGCACCTTCGTCAATCTGCTGAACTTTCTCAACACCTACGCGCCCGACCCGGTCACGCGCCAGATCTGCCGTCTCGCCAGCCGCGACGAGGCCCGCCATGTGGCTTTCGGCATGTCGCACCTCGCCTGGCAGATGGAACAGGACGCCGACCTGAAACACCGTCTCAACGCCGCGGTGGAGCGCCGCTACGACGAGCTCGCCAGCACCGACGGCCTCAACGAAGAGGTGTTCGACGCGCTGATCCTGCTGGCCGCCGGCGCCTTCACGCCCGAGGCGATTGCCGAGGGCTACGAACGCGTGCAGCGCCTCAAGCAGGAGATGGCCGAAGGCCGGCGCGCGCGCCTGGTCAAACTCGGTTTTGCCTCCGACCAGGCGCAGGCCCTGTCGGAACGCCACACCCGCAATTTCATGTGAGCCTCCCGATGACCACAACGCCCTCCAACCAACCCCGCCTGACCAGCCTCTCGCACGGCGGTGGCTGCGGCTGCAAGATCGCGCCCGGCGTGCTGTCCGACATCCTCAAGGGCACGGCGGCGATGCCGATCCCCAAGGAGCTGCTGGTCGGCATCGAGACCTCCGACGACGCCGCCGTCTACCAGCTCAACGACGAGCAGGCGCTGATCGCGACCACCGATTTCTTCATGCCCATCGTCGACGACCCGTTCGACTTCGGGCGCATCGCGGCCACCAACGCGATCAGCGACGTCTACGCCATGGGCGGCACACCCATCATGGCGCTGGCGCTGGTGGGCATGCCGATCAGCGTGCTGTCGACCGAGACCATCGGCAAGATCCTCGAGGGGGGGCAGAGCGTGTGCCGCGCCGCGGGCATCCCGATCGCGGGCGGCCACACCATCGACTCGGTCGAGCCGATCTACGGCCTGGTCGCGCTGGGTCTGGTGCATCCGAAGCGCGTCAAGCGCAACGCCGATGCGCAGGTCGGTGACCGACTGATCCTGGGCAAGCCGCTGGGTGTGGGTGTGCTGTCGGCCGCGCTGAAGAAGGACAGGCTCGACGCCGACGGCTACGCGCAGATGATCGCCAACACCACGAAACTCAACACGCCGGGTCCCGATCTCGCGGCGCTGGCGGGGGTGCACGCGCTCACCGACGTCACCGGCTTCGGCCTGGCCGGGCATGCGCTGGAGATGGCGCGCGGCTCGGACACCACGGTGCGCATCGACATGGCGCGGGTGCCGCTCATCGGTGGCGTGCGCGAACTGGCGGCCCAGGGCCTCGTGACCGGCGCCAGCGGCCGCAACTGGACGGCCTACGGGAACGAAGTCCGACTGGCGGAGTCACTCCAACCGGTCGACCAGGCGCTCATCACCGACCCGCAGACCAGCGGTGGCCTGCTGGTGGCCTGTGCCCCCGGATCGGTGGGCGAGGTGCTGGCGGTGTTCGAGCGGCACGGGTTCGCGGCGGCGGCCGAGATCGGCGAGATCGTCGCGTCGCGTGGCGATGGCGTGCGGCTGCAGGTCGACTGACTGTTCCTGGCTCTTTCTCGGAGGTGATGGTGAAACACTGGCTTCGTTCCAACCGCGGCTTCATCCTGTTCATGCTGTGCTTCGGCATCTTCCGAACCGCCATCGCGGACTGGAACCCGGTCCCCTCGGGCTCGATGCGGCCGACCATCCTCGAAGGGGATGTGGTGCTGGTCAACCGCGTCGCCTACGACCTCAAGTTGCCGCTGACCGATGTCTCGCTGGTCCGGCTCGGCGAGCCGCAGCGTGGCGACATCATCACCTTCAGCTCGCCCGCCGACGGCACGCGCCTGATCAAGCGGGTGATGGCCTTGCCGGGCGATGTGGTGGCGATGGACAACGAGGTGCTGTCGGTCAACGGCCAGGTCGCGCGCTACGACCGCTTGCAGCCAGCCGAAGAGATGCTGACACCGGGCGTGTCCGTGCGCGCGCTGCGGGCGACCGAGTCGGTTCAGGGCACGGAGCATGCGGTGCAGTTTCTCGAAGGCGCCAACGGCCGCCACAGTTTTGCCGCGATCACCGTGCCCGAGGGCCATTACTTCGTGCTCGGCGACAACCGCGACAACAGCGCCGACTCGCGCTACATCGGTTTCGTGCCGCGCGAGAAGCTGATCGGCCGGGCGATGCGGGTGCTGGTGTCGGCCGACATCACCGACCGCTGGCAACCGCGCTTCTCGCGCTGGATCGCGCCGCTCTGAATCGGTGTCCGGGGAGCGCCATGAACACCACGCCGCAGGTCCTTGTCTTCGACGTCTTCGGCACGGTGGTCGACTGGCACGGCAGCATCGCGCGCGAAATCGGCGAACGCTTTCCGGGCGTTGATGCCGATGCGTTTGCGCTCGCCTGGCGCGCGGGCTACCAGCCTGCGATGGAAGCGGTCCGGTCCGGCGGCCGTGGCTTCGTCAAGCTGGATGTGCTGCACCGCGAGATTCTGGACGAGGTCCTGCAGCGCTTCGGTCTGGCCCACCTGGGCGAGGCCGAGCGTGCCCACATCAATCGCATCTGGCACCGGCTGGCGGCATGGCCGGACACCGTTGCGGGGCTCACACGGCTCAAGTCGCGCTTCACGATCTGCAGCCTGTCCAACGGCAACCTCGGCCTGCTGACCGACATGGCCCGGCATGCGGGGCTGCCCTGGGACTGCGTGCTGGGGGCCGAGGTCTTTCGGGCCTACAAGCCCGACCCGCGCGTCTACCTCGGCGCGGCCGAGGTGTTCGACCTGCCGGCGCAGAAAGTGATGATGGTGGCCGCCCATCAGGACGACCTGGCGGCGGCCCGTGGCTGCGGCCTGCAGACGGCCTATGTCGAGCGACCGCTCGAATTCGGCGCCTCTCGCGTCAAGGACGTCTCGCCCGACGCCGCGAACACCTTGCACGCGCGCGACCTGCTGGATCTGGCCGATCAGCTCGGTTGCTGACGCTGACGGCGGTTCGCTGGAACGGTCTCAGCCCGACAGCGCACCCAGGGCCCATCCCGCCGCCGCACACCCGGCCACCACCACCCAGGGCGGCCACTTCCAGCGCATCAGCGCAAGCAAGGCCAGCAGCGCCAGCAGGGCATCGCTGCCGCCGCGAATGCCGCCGGTGATGACGGGGTTCCACAGGGCGGCCAGCAGCAGGCCGACCACGGCGGCGTTGACGCCCATGAGCGCGGCCCGCACCCGGGGGCGGGACCGCAGCGTTGCCCAGAACGGCAGGGCGCCCGCCACCAGCATGAAAGCGGGCGCGAAGATGGCCGCAAGGGCGAGCAGACCGCCGCTCCAGCCCTGGGGTGGCGTCTGCATCGCCGCGCCAAGGAAAGCGGCAAACGTGAACAGCGGGCCGGGCACGGCTTGCGCAGCGCCGTAGCCGGCGAGGAACGCGTCCTCGTGCACCCAGCCGCTGGGCACCACGCTCGCCTGCAGCAGCGGCAGCACCACGTGACCACCGCCGAACACCAGGGCACCCGCGCGGTAGAAGGCATCCGCCAGCGCCAGCGCCTGCGACGGGATCGCCCTGGTCAGCAGAGGCAGACCGAACAGCAGCAGGGCGAACAGCAGCAGCCAGGCTGCGCCCTCGCGCCGTCCGACCGGGATCGGCAAGGGGTCGTGGGCGACATCCGCTGCTGGTCGCAACCCCGCCAGGCCGATCAGCGCAGCGACGGCGATGACCAGCAATTGGGCGGCCGTGCCGGGCCAGGCGATGAGGGTCGCGGCGGCGGCCAGCATCAGCGCGCGGCGCGGTGCATCGGGACAGAGGCTGCGGGCCATGCCCCAGACGGCTTGTGCGACCACGGCCACGGCCACCACCTTGAGGCCGTGCAGCAGGCCCGCTGCCGCGCCGCTGTGCAGCCTGGCGCCGGCCTGCGCCAGACCCAGGGCGAGCGCGATGAGTCCGAGCGCCGAGGGCAGCGTGAAGCCGAGCCACGCCGCGAGGGCGCCCCGGTAGCCCGCCCGCATCAGTCCCAGCGCGATGCCGACCTGGCTGCTGGCGGGGCCGGGCAGGAACTGACAGAGCGCGACCAGGTCGGCGTAGGCGGCTTCGCCGAGCCAGCGCCGCCGCACCACGAATTCGTCCCTGAAGTAGCCCAGGTGCGCGACCGGACCGCCGAAGCTGGTCAGCCCCAGCCGCAGGAAGACGAACAGCACCTGCCAGGCGCTGCGTCCGCTGTCGCGAAGGGCGTTAGGGGGCGTCATGCGGGCGATGTTACGGGCGGAGTTGTCCGGGGATAATCGTCCGATGGTCAAAATGCACCGCCTGTTGCGCTGGCTGCCCTTGCTGTTGCTGGGCGGCCTGCTGGTCTACGTGGTGGTCGCGCAGCCGTTTGACTGGCACGCCGTGCTCGATCACATCCTGCACATGTCGCCCCTGCTCTGGGCGCAGTTGCTGGGCGTGTTTCTGGTCTGCTATGCGGCGCGGGTCTGGCGCTGGGTGGTGTTCACCCGTGCCTTCGGCGTCGATGTGCCGCTGTGGCGCAATGCCGTGATCTACATGTCCGGATTCGGCCTGGGCCTGATGCTGCACAAGGCCGGCGAGGCGATGCGGGTGCTGTACCTGCGCCCCTACGGCATGAGCTATGCCAATGGCGTCGGCGCCTTTCTGGCCGACCGGCTGCTGGACATCCTGATTGCCGGCATCCTGGCCTGCTCGGGCATCGCGCTGTTCACCGGTCACGCCGATTGGGCGCTGGCGGCGACGGCGGCCTGTCTGGTCGCGATGTGGGTGCTGCGCTCCTCGCTGGCGCGCGAGTTCGTGCGCCGCCTGCCGCTGGGGCGTCTGTCGGCCTATGCCCACGAAGGCATGCACGCGATGTCGGTGCTGCTCTCGGGAGGCACGCTCTGGCGCGCGGTAGCCCTGAGCGTGGGCACCTGGTGCGCCCAGGGATCGGCGCTGTATTTCGCGCTCAAGGCGATGGGGGCGCCGGTGGACCTGCACCTGGCGATTGCCGCCTATTCGATCGGGCTGTTTGCGGGCGCCGCCGCCATCGTGCCCGGGGGCCTGGGCGCGGCCGAGGCCGCGATCATGCTGCTGCTGGTGAGCAAAGGGGTCGACAAGGAAACCGCGCTGGCCGCCGCCATCGTCGGGCGCGGCGTGCCGCAGTGGGCCGGCTTGCTGACGGGCCTGGCCTGCATGACCGTGCTCGGGTCCACCGCCGAGCCGCCCGCCGCCGTGAACGGCCCCGCCGAGGTCGATCCTCCGCCGGTCGAGGCCTCCTGACGGATCAGGCCAGGCTTTCCTGGCGCCCGCGCGCTGCCCACCAGCGTCGCAGCACCTGGTGGTCCAGCGACCACCGGCCCACCCCGTAGAGCACCAGCGCCGCCAGCAGCACGCCCCAGGTGATGTGTTGCTGCAGGGCGGCCGGCGCGATGTCCGGCAGGCTGATGGCGGCCACCAGGTTGACGACGCTCAGTCCCAGGGCGGCAAAGCGGCCGAAGGCACCGAGCAGGAGCAGCACCGGCAGCGCCAGTTCGCCGCCGGTGCCCATCACCGCCGCCACTTGGGGGGGCAGCAAGGGCACGTGGTATTCGTCGTTGAAGAGCAGCAGCGTGGTGTCCCAGTCGCGGATCTTGGTCAGACCCGAGAGGAAAAACACCTGCGCCACGTAGGCGCGCGCGACCAGGGACGCGAGATCGGTGGCGGTCTGTTGCAGGCGATCAAGGGGGGTGTTCATGTCAAAGGCCTCCGTCGGCGCGATGGGGGAAAACAAAGGAAACGGCTCAGGCAGCAAGGGGTTCGACGCCGAGCACGAGGCCGTCCTGAACCGATGCGCTGAGCCAGGCGCTGAAGTCGAAGGGCTGGCCGCCGCCTGCCGCGACCTCGCAGGCGCCGTCGAGCGCGCGCAGCAGGTCGGCGCCGCCGATCAGCAGGCCCAGCAGCGCCGCCGCAGGCTCGGTGGCGGTGCCGACGCGGCAACGTGGCCCGGCGCGCCAGACCACTGCGGTCTCGGACACCCCGTCGCGGGTGCGCCGCCAGGCCTCGTCCAGCGGGGGCTGCGTCAGTAGGTGGGCGTTGACGATGCTGGCCACCGGCCAGCGGCTCTGCACCAGGTGCAGTCCCGGTGCCAGTCGCAACCGGAGCCCGGCGGGATCGTGGCTGTGCAGCAGGGCGAAGCTGCCCGCGTCGCTGTCGACGTCGTCGGCCGTCGCGGCGCGGTGCAGTGCCCACTCGACCCTCGCCAGGTCCGCCAGCCACGGCAGGCCCGCCAGTTGGGGGTCTTCCTGCGCGAACGCCGCCAGCGTGTCGCCCCAGCGGGCGATATCGCCCCGGGTGGGGGGCATGCGGTGCCAGAGGGCGCGCGCCAGCATCGCGAAGCTGTCCGCGCCCAGCACCGCTGCGGTCACCGGATAGGCCGCGCCCAGTGCGCGCTCGGCCAGCGCATGGCCGTTGGCCCGGTAGGCGGCCAGGCCGCGCGATGCCTGCGGGTGGCGGTTGTCGGTCCAGGCCGCCAGCGCGGCGGCGGCATCCTCGGGCGCCAGCGCGCAGGCGTGCGGAAACAAGGCGTCGAGCAGCGACTGTTGTGCCTGGTCGAGCGAGTGGGCCGGATTCATGCGTCTGCTCCTGCCGGCATCACCTGCAGCGCCTGTCCGGACGCGTCGCGGGCGCGTTGTGCCTCGTCCAGCAACACCGCCAGTGCCGGCACATCCGTGTCCCATTCGATCAGGGTGGGCACCGGACCGAAGCGGCGCACGGCATGCCGGTAGAGCACCCAGACCGCATCGCAGACGCGGCTGCCGTGGTCGTCGATGACGATGTCGCCCAGGAACGCGTGGCCGGCGAGGTGGATTTCGTCGACGCAGCCGGGCGTGATGCCGTCCAGCCAGTCCTGTGCCATGCGCAGCGGGTTGTCGGTTTCGCCGCGCAGGGCGGCGTTGCGGGCGTTGACGAAGATGTTGTTGACGTCCACCAGCAGGCCGCAACCGGTGCGCCGGGCCAGGTGGTTGAGGAACTCGGGCTCGTCCATCTCGGCCTCCCGCCAGCGCAGGTAGGCTGAGAGGTTTTCCACCGCGATGCGGCGCCCCAGCGCCTCCTGGGTCCGTTGCACGTTGGCGCACATCGCGTCCAGCGCGGCGTGTGTCGACGGCACCGGCAGCAGGTCGGCCGCGTGCACCGGTTGCCCGGACACCAGCGCGCCCCGGGCAAAGCTGGCGTGGTCGCTCACGCGCACCGGGTCGATGGTTCTGACCAGCGTGGCCAGTTGCGCGAGGTGGTCCTCGTCCAGTCCCCTGGCCGAACCCAGCGACAGCCCGACGCCGTGCAGGCTCACGGGATAGTGCTGGCGGCCTTCTCGAAGCACGGCCAGCGCCGCGCCCCCAGAGGCAAAGAAGTTCTCCGAGTGGACCTCGATGAAGTCCAGGTCGGGGCGCTGTTCGAGCAGGGCGGAATAGTGTGCGTGCCGCCACCCGATGCCCACCGGGGCCGGACGCGTCGGCGCGGGTGTCCCGAGGGGGTGCAGGGTGGCGGTCATCGTGGCGACTCCGGGCCGATCAGGACTTCTTCATGCCCATCTTGGCCTCGTCCATGGTCATGCCGCCCATGGTCTTGCAGGTGCCGGCGGGCACGTACTTCCATTCGTCCTTGCCCATGTCGACCTTGGCCTGTCCGGCGCAGGAGTGCGAGCCCGAGAGGTTGGCGCAGTCGTTCTGGCCGGCTTTGACAACACCAAAGCACTTTTCCTTGGCGGCGTTCTGTGCCATGGCGGGACCGGACAGGACGGCCAGGCCCATCAGGGCGGTGGCGGCGGCGGTGATCATCTGACGTTGGTTCATGGTGGCTCCTTGGAGTGAAAGTGGATGAAAGCAACCGGCGACGCGACGATGTGTGCCGTCCGGTTAGGGGTCTGTCTGCGCAGGCGCCGTTTTTCTTACAGGGCGACAAAAAATAGTTGCGCTTTCGTACACTGGGCACCCTTTCACGCCTCGCCCATGACCCTTCCACCGCCCAACGAACTGGAGCAGATCCTGGTGACCCAGCGGGGATACCTGCTGCGGTTTGCGCGTCTGCAGCTTCGCAACGAAACTTGGGCCGAGGACGCCGTGTCGGAGACCCTGCTGGCGGCGCTGGCCCGGCCGCAGGCCTTCGAGGGCCGGTCCCAGGTGCGCACCTGGCTGGTCGGCATCCTCAAGCACAAGATCATCGATGCACTGCGCCAGCACGGCCGCGAGATCGCCAGCGGGGACGGCTCGGCCGACGCGCAGGAAGATCCGCTTGAGCACATGCCGTTCGCTGCCGACGGCCATTTCGCCCAGATCCCCGCCGACTGGGGTGACCCCGAGCAGGACCTGCGTCAGCGCCAGTTCATGGCGGTGCTCGACGCCTGTACCGAGAAGCTGCCCGCAGCGCAGGGACGGCTGTTCCTGATGCGCGAATGGCTGGAGCTCTCCAGCGAGGAGATCTGTAAGGAGTTGGGCATGACCTCGACCAACTTCTATGTCCAGCTGCACCGGGCCCGGCTTCGCCTGCGCGAATGCCTTGAGCTGAACTGGTTTGCCCGGAGCCCCGCACAATGAAACCCGTGTACCCGTTCCGTCGTACCTGCAAGGAAGCCGCCGCGCTGATCATCGCCCGCGAAGATCGGGCGCTGCCGGTCGCTGAGCGTCTCGCGCTGCGCCTGCATCTGGCCATGTGCAAGGCCTGTCCGAAGTTCGAACGTCAGGTGCTCACCATGCGCAACGCGATGGCGCAGTGGCGCCACTACACCGAGGGCGACTCGGAAGGCTGACGGCGTCAGCTCAGCAGCGCCTGGGCGAACTCGCGGGCGTTGAAGGTTTCCAGGTCTTCCAGCTTTTCGCCGACACCGATGAAGTAGATCGGCACCGGGCGCTCGCGCGCGATGGCGCAGATCACGCCACCCTTGGCCGTGCCGTCGAGCTTGGTGATGACCAGTCCGGTGAGTTGCAATGCCTCGTCGAAGGCCTTGACCTGCGTGAGCGCGTTCTGGCCGGTGTTGCCGTCGATGACGAGCAGCACTTCGTGTGGTGCCGTGCCGTCGGCCTTCTGCACCACTCGCTTGATCTTCCTGAGTTCTTCCATCAGGTGAAGCTGGGTCGGCAGCCGGCCGGCGGTGTCGACCAGGACCACGTCCCGCCCGCGCGCCTTGCCGGCGCTCACGGCGTCGAAGCTCACGGCTGCCGGGTCGCCGCCTTCCTGGGTCACGATCTCCACCGTGTTGCGGTCGGCCCAGACGGCCAGTTGCTCGCGCGCGGCGGCACGGAAGGTGTCGGCCGCGGCCAGCAGCACGCTGGCGCCCTCGTGGGCCAGGTGGCGCGTGAGCTTGCCGATGGAGGTGGTCTTGCCGGCGCCGTTGACGCCCGCGACCATGATCACGGTGGGCTTGTGTTCGCCGATCACCAGCGGCTTCTGCAGCGGCGCCAGCAGGTCGGCGATGGCGTCGGCCAGCAGGCCCTTGACGGCGGCAGGATCGGTGGTCTTGCTGTCCTTGACGCGCTTTTTCAGGTCGGCCAGCAGGTGCTCGGTCGCCTTGACGCCGGTGTCGGCCATCAGCAGCGCGGTCTCCAGCTCTTCGTACAGCGCGTCGTCGATCTGTGTGCCGGTGAAGACGGTGGCGATGCTCGATCCGGTCTTGCGCAGGCCGGCCTTGAGCTTGTCCAGCCAGCCCTGGCGCGCCGGGGGAGGGGAGGGCGTGACCTGCGCCGCCGGCGCTGCGGGCACTGCACGGGCAGGGGCCGGCGCCGGTTCAGCGGCGGGTGCCGGCGCGGGCGCAGGCGGTTTTTTTCTGAAGAACGAGAACATGTTTCAATCTCTGGAATCCACAGGATTCTATGAAACGAGCTTTCTTCTCCCTGATGACCGGCCTGCTGCTGTCCTGCGTGATGGTGGCGCGGGCGACCACCGTCGCCGACCCGGCACGCAGCTTCACGCTGTCCAACGGCATGACCCTGATCGTCCAGCCGGACCACCGCGCACCGACGGTGGTGCACATGCTGTGGGTCCGGGTGGGCGCGATGGACGAGGTGGACGGCACCTCGGGCGTGTCCCATGCGCTGGAGCACATGATGTTCAAGGGCACGCCCAGCGTGGGTCCGGGTGAGTTCTCCCGCAGGGTGGCTGCCCTGGGGGGGCGCGAGAACGCGTTCACCGGGCGCGATGCCACGGCGTTTCACCAGCAGGTCCCGGTGCGGAACCTGGAGGCGGTGATGCGGCTGGAGGCCGACCGGTTCGAGAACAACCGCTGGAGCGACGAGGAATTCCGTCGCGAGATCGAGGTGGTCAAGGAGGAGCGGCGGCAGCGGACCGAGGAGTCGCCACGGGCACGCTTGTTCGAGTCGTTCGCGGCCCTGGCCTGGCAGGCGCATCCCTACCGCCGGCCGGTGGTCGGGTGGATGAGCGACCTGGAGACGATGACGCCGCAGGATGTTCGCGATTTCCATCAGCGGTGGTATGTGCCGGGCAATGCCGCCGTGGTGGTGGCCGGCGATGTCGACCCCGAGGCTGTGCGGGCCCTTGCCGAGTCGGTCTACGGGCGCATTCCGGCGCGCGCCTTGCCGGTGCGAAAGCCCCGGGCCGAGCCGTTGCAGCAGGGGCTGCGTCGCATCGAGTTGCGGGCCCCGGCCGAGCAGTCGCTGGTGGTGCTGGCCTGGCCGACCCCGCGAATGGCCGACCCGTCGTCCGGGGACCCGGCCACCAGCGATGCGCTGGCGCTGATGGTGCTGTCCGAAGTGCTCGATGGCTATGACGGCGCCCGGCTGAACCGAGCCCTGGTGCAAGGGCTTGCCGGTCGCCGGATCGCCGACAGCGCGGGCGCAGGCTACGGGCCGATGGGCCGCGGACCTGCGCAGTTCACGCTGACGGCGGTGCCGGCCTCGGGTGTCGACCCCGCGCAGGCGGAGCAGGCGCTGCGGGCCGAGTTGCAGCGGATTGCGCGCGAAGGCATCAGTGAGGCCGAGCTGCAGCGGGTGAAGGTCCAGTGGGCTGCGGGTGAGATCTACAAGCTCGACTCGCTGTTCAACCAGGCGCAGGAACTGGGCACCGCCTGGGTCAATGGTCTCGGCGTCGATGCGTCGTCGCGGCTGATGCGGGCGCTCAAGTCGGTCACCGCAGAGCAGGTCCAGTCGGTCGCGCAGCGGCTGTTTCCCGACGAGCGCCTGAGTGTGGCGGTGCTGGTGCCCGATCCGTCGCAGCGCGCGGCTGCTGCACCTGCGGGGCCGCGTCCTGTCCTGAGCCGTCACTGAGGGGTGCCTTGATGTCTGTGTTGTTGCTCCCACGGCGGTTGATGGCTGCCATGCTGGTCGTGCTGTGTGCCCTGCTGTTGCCGGAAGCCGCCCGGGCGGCGATCCCGATCCAGCACTGGACGCATGCCAGCGGTGCACGGGTGTTCCTGGTGCCCAGTCCGTCGATTCCGATGCTGGACCTGCAGATGGATCTGGATGGCGGGTCCCGGCGCGATCCGGCCGAGCGCGCGGGGCTGGCCAGTGCGACGGCGGCCATGCTGTCGGCCGGCGTCGCTGCGACCGCCACCCAGCCCGCCCTGGATGAAAACGCGCTCAGCGAGGCCTGGGTCGACCTGGGCGCCCAGATGGGGGCCAGTGCCGGACTGGACCGCTTCAGCATATCGTTGCGCAGCCTGACCGATCCTGTCCTGCTGGAACAGGCGGTGGCGCTGGCGGCTCGCCAGTTGGCCGCGCCGGCCTGGAGCGACGCCGTGTGGCAGCGGGACCGGCTGCGCTGGCAGGCCGGGTTGCGCGAGGCCGACACGCGTCCCGCGACCCTCGCAGCCCGACGGTTTGCCCAAGCGGTCTACCAGGGGCACCCCTACGGGCAGGAAGTCACGGTCGCCTCGCTGGATGCCATCTCCGTCGACGACATCCGCGCCTTCTACCGGCGCCATGCGGCCGCCTGCCGCGCACAGATCAGCCTGGTCGGCGCCATCGATCGGGCCACGGCCGAACGCATCGTGGACCGTCTCCTGGCCGCGCTGGCGCCCAATGGATGTGAACCCCTGCCGGCTGTGCCGGAGGTGCAACCCCTGAAGCAGGCGGTCGAGTCGCGTCTGCCTTTCGAGGCTGCGCAGGCCCAGGTCCTGATCGGCCAGCCGGGGCACCGTCGCAACGACCCCGATTTCTTCCCGCTGTTCGTGGGCAACTACATCCTGGGGGGCGGAGGGTTTGTGTCCCGCCTGACCACCGAGGTGCGGGAAAAGCGCGGACTGAGCTATGGCGCCTACAGCTACTTTGCGCCGGGCCTTCATGCCGGGGCCTTCCAGGCGGGCCTGACCACGCGTCCGGACCAGGCGGCGCAGGCGGAGGCCATTGCGCGCGAGGTGATTCGCCGGTTCGTGGCCGAGGGCCCCTCGGAGGACGAGCTGCGGGCGGCCAGGGACTACCTGGTCAACGGTTTCGCGCTTCGGCTGGACAGCAACCGCAAGCTGCTGGACAACGTCGCCAACATCGCCTGGAACGGCCTGCCGCTGGACTACCTGGACCGCTGGACCGCGCGCGTCGAGGCGGTGACTGCCGACGACATCCGTCGTGCCTTCGCTCGCGTGCTGCAGCCCGACCGCATGGTCACCGTCGTCGTCGGCGCGAAGCCCTGATGGGGTAGGCTCTGGCCATGCGCAAACCCTCATCCCATCCCGCCAACCAAGCCTCGCACGAGGTCCGCATCATCGGTGGGCAGTGGAAGCGCAGCAAGCTGCCGGTGGCCGAGAAACCCGGGTTGCGGCCGACGCCGTCCAGGGTCCGGGAGACGTTGTTCAACTGGCTGGGGCAGGACCTGACCGGCTGGCGCTGCCTGGATGCGTTTGCGGGTACCGGTGCGCTGGGGCTGGAGGCGGCCTCTCGCGGTGCCGTCGAGGTGACGCTGGTCGAACAGGATCCTGCGCTGTGCAAGTCGTTGCAGGCGACGGTGCAGCGCCTGAACGCGCATTCGGTTCGGGTCGAGCGGGGGGATGGTGTGGCAGCCCTTCGCCAGCGCGGCAGACAGGGACTGGACCTGGTCTTTCTCGACCCGCCGTTCGGCGACGATGGCAATGAGCTGCTGTTCGGTGCGGCGCTGCAGGCGGCGCGCCACGCCGTCGCCGACAACGGACTGGTGTATCTCGAAGCGCCCCGTGCCTGGGACGCGGATGGGCTGGCACGGCTGGGCCTGCAACCGCACCGCCACGGCAAGGCAGGCATGGTGCACTTTCATCTGTTGCAACCCTTGCCGCCGCAGTGATGTCCGAGGCCGCGATGGAGGCCGGCGGGTGATGGCCGATAATTCCGTCCCATGTCTGCCCCTACCCCGTCCGGCCGCCGCATCGCGGTTTACAGCGGCACCTTCGATCCCCTGACACTGGGCCACGAAGACGTGGTGCGCCGCGCCGCTGGCCTGTTCGATGAACTGATCCTCGCGGTGGCGATTGCCCATCACAAGAAGACCCGTTTTTCATTGCAGGAGCGCATGGCCATGGCCGCCGAGGCGCTGGCGGGGCTGCCGGTTCGGGTCTTGCCGTTCGACGGACTGATCATGGACTTCTGTCGTCAGCAAGGCGCCTGCGCGGTGGTGCGCGGCATCCGCAACCTGACCGACTTCGACTACGAGGCGCAGATGGCGGCCATGAACCGCAAGCTGCTGCCGTCGGTGGAAACGGTGTTCCTGCTGCCGCAGGCCGAGTTGCAGTGCATCTCCAGCACCCTGGTGCGCGAGATCGCGACGCTGGGCGGCGACGTGTCGCAGATGGTCAGTCCTGGCGTGGCTAATCGGCTCAAACCCCGACCACTGCAGGCCTGAGAGTACCGCCATGGCCCTGATGATCACCGCCGAGTGCATCAACTGCGATGTCTGCGAGCCCGAATGCCCGAACCAGGCGATTTCGATGGGTGAGGACTTTTACCAGATCGATCCGAAGCGCTGCACCGAATGCGTAGGGCACTTCGACGAGCCGCAGTGCGTGCAGGTCTGCCCGGTCGAATGCATTCCGGTCGATCCGGCGCATGCCGAAAGCCGCGAGACGCTGTGGCAGAAGTACCAGCGCCTGCAGGCGGCCGGTCAGTCGCTGGCCTCGCCCGGCCCGGTGGTGCTGCCGCCTTCGGCGGCCTGAGGCGCTGCCACCGGTTTCGGCGGCTTGGGTCGCGGCGGCTTGCTGGTGTGGATCAGGGCCGTGGCCTTGTCCATCTCTCCGGCGATCAGTTGCGGCAGCGCCTTCAGGGAGCGGTCCAGCGCCTGCGCGATGGCAATGCGGTCATCGGGCGACGGCTTCTTGAGCACCCAGTTGGCGACCTCGTTCTTGTTGCCCGGGTGACCGATGCCGACGCGCAGCCGCCAGTAGTCGGGGCTGCCGAGCTGGGAGTGGATGTCGCGCAGGCCATTGTGTCCGGCATGACCGCCGCCCTTCTTGAGCTTGGCCTCGCCCGGGGGCAGATCCAGTTCGTCGTGCACCACCAGCACCTCGTCGGGCGCGATCTTGAAGAAGCGTGCGAGTGATGCGACCGACTTGCCCGAAAGGTTCATGAAGGTCTGTGGTTCCACCAGCCAGAGGCTTTGCCCGCCGACGTTCGCACGCGCCACCAGGCCGAAGTGACCGCGCTCCATCTGCAGCGAGGTCTTGAGCAGGCGCGCGGCCTCGTCCACAAACCAGAAGCCGGCGTTGTGGCGCGTCTGTTCGTATTCAGGACCGGGGTTGCCCAAGCCTGCGATGAGTTTGATCATGGCGTCGGATTATCCGAGGACCGAAAGGACAAAGGCCCGCACGAGGCGGGCCTTTGAGGGCAAAGCGTTCCGGCACCGACCCGCAAAGCGTCGGAGCGTGGGGGCTCTGTTTACTTCTTGCCCTTGCCCTTCTTCTTGTCGTCGGCAGCAGCGGCGACCGGAGCGGCCACCACTTCTTCCACCGGTTCGACAACGGTGGCGATGGTGATGTCCTTGCGGCCGTGCGTCACGATCTTCACGCCGGCGGGCAGCTTGATGTCGCCGGTGTGGACGGTGGCGCCCTTTTCAGCAGCGCTCAGATCCACCTCGATGAATTCGGGCAGCTGCATGGCCAGGCACTCGATCTCGATGTCGGTCACGATGTGGTTGACCAGGCACTTGTCGTTCTTGACGGCCGGCGAATTCTCTTCACCCTTGAAGTGCAGGGGCACCTTCTTGTGCAGACGGGTCTTCTCGTCCACGCGTTGGAAGTCCACGTGCAGGACCTGGGGCTTGAAGGGGTGGTACTGCACATCGCGCAGCAGCACTTTTTCAACCTTGCCATTGAGTTCCATGTCCAGGATGGAGGCGTGGAAGGCTTCCTTCTTCAGGGCGTGCCACAGGGCGTTGTGATCGAGTTCGATCGTGGCGGGGGTGGCGGTGCCACCGAAGACGATACCGGGCGCACGGCCGGTGTTGCGCAGACGGCGGCTCGCACCCGTACCCTGCTTAGCGCGCTCAAAAGCGACGAATTGCATGACTGACTCCTGTTGAGGGGTTCCGCGACCAGAACGCCTCGGTTTGAAAAAGGCCGCTCCAGTTGGCGCAGCCTGCTTTTTGTCACCTCAGAACAGATTGTCCTGATCGGCGAACAAACTCATGACCGACTCGCCCGAGGCAATGCGCGCGATGGTTTCGGCCATCAGCGGCGCCACGGAGAGCTGGCGGATCTTGGCGCAGGCCTGGGCGGCTTGCGACAGGGGAATGGTGTTGGTCACGACCACTTCATCGAGTGCGTTGCCCTTGGCGATGCGGTCGATCGCGGGGCCGGAGAAGATGGCGTGCGTGCAGTAGGCGTACACGTGCTTGGCGCCGCGTTCCTTGAGCACTTCTGCGGCTTTGACCAGGGTTCCCGCGGTATCGATCATGTCGTCCATGATCACGCAGTTGCGGCCATCGATGTCGCCGATCACGTGCATCACTTCCGACACGTTGGCCTTGGGGCGGCGCTTGTCGATGATGGCCATGTCGCAGCCCAGCTGCTTGGCCAGCGCACGGGCACGCACCACGCCGCCCACGTCGGGCGAGACCACCAGCAGGTCTTCGTAGTTCTTCTGGCGCAGGTCGCCCAGCAGCACCGGGGAGGCGTAGATGTTGTCGACCGGAATGTCGAAGAAACCCTGGATCTGGTCGGCGTGCAGGTCCATGGTCAGCACGCGGTTCACGCCGACGGTCTGCAGCATGTTGGCCACGACCTTGGCCGAGATCGGGACGCGGCTCGAACGCGGGCGACGGTCCTGACGGGCGTAGCCGAAATAGGGGATCACGGCAGAGATGCGCGCCGCAGAAGCCCGCTTGAGCGCATCGACCATGATGATGAGTTCCATCAGGTTCTCATTGGTCGGAGCGCAGGTCGACTGGATCACGAACACGTCGCGGGCCCGGACGTTCTGGGTGATTTCGACCGTGACCTCGCCGTCGGAGAAGCGACCGACATTGGCGGCGCCCAACTGGGTGTTGAGGTGTTGTGCGATCTCGGCGGCCAGCACCGGATTGGCGTTGCCGGTGAAGATCATGAAATCAGGGGGCTGAACTTGCATGGTGTTCCCGGCTGGTTCAACGACCAGTTCACTGGCCGACAGCGGCGCCGAGCCGCTGCGAGAGGTGGTTCAACGATATGGGTGGCAGGGGAGGAAGGACTCGAACCCTCGCATGCCGGAATCAAAATCCGGTGCCTTTACCAACTTGGCGACTCCCCTACTCAGGACACCTGTTCAGCTTGCGCTGTCCGGGCACCCGAAAATGTCGCAGGTCACACATCCGCTGTCCGGACTGTGAGTTCACGATTCTAATCGGTACTCCAGCCCGCCAATGGATGTGCATCCATGTTGCTGCATTCGCGAACCATCCAGTCGTCCGGCGCGCCGGTGAGGTCCACTGCCTGCGGCAGTTGCGCAAACACTGCGGTCCCTGATCCCGTCATCCGGCCCCGCAATCCGCGGAGCCCGAGCCAGTCCAGGCATCGCACCACATCAGGGCACAGCTCCTGTGCCACAGGCTGCAGGTCGTTGTGTCCGAAATCGAGAATCTTCTGCAGGTCGCAGGCGAAGCCGCTTTGGTGTTGACGATCTGCTGTGGTGTTTGCAGCAAAGCCTTGGAGTATAGCAGTTTTTGTGGCGCGTTGCAGTTTGGGCGAGCTGAAAATCGCCTGTGTCGACGCTCCCCCCGGGGGCTTCAGCACCACAAATCGGGCCGGATCGATGGAAATGGGCGTCAGTCGCTCCCCCACCCCCTCGACCCAGGCGTTGGTGCCGCCAATGAAGAACGGCACATCGGCTCCCAGGGTCAAACCGATCTGCGCGAGTTCACGGCGCGTGAGTCCCAGCTTCCACAACCGATTGAGCGCAACAAGGCAGGTCGCCGCATCGGATGAACCGCCGCCCATGCCGGCTTCGGCCGGGATACGTTTGGTCAGTCGGATATGGGCTCCCTGGCGGCAACCGGTGGTCTGTTGCAGGGTGCGGGCGGCGCGCACGCACAGGTCGACCTCGGGCAGGCGGCCCGGCGTCACATCCTCGCGGCTGATCCGGCCGTTGTCTTGCAGCTCGACATCCAGCGTGTCGAACCAGTCGATCAGCATGAAGACCGACTGCAGCAGGTGATAGCCATCGTCGCGGCGTCCGACGACGTGCAGGAACAGGTTGAGCTTGGCCGGAGCCGGCAATCCGCGCAGGGCGGTGTCGGAAATGTCGATGCGGGTCATCATGGTTCGAAAACCAGCCGCAACTCGGCGGCAGGAAGTGGGTGCAGGCGTCGGGCGACGACCCGTCCTTCAGGCTGCAGGCTGAGGTCGGCCTCCCAGCCGCCGACGGGTGACGGGCGCCCGCGCAGCCAGTCGAACAGCGCTGCCACCGGCAGGGCCCAGCCACCGCTCAATTCGCTGGTCAGTTCGTCCAGCGATCGGCGGACGGTGCGCTGACCACCCTGCTGCAGTTCTGCCTGTTGGGGCGTCCATTGCAGGAGGGCGACACGCTGGCCCAGTGGCGAATGGATCTCCAGTTCGCCTTCGGTCGCAGAGCCTTGAAGATCGAAACCCGCGCTCCAGCGCTCGACGGGCTCACTCTGAATCGTCAATGAGAAGCGCCCGCTCCAGCGGGGGGGCGAGCCTGGCGGTGCAGGCAACTTCGGGGTCGAGCACGCACCCAGCAAGGACCCCAGCATCGCAGCGCCGACGACACGCAACGACGCGCGCCGGGGCATGGTTGGCCTCATGGCTTGACGCGCAGCCTTTGCAGCGTGCCCAGCAAGGTCTCGTTGTCGCTGGCCAGAAGAAGACCCTCGCGCCAGATCTTCAGGGCGCGTTCACGATCGCCGGACGTCCAGAGCACCTCGCCGAGATGGGCCGCAATCTCGGCGTCGGGCCGGCGGGCGAAAGCGGTTTCGAGGACATCGATGGCGCGTTTGGATTCACCCTGTCGGAACAGGACCCAGCCGAGACTGTCCTGGATGTAGGCGTCCTCGGGGGCCATGGCGACCGCCTTCTCGATCAGTTGCCGCGCCTCGGTCAGGCGCAGGCCGCGATCGGCCAGCGAGTAGCCCAGGGCGTTGTAGGCCTGGTGCTGGTCCGGGTTGACTTCGATGACTTTTCGGAGGATGCGCTCCATCTCGTCGATGCGGTCCAGCTTCTCCGCCATCATGGCCTGGTCGTAAAGCATGTCGCTGTCCCTGGGGAAGCGGGCAACGGCCTCGCCGTACACCTCATAGGCCTTCTGCCAGTCCTTGAAGTCGCGCAGCAGTTGCGCCTCGGCGACGAATTTCAGTCGCGCGTCGTCCGGCCGCCTTTCCGGGTGATTGCGCAGCAGTGCACGCGCCTTGGCCATCTGCCCCTGGTTGGCGAGCAGGGACGCGCGGCGCATCTGCGCGGCCATGATGTCGTCGGCATTTTCGATCCGGTCCAGCCAGGCGCTGGCGGTGGCGTAGTCTTTCTGCCGCTCGGCGATTTGCGCCATCAGCAGGTAGGCCTGGGTCAGGCCACGCGCCGCGCGTTCGTCGCCCGCCTGTCGCAGCAACGCCATATAGGTCTGCACCGACTGGGTGGCCGCCGGAAGGTGTTTGTCCTGGACCTGCAGCGTGGCCAGCAACAGCCAGGGCTCGGGGGTGTCAGGCTGTACGCGGGTCAGGTTTTCCAGCAGCGTGCGTGCCTCGGCCTGCCGCTGCATATCGAACAGCAGCCGGGCATACGCCAGCGCCACCGCATTGTTGCCACCCGCAGTCGGCGGGCTGGCCTTGAGCTGCCCTTTGACAACCGGCTCGGCGCTTGCCTGACCACGTTCGACCAGTTCGATCGCCAGCAAGGCAGGGAACGGGGAGGCCGGTTCGGCCGAGTGGCCGCTGCGTGCCGATGCCAGGGCTTGCGGCAGTTGATCGGCCAGCAATTCCATGAACCCTATCGTTGTCCAGGCGGCTGCGGCGTAGGCGCTATGGCGCAGTGACGGCGTCAGTGCCTCGCGCACCACACGCAGGGCCTCTGCCTTGTCGGGCGCGCGGGCATAGATCTGCGGGATCGCGTTGATGGCGTCGTTGCGCGTCAGGGCCGGCGCCTGCTCGACGAGCCGTCTGAGGACCGGCGCGGTTTCGCCTGCGCGGTTGAGCGCCAGCAGGATCTGCAGTTCGAAGCGGTCGGCGTCCGGAGAGACAGGGATCGCCTGCGACCAGGCGCGGGCAGCGGACAGTGCCGCGTCACCGGAGCGGGCCTGAAGCGCAATTTCGACAGCGCGCCGAAACAGTTCGGGGTCGTTCTGCTTGCGAGCGGCATCGAGAATCAGCGAATAGCCGGCTCCCGGGTCTCCGGCCGACACGTTGAGCTCACCCAGAAGCAGCTGATAGAACAGGGGTGCGCTCAGGTTGGAGTTCGTCGGAGCAGGATTGGCTGGCGATGTTTCCTGCGCCCCTGCGGGCACGACGCCAAGCAGCATCCCCAGTCCCAGAACGCCGGCCAGCAGGCTGTGCAGCGGACGAAGCGGGCCCAAGGTGTGCAGTGTTTTCATCTGGGTCATGATAATGGAACCGTCTGTCACGGCTTGGCTGTGAGTCGTGAGACAGCGCCTGCGTTCCCTTGAAACCCGAGGTTCCGTGCAAGATGCCTGAATTGCCTGAGGTAGAGGTCACCCGTCGCAGCTTTGCGGATCGTATCGCCGGTGCCCGCGTCGAGGCCGTCCGGGTGGGCAAGCCGCTGCGATGGCCGCTTGGGTGTCGGCCCGACGAACTGGTGGGGCGCCACGTGGGTTCGGTCGGACGGCGCGGAAAGTACCTGCTGCTTCACCTGGATCAGGGTGTGCTGCTGATCCACCTGGGCATGTCGGGCAGTCTGCAGTTTGCCGCCGCACTGCCCGCGCCGGGTCCGCACGACCACTTCGATCTGTGCACCACTCTGGGCACCCTCCGCTTGCACGATCCACGGCGTTTCGGTGCAGTCGTGCATGTGCCCGACCTGGACGACGCCCGGGCGCGCAAGCTGCTGGACGGACTGGGCGTCGAGCCGCTGGAGTCTGGCTTCGATCCGAAGTTGTTCCACCAGGGCCTTCGCCGCCGGAAAACGAGCATCAAGCAGGTGCTTCTGTCCGGTGACCTCGTGGTGGGCGTTGGCAACATCTATGCGTCCGAGGCCCTTTTTCTGGCAGGAATCCGGCCGACCGTGCGGGCCGACCGGATCGGCTTGGCCCGTGCGAGCCGGCTGCGGGACGCCGTGATTGCCGTGCTGCAACGGGCGCTCGCCTTGGGCGGCAGCACGCTGAAGGACTTTTCCGCGGCCGATGGCCAGAGCGGGTATTTCCAGATGGATGCGATGGTCTACGGTCGCGAGGGGCTGCCCTGCCGCCAGTGCGGTACCCCGGTGCGCCTGTTGCGCCAGGGTCAGCGCGCCAGCTATTTCTGCTCCTCATGCCAGAAGGCCTGAGCGACTGTGGTCGCGATGCTATATATTGGCCGGATTCTTAACGGTCCGGCCCATGAGCTTCAATCAGGAACTTGACGACCACGGCGTCTGGCGCCGCCAGTTTGCGCTTCGGCTCAAGCTGATGTCCGAGTGGCTGCGTGACCACGAGCTGCTGGAAGCCGGCGTGCGTGAGCGGCTCGACCAGTTGCTGGCGCAGGTTCGCAACGACAAGATCATGGTGGCCTTCGTGGCCGAGTTCTCGCGTGGCAAGTCCGAGTTGATCAACGCCATGTTCTTCGCCGGCTATGGGCGGCGGATCATGCCGGCCAGCGCAGGTCGGACCACCATGTGTCCCACCGAACTGGGATACGAAGCGGACATTCCGCCCTGTCTGCGGCTGTTGCCGATCGAGACACGGTTGCAGTCCAAGTCCCTGCTGGACTGGCGAAACGCTCCCGACAAGTGGGAGCGGGTCGACCTGGACGTCAATGATCCCCAGCAACTGGCCAGGGCCATCCAGAAGGTGGCCGAGGTGCGTCGTGTCAGCCGCGCCGAAGCGGCGGCCCTGGGTTTCTGGAACGAAGAACTTCCGGATGACAACCCGCTGGTGGGCGCGGACGGCCTGATCGAGGTGCCCAAATGGCGCCATGCCCTCATCAACATGGCCCACCCGCTGCTCAAGCAGGGGCTCGTGATCCTGGACACGCCCGGACTCAACGCCATCGGTGCCGAGCCCGAGCTGACGGTCAGTCTGTTGCCGCAGGCCCATGCGGTCGTGTTCATCCTTGCGGCCGACACCGGCGTGACCAAGTCCGATCTCGCGATCTGGCGCCAACACATCGCGGGTCTGCCCGAAGGACAGGCCACCCGCATGGTGGTGCTCAACAAGATCGACACGATGTGGGATGCGCTGAGCACCCAGGAGCAGGTCCAGTTGCAGATCGCGTCGCAGCGCACCGATTCGGCCGATGTGCTGGGCCTTTCGCCGCTGCAGGTCATACCGGTTTCGGCCCAGAAGGGCCTGCTGGCCAAGGTGGGGCGTGATGAGAAGCTGCTGGCGGCATCCAACCTGATGGAGCTGGAAACGGCGCTCGGGGTGGATTTGCTGGGTCAGCGGCGCAAGATCCTGTCGGACGCGGTGGCCAAGGCGGTGCACGCACTGCGACAGGAAACCGGTCAACTGGTGCACACGCGGGCCCGGGATCTGGTCGAACAGATCCAGGAACTCGAGGGTTTGCGAGGGAAGAACACGGGTGTGATCAAGCAGATGCGGTTGCGCATCGAGCAGGAGCAGGCCGAGTTCGACGCCAGTGGCGCAAAAATCCAGGCGGTGCGTTCGGTCCATCTTCGTCTGCTCAAGGACCTGTTCGCGATGCTCGGGCATTCGCAGCTCAAGTCCCGGGTGACCGAACTGGCGCGAGCCCTCAAGCAGCCGGGCATCAAGCTTGGCGTGCGCCGCGCCTATGGCAACACCTTCGAGCAGTTGCGGGCCGATGTCAAACGGGCCGATCAACTGTCTGCGGAAATCCAGTCGATGCTTGAAGGCAGCTTCAAGGGACTGAATGCGGAGTACGGCTTCTCGCTGCAACCGCCGTCGCCGCCGCAGCTCCAGCAGTTCCTTCACGACCTGGACCTGATCGAGAAGAGTCACTTGCAGTACCTCAGCCTGGGCAATGCCTTGCGGTTGGCGCAGCCCGAGTTTGGTGAGCGGCTGGCACGCGCGCTGCTGAGCCGGCTGCGCGTCGTGTATGACACCGCGGTGAATGCGGTGGAACTCTGGAACAAGTCGGCGGCGGCGCAACTGGATGCCCAGTTGCGTGAGCGGCGCCGCAATTTCGCTCGCCGCATCGAGGCCGTGTCGCGGATCCAGCAGGCCGCGCATGGACTGGACGAGCGCATCCGGGAGTTGCAGCACCAGCAGACCGAGTTGAACCTGGTCGATGCCAAGCTGGCTGAGCTGACCGAGCAACTGCTCGCCCCGGCCGACGCACTCTCAGAAGAAGTCGCCGAGGCATGAGCCCTCGCGCCAATGCAGACCGCCGTTTTGCGGCGGCTCTGATCCGCTGGCAGCGCCAGCATGGTCGTCATGACCTCCCCTGGCAGGGTACGCGTGACCCCTACCGCGTCTGGTTGTCGGAGATCATGCTGCAGCAGACTCAGGTCTCGACCGTGCTGGGTTACTACGACCGGTTCCTGACGCGCTTTCCGGACGTTCATGCACTGGCGGCTGCGACGCCGGATGACGTGATGGCGCTGTGGAGCGGTCTGGGCTATTACAGCCGGGCGCGCAACCTGCACCGCTGCGCGCAGACGGTGGTGGAGGTGCACGGCGGTGTCTTCCCGGGCACCGCAGCGGAACTCGAACGCCTGCCGGGTATTGGTGCGTCCACCGCTGCGGCGATCGCGGCGTTCTGTTTCGGCGAGCGCATCTCCATCGTGGACGGCAACGTGCGGCGCGTGCTCGGCCGCCTGCTGGCCTTCGAGGGGGACCTGTCGTCGGCAGCCGCGCAGCGTGAGCTCTGGGCGCGGGCGCAGGCGCTGTTGCCAGTGGCCCCGTCACACGCGGACATGGTCGCCTACACGCAGGGGCTGATGGATCTCGGCGCCGGGTTGTGCGCGCGCTCCCGCCCCGAATGCGGCCGATGCCCGGCGGCAGACCTCTGTCTCGCGCACCGCCAGGGTCTTGAGGACCGTTATCCGGTCAAGTCGCGGCGCGCGATACGGCGTCACGAAAGCTGGTGGCTGCTGGTGCTGAGGTCATCCGCTGCCGAGGGGGCTCGAATCTGGCTTGAACGGCGACCGGCACGGGGCATCTGGGCGGGTCTGCACTGCGTGCCGGTGACCCTTGACGAACCGGCCGCATTGGCCCTGGCCGGACCCGCCGCCGACACGGCGCAGCCGCTGCCGTCCTTCACACACGCGCTGACCCACAAGGAGTTGCGGTTGCAGCCTTTGCTGGTGGATGGTGTTCCTGAGGCGACGTACGCCCATCTGCAGGACGGGGCCTGGGTCGCTCCAGACGATCTCGAGAAGATCGGACTGCCCGCGCCGGTGCGCAGCCTGCTGACCCAACTGGCGGGCTGAACCGCAGGCTCAGGGCGCCGCGGAGGGCGCAGGGCGGGCGGTGACCGGCTGGCTGTCCAGTTCGCGGTGCCTCAGGCGCGTGGTCCAGGTGTTTGCGAAGGCCTTGGCCAGTTGCTCGACCAGATAGACAGAGCGGTGTTGGCCGCCCGTGCAGCCGATGGCCACGGTCACATAGCTGCGGTGGTCGTTGAGCATGTGGGGCAGCCAATGGCGCAGGAAGGCGTCGATCTGCTGCTGCATCTGCCGGACCTCCTCGTGCGCTGCCAGGAAGCCGGCGACCGCTGGATCCCGCCCGGTCTGGGGGCGCAGGGCGGCCTCGTAGTGTGGGTTGGGCAGCATGCGCACATCGAACACGAAGTCGGCATCCATCGGCAGGCCGCGCTTGAAGGCGAACGACTCGAACACCAGCGTCAACGGCGCCTGCTGAACCCCCAGCAGGTCCTTGATCTGGCTGCGCAACTGGGCCGCGCGGATCAGGCTGGTGTCCAGCACCAGCGCGTGCTCCCGCAGCTCGGACAGGAGTTCGCGCTCGTACTCGATGGCGTCGGTCAGCGCGCGGTGCTCGTCCGTGCTGGCCGTATGCAGTGACAGCGGGTGACGCCTGCGCGTTTCCGAGAACCGGCGAACCAGGGTGTCGGTGGTCGCATCGAGGAAGACGGTGGTCAGGTGGATGTCCTGGCCGGCCTGGTGACGGATCGCCGCCAGTCGTGCCGGCAGGCCGGGCAGGGAGGCCGCGCTGCGCACGTCCATCGCAATGGCGACCTTGCTGGCCCGATGGCTCTGCTCCAGGGCGATGAAGGATGCCAACAGCTCAGGCGGCAGGTTGTCGACGCAGTAGTAGCCGAGATCCTCCAGCGCTGTCAGTGCGATGGATTTTCCCGAGCCGGACATGCCGGTGATCAGCACCAACTCGATGGTCCCCGGCCAGGGTGAGGGGGGGCGGGAGGTGTTCATGCCGTGAGCAGTTCTCTGGCGTGGGCGAGCGAGACTTCGGAGCGCTCGTTGCCGCCGAGCATGCGTGCCAGTTCGCGCACGCGCGCCTCGTGGTCGATCGGCGCCACGGTGCTGTGGGTGGTCGATCCGCTCTGGCGCTTGCTCACCAGCAGATGGTGGTCGCCGCATGCAGCGACCTGTGGCAGGTGGGTCACGGCGAGCACCTGGCGGTCGCGGCCGAGGCGCCGCAGCAACTGACCCACCGTGTGCGCGACGGCGCCACCGATGCCGGAGTCGACTTCGTCGAAGATCAGGGTAGGCGCCTGTCCCAGGCGGCTGGTGACCACAGAGATGGCGAGTGCGATGCGGGAGAGTTCACCGCCTGATGCCACCTTGCCGACGGAGCGGGGCGTGACACCGGCATGACCCGCGACCAGAAACTCGACGTGCTCCCAGCCATGCGCCTGGGGTTCGTCCATCCGCTGAAGGGAAACCTCGAAGCGGCCCCCCTGCATGCCCAGGGTCTGCATCGCGTCGGTGATGGCCTGCGCCATTGCGGGCGCGGCAGCCTGCCGTTGCTTGCTCAGACGGTTGATTTCGGCCTCGAACGCGCTCCAGGCACGCCGCTCGGCGACCTTCAGCGCATCCAGGTTCATCGCCTGATCGATCCCTTGCAGCTCGGCCTTCCATCCGGCCAGCAGCACAGGCAGGTCTTCGGGCGGACGCCGGTAGCGCCGGGCCAGCGACATCCACTGCGACAGCCGCTGATCAAGTTCCTCCAGTCCGGCGGGGTCCAGCTCGGCATGCCGTGCGTAGTGGTGCAGGCTGTGCACGGAGTCCTGTACCTGTGCGAGCGCCGCCTGCAGCGCCTCGACGGGGCCGGCAAAGGCGGGTTCGAGATGGGCCTGCGCCTGCAGTGCCCCCAGCGCCCGGTGAATCAGTGAAGCCGCGCTGCTCTCGTCATCGTCGAGCGCGGCGGTGGCATCGCGTGCGGCGTCCTGCAGCCCTTGCGCGTTGGCCAGCCGGCTGTGCTGGGCGTTGAGTTCTTCCCATTCGCCCTCACGCGGCTGCAGCTTGTCGAGCTCACCGATCTGCCAGGCCAGTCGTTCGCTTTCCTGCTGGAGACTGTTCTGGCGCTCGGTCGCGCTTTGCAGTGCCTTGCGTTGCTGGCGCCAGCCGGACCACAGCGTCGAAGCGGTCGAGGTGTCGACGCCTGCATAGGCGTCGAGCAGGCCGCGCACAGCCTCCGCGCGGGTCAGGCTCTGCCACGCGTGCTGGCCGTGGATGTCGACCAGATGATCGGCCAGGCTCTTGAGCTGCGTCATGGTCGCGGCACCGCCATTGATCCAGCCGCGGCTGCGACCTTCGGTGTCGACTGTGCGCCGCAACAGCAGGCTGTCGTCCTCGCTGGCAAAACCCTGCTCGTCGAGCCAGGACCTGACCGAAGCCGGAGTGTCGAATTCGGCGGCGATCTCGCAGCGCACCGCGCCCTCGCGCACGACACCACTGTCGGCTCGGGCGCCCAGCGCCAGTTGCAGTGCGTCGATCAGTATCGACTTGCCGGCACCTGTCTCGCCCGTGAGCACGCTGAACCCCTGGGCCAGATCGAGGTCCAGAGAAGGGACGATGACGAAATCACGCAGCGCAATGCGTCGGAGGCTCATGGGCGGATCGGAGCAAACGAAAGGAGTTCGCCCGTATTTTTACCGTTCTCAGGCGCCTTCGTTCCAATGCAGCTTCTTGCGCAGGGTGTCGAAGTAGCTCCAGCCCAACGGATGCAGCAGCCGAAGGGTGTGTTCCGAGCGCCGCACGACGATGCGATCCCCGTGCAGCAGGCTGGTCAGGGACTGCATGTCGAAATTGGCGCTGGCGTCTTTGCCCGAGACGATCTCGACCGCCACCTCACAGTGGGAAGGAAGGACGATCGGTCGATTGGACAGGGTGTGCGGGGCGATCGGCACCATGATCCAGCCCCCGACAGCGGGATGCAGCAGTGGTCCGCCAGCCGACAGCGAATAGGCGGTGGAGCCCGTGGACGAGGCGATGATCAGACCATCGGCGCGCTGGTTGGCCACGAAGTGCCCATCAACCTCGACCCGCAGTTCGATCATGCTGGCCACACCCCCGCGGTTGACCACCACGTCGTTGAGGGCCGTTGCCTCGAACACGCAGCGACCATCGCGCCAGACGCTGGCCGCCATCAGTGCACGCGGGTCGTCCTCGTATTCACCACGCAGGATGGCGCGCAGGTTGTCCCGGTAAGTCTCCAGCGGGATGTCCGTGATGAAGCCCAGCCGGCCCTGGTTGATGCCCACGAGCGGGACGCCATACCGCGCAAGCTGACGCCCGATGCCCAGCATGGTGCCGTCGCCGCCCACAACCAGTGCGAGGTCGCTGGACTGACCCAGCGCCGGAATGTCCAGCGCCGGATACTGCAGCAGGCCGGTGTTCAGCGCGGTGTCGCGCTCCAGCGAGACCTCACAGCCCTCGTCGTGGAGGAACTCGGCCAGCTCTTCCACCACCTTTCGCGAACCTGGGGCTTGGTATTTGCCGACCACGGCGACATGGGCGAATTTCAGGTGCTTGCCAGGTGCGGCATCCGCTGGGCGGCTGGGGGCGGACTGAATCATGGGCAAATTACAACATAGGCCACGCCGATGCCCGCCCCCCCGGAAACCCTCGGCCGGTATCCGGCGCAGGGACGGGCACCGGTTCGTAAAATGAGGCCATGCTGGACGACCGCTCCAAACTGCTGCTCAAGACTCTGGTCGAACGTTACATCGCCGATGGTCAACCTGTGGGCTCGCGCACGCTGGCCAAGGCTGCGGGCATGGAACTGTCGCCCGCAACCATTCGCAATGTGATGAGCGATCTGGAGGAGTTGGGGTTGATTGCCAGCCCGCACACTTCTGCCGGACGCATTCCGACGGCACGTGGGTATCGGCTGTTCGTCGACACCATGCTCACGGTTCGGCGCGAGGACATCGCGAGTCCGGAAAACATCAAGGGCGCAGGCATCGAGGCCGGGGCACAGCCGCAGCGGGTGATCAGCCACGCGGCCCAGATGCTCTCCAGCCTGTCGCAGTACGTGGGCGTTGTCATGGCGCCGCGTCGCGCGTCGGTGTTCCGGCACATCGAATTCCTGAGCTTGTCCGATCGCCGCGTGCTGGTGATCCTCGTCTCGCCCGACGGCGACGTGCAGAACCGAATCATCCATACACAGTCCAACTTCAGCCAGTCGCAACTGCAGGAAGCGGCCAACTTCCTGAACGCCCATTACGCGGGCCTCACGATGGAGGAAGTCAGGGGGCGTCTTCGCACCGAGGTCGAGGCGCTGCGCGGTGAGATCGCCTCGCTGATGCAGGCGGCCGTGGACATTGGCGCCGAAACCGGAGCGAGCCAAGACGAGGTGGTTGTCGCTGGCGAGCGCAACCTGCTGTCGGTGAGCGAGTTTTCGAGCGACATGGGGCACCTTCGCCAACTGTTCGACCTGTTCGAACAGAAAACGCAGCTGATCCGCCTGCTGGACGTGTCGTCGCAGGCCGATGGTGTGCGCATCTATATCGGCGGCGAAAGCCACGTGGTCCCGTTCGAGGACCTGTCCGTCGTGACGGCGCCGTATGAAGTCGATGGGCAAGTGGTGGGGACGCTGGGCGTCATCGGCCCGCAGCGAATGCCCTATGACCGGATGATCCAGATCGTGGATGTGACGGCCAAGCTGGTGAGCAATGCGCTGAGTCACAAGCAGTGACCGGAGCCGGCTTCTCTTGCCCCCTACAATCCGTGGTTTGCCGGGCCGTTAGCTCAGTTGGTCAGAGCAGAGGACTCATAATCCTTTGGTCGTTGGTTCAAGCCCAACACGGCCTACCAAAAAAATCGTGCTACAATGCAAGGCTTACGCGGCTGTAGCTCAGCTGGATAGAGTACTTGGCTACGAACCAAGGGGTCGTGGGTTCGATTCCTGCCAGCCGCGCCAAAAACGAAAAAGCCCGCAGCCACAAGCTGCGGGCTTTTTTCTTTTCGCGCATGTTCGGGCGCAAGCCCTTTTCTTTATGAGCAAGGCCTTCACCCGCGAATCCGACGGCGACGATGAGGATGCGCAGCCTCAGACGCCACCCTTGCCAACCGGGGTGAACTACATCACGCGTGCGGGCTACAACCGACTGCGCGCCGAATTGCTAGGCCTGATCGATGACGAGCGGCCACGCATCGTCGAGATCGTGCACTGGGCCGCCAGCAACGGCGACCGTTCGGAGAACGGCGACTACCTCTATGGCAAGAAACGTCTGCGCGAGATCGACCGGCGGATCCGTTTCCTCACGCGTCGCCTCGAGATCGCCGAAGTCGTCGACACCTCGCTCCACCATGGTGGGGATCAGGTGTTTTTCGGCGCGACGGTGACCTACGCCGATCAGGAGGGGGTGGAAACGACCGTGACCATCCTGGGCGTCGACGAAGTGGAGAGCGCCCGCAACGAGATCAGCTGGGTGTCGCCAGTTGCCCGGGCGCTGCTCAAGGCGCGCGTGGGGGATGTTGTGCGCCTTGTGGTGCCTGGTGGGGTCCAGGAGTTGGAGGTGCTCACCGTCAGCTACCCGGCGCCGGCGGGCTGAGCGCTGCCGGGCTCAGCCGGAACGGAAGCGCTGGACCTTGACCACCGACCCGGTGCGCTTGAGGCTGCGCAGGACTTCGGCCAGATGCACGCGGTCACGTACCGCAACGGTGAAGTGCAGGTCGGTCGCGGTCTGCGCTGGCTCATCGCCCATGTCGACGTGGGTGATGTCCGCTTCGGCCTGGGCGATCGCGGAGGCCACCCGGGCCAGCACGCCCTTGCCGTTGGTCACGGTCACCACGACCGTGGTTTCGAACGGGCGCACGGGTTCGTCCGCCCACTCGACCTGAAGGAAGCGCTCGCCGTCGCGTGCCAGCAGGCGCTGACCGGTCGGGCAGTCGTCGGTGTGAACGATCAGACCTTCACCGCGCCCAAGGTACCCGACGATGCGGTCGCCCGGGATCGGCTGGCAGCAGCGTGCGTACTGGACCGACAGGCCTTCGCTGCCATCGAGGCTGACCACGCCCTGTGAGACGGCCTCGTTCTGCCCGGCGGCATAGCGTTCGGTGCTGATCAGCACCGCATCCGGCTTGAGTCCGGTTTCCGACAGCAGCACGGCCAGCTTCTTCCCGACCATGCTCGCGATGCGTTTGCCCATGCCGATGTCCGAGAGCAGCTCTTCCCGGGTCTTGTTGCCGGTGAAACGCAGCAATTTGTCCCAGGTGGACTTGTGCGCACCGTCGGTGGCCGGCAGGCTGGCGATGCCTTCCGA
The DNA here is from genome assembly GCA_016790705.1 of Hydrogenophaga sp. Classification (GTDB taxonomy): domain Bacteria; phylum Pseudomonadota; class Gammaproteobacteria; order Burkholderiales; family Burkholderiaceae_C; genus Hydrogenophaga. The sequence continues at coordinate 40,124 of JAEUOT010000051.1, forward strand.
GCGCAGCGCCTGTTCCAGCATGCGCTCACCCAGTTGCAGCGCTTTCTCTTGCGCGAGGGTCTTGAGGTGGTGGCGGATTTTCGAGCGGGCGCGTCCGGTCTTGACGAAGGACAGCCAGGCCGGGTTCGGCTCGGCCGTGTCGTCGGTGATGACCTCGACCACATCGCCGTTGGACAGCTCCGTGCGCAGGGGGCGGTGTTCGCCATTGATCCTGGCACCCACCGCACGGTTACCCACGCCGCTGTGGATCGCATAGGCGAAGTCCATCACGGTGGCGCCCCGTGGCAGCGCCAGGATCTTGCTCTTGGGCGTGAACACGTAGACCGCGTCGGGGAAGAGGTCGATCTTGATGTGGTCCCAGAACTCGCTGGCGTCGTGGGTTTCCTGCTGGATGTCCAGCAGTGACTGCAGCCATTGGGTGCCCAGGCGCTGGGTCGTGTCGCTGCCGGGCTCGTTGGCCTTGTAGAGCCAGTGCGCGGCGACACCGGATTCGGCGACCACGTCCATCGCGTGCGTGCGCAGCTGGAATTCGATGTTGGTGCCGAACGGGCCGATCAGGGTCGTGTGCAGCGACTGGTAGCCGTTGACCTTCGGAATGGCGACATAGTCGCGGAACTTGCCGGGTACTGGCTTGTAGAGCTGATGCAGCAGACCCATGCCGGTGTAGCAGTCGGTCAGCTCGGGCACGACGATGCGGAAGCCGTAGATGTCGGTGACCTGAGAAAACGACAGGTGCTTGCTGTCCATCTTGCGGTAGACGGAGTAGAGCGTCTTTTCCCGGCCGACGATGCGCACCTGCATGCCCTGGCGCGCGAACACACCCTCTACCTCTTTCTGCACCCGGGCAATCAGGTCCTTGCGCCGGGTCCGGGACCGGTTCAGTGCTTTGGACAGAACCTCGTAGCGCCAGGGGTGCAGGAAGCGGAACGACAGGTCCTGAAGTTCGCGGTACGTGAAGTTCAAGCCCAGGCGGTGCGCAATCGGTGCGTAGATTTCCAGTGTCTCGCTGCTGATGCGCTGCCACTTGTTGCGCGGCATGTCGCCCATGGTGCGCATGTTGTGGGTGCGGTCGGCCAGCTTGATCAGGATGACCCGCACGTCCTTGGCCATCGCCAGCAGCATCTTGCGGAACGACTCGGCCTGGTTCTGCTCGCGGGTGTCGAAGGCCAGTTTTTCCAGCTTGGTCAGTCCGTCGACCAGATCGGCGACGGGAGCACCGAAGCGCTCGACCAGTTCGGTCTTGCTGACGCCGCAGTCTTCCATGGCATCGTGCATCAGCGCGGCCATCAGCGCCTGGGCATCAAGCTTCCACTCGGCGCATTGCGCCGCCACCGCGATCGGGTGGGTGATGTAGGGGTCGCCGTTCTTGCGCAACTGGCCCAGGTGGGCCTCGTCGGCGAAGCGGTAGGCGCGCCGGATGGCCTCGATGTCGGCAGCACCCAGGTAGTCCAGTCGGCTCAGCAGCGCAGCGAAGCTCGCCGCTGCCGCCCCGTGGGCGGCGGGGTGGGCCAGGGGAGCGGGTGGGGCCGTGTGGCTGGACGCAGCGTCGCTGATCATCCCCTTACTGTAGCCTGAGACGCTGGCCGCCGCAGACGTGTGGTCAGCGTGCCGGCGGGACAAGGATCGTCGGCCGTGCTTCGGGCAGCTTTGCCGGATAGTCCAGGCTGTAGTGCAGGCCGCGACTCTCGTGCCGCAGCATCGCGGACATCACGATCAGATCGGCGACCTGGACCAGGTTGCGCAGCTCCAGCAGGTCACGCGTGACGTGGAACTGGGCATAGAACTCCTGGATCTCGCCTTGCAGCAGGGCAATCCGGTGCGCGGCGCGCTCCAGGCGCTTGTTGGTCCGAACGATGCCGACGTAGTCCCACATGAAGCGGCGCAACTCGTCCCAGTTGTGCGAGATCACGACCTGTTCGTCGGCGTCCTTGACACGGCTGGTGTCCCAGTCGGGAATGGTCGGCGCAGTGGCAGCCGGTTCGCCCAGGATGACCTTGACGGCCGCTTGGGCAAATACCATGCACTCCACAAGCGAATTGCTGGCCAGGCGGTTGGCGCCGTGCAGGCCGGTGCATGTGGTTTCTCCGACCGCGTAGAGGTTGCGCACGTCGGTGCGCCCGGACAGGTCGGTGACGATGCCGCCGCAGGTGTAGTGGGCCGCCGGCACAACGGGGATGGGCTCACGGGTGATGTCGATGCCCAGTTCAGCGCAGCGGGCCAGGATGTTGGGGAAGTGCTCGCGAAGGAACTCGGGGCTCTTGTGCGAGATGTCCAGGTGCACGCAATCAAGTCCGTGCTTCTTCATCTCGTAGTCGATGGCCCGGGCCACGATGTCGCGGGGTGCGAGTTCGGCGCGCGGGTCGTGATCGGGCATGAAGCGATGGCTGCCGAGGTGGGGTGGCAGCTTGAGCTGGCCGCCCTCGCCGCGCACCGCCTCGGTGATCAGGAAGTTCTTGACGTGCGGGTGGTACAGGCAGGTCGGGTGGAACTGGATGAACTCCATGTTGCCGACTCGACAGCCGGCGCGCCAGCCGGCCGCAATGCCATCGCCCGTGGCGGTGTCGGGGTTGGTGGTGTAGAGGTACACCTTGCCGGCACCGCCGGTGGCGAGGATGGTGTGTCGGGCCGCGAAGGTTTCGACTTCGTCGCGGTCGACATCCAGCACATAGGCCCCATGGCAACGTGTCGGTTCACCGCCAGACCGGTGTCCGGGCAGCTTGGCATCGGTGATCAGGTCCACCAGCATGTGGTTCTCGAAGAACGTGATGCCGGGGGTTTTGCGGGCCAGGGTGCTCAGGGTGGTCTGCACGGCGGCGCCGGTCGCGTCGGTCGCATGCACGATGCGACGGTGCGAGTGGCCGCCTTCTCGCGTGAGGTGCAACTCGCCGTTCTCCGTCGAGAAGGGCACGCCCAGCTCCTGCAGCCAGGCGATCGCGGCGGGGGCGTTCTCCACTGTGAACTGGGTGGCCTCCAGGTCGCACAGGCCAGCGCCGGCGACCAGCGTGTCGTCGACGTGGGACGCATAGCTGTCGCCCTCCGCCAGCACGGCGGCGATGCCGCCCTGGGCCCAGTTGCTCGATCCGTCGGAAATGCCGCGCTTGGTCACCACGGCCACCCGGTGGGTGGGGGCGAGCTTGAGCGCGGCGGTCAGGCCGGCCAGGCCGCTGCCGATGATGAGGACGTCGAAGGTGTGTGTGGTCATGATGCGGGGGTGTAGGCCAGCCGAACGTAGATCGGCGCATAGGCCTCGGCCTGGGTGAGTTCGATCAGGGTTTCCTTGGCCAGTTCGAGCATGGCGATGAAGGTGACGACCATGACCTGCTGGCCGCGCGAGGGGTCGAACAGCTCGCCGAACTCGACAAAGCGGCGCCCCTGCAACTGCCGCAGCACCAGACTCATGTGCTCACGCACCGACAGCTCCTCGCGCGAAATCTTGTGGTGCTGGACGAGCTTGGCGCGCTTCATGATGTCGCGCCAGGCGCCCTGCAGGTCCAGCACGTGCACATCCGGGAACCGCGGTTGCAGCGCCTGTTCGACATACACCTGGGCGCGCAGGAAGTCCCGTCCGTACTGGGGCAGGTCGGTCAGCCGCTGTGCGGCCAGTTTCATCTGTTCGTATTCGAGCAGGCGCCGCACCAGCTCGGCGCGCGGGTCTTCCGCCTCTTCGCCCTCGGCCGTCTTCTTGGGTGGCAGCAGCATGCGCGACTTGATCTCGATCAGCATGGCCGCCATCAGCAGGTACTCGGCGGCCAGTTCGAGGTTGCTGGCGCGGATCTCGTCGACGTAGCTCAGGTATTGGCGGGTCACCGCCGCCATCGGGATGTCGAGGATGTTGAAGTTCTGCTTGCGGATCAGGTACAGCAGCAGGTCGAGCGGTCCCTCGAACGCTTCGAGAAACACGCGCAGCGCGTCGGGGGGGATGTAGAGGTCACGCGGGAGGTCAAACAGCGGCTCGCCATACAGGCGGGCCAGGGCGACCTGATCCACCACGTCGGGCAGCACCGCGTCCAGCCCGTCCGGGGCCGCGTCGAGCGTGCCGGCCTCGCTGCTCATCTCGCGACCCGATCCCGGTGATTCAGTGCGGGTCCGGCTGGGTCTGGTAGACGTAGGCCTGCTGAGGCACCGTGGCGGCACGCGCCTGGGCCTGGAATTCACGGTCCACCGACTTGTCCCACAGCAAGGCACGGCCTTCGACCTGTCCCTGTTCGAGTTCGGGACGGCTGGCCTTGAGCTGGTCGATGAACTGGGTGGCGTCAGAGGTGTAGTGGGGGCGACCGAAGATGTTCATGGTGGTGGGGGGCGCAAAAAGGCGGAAGGTTGATTCTACCGGCCGACCGTTCTACTCGTCGGCGTGCGCAGGCGGTTCGCCGCGCAGCCGGGCGCCGAAGCCAGAGCGCTCGACCAGGGACAGTGGCTGCGGATTGAGGCCGGTCAGTTCAAGCCGTCCACCGCGCTTGTCGACCGCTTTGTGCAGCTGTTCCAGTGCGTCCAGCCCGGTGGTGTCCAGCGATATCAGACGGCTGGCGTCGAGCTCGACACGGATGCCTGCGGGCGAGCGCTCGACCAGCGCCACGATGGGGTCGATCTTCGCCACCGCGCCGAAAAACAGCGAGCCGTAGAGGCTGTAGCTGAGCCGGTCCGGGTGTTGCTGGGGCAGCGGATCGGCACGGAAGATGTCGCTCTGGCGCCGCACGAACAGCAGGCAGGCCAGCACCAGCCCCAGTTCCACCGCCACCGTGAGGTCAAAAATGATGGTGACCAGAAAGGTCGACAACATCATCAGCCGGTAGTGGTTGGTGAAATGCTTCAGTCGTCCGAATTCGCGCCACTCGCCCATGTTCCAGGCGACGAAGAGCAGCACACCCGAAAGCACCGCCAGCGGGATGTGCTGCGCCAGCGGTGCTGCGACCAGCACCACGGCGGCCAGGGTCGCGGCGTGCACGATCCCCGCCACGGGGGACACGGCGCCCGAGCGGATGTTGGTCACGGTGCGGGCGATGGTGCCGGTGGCGGGCATGCCACCGAAAAAAGGCACCACGAAGTTCGCCGCGCCCTGGGCCATGAGCTCCTGGTTGGGGTCGTGTTTGGGTGTTTCGCTGAGCTGGTCGGCCACCCGCGCGCAGAGCAGCGACTCGATCGCGCCGAGCAGGGCGATGGTGACCGTCGGTGTCACCAGTTGCTTGACCGTGTCCCAGGAAAACTCCGGCAGCGCGAGCGGTGGCAGCCCCTGGGGAATGCCGCCGAATCGGGTACCGATGGTTTCGACCGGCAGCTTCATCAGCCAGGACCCCAGCGACAAGGTCACGAGCGCCACCACGGGCGCGGGCAGTCTCGACGTCGCCTTGAGCGCGCTTATGGTGTCGACCTGTTCCAGTTGGCGACGGAACTGGGAATCCACGGCCCACAGGCGCGGCCAGACGAACAGGCCCGCGACGCAGAGCAGCCCGAGGGCAAACGCGTAGGGATTGAAGCTGCCGATGTGGTGGGCGATGGTGGCGATCTGCTTGAAGAAATCACCGGGCATCTTGGCGATGTCCAGCCCCAGCCAGTCCCGCACCTGAGACAGCGCGATCAGCACGGCGATGCCGTTGGTGAATCCGATCACGACGCTGACCGGCACGTAGCGCACCAGAGAACCCAGCCGGAACAGGCCGAGCAGGAACAGCAGCACCCCGGCGCTCGCGGTGGCGATCAGCAGGTTGGCCAGCCCATAGCGCTCGACGATGCCATAGACGATCACGATGAAAGCGCCGGCGGGCCCTCCGATCTGGACCGAGGTGCCGCCCAGGGCCGAGATCAGGAAGCCGGCAATGATGGCGGTCCAGAGGCCGGCCTCGGGTTTGAGGCCGCTGGCGATCGCAAACGCCATCGCCAGCGGCAGGGCGACGATGCCCACCGTGGCCCCGGCACCCACGTCGCGCATCAATTTCTCTCCGCTGTAGTGGCGGAGGTCGTCAAGCATGCGGGGGCGGAACGGCGCCAGGGGGGGCAGGGATGTCATTGGCATCAAATGTTACTGCCTGATAACGGGCTGCGAATGCACACATCTGCCCGTGGACCCGGGGTTTACACTGAATTTTTCACTTTCTGGGAGCTGACCGATGGCGTCGAAGACACGGACCGGTGGGAAGGCCTTGCGTTGGGCGGTGGCTGTGCTGCTGGGGACCCTGATCCTTTCGGCATGCGATCAGAGGGCGATCAGCGAGCTGGAAGAGGGGGTGTCGACCGAGGCCGACGTGCGCGAGAAGTTCGGTGCGCCCGAGGCAGTCTGGGACGGACCGGACGGCGCGCAGATCTATGAGTACAACCGTCAGCCCGAGGGGTATCAGAACTGGCAGATCACCATCGGGCCCGATGGCAAGATGGCCGCCCTGCGGCAGGTCCTCAACCCGCGCAGCTTTGCCCAGATCCAGCCGGGCATGCCGATGGAGACGGTGCGAAAGCTGCTGGGCAAGCCCATGAAGATCACCCCGTATGCGCTCAAGAAGGAGACGCACTATGACTGGCGCTGGCGCAATGGCCCCAACACCAGCGACAGCCAGGTATTCACCGTGATCTTTGACACCAACCTGAAGGTGGTGTCGACGCAGACGGGACCCGATCCGGACCTGGACCGCTCCCGCTGAGGCGCCCCCCGGTCAGTGGATGCGCATGCCGGGGGTGGCGCCCGGCCATGGCTGAAGCACGTGGATGCCCGGCTGCGCCTTCTCGTCGGCGTGGCTGGCGGCCAGCACCATGCCTTCGCTGACGCCGAACTTCATCTTGCGCGGCGCCAGGTTGGCCACCATCACGGTCAGCTTGCCTTCAAGGTCTTCCGGCTTGTACATGCTGGCGATGCCGCTGAACACGTTGCGCGTCCTGCCTTCGCCCACGTCCAGCGTCAGGCGCAGCAGCTTGGTCGAGCCTTCGACCGCCTCGCACTTGACGATCTGGGCAATGCGCAGGTCGACCTTGGCGAAGTCGTCGATGGATATGGTCGGGGCGATCTCTTCGCCGCCCGGCACGGTCTTGGGTTCTTCGGGCGCCGGCGGCGGCTCGAACAGGGCGTCGAGCTGCTTGATGTCCACGCGCTGCATCAGGTGCTGGTACGGCTGGATGGTGGCCACGTTGGCCGCGTTATGCCAGTCTCTCAGGTCGGCGCCGGTGAGCGCCTGCACCTTGCCGGCGAGTTCGGGCAGCACTGGCGCCAGGTAGCGGGCCAGGGCGGTGAACGCGTTGACCAGCACCGAGCAGACCTGCTGCAGGCGCGCGTCGTTGGCGGCGTCCTTGGCAAGGTCCCAGGGCTTGTGCTGGTCCACGTAGGCGTTGACGCGGTCGGCCAGCGCCATGATCTCGCGCATGGCCTTGCCGTACTCGCGCTCGTTGTAGAAGGCCGCGATGCTCTCAGCGGCACTGCGGATGTCGGCCAGCAACGTCGCGCCCTGTTCGTCGAAGGTCTGGGTGAGCTGCCCGCCGAAGCGCTTGGTGATGAAACCGGCCGAACGCGAGACGATGTTGACGAACTTGCCCACCAGGTCGCTGTTGACGCGCAGCATGAAGTCTTCGGCGTTGAAGTCCACGTCCTCGTTCTTGCCACTGAGCTTGGCCGCCAGGTAGTAGCGCAGCCACTCGGGGTTCATGCCCAGTTCCAGGTACTTCAGCGGCGACAGGCCGGTGCCCCGGCTCTTGCTCATCTTCTCGCCGTTGTTGATGGTCAGGAAGCCGTGCACGAAGACCGCGTTGGGCACCTTGCGGCCGCTGAACTTGAGCATCGCCGGCCAGAACAGGGTGTGGAAGGTGATGATGTCCTTGCCGATGAAGTGGTACTGCTCGGTGGTCGGGTCGGCCATGAAGGCGTCGTAGTCGCGGCCGGTCTTGCCGAAGTAGTTCTTCAGCGAGGCGAGGTAGCCGATGGGGGCGTCCAGCCAGACGTAGAAGTACTTGCCCGGCGCGTCGGGGATCTCGATGCCGAAATAGGGCGCGTCGCGGCTGATGTCCCAGTCGCCCATCTTGGGCTTGCCGTCCTCGCCGGGGGCGATCCACTCGCTGATCTTGTTGAGCACTTCGGGCTGCACCGCAGGAAACGCTGCGGGCGCCGCGCCGACGCGGGTCGTCCAGCCCTTGAGGAAGTCCAGGCAGCGCGGGTCGGAGAGCTTGAAGAAGAAGTGGTCCGAGTGCCTGAGCACGGGGGTCGCGCCGGACAGGGCCGAGTAGGGATTCTTCAGCTCGGTCGGCGAATACACCGCGCCGCAGACCTCGCAGTTGTCGCCGTACTGGTCCTTGGCGCCGCACTTGGGGCATTCGCCCTTGATGAAGCGGTCGGGCAGGAACATGTTCTTCTCGGGGTCGAAGAACTGCTCGATGGTGCGGGTCTCGATCAGGTCGTTGGCCTTGAGCGCCTTGTAGATCGACTGGGCGAGTTCGTGGTTCTCCGGGCCATCGGTGCTGTGCCAGTTGTCGAAGCCGATGTGGAAGCCGTCGAGGTACTGCGGGCGGCCGGCGGCGATATCGGCCACGAACTGCTGCGGCGTCTTGCCAGCCTTCTCGGCCGCGATCATGATCGGCGCGCCGTGCGCGTCGTCGGCGCAGACGAAATGCACCTCGTGGCCCTGCATGCGCTGGAAGCGCACCCAGATGTCGGCCTGGATGTATTCCATGATGTGGCCGATGTGGAAATGGCCGTTGGCGTAGGGCAGGGCGGTGGTGACGAACAGGCGGCGCTGGCTCATGACAGGGGCTTTCTTTCGATGAACCCGCGATTTTAGGCAGGGCTTGTGCCCGGGGGTAGACTCGCCGCCGAAGTAAGAAGCTGAACAGAACGTTCCGGAGTCCCCACACGATGGCTGTCGATACCCAAGCGCTGCTTGCCGCTCTGCAGGCGGTGTCCGATCCCAATACCGGCAAGGATTTTGTTTCCACCAAAGCCCTGAAGAATCTGCAGGTTGGCTATGGCGACGTGTCCTTCGACGTCGAACTGGGCTACCCGGCGAAGAGCCAGATGCCGCTGCTGCGCCGCTCGCTGGTCGAGGCGGCCCGCTCGGTGCCGGGTGTTGAGAACGTCACGGTCAATCTCAGCAGCCGCATCATTGCCCACGCGGTGCAGCGCGGGGTGCAGTTGCTGCCCGGCGTGAAGAACATCATTGCCGTGGCCTCGGGCAAGGGGGGCGTGGGCAAGAGCACGACCACGGTCAACCTGGCGCTGGCGCTGGCGGCCGAAGGCGCACGCGTCGGCATCCTGGACGCTGACATCTACGGCCCCAGCCAGCCCATGATGCTCGGGATCGAGGGCCGTCCCGAGAGCGCGGACGGACAGACCATGGAGCCCCTGCAGAACCACGGCGTGCAGGCGATGTCGATCGGCTTCCTGGTGAACAAGGACGACGCGATGATCTGGCGCGGGCCGATGGCCACGCAGGCGCTGGACCAGATGCTGCGCCAGACCAACTGGAAGGATCTCGACTATCTGCTGGTCGACATGCCCCCGGGTACCGGCGACATCCAGCTCACGCTGTCCCAGCGGGTGCCGATCACCGGCGCGGTGATCGTGACGACGCCGCAGGACATTGCGCTGCTGGATGCGCGCAAGGGCATCCGCATGTTCGAAAAGGTGGGGGTGCCGATCCTGGGCATCGTCGAGAACATGGCGGTCTACTGCTGCCCCAATTGCGGCCACACCGAGCACATCTTCGGCGCCGAGGGCGGCAGGAAGATGGCGGCCGAATACGGGACCGATTTCCTCGGCGAACTGCCGCTGAACATGGGGATTCGTGTGCAGGCCGACAGTGGCCGGCCGACGGTGGTGGCGGACCCCGACGGCGAGATCGCGGGCATCTACCGCACGGTGGCGCGTCAGATGGCGATCAAGATCGCAGCCAGCGCCAAGGACTACTCCAGCAAGTTCCCGACCATCAAGATATCCAAGGACACCTGAGGTCAGGCGCGCTCAGTAGCGCAGCTGTCCCTGGGCGTCGATGATCGCCAGCTCGACGTAGTCCGAGCCGTTGTGGGACTTGGGCGAGTACTTTGCGGTAAAGCGGCCGAAAGCGATCTCTCCGGCACTTTCCATCGTGCGGATGAACGCGGCGGTGGACAGGTCCTTGCCCGTGCGCCGCAGCCCCTCGACCAGCAGTCGCGCGTGGACGAAGCCTTCGAACTGCGAGGCCGAGGGCGGCGCATCGGGGTTCTTCGCCTTGAGCAGCTTCAGATACTCGGCCACCACCGGGATGGTGTTGTTGCGCAGCGAAGGCATGATCTGGGCCAGGATGATCCCCCGGGCCTTGTCCTTGAGTTCCCGGTTGATGACGTCCAGGCTGGCGACCGAATAGCCGTAGAAGGCTGGCCGCGCGGCGGTGGCCAGCACCGCCTTGACGTAGTTCGGAAAGGTCTGTCCGGCGGTGCCGACGATGACCGCCTGCGGGTTGGCCTGGACGGTGGCCGCAGCGGCGGCCGCGAAGTCGGGCGCTGCGGGGTCGACCTTGATCTCGGCGACCAAGGGCAGGTTCTCGGCGGCCGAGGCCTTTCGGGCTTCCGCGAGCAGGGCCTTGCCGAAGCCGTCGTCCTGATAGAAGAAGGCCACCCGGGTGACGCCCATCTGCTTGAGCTGGGTCACGATGCGCTCGGACTCATTGGCGTAGCCGGCGCGGACGTGGAACAGGTAGGGATTCGCCCCCTCGCGCAGCGAGGATGCGCCGGTCACCGGTCCGAACAGGATGGTCCGCGACTCCTTGAGCAGCGGCAAGACGGCGGCCGTCTGGGCTGTACCGGTGCTGTTGAACAGCATGAAGACCTTCTGCTCGCCCAGCAGCTTCTGCGTGTTCTCGACCGCACGCTTGCTGTCGAAGCCGTCATCCAGCGTGGTGAAGCTGATCTTGCGCCCATGGACGCCGCCGGCCGCGTTGACGGATTCGAACAGCAGGCGTGCGCCTTCACCGTACTGCAGGGTCTGGGGCCCGAGTGGTCCGCTGAGGACCTGTGAGGCGCCCAGCCTGATTTCCGTCGGCGTCACCCCGTCATCGCCCGCCGCTGCCACCGTCGCGGTTGCCAGCAGGCAGGCGCCGATACCGATCCACTTTCGCAACATCTTGTCTCCTGCTCCGCGATTCCGATGCGGATGCCGCAGTTTGGTTATGTTGTAGAACGATGACAAGCGGTCGAGGTCCGGGTTTTCCCCGGGCCGGGCGGGGGAAGAGGACGGGCGGTTGTCTGCCGGGTGTCAGCGGTGAACGAACAGCCGCTGGTTCTCCAGGTCGCGCAGCTTGAATCGCTGGATCTTGCCGGTCGCGGTCTTGGGCAGCTCGCTGACGAACTCGATGTAGCGCGGGTATTTGTAGGGGGCGAGCTTCTCCTTGACGAAGGCCTGCAGCTCGGCCTCGGTCGCCTGCTGGCCGGCCTTGAGCACCACGAAGGCCTTGGTCTTGGTCAGTCCCTCGTCGTCGTTCTTGCCGATGACGGCCGCTTCCAGCACCGACGGGTGCTGGACCAGCGTGGCCTCGACCTCGAACGGGCTCACGTAGATGCCGCTGACCTTGAGCATGTCGTCGTTGCGGCCGGCGTAGATGTAGTAGCCGTCGGGGTCGCGCACGTATTTGTCACCGCTCTTCGTCCAGTTGCCCTGGAAGGTGTCGCGCGACTTGGCCCGGTTGTTCCAGTACATCAGCGCCGCGCTCGGCCCCTGGATGTACAGGTCGCCGATCTGGTTGTGCGCGGTGATGACGCTGCCGTCCTCGTCACGCAACTGGACCTCGTAGCCAGGCACGGCCTTGCCGGTGGTGCCATAGCGGACCTTGCCGGGGGTGTTGGAGAGGAAGATGTGCAGCATCTCGGTGCTGCCGATGCCGTCGATGATTTCGCAGCCGAAGTGGGCGGTCCAGCGTTCGCCGATGTCGCGCGGCAGGGCCTCGCCGGCCGACGAGCACAGGCGCAGCGCGACTTGCGATCGCGCAGGCAGGTCGGCCGCAGCCAGCATGCCGCCGTAGCCGGTCGGTGCACCGAAGAACACGGTGGGGCGCTGTTCGACAAAGCGTTTGAAGCAGGCCTGCGGCGTGGCGCGTTCGGCCATCAGCACCACGCTGGCGCCGACGCTCAGAGGGAAGGACAGCGCATTGCCCAGTCCGTAGGCGAAGAACAGCTTGGCGGCCGAGAAGACGACGTCCTGCGCGGTGAGGCCCAGCACCGGCTTGCCATACAGCTCGGCGGTCCAGTACAGGTTGGCCTGGGTGTGCACCGTGCCCTTGGGGGCGCCGGTCGACCCGCTGGAGTAGAGCCAGAAGGCCGGTTCGTCGCAGTGGGTGTCGGCACCGGAGGCCGGCGCATGCGAGGCCACCAGGCGGGCCCAGTCGTGCGCCCCCGCCGGCAGCGTCTCGTTGCTGCGCGAGACCACGAGGTGCCTGACCTCGTGCGCGCCGCTCTCCATCGCCGTCTGCAGCGTGGGCAGCAGCAGGCCCGAGACCAGGGCCGCCTGCGCGCGGCTGTCGGCCAGCATGTAGGCGTAGTCCTTGGCGGTCAGCAGGGTGTTGACGCAGACCGGCACCACGCCGGCGTGCAGCGCGCCCAGAAAGCTCACCACCCAGTCGCTGCTGTCGTGCATCAGCAGCAGCACCCGGTCCTCGCGTCGCAGGCCGAGGGCGGTCAGCGCTGCGGACAGGCGCTGCACCTGATCCGCCATCTGACCGTAGGTCAGTGTGCCGGCATCGTCGATCAGTGCGGTCTTGGCCGCTCGGCCGGCGTTGGCTTCGATCAGGTAGCGCGCGAAGTTGAAGCGCTCGGGCGGGGCCTTGATGTCCTGGGGCATGGTCGTCTCCTGTAGTTCTTGCTGTGTCGCTCGTTTCAGAGCTTGAACGGGACGCCCCGGGCCACCAGGGCGTCGAGCGCCGCGCTGCTCGCCTGCACCGCGCTGCGGCGGTGGTAGAAGCCCAGCGCGCGCAGGCCGCCGAGTTCCTCGCCACCGCCGGCGCGGCCGGGGCCCCCGTGCAGGCTCATGGGCATCACGTTGCCGTGCCCGCTCTGGCTGGTCGCGACGTCGGGGCTGATGGCGTGCACGCGGCCATGGCTGTCGGCCAGTTCGGCGGCGGCGCGGGCGATGAAATCGGGGTTCTCGCTGTAGACCGAGGCGACCAGCGAACCCTCGCCGCGACGGATCAGGTCGAAGGCCTGCGCCTCGCTGTCGTAGGGCATCAGCGTGGCGACCGGGCCGAACACCTCGACCTCATGCAGCACCCGGGCCGCGACCGCGTCCTGCGTGCCCAGCAGGACCGGCGCGACGCAGGCCGCCACGGCCGCATCGGCATCGACCAGGGTGCCGCCATTGCCGTCGAACAGGACGTCGGCCTCGGTCCGCAGGCGCGCGATGCCGGCCAGCACGCCGTCGTACTGCTCGCGGCTCACCAGCGAGCCCATGCGCACCGACTCGTTGCGCGGATTGCCGACGCTGGTCCTGGCCAGCTTGGCGCCGATCGCCTGTGCCACGGCCGCATAGAGCGCCCGCGGCACAAAGATGCGGCGGATGGCGGTGCACTTCTGGCCGCTCTTGACGGTCATCTCCCGCACCACTTCGCTGACCAGCAGGTTGAACGCCTCGCCCCCTTCGGTCGCGGCCGGGTCGAGCAGGGCGCTGTTGAGGCTGTCAGCTTCAATGTTGCAACGCACCGAGCGCTGCGCGACCGCAGGGTGGCTGCGGATGATGCGGGCGGTCTCGGCCGAACCGGTGAAGCTGACCACATCAAAGGGCTGGAGCTGGTCCATCAGACCTGCCGAAGAACCGCAGATCACCGACAGCGCACCGGGCGGCAACACGCCGGCCTCGACCACGTCGGCCACCATGCGCTGGGTCAGCCAGGAGGTCGCGGTGGCGGGTTTGACGATCACCGGCACGCCCGACAGCAGGGCCGGCGCCGCCTTCTCCCACAGACCCCAGCTCGGGAAGTTGAAAGCGTTGATGAACAGGGCCACGCCGCGGGTCGGCGTGAACACGTGCTGGGTCTGGAACAGCGGGTCCTTGCCCATGCGGATGCGGTCGCCGTCCAGCAGGCAGCGGGCCTCTCCCAGGGCTTCGCCCTGCTTGGCGTAGTAGCCGAGCGTGAAGATGCCGCCGTCGATGTCGACCGCCGAGTCCTTGGTCACCGTGCCCGAATTGCGGGTGGCGATGTCGTAGTAGGCGTCGCGGTTGGCCTGCAGCACCTTGACCACCGCAGCCAGCATGGCGGCGCGTTCGCCGTAGCTCAGGGCGCGCAGCGCGGCCCCGCCCTGTTCCCGTGCGAAGGCAAAGCCCTCGGCCAGGTCCAGACCGGTGTTGTCGGCCCGCACCAGCGGGGTGCCCAGCACCGGGTCGAGCAGGGTCTGGCCGCGGCCGGTTCCCGTTTGCCAGCGGCCGGCGAGGTGGTTGGGGAGCAGGGGGGTGTCGGGCGTGTTCATGGTCGGGATGCAGCGCTTTGCGTTTGTGCCGTGGTCTCGGCGTGGGTTTGACGGTATAAATGCACTATCTTGCGTCCTGTCAAGTATGCAGTAAAGTGCATGTTTGTGGGTTCGCCGCCGGCTGGGGTTTACCCTTGACCGCAACGCCAACAGACGAAAGGCGCCCGCGCCATGAGCAGCACCGACACGATGGCCCATCCCGTTTCCGCCGCAGCCCCCGACGAGGAGGAGCGTCACCCGTTCCTGGTGGCGCTGGGTGAACGGGTGCGCACCCTGCGCTCGCGCAAGGGCATGACGCGCAAGGCGGTGGCCATCGCGGCCGACGTGTCCGAGCGGCACCTCGCCAACCTGGAATACGGCACCGGCAACGCCTCCATCCTGGTGCTGCTGCAGGTGGCGCAGGCGCTGCATTGTTCGCTCGCCGAACTGATCGGCGACGTGAGCACCTCCTCACCGGAATGGCTGCTGATCCGTGAGCTGCTGCAGGGCCGCAATGAGACCGACCTGCGCCGCGCGCGGCTGCAACTGGCCGAGCTGCTGGGCGCCAGCGGCGGGGTGGACACGCAGGGCCGGCTGGCGCGCGTGGCGCTGATCGGGCTGCGCGGTGCCGGCAAGTCCACGCTGGGCCAGCGCCTGGCCGACGACCTGGGCTATCCCTTCATCGAGCTCTCGCGCGAAATCGAGCAATTCGCCGGCTGCAGCATCAGCGAGATCCACAACCTCTACGGCGCCAACGCCTACCGGCGCTACGAGCGGCGCGCGCTGGAAGAGGCGATCCAGATCTATCCCGAGGTGGTGATCGCCACGCCCGGCGGACTGGTCGCCGACTCGGCCAACTTCAACCTGCTGCTGCAGCACTGCACGACCGTCTGGCTGCAGGCCGACGCCAGCGACCACATGGGCCGCGTCGCGGCGCAGGGCGATATGCGCCCGATGGCCGCCAGCCGCGAGGCCATGGAAGACCTCAAGCGCATCCTCGAAGGGCGGGCTGCCTTCTATTCCAAGGCCGATCTGAGCTTCAACACCAGCGCCCAGCCGCTGGAAGAAAGCTTCACCAAGCTGCGCCGCGAGGTGCGGACGCTGCTCAAGCTGCCCGTCTGACCCAGCCAGGCGGTCGCCTAGGGAAATTCCCTACAACATGCATTAAATTGCATTTGACTTCGCGCAAACACATGCACTATTATTCACATCAACGCGATTTCCAGTGCAACCCGCCCCACCGGCCACCGTCCCGAACCTGAGGAGACATTCATGACTGCCACCACCACCGCCCCCCGCGTCGACTACCAGACCGACCCCTCGCGCTACCAGCACGTCAAGCTCGCCTTCGACGGCGCTGTCGCCACCCTGTCGCTGGCTATCAACGAAGACGCCGGCATCCGCCCTGGCTACAAGCTCAAGCTCAACAGCTACGACCTGGGCGTGGACATCGAGCTGCACGACGCGCTGCAGCGCATCCGCTTCGAGCACCCCGAGGTCAAGTCGGTGGTCGTCACCAGCCTGCGTGACCGCGTGTTCTGCTCCGGCGCCAACATCTTCATGCTGGGTCTGTCCTCCCACGGCTGGAAGGTCAACTTCTGCAAGTTCACCAACGAGACCCGCAACGGCATCGAAGACTCTTCCCAATACAGCGGTCTGAAGTTCGTGGCCGCGCTGAACGGCGCCTGCGCCGGCGGCGGCTACGAACTGGCCCTGGCCTGCGACGAGATCGTGCTGGTCGATGACCGCTCCAGCGCCGTGAGCCTGCCGGAAGTGCCGCTGCTGGGCGTGCTGCCCGGCACCGGCGGCCTGACCCGCGTGACCGACAAGCGCCATGTGCGCCACGACCTGGCCGACATCTTCTGCACCAGCCAGGAAGGCGTGCGCGGCCAGAAGGCCGTGGACTGGCGCCTGGTCGATGCGATCGCCAAGCCGGCGGTGTTCCCGCAGGCCGTGCGTGAGCGCGCCGACAAGCTGGCCGCCGGCAGCCACCGCGGCGCCGCCGGTGCCAAGCCCGTCGCGCTGACGCCGATCCAACGCACGATCGAGGCCGACCGCCTCGTCTACACGAATGTCACGGTCGAGATCGACCGCAGCAAGCGCGTCGCGACCTTCACGGTCAAGGCCCCGCAAGGTGCCCAGCCGACCGACATCGCCGGCATCGAGGCCGCTGCCGCCAACTGGTACCCGCTGCAGATGGTGCGCGAGCTGGACGACGCCATCCTGCACATGCGCACCAACGAGCTGGAGATCGGCTCCTGGCTGCTCAAGACTGAGGGCGACAGCGCCGCCGTGCTGGCCAATGACGCGCTGATGCTGGCGAACAAGGACCACTGGTTCGTCAACGAAACCATCGGCCACCTGCGCCGCACCCTGGCCCGCCTGGACGTGTCCTCGCGTTCGCTGTTCGCCCTGATCGAGCCGGGTTCGTGCTTCGCCGGCACGCTGGCCGAGCTGGCCTTCTGCGCCGACCGCAGCTACCAGTTGGTGCTGCCCGACGAGCCGACCCGCCAGCCCACGCTGACGCTGAGCGAGATGAACTTCGGCTTCTTCCCGATGGTCAACGGCCAGAGCCGCCTGCAGCGCCGCTTCTATGAAGAAGTGCCCGCGATGGAAGCCGCCCGCGCCGCCATCGGCCAGGCGCTGGACGGCGACGCCGCCGTGAAGCTGGGTCTGGTGACCGCCGCGCCCGACGACATCGACTGGGCCGACGAAATCCGCCTGGTGCTGGAGGAGCGTGCCGCCATGTCGCCCGACGCGCTGACCGGACTGGAAGCCAACCTGCGTTTCGCGCAGAAGGAAAACATGTTCACCCGCATCTTCGGCCGCCTGACCGCCTGGCAGAACTGGATCTTCCAGCGCCCCAACGCCGTCGGCGAAAAGGGTGCGCTCAAGGTCTACGGCAAGGGCGACAAGGCCCAGTTCGACTGGAACCGCGTCTGATCAAGAACCCCCTGCGCCGCGCTGCGCGCGTCTTCCCCCAGGGGACGGCGCGAGCGGCCCGGCAAAGCCGGTTCCGCCGCACCCCTCGATTTGAAGCATCTTCACTCCACCACCACTTCAGGAGACCCGTCATGTCCGGTATCAACTACAGCGAGAAGATCCCCAACAACGTCAACCTCAGCGAAGACCGCACGCTGCAGCGCGCGCTCGAACACTGGCAGCCCAACTACCTGCAGTGGTGGCAGGACATGGGCCCGGATGGGTCGCAGAACTTCGACGTGTATCTGCGCACGGCCGTCAGCGTCGACCCGCAGGGCTGGGCGCAGTTCGGCCACGTGAAGATGCCCGACTACCGCTGGGGCATCTTCCTGAACCCGGCCGAGCAGGAGCGCAAGATCCATTTCGGTGACCACATGGGCGAAGCCGCCTGGCAGGACGTGCCTGGCGAACACCGCGCCAACCTGCGCCGCATCATCGTCACGCAGGGCGACACCGAGCCGGCCTCGGTCGAGCAGCAGCGCCACCTGGGCCTGACCTGCCCCAGCCAGTACGACTTGCGCAACCTGTTCCAGGTGAACGTGGAAGAAGGCCGCCACCTCTGGGCCATGGTCTACCTGCTGCACAAGTACTTTGGCAAGGATGGCCGCGAAGAAGCGGAAGCCCTGCTGGAGCGCAACAGCGGCAACGCCGACAACCCGCGCATCCTGCAGGCCTTCAACGAGAAGACGCCCGACTGGCTGAGCTTCTTCATGTTCACCTACTTCACCGACCGCGACGGCAAGTTCCAGCTCTGCGCCCTGGCCGAGTCGAGCTTCGACCCGCTGGCCCGCACCACCAAGTTCATGCTGACCGAAGAAGCGCACCACATGTTCGTGGGCGAGTCCGGCGTGGGCCGCGTGATCCAGCGCACCGTCAACGCGATGAACGAGCTCAAGACCGACGACGTGGGCAAGCTGCGCGCGGCAGGCGTGATCGACCTGCCGACCATCCAGCGCTACATCACCTTCCACTTCTCGGTGACCATCGACCTGTTCGGCGCCGACCAGTCGTCCAACGCCGCCACCTTCTACAGCTCGGGCCTCAAGGGCCGTTATGAAGAAGGCAAGCGCACCGACGACCACGTGCTCAAGGGCAACACCTACAAGATCCTGGCGGTCGAAGACGGCAAGCTGATCGAGAAGGACGTGCCGATGCTCAACGCGCTCAACGAAGTGCTGCGCGACGACTACATCAAGGACTCGGTCGGCGGCGTGGAGCGCTGGAACCGCATCATCGAGAAGGCCGGTGTCGATTTCCGCCTGACCGTGCCGCACAAGGCCTTCCACCGCAACATCGGCACCCTGGCCGGCGTCAAGGTCAGCCCGGACGGCCGCGTGGTCAGCGACCACGAGTGGAACCAGAAGGTCGAGCAGTGGCTGCCCTCGGACACCGACCGTGCCTACGTCGGTTCGCTGATGGGGCGCGTGACCGAAGCCGGCAAGTTCGCCAACTGGATCGCGCCGCCGGTCATGGGCATCAACCGCCAGCCGGTGGACTTCGAGTACGTGAGATTCAACTAACCCCCCTGCGCCGCTGCGCGGCTTCCCCCCTTTCTGGCGCGCCGCTTTGCGGCGCTTGGAGGGGGGACGATGCGAGTGGCCCGGCGGAGCCGGTTCCACCGCATCTCTGGACCAAGACACCTGCGCCGGAAGCTTGAGTTGGTCCATTTTCGTCTCGCACGCTTTAGAGCATGGGGTGGGGTGACCGGCGCAGTGAGGTAAAGGAGGAGCCGGCCGCAGGCCGGCGGGGGACACGAACGGAGTCGGTCGCCCTGGCCCATGCGGCCCCACCACGAAGTCAAAGCAAGCAGACACGAACGGAGCCAGCCACCCGGGTTCACGCGGTGCAACGAATTCACCACCAGCCACACAATAGAGCGCCACGACAGAACAGCAACGGAGACCGAAGATGAACGCCCCCGCCGAAGCCATCATCAAGCAGCACGTGATCGACCCCGAGATCTGCATCCGCTGCAACACCTGCGAATCGATCTGCCCGGTTCAGGCCATCACCCACGACTCGCGCAACTACGTCGTCGACGTCAGCAAGTGCAACTGGTGCAACGACTGCATCTCCCCGTGCCCCACCGGCTCCATCGACAACTACCGCCGCGTGCCCAAGGGCCGCACCTACACGATCGAGGAGCAGTTCGGCTGGGACGAGTTGCCCGCCGAACTCTCGGCCGCCGAGCTGGCTGCCGCTGCCGCCGACAGCGGTGAACCCCTCGTCGAGGTGACGGTCGCGTCCGAACCGCCACCCGCCGCCGACCCGACAGGCCAGACCCCCTTCAACTCCGCCCAGTACGGTGCCAGCGTGCCGCCCTGGAGCGCCGCCCACGCCTACACCAACCTCTACGGCCCCAAGGCGGCCGAGAAGACCGTGACCGCCACGGTGACCGGCAACCTGCGCGTGACCGCCGTCGGCAAGGACTACGACACCCACCACGTCGTGCTCGACTTCGGCACCATGCCCTTCCCGGTGCTCGAAGGCCAGAGTATCGGCATCATCCCGCCCGGCGTCGATGCCAGCGGCAAGCCGCACCACGCCCGCCAGTACAGCATCGCCAGCCCGCGCAACGGCGAGCGCCCCGGCCACAACAACCTCTCGCTGACCATCAAGCGCGTGCTCGAAGACCATTCGGGCCAGCCGGTGCGCGGCGTGGCGAGCAACTACATGTGCGACCTCAAGGTGGGCGACACCGTGCAGGTGATCGGTCCCTTCGGCACCAGCTTCCTGATGCCCAACCACCCCAAGTCCAGCATCGTCATGATCTGCACCGGCACCGGCTCCGCGCCCATGCGCGCGATGACCGAGTGGCGCCGTCGCCTGCGGGCCAGCGGCAAGTTCGAGGGCGGCAAGCTGATGCTGTTCTTCGGCGCCCGCACGCAGGAGGAGCTGCCGTATTTCGGTCCGCTGCAGAACCTGCCCAAGGACTTCATCGACATCAACTTCGCCTTCAGCCGTGCCGCAGGACGGCCCAAGACCTACGTCCAGGACCTGATGCGCGAGCGTGCGGCCGACCTGGCGGCGCTGCTGCAGGACCCGAACGCCTGCTTCTACGTCTGTGGCCTCAAGGCGATGGAAGAGGGTGTCGTGCTGGCGCTGCGTGATGTCGCGGCCGGGGCCGGACTGGACTGGGACACCGTGGGCGCGGCCCTCAAGCGCCAGGGCCGCCTGCACCTCGAGACCTACTGAGCTATCGAGGCTCCCCGACCGCGTCGCCGGCGGCCACCCGCCGGATGGCCCGTTCCACGACCGGTCGGTTGCCCACGGGCCGCAGCCAGCGCTGGGCGACCAGCCGGTCGAAGGTCCGGCGGGTCATGCTGTGCGGCCGCCCGCCCTGGCTGACGAACAGGAACAGGCTGCCCTTGGCGCTGCGCCAGACCAGCCGGGCCCGCAACCACTCGCCGCCGGACCGCAGGTCGACCCAGTCGTCGGTGCGCAGGTGGGTGGTCGGCGCGGGTGACTCGGACGTGTCGGGCGCCTCCTGTGGTTCCTCGGCGATCTGTTCCGTGTCGGCAAACCCGGCGCCGGCGAGTTCACGCTGCGCGAGCCAGGGCTGATCGCTGGGCCGGGGCTTCTGCTGCTCCGGCGTGGCCGGCGCCAGCAGGACAGGCGGCACCTCAGGCCCGACGTCCAGTGGCGGCGTGACGGCCGACTGTCCGTCCGAACGGGCGCGCGCCCGCCGCAGCTTGAGCACCGGTTCGTGCAGCTTGAGCAGGGCATCGAAAAAGGCCTGGGTCTCGCCCGGGGTCTTGCCCAGCAGGTCCAGGCCCCGGCGCAGTGTCTGCAGCATGCCGGGAACCACCTCGAACAACTGCTGCGGCTGACGCAGGGTCACCTGGCTGTGCGTGCTCCAGAGCAGTTGCCCGATGACCTTGCGGAACGCCGCCGGATCGGCCCCCGCGCCGCCCTGGCCCAGTTCGGCCGAGGCGATCACCAGCGACCAACTGCCGTAGAGGAAGTCCAGCACGATCCCGGGCGCGTTGTAGACGTCGGGCCGCAGGCTGATTTCCCAGGCGATCTGGTCGGCCAGTTCCTGGCGCTGTTCGGCGTGGCTCAGCGCGTCGAGCTGGCGCTGTTGGCGCTGGGCTTCTTCCCGGTCGGCCCCGTGCCATTGCGACTGCAGTTCGTCCAGCGCGGCCGCGAAGGGTTGGGGGTCGGCGGACCCGGTGGCGTTGAGCGCGCGCACCTGCGCCTGCACCGGTGCGAAGAAGGCCTGGAAGGCGGGGGAGAACTCGTCGTTGTGGCGGAAGCTGCGCTGGGCCACGGCCTCCATCCACTGGCGGGCCGGGTGATCGCTGCGGTTGAAGTAGCGCGGCTCGGCCATGGCCAGCCGCAGCAGCGCGGGCTCCAGCGCCACCACGGCCTCGCGCACCGGCGCCAGCAGCAAGGGGTCGCGCGACACCTGCGCCACCAGTGTGCGCACCACGTCCAGCCCGATGGCCTGCGACACCTTGTCGGCCTGGTGCTTGAGTTCGAGCAGCACACGCGAGCGCTCGTGCGGCGCAGCGCCATCGCCCCACACCTCGGGGTCCAGCGCGGTGTGGACATCGATCTGCCGGGCCGGCCGGTCCACGGCCGGCAGGTCCCGGAACTGCTGGCGTTCCCGTTCGAGGGATGCCGGGTCCGGCTGGGGCAGTCGGGCCATCACATCGACCTGGGCCAGCTCGCGTCGGACCTGCTCGTAGAACGCGTTGTCCAGTCGCTGCTCGAAGGCGCCGGGTTCGCCGCTCATGAAGGCCTGCATCAGGCCGTGCTGCAGCGGGGACTGCTCGCGGGCCAGATCCTTCATGCGCAGTGCCCCCGGTGCGTCCGCCGTGTCGGTCGGCGCGCCACGCTCCAGGTGCCCCTGAGCCGAGTGTCCGGCGCCGTCTTCCAGCCAGCCGCGGGTCGACATCTGGGTGGGCGGGCAGTCGGCCACCAGACGGATGCGGTAGCCCGCTTCCTGCACGCGCGCCTGCTGCAGCAGCCGCGCGACCGTTTCATAGAGCTGGCTCAGCTCATTGGCCAGCGAGCTGGTCATGTGCTGCATGCCCAGGCTGCGCAGCCTGGGGTCCGGCTCGTGCTCGGACATCAGGTGGCGCAGGGCCCTCACAAACACCGATGGCCGCAAGGGGTTCTTCTCGGCGTGCACGGTGTCCAGTCCGATCAGCGAGCTCATGCGCGCGTCGACCATGGCCAGCGCCTGGTCGACCACCGGCGCAAGCGTCTGGAGCATGCGGGCCGACTCGACCGACTCGTTGACCGAACTGTCGTCGACCAGCGAGAGCAGAGAGGAGTCCGACATGCGGGCCAGGGACGAGGTCGGCCCGTCGGGGCTGGCCTCGTGGAAGGCGTGGCGCAGCCGCACCGGGTACTGGGCGATCAGTTGCGCACGGTGGCGCTGCAGCGTCCAGGCGGCGCGCGAGGCCAGCTCCCGGTCGGCGACCTCGCGACCGCGGGCTTCGGCTTGTGCCAGCGTGTCCACCGCGGCATCCAGGCAGCGGCCGAGCAGACCGGGAGCCTCCCGCAGGACCCGGTCAAAGCACTGTTCAAGCAAAGGGGAATCGACGGCCATGTCTGCGCTATGTCTCCGGCGGGCAGGGTACCCTGCGGGGTGCCGCAAAGACAGCCGCCGGCATCGCGTTGATCCCTCCGATGACACCGTCTGTCGGTCGCCCATCGCGGGGCATCGAGGTGTGACAAAACGTGTCTCGCTGGCGATGGGCCTACACTCCCGGCACCGAATTCTTTTGCATGACAAGTGACATGAGCCGCGACGTCCACATCATCGACCACCCCCTGGTGCAGCACAAACTGACGCTGATGCGCCGCAAGGACACCAGCACCAAGAGCTTTCGCGAACTGGTGCACGAGCTGTCGGCCTTGCTGGCCTACGAGATCACGCGGGACATGCCGATGCAGGAGGTCGAGATCGAGACCCCGCTGGAGACAATGAAGTCGCGCGTGATCGACGGCAAGAAGATCGTGCTGGCCTCGATCCTGCGCGCCGGCAACGGTTTTCTCGACGGCATGCTGCAGGTGATTCCCGGCGCCCGCGTCGGACACATCGGCCTGTACCGCGACCCGGCGACGCTGCAGGCGGTCGAGTACTACTTCAAGATGCCCAGCGGGATGGAGGAGCGCGACGTCATCGTGCTCGACCCGATGCTGGCGACCGGCAACTCGGCGGTGGCGGCCGTCGACCGCCTCAAGGCCACCCATCCGCGCTCGATCCGCTTCGTCTGCCTGGTCACCTGTCCTCAGGGCATCAAGACCTTCCACGACGCCCATCCCGACGTGCCGATCTACACCCCGGCGGTGGACCGTGGACTGAACGACCACGGCTACATCGTCCCCGGTCTGGGCGACGCGGGCGACCGTATCTTCGGCACGAAGTAAGACCACCCCCATCGCCGGCTCACTGCGTGTAACCGGCTCCGCCCCTCAAGGGGCAACGCGTGCGGGCCGGCGGAGCCGGACCCGCCGCGTTCTCGAATCGGGGACGCGCTTCGGAGGCGTCTGTCGGTGGTCCTTTCCGGGCAATCCTTAGTGTTTCATGCGGGTGACGGGCATCGAGTAAGGTCTGGCCATGCAAACGCTTCCTGTCTCTTCCTGGTCGCTGGGCTGGCGCTCGCTGTGGCGTGACTGGCGCTCGGGCGAGTTGCGGTTGCTGCTGCTGGCGGTGCTGCTGGCGGTGGCGGCATTGACGGCGGTGGCGTTCTTTGCCGACCGGTTGCAGGGCGGCCTGCGGCGTGACGCGCGGGCGCTGATCGGCGGCGATGCGGTGGTGCAGAGCGACAACCCGGCGCCGCCCGCGTTTGCCGCCCAGGCGCAGTCCCTCGGGCTGAACGTGGTCCAGACCCTGAGTTTTCCCACCATGGGTCGGGCGCGCGATGAGGACGGCGGTGCGGCGCGTCTGGTGGCGCTCAAGGCGGTCGCGCCGGGCTATCCGCTGCGGGGGGAACTGCGGGTGGCCGATGGGCCGGACGCGCCCGAGACGGTGACCCGCGACATTCCCGCGCCAGGTACCGTCTGGGCCGATGCCGCGCTGCTGTCGGCACTGGACCTGAAGATCGGCCAGCCGCTGCTGCTCGGGGAAGCCCGCCTCACGCTGGCGCGCGTGATCGTCAGCGAGTCCGACCGCGGCGCCGGTTTCATGAACTTCGCGCCGCGCGTGATGATTCACCGCGACGATCTGCCCGCCACCGGGCTGATCCAGCCGGCCAGCCGCGTGAGCTACCGGCTTGCGGTGGCGGGGCCCGAGCCGGCGGTGCAGCAGTACGTGCGCTGGTCCGAGGCGCAGATCAAGGCCTCGGGCGTTCGGGGTCTGCGTCTGGAAGCACTCGAAGGTGGTCGGCCCGAGATGCAGCAGACCCTGGCCCGGGCCGAAAAATTCCTCAATCTGGTGGCGCTGCTGACGGCGCTGCTGTCGGCGGTGGCGGTGGCGATCGCGGCGCGTGGTTTTGCCCAGCGCCACCTGGACGACTGCGCGATGCTGCGCGTGCTCGGGTTGTCGCAGGGGCGGATGGCGCGCGCCTACGCGGTCGAGTTCGTCACGGTCGGTCTGATGGCGAGCCTGCTGGGTGTGCTGGCCGGCTATGCGTTGCACCATGTGTTTGTGTGGTTGCTCGCGGGCCTGGTCGAGTCGTCGCTGCCGGCAGCGAGCGGCTGGCCTGCCTTGCTGGGGCTGGGCATGGGGCTGACGCTGATGGTGGCCTTTGGTTTGCCGCCGGTGCTGCAACTGGCACAGGTGCCGCCGCTGCGGGTGATCCGTCGCGATGTGGGGCAGCTCAGGCCCGCGACGCTGGCGGTGCTGGGGCTGGGCGTGGCGGGTTTCGCGGTGTTGCTGCTGGCCGCCAGCCGCGATCTGCGGCTCGGGGGCATCGCGGTCGGTGGTTTCGCGGCTGCGGTGGCGGTGTTTGCCGTGGTCAGTTGGCTGGCGGTCCGGCTGCTGCGGCGCAGCGTCAATGAGGCCACCGCGCCGCGTGCGCTGGTGCTGGCAACGCGCCAGCTCTCCGCGCGGCCGGCCTACGCCGTCGTGCAGATCAGTTCGCTGGCGGTGGGCCTGCTGGCCCTGGTGCTGCTGGTGCTGCTGCGCACCGACCTGATTTCGAGCTGGCGCAATGCGACCCCGCCGGATGCGCCCAACCGCTTCGTGATCAATATCCAGCCCGAGCAGGGCGATCCGTTCCGCCAGGCGCTCGCCGACGCGTCCATCGCGAAGTACGACTGGTACCCGATGATCCGCGGCCGGTTGGTGAGCGTGAACGGCCAGCCGGTGCGTCCCGAGGACTACGCCAGCGACCGCGCGCAGCGACTGGTCGAGCGTGAGTTCAACCTGTCGAACACCGCCGAGAAACCCCCGCACAACACGGTGGTGCAGGGGCGCTGGACCGGGGAGGAGGCCGGCGGACTCAGCGTCGAGGAGGGGCTGGCCAAGGAACTCGGTCTCAAGCTGGGTGACCGGCTGGGCTTCGACATGGCGGGTATCCCGGTCGAGGGCAGGATCACCAGCCTGCGCAAGGTCGACTGGGGATCGATGCGGGTCAATTTCTTCGTGATCTTTCCGGTCGCCCACCTGCCGGATGTGCCGA
Source organism: Hydrogenophaga sp. (assembly GCA_016790705.1). Lineage (GTDB taxonomy): Bacteria > Pseudomonadota > Gammaproteobacteria > Burkholderiales > Burkholderiaceae_C > Hydrogenophaga. The sequence goes on from JAEUOT010000051.1 coordinate 66,052, forward strand.
CCACCTACATCAGTGCCTTCCGCGTGCCGGAGACCGACCGGCGCTTCGACAACGCGCTGGTGCGGCAATTCCCGAACATCACGAACGTCGACATGGGCCAGACGATTTCCCAGGTGCAGCGTGTGCTCGGGCAGGTGATCCGTGCGGTCGAGTTCCTGTTCGGCTTCGCGCTGGTCGCGGGGCTGGTGGTGCTGCTGGCGACCATCGGCGCGACGCGTGGCGAGCGCGAACGCGAGTTCGCGGTCTTGCGTGCGGTGGGCGCGGGATCGAAGCTGCTTCGCGACGTGCAGCGCATCGAGCTGGCGGGTGTTGGCGTGCTGGCCGGGGTGTTGGCCTCGGTGGTGGCGGTGGGCGTGGGCTGGGCGCTGGCGACCTATGCCTTCGACTTCAACTGGCAGCCCGCGCCCTGGGTGCCGCTGGCCGGGGGGCTGGCGGGGGGACTGCTCGCGCTGCTGGCGGGCTGGTGGGGCCTGCGTGGCGTGTTGCGCACGCAGGTGGTCGAGACCCTGCGCAAGGCCGCCGTCTGATACCCCGTCTGATACCCCGTCTGATACCGTAACACCATGGAATCTCAAACCCCGACATCTCCGGCGACCCCTTTCGAGTGGATCGGTGGCGAGCCGGCCATCCAGGCGCTGGTGACCCGCTTCTATGACCTGATGGACATCGAGCCCGGTTACCGCGAGCTGCGCACGGCCCACGGCAACACCCTGGACGACGCCCGGCAGAAACTGTTCTGGTACCTCTGCGGCTGGCTCGGTGGCCCGTCCCATTACGAGGACCGCTTCGGCCATCCGCGCCTGAAGATGCGGCACATGCCGTTCAAGATCGGCATCCTGGAGCGGGACCAGTGGCTGGCCTGCATGGACCAGGCGATGGGCGAGAGCGGCGTGCCCGAGGACCTGCGGATGCGGCTGCGTGACGCCTTCTTCAAGACCGCCGACTGGATGCGCAACACGCCGATGTAATGCCCGTCGGCCTGGTCAGCGCCCGACCGGCCTGAGCAGCACCACCAGCGCCCCGGCGCCGCCCTCGGCAGGTCGCGCCTGAACGAACGCCAGCACCTCCTTCTTCTGCACCAGCCAGCGCTGCACCCGGCCCTTGAGCACCGGCGTGCGGCCGGGCGAGCCCAGCCCTTTGCCGTGCACCACGCGCACGCAGCGCAGTCCGAGCTGGTGCGCTTCGCGGATGAACCGGCCCAGCGCTTCGCGCGCCTCGTCGGTGCGCAGACCGTGCAGGTCGATGTGCTTCTGGATGCTCCAGTGGCCCTCGCGCAGCTTGCGCGTCACATCCGGTCCGAGGCCGGGACGCCGGTAGCTCAGCGCCTCGTCGGTGTGCAGCAGGGTCTCGACGTCGAACTCGTCGGACAGTGCCTCGCGCATGACCGCGTTTTCATCGAGCTGGCGCTGGCGGGGTTCGGGTGCGACCTGGCGCGGTGGATGCAGCACGCGGCGATGGTCGTTCAGGGGTTTGACCGGACCGACGGCCAGCTCGAACAGGCGCCGTTCCCGCTCGATGCGCTGCAGCCTGAGCCGTTCGGCTTCCCTGGCCGCAGCGTCGGCGGCCGCGCGCTGGGCGATCAGCTTTTGCAGCGATTTGAGTTCGGCCAGGGATCGGACTTTCATGGTCGCGCGATTCTCGCGCAGGCGCAAAGGCCTTCAGACCAGACCGAGCTCTGCCATCGAGGCCGCGTTGTCGCGCGTCACGATGAAGTGGTCGAGCACGCGAACATCCACCAGCGCCAGTGCCGCCTTGAGGGATTGCGTGAGCGCCTCGTCGGCGCGCGATGGCCGGGCTTCGCCGCTGGGGTGGTTGTGCGCCAGCACCACCGAAGCCGCGTGGTGGTGCAGGGCGCGCAGCACCACCTCCCGCGGATACACCGAGGTCTGCGTCAGTGTGCCTCGGAACAGCTCTTCGAGCGCGATCAGCCGGTTCTGGCTGTCCAGGAACAGCACGCAGAACACCTCGTGCGTCCGCGCGCCGAGTTGCAGTTGCAGGTAGTCGCGCACGGCGCGCGGACTGTCGAACAGCGGCCGCTGCCGCAGCTCCTGCGACAGGGCGCGGCGCGCGAGTTCGAGCACCGCGACCACTTCGGCCCGCTTGGCCGGCCCCAGACCCTTGACCGCCTTGAGCGCGTCGGCGCCGGTGTGCAGCAGGCCGCCGACGCCACCGAAGCGGTCGAGCAGTTCCTGCGCGAGCTGGATCACGTGTTTTCCGGCAATGCCGGTGCGCAGCAGCAGGGCCAGCAGCTCGGCATCCCCCAGCGCGCCGGGGCCGCGCGCGAGCAGCTTTTCGCGGGGCCGCGCGTCGGCGGGCAGGCTCTTGAGTCCGGTGGCGGCAAGGCCATTCATGTGGTGTGCTCCCTGGGTCTGGGCGGTTTTTACAATACGGGTTGTTGCCGGAGGGTCACGGATCGCGTGATTTCCGGGCCCTGCGGTCGCGGCCGCCCCCGTTTCATCCCCCTTTTGTCCATGCCCCAGATCCAAGAAGGCTCGTTCCTGACCCTGCACTACCGCATGTCGGGTCCCAACGGCCAGGTCATCATCAACACCTTCGAGGGCCAGCCCGCGACCCTGAGCCTGGGCGCCGGCGAGCTCTCGCCCGCCATCGAGCAGCGCCTGATCGGGCTGGAAGAGGGCACACACACCACCATCGAGCTGGCGCCGGGCGAGGCCTTCGGCGAGCGGCAGGCGGACATGGTCCAGTGGGTCGCACGCAAGCTGCTGAACCAGCTCGGCGATCCGCATGAAAAGTACGCGGTGGGCGATGTGGTGCAGTTCCCGACGCCCGACGGCCTGGGCAGCTACGCCGGTTCGGCCGTCGAGATCGCCGAGGACGGCGCCGTGCGGTTCGACTTCAACCACCCGCTGGCCGGCCAGCCGGTGAGCTTCGAGGTGAAAGTGATCGGGGTGCTGTGATGGGCCAGTTGCAGGATGTCCTTCTGGCCGAACCGCGCGGCTTCTGCGCCGGCGTCGACCGCGCGATCGAGATCGTCGAGCGCGCGCTGGCCAAGTTCGGCCGGCCGATCTATGTGCGCCACGAGATCGTGCACAACACCTACGTCGTCAACGACCTCAAGGAAAAGGGCGCGATCTTCATCGAGGAACTGGACGAGGTGCCGCCCGGCGCGACGCTGGTGTTCTCGGCCCATGGCGTGAGCCAGGCGGTGCAGCAGGAAGCCGAGCGGCGGGGCTTCCGCATCTTCGACGCCACCTGCCCGCTGGTGACCAAGGTGCACGTCGAAGTCGCCAAGCTGTTCAAGGAGGGCTACGAGTTCCTCATGATCGGCCACAAGGGCCACCCCGAGGTCGAGGGCACCATGGGCCAGCTCAGCGAGGGCATTCATCTGATCGAGGACATCGACGATGTGTCCAAGGTGCAGCCGAAGCAGACGGAGCTGTTGGCGGTGGTGACGCAGACCACGCTGAGCGTGGACGACACCGCCGGCATCCTGGCTGCCGTGAAGGCGCGCTTCCCGAAGGTGCGCGAACCCAAGCAGCAGGACATCTGCTACGCCACACAGAACCGACAGGACGCCGTCAAACTGCTGAGTCCGGCGGTCGACATCGTGATCGTGGTCGGCAGCCCGACCAGCTCCAACAGCAACCGGCTTCGTGAGGTGGCGCTCCGCCTGGGCACGCCGGCGCACATGGTCGACAACGCGGGCGAGATCCGGGCCGAATGGTTCGAGGGCAGGCAGCGCGTGGGCCTGACGGCCGGCGCCTCGGCCCCGGACATCCTGGTGCAGCAGGTGATCGACCGCCTGCGCGAACTCGGCGCGATCTCCGTGCGCAAGCTCGACGGCATCACCGAAACCATCAAGTTCCCGCTGCCCAAGGGGCTGAAGATCGAGGGCGACGGCGCCCTTGACCACATCCATTGATCCACTGCCAGCGCTGGCCCAGCCCAGGCCAGCGCGGAACCGGCTGTGCCGGGCCGCGGCTGGCGCCCCCTGGGGGGTGACGCCGAAGGCGGCGCGGGGGGAAACCCCACTCTCTACAATCCTCACATGCTAGACATCCTCCAACTCCGCAAAGACCTGGACGCCGTCGTCGCGCGCCTGGAAACCCGCAAAAATCCCCAGCCCTACCTCGACGTGTCCGCCTACCAGGCGCTGGAACACGAGCGCAAGGCGCTGCAGACCCGCACCGAAAGCCTGCAGGCACAGCGCAACAGCCTCTCCAAGCAGATCGGCATGCTCAAGGGCAAGGGACAACACGCCGAGGCCGACGCGGTGATGGCGCAGGTCGGCGAGATGAAGGCCGAGCTGGAGGCCTCGGCCACGCGGCTGGATGTGATCCAGGGCGAGCTGCAGACCCTGCTGCTGGCCGTGCCCAACCTGCCGCACGAAAGCGTGCCGGTGGGCAGCGACGAACATGGCAACTTGGTGGTGCGCAGTTGGGGCACGCCCAAGACCTTCGACTTCCCGGTCCGCGACCATGTGGACATCGGCGAAAAGCTGGGTCTGGACTTCGACACCGGCACCAAGCTGGCCGGTTCGCGCTTCACCTTCATGCGCGGGCCGATTGCCCGTTTGCACCGCGCGCTCGCCCAGTTCATGCTGGACACGCAGACGCAGCAGCACGGCTACACCGAGTGCTACACGCCCTACATCGTCAACGCCGACACCCTGCGCGGCACCGGCCAGTTGCCCAAGTTCGAGGCCGACCTGTTCGCCGCCAACAAGGGTGGCCAGGACGGCGCGGAGGAGAACCAGGCGCTGTACCTGATCCCGACCTCGGAGGTGACGCTGACCAACGTGGTGCGCGACACCGTGCTGGCCGAGGCCGATCTGCCGATCAAGATGACGGCGCACACGCCGTGCTTCCGCTCCGAAGCCGGCAGCGCCGGGCGCGACACGCGCGGCATGATCCGCCAGCACCAGTTCGACAAGGTCGAGATGGTGCAGATCGTGCACCCCGAGAAGAGCTACGAGGCGCTGGAAGAGATGACCGGCCACGCCGAAGCCATCCTGCAGAAGCTGGGCCTGCCGTACCGCGTGATGAGCCTGTGCACCGGCGACATGGGCTTCGGTGCGACCAAGACCTACGACCTGGAAGTCTGGGTGCCGGCGCAGGGCACCTACCGCGAGATCAGCTCGGTCTCCAACTGCGAGGCCTTCCAAGCCCGTCGCCTGCAGGCCCGCTTCAAGAACGCCCAGGGCAAGAACGAGCTGGTGCACACGCTCAACGGCTCCGGCCTGGCCGTGGGCCGCGCGCTGGTGGCGGTGCTGGAGAACAACCAGAACGCCGACGGCAGCGTGACCGTGCCCGAGGTGCTGCGGCCTTACATGGGTGGGCTCGAACGCATCGGTAATGGCGCCTGATTCGAGGATGCCGCGGAACCGGCTCCGCCGGGCCGCAGGCATCGCCCCCTTGAGGGGGTGACGCCGCAGGCGGCGCGGGGGAGGGCCTATTTCAGCCGAAATCCCTTCGCCTGCATGCAGTGCTTGAGCAGCTCCTCGGCCTGATCACCCTTGATCTTGGCCAGGCCCGTCTGGAACCTGCATTCCGAGATGAAGTTGACGGTGTCGAAGTCACTGACGCCGTCCTTGTGCCAGCGCTGCTCGGTGGAGGCGCACGCGCCCAGCGTGGCCACGGCAAAAAGGCAAAGCAGCGGACGGAACAACGGCAACTCCGGGCAATAGGGGGTGGTCGGACAGCGGGTCTTCGATTGTGCCCGCCAGCATCGGTTCCGCCGCCACGGGCGGGTGACGGAAAAACGCTCAGGCGTGAATAAACAACGCCGGATCGACCGAAACGCGGTTCAGCACCACACCCCAGTGCAGGTGCGGGCCGGTCACGCGGCCGGTCGCGCCGACGGCGGCCAGCGCCTGTCCCTGCGCCAGCCGGTCGCCCGGCCGCACGTCGATGCGGCTGAGGTGACACACCATGGACAGCAGACCTCCACCATGGTCGATCCAGACCGTCTGGCCATTGAAGAAGTAGTCGCCGGTGTCGACCACCTCGCCCGCCAGCGGCGCGCGCACCACCGTGCCGGTGCCGGCGGCGATGTCCATGCCGCTGTGGGGCTGCCGCGCCTCGCCGTTGAAGACGCGGCGCAGGCCGAACGAGCTGGAGCGCACGCCGCCGACCGGGGCCTGCATGCGCAGGTCGGCGGGCAGCGGCTCGGAGAAGCGCGCCATCACCGCTTGCTGACGGGTCCGCTCGCGCTCGTGCCGGGCCAGGTCTTCGGGTGAGAGTTCGACGGTGCGTGGCGCGACCTTCAGGCGCTGCTGGGCGTAGGCCTTGGGTTCGATCCGGTAGGGCAGCGCACGCCGGCCGCCGTCGGCGGCCTCCACCGCGATCTGTGCCGGCCCGGGGCTGGCCGACAGCGGGATGCCGACCAGTGTGGTCCAGCCTGCTGGGGTGCCCACGACCAGCAGCGGCGCGTCGTCCGTGAAGGCCCTCGGGCGAAGCGATGCCGAACCCAGCGGGACATGGGCCACGCCGCCGGGCACGGGCAGCGCGTCGGGCCATGGCGCGGCAGCGTCGGCCCAGGCGCGCACGGGACCGCCCGCGATCAGGCCGGCGCCGGCCAGCACTCCGATGACGCGGCGGCGGGAGACGGTTTGGGCGGGGATGCTCATGCGTCCGTCCACGCGCCATTGGCCCGCGCCGAGCGGATCACCGCGTCGACAAAGCGCATGCCCATCCAGCCGTCATGCGCATTGGGGAAATGCAGGGCCAGCGGGTCGGGCGCCACGCCGGCGCGCCGCGCGGCAATCGCTTCAGCCGCGTCCGCATAGAGGTTCGCGAAGGCCTCCGGGAAGCCTTCGGGGTGGCCGGCGGCGACGCGGGTGCTGCGCTGGGCCAGTGGCAGGGTGCCGGGGCCACGCGGGGTCAGGCGCTGGGCCGGCGCGTCCAGCGGCTTGAAGTCCAGCACCTGCGGGTGCTCCTGCTGCCATTCGAGCGTGCCGCGCGAGCCGCTGACGCGGATGCGCAGGCCGTTCTCGACCCCCGCAGCGGCCTGCGTGACCCAGAAGCTGCCGCGTGCGCCGCCCTGCAGACGCAGCAGCACGCCCGCGAAATCGTGGGCCGTGCGCTCGGGCACGACGCAGCCCAGTTCGGCTGCGACCTGCCCGACCTCCAGGCCGGTGACGAAGCGCAGCAGGTGGTGGGCGTGGGTGCCGATGTCACCCATCACCAGCGAGGGGCCGCCGCGCGACGGGTCGGTCTTCCAGGCGGTGCGGCCCGGGCCGGGTTTGGCGCGGCCGCCTTGCACGTACTCGACTTGCACCAACCGGATGTCGCCGAGCTGGCCGGCCGCGACCATGGCGCGCGCCTGCCGCGCCATCGGGTAGCCGCTGTAGTTGTGGGTCAGGCAGAACACGCGGCCGCTCGCGATGGCCTTGTCGTGCAGGGTCTGCGCTTCGGCCAGGGTGTTGGTCATCGGCTTGTCGCAGATGACGTCGAAGCCGTGGTCCAGCGCGGCCATGGCGTAGGGGAAGTGGCTGTCGTTGGGCGTCATGATCGCCACGACATCGGCGCCGTCGGCACGCGCCGCTTCGGCCGCCATCAGGGCCAGCGCATCGGGGTGGCAGCGCTCGGTCGCCAGGCCCAGCGCCGCGCCGGCGGCGATCGAGCGTTGCGGGTCGGAGGAGAGCGCGCCGGCCACGATCTCGTAGCGGTCGTCCAGCCGCGCGGCCTGCCGGTGCATGGGACCGATGAACGAGCCCGCGCCGCCGCCGATCACGGCCAGGCGCAGACGCCGGCCCAGCAGGGCGACGACGGGGTTGAGGGAGGGGGTCGAGGCAGGGGCGACGGACATGGGCGCGGGAACGAGGGAAGGGGACGACGCTCGCATTCTGGCCCCAAACCCCTCAGGGAAAACGCGAAGAGCACTGGCTCTTGTCACACGACCGGCGTACAACGGCGTGCGCAAGTTCACACCAAAGACCACCCCGACGGGCGGCCCACCTCAGGAGACAACCCATGATGCCTTTCCAAGCCCGCCGGCTCGCGGCTTCACTGTCGTTCGCGTTTGCGCTCGTCCCCATGGCCGTCCTGGCCGACGGGGTGTCGGTGAAACTGGACGACACCATCGGCCCCTTCCCGAGCAACCGCTTCACGGTGGCCGATTTCGGCAACGCGACGTTCCGCCGCGTCAACCTGCCCAAGCCCGACTGCACGGTGCGCGTGAGCGACTGCCAGGACATCGACGTGATCAACACGCTCGACGGCTTCTCGACCCAGCCGCGCATCACCGTGCCCTTCACCGGCGACATCGACCTCTCGACCGTCAACAGCGACACCGTGTTTCTCGTCAACCTCGGCGACACGCAGACGTTGCGCGGCTTCGGTGAACGCGTCGGCATCAACCAGATCCTCTGGGACACCGCGACCAGGACGCTGGTGTTCGAGCCCGACGCCTTGCTGGCCGAGCGCTCGCGCTATGTGCTGGTCGTGACCAACGGGGTGCGTGACACCACTGGCAAGCGCATCAAGACCAGCGACGCGATGGAGATCAGGGGCCTGCGCGGCTTCGACCGGCGCGGCGAAGAGCACCACCGCGAGGCCCGCGATGCGGCCAGTGGCGTGCGCCTCGGGCGTGGCCTCTCGGTCGCTGCGGCGTCCCTCTTCACGACCCAGAGCGCGACCGGCGATCTGGTGAAGATCATGCGGCAGATCAAGGCCAGCACGCCCACACCGGCCAGCTTCATGATCGGCTCGACCGGCGGTGGCACGGTGCGCGCGCTCTTCCCGGTCGCGGGCATCACGGGGATGGTGTTCAACCGCCAGACCGGCACCGGGGCCGGTGGGTTCACGCTGCAACCCGTGCCGCTGCTGGCGCTGCAGGTGGTACCCGGTGCCGTGGGCCAGCTCGCCTACGGTCAGTACAGCTCGCCCAACTACCAGACCGCCGGTCAGTTCATTCCCGCGACGCCGACGCTGCACGGCCGGCCGTCGCCACAAGGCTCGCAGAACCTGGTGTTCCAGTTGTTCCTCCCGTCCGGCGAGAAGCCGGCCGGCGGCTGGCCGGTGGCGATCTTCGGCCACGGTTTCACCGACAGCATGTACGGCGCGCCGTGGACGGTGGCCTCGGTGTTCGCCTCGCGCGGCATCGCCACCTTGTCGATCAACGTGGTGGGTCACGCGGGCGGCGCGGCGGGCACCCTGGCGATCACCCAAGGCACCGGTTCGCCAGTGAGCGTACCGGCCGGCGGGCGTGGCATGGACCAGGACGGCGACAGCGTCATCGATTCCACCGAAGGGGTCAACGCGGTGGCGCCGCGCAGCATCATCAGCAGCCGCGACGGCCTGCGCCAGACCGTGATCGACCTGATGCAATTGGTGCGCCAGGTCGAGGTGGGCATGGACGTCGACGGCGACGGCAGTGCCGACCTCAACCCGCAGCGCATCTACTACGCGGGACAGTCGTTCGGCGGCATCTACGGCACCATGCTGCTGGGCGTCGAGCCCAACATCAAGGCCGGTGTGCCCAACGTGCCCGGCGGTTCGATCACCGAGGTCGCGCGCCTGGGCGTGTTCCGTGGCCTGACCGGTTTTGCGCTGGCGACCCGCACGCCGCAATTGCTGAACCTGCCGCCGTCGGCCGCGCTGCCGGTGCCGTTCAACTTCTTTGAAAACATGCCACTGCGCGACCTGCCGCCGGTGGTCAACAACCTGCCGGGCGCGATGGAGATCGCCAAGGTGCTCGACCGCTTCGAGTGGGTGCAGCAGTCCGGCAATCCGGTGTCCTACGCGGCGCTGATCCGCCAGCAGCCGCTGCCGGGCAGCGCGGCCAAGCCGGTGATCCTGCAGATGGCCAAGGGCGACCAGACCGTGCCCAACCCGACCAGCAGCGCCATCGTGCGCGCCGGTGGCTTGCAGGCGAACACGACCTACTACCGCAACGACCTGGCCTATGCGGCCAATCCGGCGGTCGGCAAGAACCCGCACACCTTCCTGACCGGGCTGGCGAATCCCGCCGGGCCGACGATTGCGGTAATGGCACAGACGCAGATCGCGGTGTTCTTCCAGAGCCACGGCATGGTGGTGATCGATCCGGACGGGGCTGCCGGGCCGCTGTTCGAGGTGCCGATCACGCTGCCACTGCCGGAAGCGCTGAACTTCATTCCCTGACCACCTCTAGCGCCCGCCGCAGGAGCCGCGGGCGCTCAGAGTGTCTGTCGGTAGCGCTCGAGCATCTGCGCCTGCGTTTCCGCGACCACCTCTTCGCCGCGGAACTCGCGGATCTGGTCGCGCATCATCTCGCCCATGCTCGGCAGCGCAGATCGATCCACCTGGCGCGAAGCGTCCCAGAGCTTCGAGCGCATCAGGGCCTTGGCGCAGTGCAGGTAGCACGACCGCACGGCGACGCGGATCGCGAGCTTGGGCACGCGGCCCGCTTCGGCGCAGCGTTCGCGGTCGGCCGCATCGCCGCTGAGCCAGGCCTGGCCGTTGATCCGCAGGGTCTCGTCCACGCCCGGAATCAGGAACAGCAGGCCGACCGGCGCGCCGGTCTCGCCGCACCGCACGATGTTCTCCAGCGTGTCCAGCCGGTTGTTGCCGGGTGCGTCGGGAATCAGCAGCGCGTGCGCATCGACGACATGGACGAAGCCCGGCGCACCGCCGCGCGGCGAGGCGTCCAGCCCGTGTGCGTCATCGCCGCTGGCAATCACCAGCATCGGCGAAAGGCCGATGAAGCGGCGTGCATGGGCGTCCAGTTGCGGAATCTCTTTCTTGGCCGAGCGCTCGCGCACCGGG
>JAEUOT010000019.1 GCA_016790705.1 Hydrogenophaga sp.
CGGCGATGTCGTCGATCATGGTGGAACTGAAGATGCGCACGTCCTTGCGCACCTTGGCCAGCATGTCGGTGGCGGCCTTGTAGTCGTCGGCGCTGGTCGAGTAGGCGTCCTTGCCGATGTAGTGCAGCGCCACCGGGATGATCTCGGTCGGCGAATCCAGGTAAGCGATGCCACAGCTCTTGAGCTTGCTGGTGTACTCCGGCTTGAAGACCAGATCCCAGGCGTTTTCGGGCATGGCCATGCCGCCCAGGGCCTTCTCGACCTTGGTCTTGTTGATGCCCACGGTGGTGAAGCCCCAGGCCCAAGGCACCAGGTGCGCGTTGTCCGGATCGGCGCCGGTCAGCACCTTCATGATTTCCGGGTCCATGTTGGCCAGGTTGGGGATCTGGTCCTTCTTGAGCGGCTGCAACAGCCCGCCCTGGATCTGCGTCGGCGCGAACACGGTGCCGGGCACCACGATGTCGTAACCGGTGTTGCCGGCCACCAGCTTGGCGTGCAGGGCTTCGTTGGTTTCGAAGGTGTCGTAGTTGACCTTGATGCCGGTTTCCTTCTCGAAGGCGGCGATCATGCCTTCGGGGATGTAGTCGGGCCAGTTGTAGATGTTCAGGACCTTCTCGTCATCGAACTTCGGACCTGCCGGCTTGGCAGGTTCGGCGGCCGGTGCCGGGGCAGCGGCGACCGGGGCGGCCGGTGCCGCAGGGGCCTCTTCCTTCTTGCCGCAGGCGGCGAGCAGGATCGCCGAGATGGCCAAGGCCAGAACTTGCTTCTTCATGGTGAGGATCGCTCCAGGTTTGAGGGACTTAACCCAACGGTTGATGCACAGACCTTGCTGCAATGCTGATGGCAAAACCAAGCAAATAGCAGACCAACTTCATCCCCAAACTGGGGCATCTTTTACTGTATCAAACAAACACCCCCGCGCCGCCACGGGGTAAGCACTCAGGCCATCAATCCCTGGGCCGTCAGATCGGCCAGGGTCGCATCCAGACACTGCCGGATCAGCGCCATCATTTCGTCGATCTGCGCCCGGGTCATGACCAGCGGCGGCGCGATGATCATGCGGTCGCCCACGGCGCGCATGATCAGGCCGTTCCTGAAGCAGTGGCCGCGGCAGATCATGCCCACCGCCAGGTCGGGGTCGAACATCCTGCGCTGCACCTTGTCCTTGACCAGCACCAGACCGGCGACGAAGCCGCAGGTCTCGGCCTCGCCCACCAGCGGGTGGCTCTTGAGTTCTGCGAAGCGTTCGGCCAGGTAGGGGCCGGTGTCGTTCTTCACCCGGTCCACCAGGCCCTCGCGCTCCATCAGCTCCAGGTTGGCCAGCGCCACCGCGCAGGCCACCGGGTGGCCGCTGTAGGTGTAGCCGTGGTTGAACTCGCCGCCCTTGGCGATCAGCACGTCCGCCACGCGGTTGCCCACCATCACGCCGCCCAGCGGGATGTAGCCGCTGGTCACGCCCTTGGCGAAGGTCACCAGGTCGGGCTTCATGCCGAACTTCTCGTAGGCGAACCAGTGGCCCAGGCGGCCAAAGGCGCAGATCACCTCGTCGGCGATCAGCAGGATGCCGTACTTGTCGACGATGCGCTGGATCTCGGGCCAGTAGGTCTCGGGCGGGATGATCACGCCGCCCGCGCCCTGCACCGGCTCGCCGATGAAGGCCGCCACCTTGTCCGGACCGATGGCCAGGATCTTCTCTTCCAGCCAGCGCGCGGCGCGCAGGCCGAACTCGGCCGGGGTCTCACCGCCTCGGGCGTTTTCCCAGTAGTGCGGCTGGTCGATGTGGGTGATGTTGGGGATCGGCAGGTCGCCCTGGGCGTGCATGCCGCTCATGCCGCCCAGCGAAGCGCCGGCCATGGTGGAGCCGTGGTACGCGTTGTTCCGGCTGATGATGACCTTGCGCTGCGGCTGGCCCATCAGGTCCCAGTAGCGGCGCGCCATGCGCACGTTGGTGTCGTTGCTCTCGCTGCCGCTGCTGCTGAAAAACACGTGGTTGAAGCTGCGGTCGCCAACCTTGGGCGCCAGCGCCGCCAGCTTGGCCGCCAGCTGCACCGCCGGCACGTTGGTGGTCTGGAAGAAGCTGTTGTAGAACGGCAGCGTCATCATCTGCTGGTAGGCCGCGTCCGCCAGTTCCTTGCGGCCGTAGCCGGCGTTGACGCACCACAACCCGCTCATGCCGTCGAGCACCTTCTTGCCCTCGGAGTCCCAGACGTAGATGTTGTCGGCGTGGGTCATCACGCGCGCGCCGCGCGTGGCCAGGTCACCGTGGTCGGTGAACGGGTGGATGTAGTGCGCGCTGTCCAGCGCCTGAATGGCCTTGGTGTCCTGCTGCTCGGCGCGACGGACCAGGGCGGGAGGGGCGATGAGGGTGGAGGTGTTCATGGCGTTTCGCTTTCGGACAAATCAGACATGCAGCAGCAGGTGCTCGCGTTCCCAGGGAGAGATGACTTTCATGAACTCTTCGAACTCCAGCTCCTTGATCTCGGTGTAGATGGTCACGAACTCCTGGCCCAGCACCTCGTGCAGGTCACTTTCGCGGCGCAGCCAGTCCAGCGCCTCGCCCAGGCTGCGCGGCAGCGCGTAGGGCGAGAGGTAGGCGTCGCCCTTCATCTCGGGCTTGGGCTTGATCTGGTTCTTCATGCCGAGATACCCGCAGGCCAGCGTCATCGCCATCGCCACATACGGGTTGGCGTCGGCGCCGATCACGCGGTTCTCCACGCGCCGCGCCTGCGGGCTGGAGATCGGCGAGCGGATGCCCACCGTGCGGTTGTCGTGGCCCCATTCGATGTTGATCGGCGCGGCCGTGTGGCGCGAGAGGCGCCGGTAGCTGTTGACGTAGGGCGCCACCAGCGCCATCGCCGCCGGGATGTAGCGCTGCAGGCCGCCGATGTAGTGATAGAACGCGTCGGAGGGTGACCCGTCCTCCTTGCTGAAGATGTTGCGCCCGGTGGTCTTGTCGACCACGCTCTGGTGGATGTGCATCGCGCTGCCCGGCTCACCGGCGATCGGCTTGGCCATGAAGGTCGCGTACATGTCGTGGCGCAGCGCCGCCTCGCGCACCGTGCGCTTGAAGAAAAACACCTCGTCGGCCAGCCCCAGCGGGTGGTCGTGGAAGAAGTTGATCTCCATCTGGCCGGCGCCGATCTCGTGGATCAGCGTGTCCACGTTCAACTGCATCTTGTCGCAGTAGTCGTAGATCTCCTCGAACAGCGGGTCGAACTCGTTCACCGCGTCGATGGAATAGGCCTGGCGCGAGGTCTCGGCGCGGCCGCTGCGTCCCACCGGCGGCTTGAGCAGGGTGTTCGGGTCGGTGTTGCGCGCCGTCAGGTAGAACTCCAGTTCGGGCGCGAGCACCGGGTCCCAGCCCTCGGCGGCGTAGAGGTCGCAGATGTGGCGCAGCACCGAGCGCGGCGCGAACGGCACCAGCTTGCCGGTGTGGTCGAAGCAGTCGTGGATCACCTGCGCGGTCGGGTCGGTGGCCCAGGGCACGATCCGCACCGTGGCCGGATCGGGCCGCAACTGCATGTCGCGGTCGGTCGGCTCGATCACGTCGTAGTACGGGCCGCTGGCCGGAAACTCACCGGTCACGCCCATCGCCACGATGCCCTGGGGCAGGCGCATGCCGCGGTCTTCGGTGAATTTCTCGCGCGGCAGGATCTTGCCGCGGGCCACACCGGTCAGGTCGGGCACCAGGCACTCGACCTCGGTCACGCGGTGCTGGTTGAGCCACTGCTCCAGGTCGTTGAAGGTCTGCGGGGAGGTCATCGGCTGATTCATGAATGCTGTCTCGTCTGTGTGTTCTGGCCGGACCCTCGGGGATCAGGCCGGCGTGTGTCGCGCCAGGTCGGCGGCCTGCAGGCGCAGGCTGCGCCGCTGGCGGCAGGCCTTGCCGAAGGCCTGGAAGATGGCGTTGTAGAAGGGGTTCTCCCAGCAGCGCCACTCGGGATGGAATTGCACAGCGTACGCGAAAGTGCGCGCGCCCTGCACCGCCACCGCCTCGATCTGGCCGTCGGGCGCGTGCGCCATCGCGTCCAGCCCGGGGGCGAGCGTGTTGATGCCCTGGCCGTGCAGCGAGTTGACCATCACCTCGGGGCCGCCGGCCCAGGTCTCGAAGACGCTGCCCGGCGCCAGCCGGACCGGGTGGCTGGGGGCGTACTGGACCTCGAACGGCGCGGTCTTGGCCTCGCGGTGGTCCATCCGCCCCGGCACCTCGTGCACCCGCTGGTGCAGCGTGCCGCCCAGGGCGACGTTGATTTCCTGGAAGCCGCGGCAGATGCCCAGCAGCGGGATACCCTCGCGCACGCAGGCCTGCACCAGGCCCAGCGTCAGCGCATCACGCACCGGGTCCAGCGGCAGGCTGGGGTCGGCCACCTCCTCGGCAAAATGCGAGGGGTGCACATTGGACGGGGAGCCGGTCAGCATCACGCCGTCGACCAGCGGCAGCAGTTCCGGGATCTGCCCCGCGTCGGCCAGCGGGAACATCACCGGCTGACATTCGGCCCCGACCTTGACGGCGCGGGCGTACTTGTCACCGAGCACCAGAAAGGGCATCTGGTGGCCGTGATCCCCCATGAGGCGGTGGTCGGCCGGCAGCCAGACCATGCAAGGCGCAGTGTTCATGTAGCAACGCTCCAGACTTGATTGTGGCGAGGCAATTGGATCACAATCGGGGCCATTTGAAGCAACTCAATGGTGCCAATTGACCTTGGTCATGGCCATCATCACCGCCACGCATGCTGTCCGAATTCCTTCTTGCCGAGATGCACCGCCTGGGCGCGCAGGATGCCCTTCCCCTGCACCGCCAGCTCTACGAAGCGTTGCGTCGCGCCATGTTGGACGGCAAGCTCGGTCCGGGTGAGCGGCTGCCGTCCAGCCGTGACCTGGCGCAGGACCTGCAACTCTCGCGCAATACCGTGGTCGCGGCGATCAACCAGCTCTCGGTCGAGGGCTATCTGGTCAGCCGGGTCGGCAGCGGCACCTATGTCAACGACAGCGTGCCGCGCACCCCGCCGGGGCGCCAGGCCGGCATTCCGCGCACGCCCGCCGCGGCGCCGCGCATGTCCACGCGCGGCGAGGCCCTGGCCAGCCAGTTCTGTGCCACCGACCTCGAGGTCCAGCCCTTCACACCCGGCATCGCCGACTTCAGCGCCTTCCCGCTGACGCTGTGGCAGCGGCTGCAGAACAAACACTGGCGCATGACCTACCCGGACATGCTGGACTACGCCAGCTCGGGCGGCTACGCGCCGCTGCGCCGGGCGGTCGCCGACTACCTGCGCGTGTTCCGCAGCGTGCAGCTCGACGCCGACCAGGTCATCGTCACCACCGGCACCCAGCAGTCGCTGGAGCTCTGCGCCCGGCTGCTGGCCGACCACGGCGACACCGTCTGGGTCGAGGACCCGGCCTACTGGGGCGCCGCCAAGGCCTTCATGGCCAGCGGCCTGAACCTGCACCCGGTCGCCGTCGACGACGAGGGCATCCGCCCGACCTCAGCCGACGACGCGAAGCCCCCGCGCCTGATCTACCTCACGCCCTCGCACCAGTACCCGACCGGCGCCGTGATGAGCCTGCCGCGGCGCCACCAGTTGCTCTCGACCGCGCGCGCCCACAACGCCTGGGTGCTCGAAGACGACTACGACAGCGAGTACCGCTTCTCCGGCCCGCCGATCTCCAGCCTCGAAGGCCTGGACGCCGACGGCCGCGTGCTCTACATGGGCACCTTCTCCAAGGTGCTCTACCCCGGCATCAAGCTGGGCTACCTGGTGGTGCCCAAGCCGCTGGTGGCCGCGTTCCGCCAGGCCCACTACGACCTCAACCGCCCCGGCCAGATGCCGCTGCAGGCCGCCCTGGCCGAGT
Organism: Hydrogenophaga sp.; assembly: GCA_016790705.1. Lineage (GTDB taxonomy): Bacteria > Pseudomonadota > Gammaproteobacteria > Burkholderiales > Burkholderiaceae_C > Hydrogenophaga. The sequence goes on from JAEUOT010000019.1 coordinate 5,851, forward strand.
TCATGGAAATGGGCCACTTCAGCAGTGCCCTGCGCCGCGCCCGCCAGGGCTACGGCGAGCGCCGCCAGTGCCTGCTCGAAGCGCTCAGGCCGGTGCTGTCCTCCGAGGTCTTCATCAGCGGCGCCGAGCAGGGACTGCACCTGTGCCTGCGGTTGCCCGCCAGGGCCGACGACCGCGCCCTGGCCCAGCGCCTGGCGCAACAGGGCCTGACGGTTCGCCCGCTGTCGTCCTATTGCCTGGCGCGCCAGGACCTCAAGGGCCTGGTGATCGGCTACGGCTACGCGCCCTTGTCGGGCATCCAGCGCTGCGGGCCGCTGATCGCGGCCGCCGTGCGGCAACTGTCGGCGCGGGGTTGATCAGCCGATCGCGTCCCTCATCCGGTGCCACAGCATGCCCAGCGCCAGCGTCGGCGTGCGCAGCAGCGGCCCGCCGGGAAACGCGTGGTGCTTCAGGCGCGCGAACAGGTCGAAGCGCCCGGCCTGCCCGGCCACCGCCTCGGCCACCATCTGGCCGGCCAGGCCGGTCAGCGCCACGCCGTGGCCGCTGAAGCCCTGCAGGTAATAGAGGTTCTCGCCCAGCCGCCCGAAGTCGGGCGCGCGGTTCATGCTGATGTCGACGAAGCCGCCCCATACGTACTCGACCGGCACGTCCTTCAGCTCGGGAAACACATCGCCCATGCGCCGCGCCATCACGCCCTTGAGGTCGGGCGGCGTCATGGTGGTGTAGCTGACGCGGCCGCCGAACAGCATCCGGTGGTCGGCGCTGAAGCGGAAATAGTCGAGCACGAAATTGTTGTCGCAGACCGCCGCGTTGCCCGGGATCAGGCGCTCGCACAGCGCCGGATCGAGCGGCGCCGTGCCGATGATATAGGTGCCGACCGGCATGACGCGCGGCGCGATCTCCGGCGCCACCCGCGGGCCGTACTCGGGCAGCATGCAGTTGCCCGCCAGCACGCCGAAGCGCGCCGTCACCTGGCCGCGGGCGGTGCGCGCGACCAGGGTTCGGCCCCGGTCCAGCCCGGTCACCGGCGAGTGTTCGTGCATCTGCACGCCCGCCGCCTGGGCCGCCTGCGCGAGGCCCAGCGCGTACTTGAGCGGGTGCAGGTGGCCCGAGGTGTTTTCGCGGAACGCCGCCACATAGCGCGGGCTGCGGATGAAGCGCGCGACATCGGCGCCCTCGGCCCACTCGCTGGCAATGCCCCGGGCATTGTGGTCGTCGCATTCGGCCCGCAGCGTGCGCGCCTTCTTCGGCGAATCGGCGACGTAGCTGTAGCCGCGCTGCCAGTCGCAATCGATGCCGTGCACCGCGATGCGCTGTTCGATCAGGTTCACTGCCTCGATCGACAGCTCCCAGGCCCGCTGCGCGTCGGCGGCACCGAGCTGGTCCTCGAACGGTCCCTGGCCGCTGGCGTAGCCGACGATGGCCTGGCCGCCGTTGCGCCCGCTGGCGCCGGAGCCGATGCGGTCGGCCTCCAGCAGCACCACGCTCAGGCCCTTCTGCCGCAGCTCCAGCGCCGCCGACAGTCCGGCGAAGCCGCCGCCGACCACCACCACATCGGCCTGGACCGCACCGGCCAGCGGCGCACACGCGGCCGGCCGGACCACGCTGGCCTCGTAGTAGCTCTTCTGGTTGAGCTGGGTGTCGGAACCGGTGAGCGAGCGGTTGAACATGCTCAGGCTCCCGCGCGCTGAGAGACCCGCCCGCACAGGTAGGTCCAGACGAAGGTCGCCGCCGCGTTGCTGGTCAGCTCGGCGTGGTCGTAGGCCGGCGCCACCTCGACGCAGTCCATGCCGACCCAGTTCAGGTCGGCCAGCTCCTCGATGAAGGTCAGCACCTGGGCGCTGGTCAGGCCGCCAGGCTCGGGCGTGCCGGTGCCGGGCGCGAACGCCGGGTCGAGCACGTCGATGTCCAGCGAGAGGTAACACGGCCGATCGCCGATGCGCTCGCGGATCGCCGCCAGCACCGGGGCCAGCGCCGCGCCGTCCAGGCCGCGCAACGCGCGCGCGGTGAAGATCTGGCCGCCCTGGTCGGCCACGTACTCGCGCGCGGCGCGTTCGCCGCTGGAGCGGATGCCGATCTGCACCGTGTGCGCGGCGCTGATCAGGCCTTCCTGGATCGCTTCGTAGGTCCAGGTGCCGTGGCCCGAGGGCTCGCCGAAGTGGTCGACCCAGGTGTCGCAGTGGGCGTCGAAATGCACGCAGGCCAGTGCCTGACCGTGGCGCGCCTTCGCCGCGCGCAGCAGCGACAGCGTGACCGAATGGTCACCGCCGAGGAACACGCAATGGTGCTTCGCCATCAGCGCCGCGGCCTGCGCCTCGATCTGCGCGCGGACCTCGGGCAGTGGCGAGGCGTTGGGCAGGCGCATGTCCAGCGCGTCGCCCAGCAGACCGACCGGTGTGGTGTCGAAAAACGGGTGAATGCCGTCGCAGAGCATCAGGCTGGCGGCGCGGATCGCCTGCGGCCCGAAGCGCGCGCCCGGCCGGTTCGTCACCACGCCGTCGTAGGGCACGCCGGCGATGGCGAACGGCTGGTCGGCCAGCGGGTCGCAGGCGAGAAATCGGTTGGTGTTGCTGGCGAAGGCGAAGTGACCGGTGGCCATGGGAACGCTCCCGAACGCAGGGGGATGCCCCTTAGTGGCTCCAGACGATACGACAAAAATGGCGATCTCATGAGGCCAATCATCGACGGTGCCGGTGGTCCGGCAGCCGGCTTGTCCCGCCCCCGGCAGACATCCGCGCAGACGGATAGCATGGTCGCCGGCAACCCTTCCCACAACCAGGAGACCCCATGCTCAAGCTCTTCTATTCCCCCGGCGCCTGCTCCCTGTCCCCGCACATCGTGCTGCACGAATCCGGTCTGCCCTTCGAGGCCATTCCGGCACCCACCAAGACCCACCAGCTCCCTGACGGCACCGACTACTACACCATCAACCCGCTGGGCTATGTGCCGCTGCTGGTGATGAACGACGGCCAGAAGCTGCGCGAAGGCCCGGCCATCGTCCAGTACATCGCCGACCAGGCGCCCGACAAGCAGCTCGCCCCGGCCTATGGCACCCTGGGCCGCTACCGCCTGATGGAGTGGCTGACCTTCATCGGCACCGAGCTGCACAAGGGCTTCTCGCCGCTGTTCACCCCCAACATGCCCGACGCGGCCAAGGCCATGGCCAAGGAACGCCTGCAAGGTCGCCTGAAGTGGGTCGACGGCGAACTGGCCGGCAAACAGTACCTGCTGGGCGACGCCTTCAGCGTGGCCGACGCCTACCTGTTCACCGTCACCAACTGGGCCGCCTTTGTCGGCGTGGACATCAGCGAACTGGCCAACCTCAACGCCTACCGCGCCCGAGTGGGTGCGCGCCCGGCCGTGCAGGCGGCGCTCAAGGCCGAAGGCCTGGCCAAGTAAGGTCGGCCCCCACGCTCAACCGCTGCGCGGGTCGCAGCCCCCCGAGGGGGTGCGAATCCGCCTTGGGGCGGCCCGGCGCCGGATTCACTGGCCCCCACGCTCCACCGAAGCGCGTGCCCGATCCAGGGCACCCGTGGAACCGGCTTCGCCGGGCCACAGGGTGCGTCCCCCTCCCAGCGCCGCAGGCGCGCCAGAGAGGGGGAAGCCGCGCAGCGGCGCAGGGGGTGTTTCAGTCCAGCGCCCGCTGCCGCAGTGCCAGCCCCGCGCCCAGCCACAGCGCGCCGGCCGAAAACACCAGGCCGCGCGCCAGCCCGCCGGGACCGTCGGCGATGAAGCCGACCACCGTCGGGCCGACGATCTGCCCGGCCGCGAAGGTCACGGTAAAGGCGCTGATGCCGGCCGCCCATTGCGAGGGCGGCAGGTTGTGGCGCACCAGCGCCGTGGTGCTGGCCACCACCGAGAGGAACACCGCCCCGAACAGCAGGCCCGAGGCCAGCAGCAGCGGCCCGGCGCTGGTCAGTGCCGGCACGATCGCGGCCACGCCCAGCAGCGCGTTCAGCCGCGCCAGCGCCTGGCCATCACGGTGCCGGTCCAGCAGCCCGGCCCAGATGCGCGAGGACGCCACCACCGCCAGGCCGAGCAGGGCGTAGAAGCCCGTCACCGCGCCGGCACTGGCGCCTTGCTCACGCAGCAGCGCGATCACGAAGGTCATGTAGCCGATGTAGCCCATGCCAAACCCCAGGTAGCCCAGCAGGCCGAAGGAAAAATCGCGCCAGCGGAACACCCGTCCCGCTGCGACGGGCGCGGCGCCAGCCACTGCCGAGACCGGCGGCGTCGCCTCCAGCCGCGCCAGCACCCGCGCCGGCCAGACCATCAGCGCCGTCGCCACGGCGCACAGCCCGGCCATCACCCACCAGCCCCATGACCAGCCGTGGGACCGCCCGCCGGCCGCCGCCAGCACCGGCGGAATCAGCAGGGCCGAGAGCGTGATGCCGATGCCGGTGCCACCGTAGTACAGCCCGAGCAGCAAGCCGCTGCGCCGGGGCTGCCGCGCTCCCAGCCGCGCGGCCAGCAGGCCGCCGGTGCTGAACACCAGCCCGCTGGCCAGGCCGGCCAGCAGGCGTTGCAGCATCAGCGCACCCGCGTCGGTAAAAAAGCCGCTGGCGGCCATGAACAGCGTCGCCAGCACGGCGCCGGTGAGGAACAGGCGGGTGGCCGCCATGCGCCCCAGCAGCCAGGACATGGCCATCGCGCCGATCAGGTAACCCGCCGCGTTGGCGGTGTTCATCGCGCCGGCCAGCGTGTAGCTCCAGCCCAGATCCTGGCGCATCGGCGGCAGCAGCAGGCCGTAGGCGAAGCGCGTGATGCCCAGCGAAACGGCCGCCCCCAGGGAAAGAGCCAGCGCCAGGCGCAGATAGGGCGGTTCAGCGGTCGGGGCGCGATCGGTCATGCGCCCATTGTGGCGCCGACCCCGGGCCCGGTCAGCCCTGTCCGAGACCCACGGGCGCCGGTGCCTTCATCACGATCCGCGTGAACAGGCGATCGAACTGCGGATCGCGCGGAATGCGCCCGTTGAGCGGGTCCTGGTTGGTCGCGAAAGCCGCATTCAGCGCGTGCCAGTCGGCCTCGGTGAGGTGGCGTTCGGCCTCGGGCAACACGACGGTCTCCTCCAGCCGCATGTGCTCCAGATAGAAGTCGATGTAGCGCGTGATCTCGTCCATGAAAGCCTGCCGGCGGCTGTCGCCCAGCAGCTCCCAGGCCAGCAGCAGGTGCATCAGCTCACGCACGCGCGGCTCGCCACGCATGTGGTCCCGCTCCAACTGGTCGATGGTCGCCATGGTGTGCGGCGCCGCCTTGACCACCCGCGGGAACAGCAGGTCCGACTCCTTGGGGTGATGGTGCCGCTCGGGAAACTCGTCGATGTAGAACAACATGGCCCGCAGCACGTCGAAGAAGCGCTCGGAGTCGTCCCGCCCGTCGGCCTCGGGGCCGCGACGGACCATCTGTGTCAGCGACTGCAGCATCGCTGCCAGGGTGGCATGTTCTTCACGAATGACGCGCAGGGCTTCATGGGTCATGACTTGTCTCCGGGCAAAGCAAAGCCGACCGAGCGGTCGGCGAATGTCATGGACTATGGCGGAGCGCTGCCTGAACCGGGTTGACACATGTCAAGAGCGTGGCCCGGACCGCCCCCGGCGCGGGGTCCACGGTTACAGGCGGTTGCAAACCAAAGTGCTAGGATTTTTGGCGACCCGGCCTGTCACCCGGACACCTTCCCGCTGTCACACCCTCACACCATGAACCCCATCCGAAGTGCTTCCTTCGTTGAAGCAGCTCGGCAGCCAGCGCTATGAACAGTGCCACAGTAGGGCAAACGGGCGACTGGAGCAGGCCTCATGCATCAAAAAAGAACTGGCGTCGCAGAGAGTGCGGCTCAGCTTGGCTTATGAAGCGCTGGAAAAGCAGCTGAATGACTCACAACGCGCGGAGCTGACCAAGTCTCAGGAAGCATGGAAGGCATTCATGGAGCGGGAAGGCGCTTTGGCTCAAAGCGTATATGACCCCCAAGGACTGGACTTCGGTGTCGATGACAATGAAATCCGTTGGACCGCGCAACGGCGTCAGCAACTTCTACGTCATCTTTCCATTGCAAAGTTGACTCGATAGGCAACGCGTTGCGGTCGACCTCAGGTCTTCAGAAATACCTCTCTATCGCCCCGGCTTCCAGCGCTTGAGCAGCAGCGCGTTGCTCATCACGCTGACCGAACTCATCGCCATCGCCGCCCCCGCCAGCACCGGGCTGAGGTAGCCCAGCGCCGCCAGCGGGATGCCGGCGGCGTTGTAGGCGAAGGCCCAGAACAGGTTCTGGCGGATCTTGCTGACCGTGCGCCGCGAAATGTCCAGCGCAGCCTCGACCAGCATCGGATCGCCACGCATCAGCGTGATGCCGGCCGCGTGCATCGCCACATCGGAACCGCCTTCGCGTCCGCCCATCGCAACGCCCACGTCGGCCGCGGCCAGTGCGGGCGCGTCGTTGACGCCATCGCCCACCATGGCAACGGTATGACCCCCACGCTCCGCCGCTGCGCGGGTCGCTGCCCCCCCAGGGGGAGCGAATTCAGCTTGGGGCGGCCCGGCGCTGAATTCCCGACCTCCCCCGCGCAGCCGCTGCACCACCGCCGCCTTGTCGCCCGGCAGCACCTCGGCAATCACCGCACCACCGTCGACATCCATGCCCAACTGGCGGGCCATCGCCTCGGCCGCGCCCTTGTTGTCGCCCGAGACCATGAACAGTCGCAGGCCCCGCTGCTTCAGCCGCGCCAGCGCCTCCCGCGCGCCGGGCTTGGCCTCGTCGCCGAACGCAAACAGCGCCAGCGGCGACCAGACCTGGCCTTCGCCCGCCCGACTGGCCAGCAGCGACACCGTGGCGCCTTCGGCCTGTTGCCGGCGAACCGTCGCGGCCAGCGGCCCCAGCGCCGCCAGCGGCAGACCCAGTTCCTCCATCCAGCGCAAGCTGCCCAGCGCCAGTTGCGCACCCTGCACCGTTCCCCTGGTGCCCTTGCCGGTCACGGCCTGAACGTCCTGCGCCGCATCGGGCAGGACAGCAATGCCACGCGAGCGTGCCGCCTCGGTCACCGCGTGCGCCAGCGGGTGCGCACTCTGCGCCTGTAGCGCCGCCGCCGCGCCCAGCACCGCCGTCTCGTCGGCGCCGGGTAACGCCTCGACCAGGCGCAAGGTCGGCCGGCCCACGGTCAGGGTGCCGGTCTTGTCGAACGCGACCGTGTCGACCTTGTGCGCAATCTCCAGCGCCTCCGCGTCCTTGATCAGAATGCCGTGGCGGGCGGCAACGCCGGTGCCCGCCATGATCGCGGCCGGTGTCGCCAGGCCGAGCGCGCAGGGACAGGCGATCACCAACACCGCCACCGCGTGCAACAGCGCCACCTCCATCGGCACACCCTTCCAGAGCCAGGCGCCCAGCGTGATCAGCGCGATCACCAGCACCACCGGCACGAACACCGCCGCCACCTGGTCGACCATGCGCTGCACCGGCGCCTTGCCGGCCTGCGCGTCCTGCACCAGCGCAATGATGTGCGCCAGCACGCTCTGCGCCCCGACCGCCTTGACGCGGATCTCGACCGAGCCTTCGCCATTGAGGGACCCGCCCGTGACCCTGTCGCCGGGCTGCTTGGGCACCGGCATCGCCTCACCGGTCAGCATGGACTCGTCGGCCTGCGTCTCGCCCAGCAGCATCTCCCCGTCGGCCGGGAAACGCTCGCCGGGCAACACGCGCACGATGTCGCCCGCCAGCAGCTCGTCCACCGGCACATCGCTCATCTCCGTGCGCTTCACCCCGTCAGGCACCAGATGCGCCCGTTCGGGGCGCAGCGCGTGCAGGGCGCGGATCGCGGCGGTGGTCTGGCGCTTGGCCCGCGCCTCCAGCCACTTGCCCAGCAACACCAGCGTGATCACCACCGCCGAGCCCTCGTAATAGAGATGCACCATCTCGCCCGGCTCGGCCCTGAGCCACAGCCAGGTCGACAGCGCCCAGCCCGCCGTGGTGCCGATCGCCACCAGCAGTTCCATGTTGCCGGTCAGCGCCTTGAGCGCGTGCCAGCCGGCCTTGTAGAAGCGCGCCCCCAGCCAGAACTGCACCGGCGTCGCGAGCAGGAACTGCGCCCAGGCTGGCAGCATCCAGTGCTTGCCCAGCAGGTCGCCGATCATCGGCAGCGCCAGCGGCGCCGACAGCAGCGCGCCGAACACGACCGGCAACGCATCGACCGGCACACCCAGCCAGCGTTCGGTGAGCTCCTGGTCCATCGCGTCGGCCGCGCGCGGTTCGTAGCCCGCGTCGCGCACCGCGCGCCTGAGCACCGCCAGTGCCGCCGCATCCTGCGGGCCCGAGAGGGTGATGCGCGCCGACTCGGTCGCCAGATTGACGGTCGCCGCGCTCACGCCGGGCTGCTTGCGCAGCACCTTCTCGACCCGCGACACACACGAGGCGCAGGTCATGCCACCAATGCCCAGATCGATCTGGCAGCTGTCGTTGTTCACATCCATCGTCGCGGTGTTCATGGGCGGAGAATAAGCTTTACCCCCATGGGAAGGTCAAGCCACAAGGTGTATCGTCTGCTCACCAAAAGCTTGACCTTGACACGATGTCAAGCCTGATGATCGGCATTTTCCCCACCGGAGTCCATCCATGAGCCAACAGACCTTCACCGTGCAGGGCATGACCTGCGGCCACTGCGAACGCGCCGTCCAGACCGCCATCAAGACCCTGGACCCGCAGGCCGAGGTCCGGATCGACCGGGCACAGAACCTGGTCGAAGTGAACACCGCCCAGCCGCGCGACGCCATCGCCTCCGCGATCCGCGAAGAGGGCTACGCGGTCGCCGAATGACCCGCGTGCAGGCGACCGAACCCGGACTGGACGCCGTCGCCCGCTGGCCGGTGGCCATCGGCGTGGCGGCCCAGCTCTCGGGCATCTCGCCCAAGATGCTGCGCCACTACGAATCCCTGGGGCTGCTGGGGGAGGTCCAGCGCACCGGCAGCAACTACCGCCAGTACAGCCTGGCCGACGTGCACACCCTGCGTTTCATCCGCCGCGCCCGCGACATGGGGTTCGGGCTGGAGGCCATCACCGAACTGGTGGGCCTGTGGCACAACCGGCGCCGCAGCAGCGCCAGCGTCAAGCGCATCGCCCAGAAACACCACGACGAGCTGACACAGCGCATCGAGGCGCTGCAGGCCATGCAGCGCAGCCTGCACACGCTGCTGTGCCACTGTCCGGGCAACGACCGGCCGGACTGCCCGATCCTCGACGACCTGGCGCATCCCTGATCGGAACAAAACTTTACAAAGCGGCATCACAACACCGCAATCGCGAAACACGGGTTGCCGACACTGAATCCACTCCGGAACACCTCAGCAGGGCTCCGGAAACGATGTCAACCCAAGGAGTTTCACATGCACCCGATCGTCAAACGCAGCCTCATCGTCGCCGCCATCCTCGCCGGCATTGCCGGTGTCTCGGCCACCGCCATCGCCCAGGGCGCCGGACCGCAAGCCGGCCCCAGCGGTCCGCGCGTCGAGGCCATGCAGAAGCGCCACGCCGACCACCAGGCCAAGCTCAAGGCCGCCCTGAAGATCACCGCCGCCCAGGAAGCCGCATGGACGGCCTTCGACACGGCCACCACACCCAACCCCGCCGCCATGCCGGCCCCGATGGCCCGCGAAGACTGGGCCAAGCTGACCACGCCGCAACGCATGGAGAAGATGCAGGCCTTCCGCGCCGAACGTGACGCCGTGATGGCCAAGCGCATGGAAGCGGTCAAGACCTTCTACGCTGCACTGACCCCCGAACAGCAGAAAGTGTTCGACGCCCAGTCCTTCGGTCCGTTCGAGGGCCGTGGCATGCCCGGTGGCCGCCATGGCCACGGCGAACACCGCGGCATGGGCCCGATGGGCGGCCCGGACGGCCACATGGGTGGCAAGGGCTGCGACGGCCCTGGCCCCAAGAAAGGCTGATCGCCTGTTCCCCGGTTTTCACTGAAGGTCTCCTCAGCCCTCTTGGCCCCGGTCCTCCGGGGCCTTTTTTCGTGCGCTCGCCCGGCACCCGGGTGATTGACCTGAGTCAAGCCCGGCCGGGCGAACGGCGCTTAAGCTGCGCCGCCATGGAACTGGACCTCATCATCGTGGGCGCCGGGCCGGCTGGCCTGAGCCTGGCGCGGGCGTTGCGTGGCAGCGGCCTGCGGACAACCCTGATCGAACAGAACAGCCTGGCCTCGCTGGAGCAGCCCGCTTTCGACGGACGGGAGATCGCCCTGACCCAGCACAGCGCCGAGCTGATGCGCCAGCTCGGTCTCTGGCCGCTGCTGGGCGAGGCGAACATCGCGCCCCTGCGCGATGCACTGGTGCTGGACGGTGGCGTCGGCGTCGACCAGTCGCGCATGCGCATCAGCCACCGCCTGAGCCCGCGCAGCGAACTGGGGTTTTTGGTCGCCAACCACCACATCCGCCGGGCCGCCTTCGAAGCCGCGATGGGGACGGGCGAGGGGGAAGTCCCAACGCTGATCTGCGGCGAGCAGGTCACCGGCATCCGCACCGACGCCGACTCGGCCCGCATCACGCTCTCCGGCGGCCGCACACTGGCCGCGCGCCTGGTCGTGGCCGCCGACAGCCGCCACTCCTCGACGCGGCGCGCCATGGGCATTGCCGCCGACATGCACGACTACGGCCGCACCATGCTGGTCTGCAACATGACCCACGAGCAGGCACACGAGGAGACCGCCTGGGAATGGTTCGACCACGGCCAGACCCTGGCCCTGCTGCCGATGAACCCCGATCCGGCCAGCGGCCTGCCGCGCTCGTCGGTGGTGCTCACCCTGCCGCACCAGGCCATCCAGCCGATGCTGGAGATGGACGAGACCGCTTTCAACCACGAGCTGACCCGGCGCTTCGGTGGCCAGCTCGGCGACATGCGTCTGGTGAGCACGCGCCACGCCTACCCGCTGGTCGGCGTCTGGGCGCGCCGCTTCGTGGCGCAGCGTTTTGCCGTGGTCGGCGACGCCGCAGTGGGCATGCACCCTGTCACCGCGCACGGCTTCAACCTCGGCCTGCGCAGCATCGACGCCCTCTCCCGGGCGCTGATCCAGGCCCAGCAGGGCGGCCAGGACATCGCCTCGCCGCAACTGCTGGAGCGCTACCAGCAGGTCCACCAGCGGGCCGCCCGCGGCCTGTTCATGGCCACCCATGCCGTGGCCACGCTCTATACCCGCGAACACGTGCCGGCGCGCTGGCTGCGTCGCGGCATGGTCGAACTGGGCGAGCGATTCACGCCGTTCAAGCGCGCCGTCGCAGCGTCCCTGACGGGGCTGGGCTGACCCCTTCCTCCTGGGGGGCTGGTTGCGTTTCATCAAGGCAGGCGTCAGGCTTCGGGTCTAGATTGACGAAAGTCATGCTGCACGGATGCGAAGTCATCCGGCAGCCGTTTGTGCCCGAGGAGAAAACAAGCATGCTGTCCGCCTTCATCAGCCACCCCGACTGTGCCCGTCACGACATGGGCCCGCACCATCCCGAGTGTCCCGAGCGCCTGGGCGCCATCAACGACCACCTGCTGGTCAAGGGTCTGCTGGACTACATGGTCCACCACGACGCGCCGCTGGCCACCGAAGAACAGCTCGGCCGCGCCCACGCCTCGCTGTATGTCCGGGAAATCTTCGACGCCTCGCCCAAGGAAGGGCTGCACGCCGTCGATCCCGACACCAATATGTGCCCGCACACCCTGCAGGCTGCGCTGCGCGCCGCCGGAGCGGCGGTCCAGGCGACCGATCTGGTGCTGGCCGGCGAAGCGCCGACCGCCTTCTGCAGCATCCGCCCGCCGGGCCACCACGCCGAGCGCTCGGCCGCCATGGGCTTCTGTTTCTTCAACAACATCGCCGTCGGCATCCGCCACGCGCTGGACGTGCACAACCTCGAACGCGTCGCCCTGATCGACTTCGACGTGCACCACGGCAACGGCTCCGAGGACATCTTCCGCGGCGACGAGCGGGTGCTGATGTGCTCGATCTTCGAGAAGGGGCTCTACCCTTTCAACGGCGAAAACGCGACCGGACCCAACATGGTCAACGTCGGCCTGCCGACCCGCTCGGGCAGCGACGCCTTCCGCGCTGCCGTGACCGACCACTGGATGCCCGCGCTCGACGCCTTCCGGCCCCAGCTGATCTACATCTCCGCCGGCTTCGATGCGCACCGCGAGGACGACATGGGCAACCTCGGTCTGGTCGAGGCCGACTACGCCTGGGTCACGCAACAGCTTCTGAACGTGGCCAACCGGCATTGCCAGGGCCGCGTGATTTCCTGCCTGGAGGGCGGCTACGTGCTCAGCCCCCTGGCCCGCAGCGTCGCTGCGCACGTCAAGGTCCTCATCGGGGCCGACTGAACCACTTATGGACAAACACTACCTCACCCCGCTTTTCCAGCCCGAATCCATCGCCGTCTTCGCCGGCAACCACGAAGACCCGGCCAGCCAGATTCCCCACGCGCGACAGCTCTGCGCCGCCCTGACCGCCCAGCGCTTCTCGGGCACCCTTGTTTTCCTGGACATCCACACCAGCGGCACGCTGGCCGACCTGGCCCAGACCCGGGCCGATCTGGCCATCATTGCCCTGCCGCCCGACGAGGCGCTGGCCGCGCTCGAAGTGGCCGGCCGTATCAAGTGCAAGGCCGCCCTGGTGGTGGGCAGCGGCGCCAACGCCGACATCGCCGCCGACATGCACCAGGTCGCGCGCCGCCACGGCATGCACCTGCTCGGCCCCAACAGCCTGGGCTTCCAGCGCCCGCGCCTGGGCCTGAACGCCAGCGTGGCCGGTTCGATGGCGTCGGTCGGTCCGCTGGCCCTGGTCTCGCAGTCCGGCGCCCTGACCTCGTCCATCCTCGACTGGGCCAGCCAGAACGGCGTGGGCTTCTCGACCGTGGTCTCGCTGGGGCCCAAGACATCCGTCGACATCGCCCAGGTGCTCGATTTCCTGGCAGCCGACGGGCAAACACACAGCATCGTCGTCTATCTTGAAGGCATCTCCAACTCCCGCCGCTTCATGAGCGCGCTGCGCGCTGCCGCCAACGCCAAGCCGGTGGTGGTGCTCAAGGCAGGTCGCAAACCCGCTGGCAACGAAGCCGCCCAGACCCACAGCGGCGCCATCGTCGGCAGCGACGACGTGTTCGACGCCGCACTGCGGCGCGCCGGTGCGGTGCGGGTGCGTTCCTTTGTCGAGCTGTTTTCGGCGTCCAAGTGTCTGGCCTCGCGCTATCGCCCGGTGGGCAAGCGCCTGGCGGTGATCACCAACGGGGGCGGCCCGGGCGTGCTGGCCGCCGACTGGATCAGCGAAATCGGGCTGCAACTGGCCAAGGTCGCTCCGGAAACCATGAACGACCTCAAGGCCAAGCTGCCGCCGCTGGCGTCGCTGACCGACCTGATCGACGTGTCCGAGGAAGCCAGCGCCGAGCACTACCGCGCCGCCATCGAGGCCGCCGGCCACGACCGTTCGGTCGACGGCGTGCTGGTGGTGCATTCGCCCAAGGCCGGCATCGATGCCGCCGACGTCGCGCGCGTGATGGCCGAAGTCAAGGCGCGCATGAACAAGCCGCTGCTCTCGTGCTGGATGGGCGACGCCTCGGTGACCGAGGCGCGCGAGGTGCTGGGCAAGGCCGCGATCCCGAGCTTCCGCACGCCGGAAGCCGCCGTCGGCGCCTTCGGCAACATCGCCAGCTTCTACCAGAACCAGCAGTTGCTGCAGCAGACGCCGCCGCCACTCTCGACCCTGGCCAACCCGGACATCGAGGGCGCACGCCTGATCATCGAGAACGTGCTCACCGAGCGCCGCAAGGTGCTGACCGAGATGGAATCCAAGGCCCTGCTCTCGGCCTTCCACATCCCGGTCACGCAGACCATCCTGGCGCGTTCGGCCAACGAGGCCATGATGATCGCGACCCAGCTCGGGTACCCGGTGGCGCTCAAGATCGATTCGCCCGACATCAGCCACAAGAGCGATGTCAATGGCGTGGCGCTCAACGTGATGAACGCGACCGCCGTGCGCGACATCTACAACACCATGATCCAGAGCGTGTCCAAGCTGCAGCCCGGCGCCAGGATCAACGGCGTGACGATCCAGCGCATGGCGCAGAGCAAGCGTGGCCGCGAGCTCTACATCGGCCTGGTGACCGACGACCCGTTCGGCCCGGTGATCGCCTTCGGTGCCGGCGGCACCATGATCGAGCTGATCGGCGACCGCGCGATGGAGCTGCCGCCGCTCAACCAGTTCCTGGCGCGCCGCCTGATCGAGCGCTCGCGCGTGGCCGACACCCTGGGCGAATGGCGCGGCGCATCGGCCATCGACATGGACATGCTTGAGCACGTGCTGTTGCGCGTCTCGGAAATGGTCTGCGAGCTGCCCCAACTGCGCGAGATGGACATCAACCCCATCATCGTGGACGAGAACGGCGCGGTGGCGGTCGACGCCCGCATCGTGATCGAGAGCGCACCCGCCACGGCCCGCAACTACGCCCACCTGGCGATCCTGCCCTACCCGGCGCGCTACGAGCAGGTCTGGCCGCTGCGCGGCGGTGGCGAATACACCATCCGCCCGATCCACCCGGACGATGCCCAGATGCTGCAGGACCTGGTGCAGAACCTCTCGCCCCAGAGCCGCTACTACCGCTTCGTCTCCAGCATGACCGAGCTGCCGGCGTCGATGCTGTCTCGCCTGACCCTGATCGACTACGACCGCGAGATGGCCCTGGTGGCCATCCACCGCGAGCGCAAGGCGGCAGATGACGGCGAAATGGTCGAAACGGAGCGCATCGTCGGCGTTTCCCGCTACATCACCAACCCCGACAAATCGAGCTGCGAGTTCTCGCTGGTGGTGGCCGACGACTTCAACGGCAAGGGCCTGGGCTCGCGCCTGATGCTCAGCATCATGGAAGAGGCCCGCGACAAGGGCCTGGCCGAGATCGAGGGGCTGGTGCTGGCGAACAACCCCGGCATGCTCAAGCTGATGAAGGGCCTGGGCTTCCACATCAAGTCTTTTGCCGAAGATCCCGACTTCAAGCTGGTGACCCACGCCCTCTGACACCGGCCGGCCGGTCTGGAAAAGCGCCCCCGGAGCCCTTCCGGCGGCGCTTTTTTTGTTCCTGTCTTGTTTATCTATTTCAATATTTATAAATCGTTGTAGTAGTAGAGGGCGCCTTCATCTGTGGACAAGCGAGTTTTTCCTTTTGGAATCAAGCAACTGAGGGCCTGAAAACGCTGTTTGAAACGGCCGGACGGCGTTCAGGCCCAACAGGGACAACTTGCCGAGGCGGCCTGAAAATGTGGATAACCAATGGGTTCTTAAAAAATTATCCACAGAGTTGTTGAAAACCTCAGTGGTTCCAGCCCATCCACGCGAAACCGGCCGCCATGCCGGTGCCGTGCAACAAGGTGGCGGCCACGGTCGCGGCCAGTGCGGGTCGCAGCCGCGCTGGCCGTTGCCGGTTCAGGAACAGCCAGGCGCTGGCGAACAGCGATAGCGGCAGGGACACCAGCCCCCAGAGCGCGGGCGTCGGCGGAATCAGCAGCCACCAGGACAGCAGCAACCAGGCGTGCGCGCCCAGGGTCAGCCCCGTGTACAGGGCCCAGGCCCCGGTGGGCCCCAGTTTCACCGCCAGCGTGCGCTTGCCCACCAGGCGGTCGGCCCCGGCATCGGGCACGCCGTTGATCAGCAGCAGCGCCGCCACCATGGCGGCAAAGCCCAGGGCCACGCTGGCGGGAATCACGAAGAACTGATGCCGCTGGACATAGTCGGCACCCACGACCACCAGAAACCAGGCCAGCGCGACCGTCAACTCCCCCAGACCGCGGGACATCAGCTTGAGCGGTGGTGCCGAGTAGGCCCAGACCAGCAGCAGACCGGCCAGCCCGAGCACGATCACGCCGCCGCCGCCCCGCAGGCCCAGCAGCAGGCCGCCGGGCACCAGCAGCATCAGCAGCGCCTTCACCAGATCGGCGGTTTCGCGTTCGCTGGTTTCGCCGTTCTGAATCAGCCGCGACCCCCCGGTGAAGGGATAGATGCCTTCGCGGTTGGTGGCGTCGGCACCGTTGCGCGCGTCGTGCAGATCGTTGAGCACATTGCCGGCGGCGTGGGCGATCACCGCCAGCACGGTGGCGCCCAGGGCGGCTGCCAGGTCCAGGCCGCAACCGCAGGCCGAGGCGGTGGCCGTGCCCAGCGCGCAGGCGACCACGGTGAGCAACAGGAAGGCCGGGCGCGTCATGCGCCACCAGAGACCGGGGCGCCAGCCGGTCGAACGGTGGGGGGTATCTCGGGGGCTCATGGCGCGCAGTGTGCCTGACACCGCTGGACACTGCACCGCCCCCGGGCAATGGGGGTCGGCTGGTACACTGCCCGCCGACCCTGCCGGCCCCTCGCCGGCGTGCCCGTTTCCTGCCGGATCCATGTCCACCGTCCTCAGCGCCAGCGCCCCGACCACCTTCGAAATCAAGAGCGCCCAGCTGCCGCTGGTGGCCCTGCTGCTCAAATCGGCCGATCTCGACCGACTGGGTCAGGAGATGACCCAGCGCTACGGCGACATTCCCGATTTTTTCGACAACGACCCGCTGCTGGTCGACCTCACGCCGCTGCAGGCCGGTGACGAGGCCGACCGCCCGGTGGACTTTCCCGCGCTGGTCGCCCTGCTGCGACGATTCCGGTTGCGGCCGGTGGCGCTGCGTGGTGGCAGCGAGGCCCAGGTGGCCGCCGCCGAACTGGCCGGCCTGATGCGGGCCGACGACGCCACCGTGCAGCGCAGTGCCGCCGCCACCACACCGGCTCCCCAGGCCCAGGCGCAGCAAGTGCAGGCCCCCGTGGCGGCACCGGCCCCTGCGGCAGCGCCGGTCGCCGTCGGCGCCATGGTGGTCGACAAGCCCTTGCGCTCCGGCCAGCAGGTCTATGCCCGTGGCCGCGATCTGGTGGTGCTGGCGATGGTCAATCCGGGCGCCGAGGTGATCGCCGACGGCCACATCCATGTCTACGCCCCGCTGCGCGGCAAGGCCATCGCCGGCGCGCGTGGCAACGCCGAGGCGCGCATCTTCGCGCTGTCGATGGACCCCGAGCTGATCTCGATCGCCGGCATCTACCGAACCAGCGACAACCCGCTGCCGGCGGACGTGCTGGGCAAGACGGCGCAGGTGCGTCTGATGTCCGGCCCCGAGGGCGACAAGCTCGTCATCGATCCCCTGAATCCCTGAACCCCGAGGACCCCTCACCATGACCAAAATCGTTGTCGTCACTTCCGGCAAGGGCGGCGTGGGCAAGACCACGACCAGCGCCAGCTTTGCCTCCGGCCTCGCGCTGCGCGGCCACAAGACCGCCGTCATCGACTTCGACGTCGGCCTGCGCAACCTGGACCTGATCATGGGCTGCGAGCGCCGCGTGGTCTACGACCTGATCAACGTGATCCACGGCGAGGCCAACCTCAACCAGGCCCTGATCAAGGACAAGAGCTGCGACAACCTGTTCGTGCTCGCCGCCAGCCAGACCCGCGACAAGGACGCGCTGACCCAGGAAGGCGTCGAGAAAGTGCTGGCCGATCTGGCCGGGATGGGTTTCGAATACATCGTCTGCGACTCGCCGGCCGGCATCGAGACCGGTGCGCTGATGGCCATGCACTACGCCGACGAGGCGCTGGTGGTGACCAATCCCGAGGTCTCCTCGGTGCGCGACTCCGACCGCATCCTGGGCATGCTGGGCAGCAAGACCAAACGCGCGATCGAAGGCAAGGAACCGATCAAGGAACACCTGCTGATCACGCGCTACAACCCCAACCGCGTGGCCGACGGCCAGATGCTCTCGCTCGAAGACATCCAGGACATCCTGCGCATCAAGCTCATCGGCGTGATCCCCGAGAGCGAAAGCGTGCTGCAGGCCTCCAACCAGGGCACACCGGCGATCCACCTCAAGGGCAGCGACGTGGCCGAGGCCTATGCCGACGTGGTCGACCGTTTCCTGGGCGCCGAGAAGCCGCTGCGCTTCATCGACGCCGAGAAGCCGGGCTTCTTCAAACGCCTGTTCGGGAGCAAGTGACCATGTCCTTCCTCTCTTTCCTGCTGGGCGAGAAGAAGAAGACGGCCAGTGTCGCCAAGGAGCGGCTGCAGATCATCCTCGCCCACGAACGCGCCGGCCGCAATGCCGGCGAGCCGGACTACCTCCCTGCGCTGCAGAAGGAACTGGTCGCGGTGATCGGCAAGTACATCAAGATCAACCCCGACGACATCAAGGTCCATCTGGAGCGCCAGGACGACCTGGAAGTGCTGGAAGTCAAGATCGAACTGCCGGACCGCAAGTGACCGGTCGCGGGTGAACCAGGGCACCGTCGCCGCTGCCTTCAGGAGAACCGAATGATCCGATCCCTCGTCGCCGCCGTGGCGCTGACGGCCGTGCTCAGCGGCTGCGGCACCACCGTGGTCAACCCCGTGACCGGCCAGGCCGAGCGCACGGTGATGGATGAACGTGCCGAGCTGGCCGAAGGCAAGAAGGCGCACGCCGAGGTCCTCAAGGAATACGGTGTCGTCAAGGACGAGCGCCTGCAGGCCTACGTCAACGGGATCGGACAGACCCTGGCGAAGCAGTCGCACCGCGCCAACATCCCCTGGACCTTCACCGTGCTCGACAGCCCCGAGGTCAACGCCTTTGCGCTGCCCGGAGGTTATGTCTACATCACGCGCGGCATCCTGGCCTACATGGACAGCGAGGCCGACATGGCCGGCGTGATCGGTCACGAGATCGGCCACGTCACCGCCCGCCACGGTGCCCAGCGTGCGACCCGCCAGCAGACGGCGGGTCTGGGCGTTCTGGCCGCCACCGTGCTGGGCGCCGTGCTGGAGAGCAAGGCCGGGCTGTCGGGCGGCACCGAGATGTTCGGACAGATGGCCCAGGGCGTGGCTGCAGGCTATGTCGCGAAGTACAGCCGGGAGCAGGAGCTGCAGGCGGACAGCCTGGGTGCCGAGTACCTGGCGCGCAGCCACTATGACCCGCGCAACATGATCGACGTGATCCGCGTGCTCAAGCTGCAGGAAGCCTTCGCGGCCGACGAGGCGCGTGCCGAAGGACGGCCGGTGCCCGAGGGTGCGAACTGGCTGTCCTCCCACCCGAGCAACGACCAGCGCCTGCAGCAGATCAGTCAGAACGCCGCCAGGTACAGCGGCAGCTACGCATCCGACGGGGCAGAGCGCTTCCACCAGGCGATCCAGGGCATGCGATTTGGCGAGAGCCCCGAACAGGGCCTCACGCGGGGCCGGAGCTTCTACCATGCCGGCCTGGGAATTGCCCTGACCGCTCCATCGGGCTGGCGCATCGACAACGAGGCCGAGGCGCTGACCATCGCCTCGCCCCAGGGCGACGCGGCCCTGCGCATGATCTCGGTGCCGCCCGATGCCGGCAGCAGCCACGAAGACATCATCCGCAACGCGCTCAAGCCCAGCGAGGGCAAGCTCACCCGGGGCACAATCAACGGCTTCGACGCCACCCATTTCGTGGGTACCCTGCCCACCCGCAACGGCCAGGGCCAGCCGGTCGAGGTGACCGTCGTGACGGGCCCGAAGAACAACCGCTTCCTGCTGCTCTACCTCTCGCAGGACGCGGCCGCCCGCAACCGCGCCATGCCCGGTCTGCTGGCCACCGAGAAGTCCTTTCGCGCGATGACCCCGGCCGATCAGCAGGCGGCGCGTCCCTGGGCGATCCGCAGCGTGCCCATGCCGCGTGGCGGTTTCGCCGAGCTGGCGCGCCAGGCGCCGGTGCCCGAGAAGCGCCTGCAGTTGCTCAACGGCACCTGGGGCCGCAGCGATCCGCCGGCCGGGCAGATGGTCAAGACCGTGGTCGAACAATGAATCGCTGAGGCACGCATGGCCCCGAACGAACCCCAGGAACCGGTCCTTCCCCAAGGGGGCGTCGACCCCTACATCTTCATGCAGCCGACGCCGCGTGCGCCGGCCACCGAACCGCTGTTCCGGCCGCGCCAGAAGGAGGGCATCAGCGCGCTGACCGTCGGCCTGATCCTCGCGTCGGTGCTCGTCGGGCTGTTTGCGCTGGGCCAGTGGGCCTGGCTCAAGTGGATGCGACCGGCGGCAGCCGCAGAGACGGTGGCGGTGGCTGCGGCGCCTGCGCCAGCGCCCGCTGCGGTGAGCGTCCCCGCCGCCCCGGCGCCCGATGCGGCAGCGCCCGTCGCGGCCGAGGCGCCGCCGGCGGTCGTGCACCGTTGCGAGAACGCGGTCGGCGAGATCAGCTACACCGACGGCCCCTGCCCCAAGGGCACGCGCGAACAGGTGGTCAACACCGCCGAGGCGCTGCGTGTGGACGGTGAAGGCGGCGCGACCCTCTACCGCTGCAAGGGTGCGGGCCTGTTCTGGTCCGACGTGCACTGCCAGCACCGGGGCGCCTATGTGGTGAACAGCTTCACCGTGCCGGCCCGGCTGCCCCTGGCCGAGCAGATCGTGTTTGCGCAGAACCGCGAGGCCCTGCTCAAGCCGGCGCGCACCCGTGCGCCCCGCGCGGCCGAGGCGGGACCCCCGGCCCCGCCGGACGCCGCCGCCGTCAAGGCCGCCGAGTGCAAAGGACTCGGGGAGAAAGTCGCCGCGCTGGACGACTATGCGCGCCAGCCCCTGACGGGCCAGGAGCAGGACCGCGTCAGCCGCCAGCGGCGCGAGCTGCGCGACCAGCAGTTCCGGCGGGGCTGCGGTCGCTGAGGCCCGGCCTCACATGCCCATGCCGCCGTCCACCGGCAGGCCGGCGCCGGTGATGAAACGCGCGGCGTCGGAACACAGGAACACCACCGCATCGGCCATGTCGGCCACCGTGCCCAGGCGCCCCAGCGGCGTCTGCGCCACGATCGCGCCGACGGCGGCCTCCGGCGTCGGGAACAGCCCGGCAGCGACCACATCGGCCGCCAGCTTCATGCCCATGTCGGTCGGCACCAGGCCCGGGTAGACGCAGTTCACGCGCACCCCGTGGCCGAGCTGGCCCGCTTCCATCGCCGCCACCCGGGTCAGGCGGTCGACCGCCGACTTGGTGGCCGAATAACCGGCGATCGCCGGGAAGGCGATGGTGGCGGCGACCGATGCGACGTTGACGACCGCGCCGCCCCGACCCGCCAGGCCCCCCGGCCGCATGGCGCGGAACGCGTGCTTGAGGCCCAGCGCGGTGCCGACGATGTTCACATCCAGCATGCGCCGCAGCGCCAGCGGGTCGATCTCCGTGACCAGCGCCGTCTCCTCGACCCCGGCGTTGTTGATCAGGATGTCGAAGCCGCCGAAGCGGCTGTGGGTGGCGGACACGGCGGCCAGCCAGCCGGCCTCGTCGGTGACGTCCAGTTGCGCGAAGGCGGCCTGCGCGCCGGTCGCGGCGATGGCCTGTGCCGTCGCGCGCCCGGTGTCTTCGAGGATGTCGCCGATCATCACGGCCGCGCCGGCCGCCGCCAGGGCCTGCGCCATGCCGGCGCCCAGGCCGCGTGCGCCGCCGGTGACCAGGGCGGTGCGGCCCTGCAAAGAGAGTTCTGACATGTTGGGGCTCCAGTGAAATTCACGGCCTCCCTGGCCGCGGCCCCATTGTGAACCCGCCGCTCAGCGCCGGCGCCGTGCCTTGACCGCGTCGGCCAGCCCCCGCAGCACCGGCACCGTCTGTTCGAACGAGATGCAGGCGTCGGTGACGCTGACGCCGCGCTGCAGCGGCTGGCCGGCCACGATGTCCTGCCGGCCTTCTTCGAGGTGGCTCTCGATCATCACGCCGGTGATGCGCGCGTCGCCCGCGGCGATCTGCTCGCCCACGGCGGCCGCGACCTCGATCTGCTTGCGGTGCTGCTTGCTGCTGTTGGCGTGCGACACATCGATCATGACCTGCTCGCGCAGACCGGCGGCCTTGAGCAGCGCGCAGGCCGCGCTGATGTCGTCGGCGCTGTAGTTGGGCGCCTTGCCGCCGCGCAGGATGACGTGGCAGTCCTGGTTGCCGCGGGTTTCGAAGATCGCGGCCTGGCCCATCTTGGTCATGCCCATGAAGGCGTGCGGCGCCTGCGCGGCCTGGATCGCGTCGCTGGCGACCTTGATGCCGCCGTCGGTGCCGTTCTTGAAGCCGACCGGACACGACAGGCCCGACGCGAGCTGGCGGTGGCTCTGGCTCTCGGTGGTGCGCGCGCCGATCGCGCCCCAGCTCACCAGGTCGCTGATGAACTGCGGCGAGAGCAGGTCCAGGAACTCGGTGCCCACCGGCAGGCCCACGTCAAGCACGTCGAGCAACAGCCGGCGCGCCATCTCCAGGCCTTCGTTGATCGCGAAGCTGCCGTCCAGGTGCGGGTCGTTGATGTAGCCCTTCCAGCCCACGGTCGTGCGCGGCTTCTCGAAGTACACGCGCATCACGACCAGCAGCTCGTCCTGCAGCGCGTCGGCCTGCGCCTTCAGGCGCCGCGCGTAGTCCATGGCCTGGTCGTGGTCGTGGATCGAGCAGGGGCCGACGACCACGATCAGGCGGTCGTCCTGGCCGTGCAGCACGCGCGAGAGCGCGGCGCGGCTGGATTCGACCAGGGCCTGTGCGGCGGCCGGCGTGGGCAACCATTCCTGCAGCAGTGCGGGCGTGATCAGCGGACGCACGGCGCCGATGCGCAGGTCGTCGACGCGGGTGGTGTCGCGGGTGGAGAGGGGCGGGGTGGGGGGGACGTGCGTGCTCATGGGGCGATTGTCGCCGCCCGCTCCGGGCCGGGGTCAGAGCCGGCGGAAGCGCACCGGCTGGCGTGCCCAGTAGCGGTTGTCCAGCCGGTCCAGCCGCACCGTGCCGCCGGTCGACGGCGCGTGCACGAAGCGGCCCTCGCCGACGTAGATGCCGGCGTGCCAGGCCGGGTCGTCGCCAAAGATCACCAGGTCGCCGGTGCGCAGCTCGCCCGCATCCACCGGCTCGCCGAAGCCCGCGAGCTGGGCCACGGTGCGCGGCGGGGTCACGCCGGCGCGGTGCCGGTACACGTAGCCGATCAGCCCGCTGCAGTCGAAGCCGCTGTCGGGCGTATTGCCGCCCCAGCGGTAGGGGGTGCCGACCAGGCCCATGGCGTGGATGGCGATGTCGCTGCTTTGCCCGGACGAGAGCACGGACACGGAAGGGGCGCGGCCCGGCGGCGCGCTGCCGCAGGCGACCAGCAGCAGGGCGCTGGCCAGGCTCAGGATGAGCGCTTGGGTTCGCATCAGGGACAGATCCTCAACAGGTTCGCAAGGTTCACAGCCGGCGCACCCCCCCGCCGCGCAGCAGCGCCTTCTCCAGCTCCACCAGCAGGAAGGTGGCCGCACCCATGGCCAGCACCATGCCCCAGGACGCGGCGTCCAGCGCCGTGGTCTGGAACAGGGCCTGCAGCGGCGGCGCGTAGGTGAAGGCCAGTTGCACCAGCAACAGCAGACCCGCCACCAGCAGCGTCACCGGGTTGCCGGTCAGCGTCTCCAGGCGCCAGGCGTGGCGGGTGAAGTGGCGCACGTTGAACAGGTAGAACAGCTCGCAGGCCACCAGCGCATTCACCGCTGCGGTGCGCGCGGTCTCCAGTGTCGAACCGCGCGCGAGTTCCCAGTGGAACACCCAGAACGTCGCCGCGATGATCAGTGCGATCACGAACAGCACGCGTGCGCCCAGCGCCCGGGTGACGACGGACTCGTCCGGCGGCCGCGGCGGGTGCTGCATCACATGCGGTTCGGCCGGCTCGAAGGCCAGCGCCAGGGCCAGCGTCACCGCCGTCACCGTGTTCACCCACAGGATCTGCCCTGCCGTCACCGGCAGCGGCAGGCCGGCGAAGATGGCCAGCAGGATCACACCCGCCTCGCCGCCGTTGGTGGGCAGCATGAACATCAGCGACTTCTTGATGTTGTCGTAGACCACCCGACCCTGGCGCACGGCGCGCGCGATGGTGGCGAAGTTGTCGTCGGTCAGCACCAGGTCGGCCGCTTCGCGCGCCGCGTCCGTGCCCTTGCCGCCCATGGCGACGCCGACGTCGGCGGCCTTGAGCGCTGGCGCGTCGTTGACCCCGTCGCCGGTCATCGCCACGAGCTGGCCCTCGGCCTGCAGCGCGGCGATCAGCCGCAGCTTGTGTTCGGGGCTGGCGCGTGCGAACACGTCGGTGGCCATCACCGCGCGGCGCAGCGCCGCGTCGTTCAGCGTGTCGATGGTGTCGCCCGTCAGCGTGCCCTCGGCCCGCAGCCCCAGTTGGCGGCCGATGGCCGAGGCCGTCACCGCGTGGTCGCCGGTGATCATCTTCACGCGGATGCCGGCCCGCTGGCATTCGGCCACCGCGGCCACCGCCTCGTCGCGCGGCGGGTCGATGATGCCCACCAGGCCCAGCAGCTCGAAGCGCGGCCTGAGGTCGTCCAGCGTCACCTCATGGCGGTCGGCCGTGCCCTCGCCGCGCGCCAGGGCCAGCACGCGTTCCCCGGCCCCGGCCGCGCGTTCGATGGCGGCCAGCCATCGCGCCCGGTCCAGCGGGCGGCCGCCGGCTTCACAGGTGCACAGCGCGAGCACACGCTCAGGCGCGCCCTTGAGCAGCAATTCGTGGTGACCGGCGTGGTCGTGGTGCAGCGTGACCATGAGCTGCCGTTCGGACTCGAAAGGAATCGCGTCCAGCCGCAGGAAGGTCCGGGCCGCGTCGGCCGCGTCCAGCCCGGCCTTGTGGGCCAGCGTCACCAGCGCCCCTTCCGTGGGATCACCCGTGAGCGTCCACTGGCCTCCGCGCTCTGTTGTCCCCGCCTCGCGGTGGATGCGCGCGTCGTTGCACAGCAGCGCGCAGTGCAGCAGGGCCTGCAGCGCCGGGTCGCTGTCGGGGTGCAGCACCGAACCGTCCTGCGCATGAAAGCCGCCCTCGGGCGCGTAGCCGGTACCGGTCACGCTCAGCTCGTGCGCCGGCAGCACCACGCGCACCGCCGTCATCTCGTTGCGCGTGAGCGTGCCGGTCTTGTCGCTGCAGATCACCGTGACCGAGCCCAGCGACTCCACCGCCGGCAGGCGGCGCACGATGGCCTGCTTGTGCGCCATCGCCCGTGTGCCGATCGCCAGCACGATGGTCACCACCGCCGGCATGCCTTCGGGAATGGCGGCCACCGCCAGCCCGACCACCGCGAGGAAAACATCGAACAGCGGCAGGCCGGCCACGAGGTGGCCCCAGGCCAGGGTCAGCAGCGAGACGCCGAGGATGAAGACCGTGATCTGGCGCGCGAAACGGTCGAGCCGGCGCGTCAGCGGCGTGGCCAGTGTCTGCACGCCGCTGACGAGCTGGCCGATGTGGCCGATCTCGGTCGCGCTGCCGGTGGCCACCACCACGCCGCAGCCGTTGCCGTACGCCACCAGCGTGCCCGAGAAGGCGATGCCTTGCCGGTCGGCGACGGGGGCGCTGGCGGCGGTCGCGCCGGTGTCCTTGTCGACCGCAGCCGATTCACCGGTCAGCGCGGCCTCCACCGTGCGCAGGTTGCGGGCCTGCAGCAGGCGCAGGTCGGCCGGCACGCGGTCGCCTGGCTCCAGCCAGACGATGTCGCCGGGCACCAGCTCGCCGGCGTCGATCTGGTGGCGCTCGCCCCCGCGCTGCACTGTGGCCCGCGCGGCCAGCATGCCGCGCACCGCCGCCAGCGCCTGTTCCGCCTTGCCTTCCTGGATGTGGCCGATCAGCGCATTGATCAGCACCACACCCAGGATCACCCCCGCGTCCACATGGCTGCCCAGCAGCAGGGTGGCCAGTCCCGCGACCAGCAGCACGTAGATCAGCGGGTTGTGGAACTGGAGCAGGAACCGCAGCCATGGCGGCCGGCGCGGTGGATCGGGCAGGCGGTTGGCGCCGTGCCGGGCTCGTCGCCGTGCCACCTCGGCGGCATCCAGCCCGTCGGCCGGGTCGACCTGCAGCCGCTGCAGGACCTCTCCGCCATCCAGCGCGTGCCAGTGCGGTGTCGAAGTCAGCAGGGATTCGCTCATGCCGGTTCAGGAAGGACGGGCCGGTCCGAGCAGCCTCGGCAGCGCGGCCTTGCTGCATTTCTGCAGGCTGCACAGAAAGTCGTGGTCCGGCCGCGCCACGCCGTGGCGCAGCATCAGGTCGTGCCGGATGCGGCCCAGCAGCTCGGCCGCCATCTCGGCGTCGGCCAGGGCGCGGTGGGCGCGGCCGGTGCGCGGCAGGCCCAGCCAGTCGACCAGCGCACCGAGCTTGTGGCTCGGCGCCTCGGGATAGATCCGGCGCGAGAGCAGCACCGTGCAGGCGTAGCTGTGCAGGGCGGGCAGGCCGCAGCGCGCCAGCTCCGCCTGCCAGTAGCGGCGGTCGAACGAGGCGTTGTGCGCCACCATCGGCGCGTCGCCCACGAAGCGCGCCGCCTCCGCCATCACCTGCCCGGCCGGCGGCGCGGCCTGCACCATCGCGTTGGTGATGCCGGTCAGTTGCGTGATGAAGGCCGGGATGCGCACGCCCGCGTTCATCAGGCTCTGGAACCGGTCGACCACGCGCCCGCCCTCGGTCATCACGATCGCGACCTCGGTCGCGCGGTCGCCCAGGCCGGGTGAGGTGCCCGTGGTTTCGAAGTCGATGACGGCGATGCGGCTCATGAAGCGGTGCGGGAAGTGGCGCGCGGCAGGCGCAGCGTGAAGCGCACGCCGTCCGCGGTGTTGGCGGCCGTGATGGTGCCACCCATCTTGGCCATGTAGGTGCGTGCGACGAACAGGCCCTGGCCCCGGCCTTCGCCCTGGGCGCCTGCGGTACCGTCGCTGACGCCGTATTCGAAGATCTTGTCCAGCATGTCATCGGCGATTGCCGGGCCGCGGTTGTGCACGCCAACCGCCACCATGTTTTCATCGGGCGACAGCGTCAGCGTGATGGCCGAGCCCTCGGGGCGGTAGCGGTCGGCGTTGCGCAGCACGTGCGTCACCACGTCTTCCAGCGAATGCTCGTCGGCCTGCACCCAGACCGGCGCGCCGGCCGGGGCATAGCGGACGTCGGCGATGCCCGCGTACGGCGCGTTCTCGGCCACGTGGGTGAGGAAATTGTCGATGTCCAGCGCGTCCGTCTCCACCGTGGCGGCCGTGATCGCCTCGCTCGGCGAGGCGGTGCCGTACAGCACGCGCACCGCCTGCTGCATGCGCTGCACATAGCGGTGGCTCGGGTCGGCCGCGTCGCCGTGCAGCACCATCAGCGACTGCAGCGGCGACATGATCTCGTGGCCCACGGCCTGCCACATGTCGCGCTCCTGCTCGTTGCGCAGGTGCTCGCGCCGCACGCCTTCCTTGACCCGCTGCAGCAGCGCCGCCAGCGAGCCGGCGAGGATGCCCATCTCGTCGCGGCCACGCAGGTCGCTCACGTCCAGCTCGCCCAGGCGGCGCTCCACCTGCGGGTCCTGCATGTTGTAGTTCAGCGCCGCGGCGCGCTTGGTCAGCAGCGCGACCGGGCGGATCAGGCCCAGCTCGATCACCAGCCAGGCCAGGAAGATCGCGGCCAGCATGGCGCCCACGGTCCAGCTCATGCGCGTCGCGGTGGCGCTGAGCTGGCGGTCGATGCTGGCCAGGTCGCCGGTCAGGGTGAGCCGGTAGCGGCCGCTGGAACTGGTGAGGTTCTCGCTGGCCTGCACCTGCGTGCGGGTGTCGGCCGAGGGCAGGCGCAGGATCAGGCGCGTGAGCCACGGGGCCGCGCGCTCGTCCGCCGCCGACTGCCCGCGCAACTGGGTGACCAGTTGCGGCGCGCTGCTGTCGAGGCGTTCGATGCGCAACACCTCGCCGCCCGACAAAGACCCGGCCAGATGCTGCAGCGAAAAGGGCTGCACCGCGCCGGCCCGCGCGCTGTCGAACTGCACCACGCCGTCCGGGCCCAGCCATTGCAGGTGCAGCCGCGTGCGCTCCAGCCCGGCCGGCGGCCAGTTGCGCGACGGCGAGGCAAACAGGGCGCTGCGCCAGGCCTCGACCGGCACCCGCAGCGACAGCAGCGAGCGGCGCGCGCAATCGGGCAGCGCCTCGCCGGGCCGTGCGCAGGCCGCTTCCTGCCAGAGCCAGCCACGGAAGTCGCGCACCGGCAGCGCGCCCTTGAGCAGTGCTGCGCCCTCGCCGACAAAACCGGTGACGCGGCCGCGCAGCCCGCCGTCGGCGGCATCGACCGGCGCGTCCGACGGCGCCTCGAAAGGCGCGACCCAGTGCTCGATGGCACCGTCGCCGGTCTCGGCGCTGACCACCGCATGGCTCACCGGCGCCAGGTCCAGCGTGCCCGGTTCGCGCGCCACCGCCGGTGGCAGCACCAGATCGGCCACCAGGTAGACCACGCCCCCCGCATACGCGCTGTTGCCCACGCCCGCACAGAGCTGGCCACCGTCGTCGGGCCAGTGCACCGCGCAGCCGCTCATTTCCACCGCCTGCCGGGCCTTGAACGGATCGGAATAGTCGAGCGCGGAAAACGGCAGCACCACCGGCACCAGACCGCCCTCGGCCGTGGGCGCAGCGCCCGCGTTCACCAGCGCCAGTTGACCGCTGGGGTGGCGCAACTGCGCGACCAGGGTCGACAGCGTCTGGCGAAAACCCGCCTCGTAGCGTTCGCGGCTGCGCTGCTTTTCCTCGGCCAGCAGCGTCAGCGCCAGCCCCACCACCGCCAGGCCGAGCAGCAGGAACACGCCGTGGAACACGATGCGCCGCCGGAACGCCGCCAGCGGCAGCCGCGGCAGCGTCAGCGCCGGCAGCGAGGGCAGATCCAGCGGGCCGAACTTCATCGCGACCAGCGGAAGCCGCGCATCGGCACGTTTTCAATGGCGTCGAACGCCGGGTCCAGATCGCGGAAGGCGTCGCGGATCGCGCTCACGTGCTTGCGCACGTTGTCGCGGTTGCGCCCGCTCTTGACCACCTCGAACAGGTCTTCGTAGCTCACCGTCTGGCCCTTGTGCTGCACCAGCACCGCCAGGATGCGCTGCGCCGTCAGCGGCAGGTTGATGCGCTGGCCGCGCCAGGTCGGGCTGCGCTGCCACAGCGGGTCCAGGCTCAGTTCGTCGTCGTCCGGTGCGGGTTCCGCGCCGCGCTGCGCCCGCGCGCTGCGCAGGATGTCCAGGAAGGTCTCGACGAACTCGGGCTCGTCGAAGGTGGTCTTCTGCAGGTAGTCCCAGGCGTCCAGCGCCTTCATGATGCTGCGGTAGATCGCGGCCGGCATGGCCGAGACCACCAGCACCGGCGTGCCCTGGTGCAGCTTGTTGATGGTGTTGATGATCGCCACGCCGGCGTGCCGCTCGCGGCCCAGCTCGATGTCCAGCACCACCAGCGCATAGCGCTCGCGCGCCAGCGCGGCCTCGGCGCTGTCGCGGTCGTACCACTGGTGGATCTCCAGCTCGGGGCGGGCGGCCTTGATCCAGCCGGCCAACTGGTCGCTGGTCGGGCGGTCGTCCTCGATGACGGCAACTTTGTCCATGGCGCCCATTATCGAAGCGGGCCCGGACCGGGCCGTGTGAGTTTTTCTTCCGGGGCCGGCGGCATACCCGCCCGGCGGCCGCATTGAGACTTCCGCGCCACTCCGGAACGATGCTGGACATGGCGAACCCGCAGTGGGAACGCCGGCAACGTCCCGGAGGACACCATGATTCACCGCCTCAAGACCCTGACCCGTTCCACCCGCCTGGCCCTGGCCCGATGGCTGCGGGGATCTGCACGTCCCGTGCTGCTGACCCTGGGCACCGTCGCCATCGCTGGCGGCGCCGGCTGGACGCTGGTGAAGCACCCGCCGGTGCAGCTGCTGGAGCCCGGCCAACTGGCGCTGCGCACCAACAACCTGACCGGCGAGACCAGCGTCTGGCGCGAAGGCCCGGTCTGGGTACTTCCGGGCGTGCACCAGTTCACCACGCTCTCGTTGCAGGACCGCACCTGGACCGCCGCCGCCATGGCCACCGCCGACGGCGCGGCCCCGGCCCAGACGGTCGAGGGGCTGTCGATCGGCATGGACCTGCGGGTGCGCTACGCCATCGACCCCTCGCGCGTCGGCGGCGCCAAGGCGCTGAGCTACCCGAAGGACATCGACGGCCAGATCGTCGAGCCCGCGGTGCAGGCCACGGTCTACAAGATCGTCGCCCGCCACACGGTCCGCGAAATTTTCTCCTCGCAGCGCGCCCAGATCGAACAGGACATCGAAGCCCAGATCCGCGAGCGCCTGAAGACCGACGGCCTGCTGCTGCGCTCGGTGCACATCGGCAAGATCGACCTGCCCGAGGACTACCGCAAGGGCATGGAGGTGCTGCTGACCGAAGGCCTGTCGGCCGAGAAGATGCGCTACACGCTGGAGCTGCGCGAGAAGCAGGTCAAGGAAAGCGAGCTGACCGCCGAGGCCGACAAGGCCCGCCGCGAAGTGGCGGCCGAAGCCGCCGCGCGCGAACAGGTGATCGCGGCCAAGGCGCAGGAAGAAGCGATGAAGCACGTGCTGCCGCTCAAGCAGCGCCAGATCGAACAGCGCCAGCTCGAAGCCGAGGCCACCCGCGTGGCCCGCGTCAAGCAGGCCGAGGGCGAGGCCCAGGCTCGCCGCATCGAGGCCGACGGTGAAGCCCAGGCCCGCCAGAAGTTGGCCGACGCCGAGGCCTACCGCCTCAAGAACATCGGCAAGGTCAACGCCGAACAGATGGCGCTCGAAGGTGCGCTCATCACCAAGCACCCGCTGCTGATCCAGAAGACCATGGCCGACCGCCTGAGCGACAAGGTTCAAGTCATCATCGCGCCGCCCCACACCAACGGCTTCATCGGCAACAACCTGCTGGGCAATGTCGCGGCCGCGCCGCGCAACACCGTACTGCCCGACGACAACGGGGAGCAATGAAATGAGCATCAAGCCAAGAACCCGCTGGGCCCGCTACCTCTGGGCCGGTACCCTGGCCATGGCACTGGCCGCCACGCTCTACACCGCCACGGTGCGCGCCGCGACCGCCCCTTCGCCGGCCACCGCCGTCGGCCTGGTGACGCGCGACAAGGTGGCGCTGCGCGCCGCCCCGCGCGACAGCGCTGCCAGCCAGACCCTGCTCTGGCGCGGCGAGGCGCTGGAGATCCGGGGCGTCAAGGGCGACTTCCTGCAGGTCTGGGACCACCACCGCGAGCGCGGCGGCTATGTGCGCGCCACACAACTGA
Source organism: Hydrogenophaga sp. (assembly GCA_016790705.1). Lineage (GTDB taxonomy): Bacteria > Pseudomonadota > Gammaproteobacteria > Burkholderiales > Burkholderiaceae_C > Hydrogenophaga. Next base: position 36,885 of record JAEUOT010000019.1, read on the forward strand.
TGCGCGTGGCCGGTGATGCCGCTGAAGCGCCGCAGTTGCTGGCCCTGATGGGCTTCGTGAGCGAGCAGCCCGGCTCGGAGCCGCTCGGTCTGGCGCTGGCCGCCGCCGCCATCCAGGCCCTGCCCGCTGCCGCGCTGCAGGGGTCGCAAGGCGCGGCCGTGATGGACGCCATCGGCCGCCAGGCCGAGCGCCTGGCCGAACGCGCCACGGCCGGCGCCGGCCGCGCCGACGACCCCCTGCTGACCGCCCACCTGGACGTGGCGCGCCGTCATGGGGTGCAACTGGTGACGCGTGAACAGGACGGCCGCATGACCGTCTGCTACGAGGGCGATGCCTTCCGCCGTCTGCTCGCCATGCCCGCCGCCAGCGCCGAACAGAAGGCGCGGGCCGCGCTGGCGCTGACCCGCGCCGAGTGTCTGGAAGCGCCGGCCCGCCTCGCCGACCGCGAAGCGCTGGACGCAGGCCTGGCCGATCTGCTCGCTCGCGCCGACGCACCGACGCTCGCGCCCCACTGGCGCGCCCGCCTCGCCACGCGCCAGGCCGAGGTCTGGAGCCGCATCGCCTACGCCCGCGCCCAGCGCGACAGCGCCGACACCGTGCGCCGCGCCGCCCAGCAGGCCCTCGACGCCATCGGCCGTATCGAGAAAAGCGAGCTGGTCGACGACGACCTCGCGCGCTTCCACGCCGCCGCCGTGCGCGTCAACGCCGTGCGCTGGGCCGCCGCACCGGCCGTGCCCGCGACGGGCCGCCTGACCATCACCACCCGACGCGCCGACGACGGCCAGACCTGCGTGGCCCTGCGCGACCCGAAAGCCAAGGCCGACGCCTCCGCGCTGGCCGAGCGTTGCTCCTGGGGCCAGGTCTGGGCCGCCTCGGCCGCACCCAACCGCGAAGGCACGGCGCTGGCCTTGGCGGTGCAGCCGGTCGACGGCTGGCGCGAACTCTGGGTGTTCAGGAAGGACGCCGGCGGCTGGAGCGTGCAGGTGCTGCCGCCCGCCGCATTGCAACCGGGCACCGGCTACGCCGAATTCGCCGGCTGGGAACCCGGCGGCCAGCGCCTGCTGGTGGCGCGCGAGGCGATGGCCGAGGGCAAGACGATTCGCCGCTTCGAGGTGGTGAAGGTCGCGACGCTCACACCCGAACGCACCGCCTTCGACGCCGAAGCGCTGGGCCCGTTCAGCCGCTGGCCGGATGCGGCGTGGAAGCGCGATTCGCTGGCGTTGCGGTGAGGGAGATGACAGTGAGAATTGAAAGAATCGCCATGAAGCCCTTGCGTGAGTACTCTGAATCCACTGACTTTCTGCCACGCCATTCCCAATGAAGTCATCAACACTCAAACAAACGCTGCCAGTCCACGTGGCAACCACCGGCGCTTCAAAGCTTTTGCTGTGCAAGCACCTGGCGGTCTTCGCCATGTGCCTGGTGACCCAGGTCTTGTCTGTCACCCCGACCCATGCCCAGTCGTTGGAGGCCGTGCGTTTGGCGCCACTTCCTCAGGTGGTCGAGGCGACGTTTCATCCTGCTGTTTCGCCTGAAGGGCGCAGCGCTTCGGATTTTCTTGAGCGTTCGATTGCGTTTCCGTCCGATCAGACAGAGCAGGATCGGCGCCAATCAATGATTGGTCTTTTGGAAGGCATGCCCAAGCGCTCCCGTCAGCAGTTTGACCGTTGGCTCGGGTCGCTCGATCACGCGCTGAGCGACTATGAAGGCGCGGCGATCTGGCGGCACGACAGACACAGCCGGTCGCTGGTGCGTCTCACTCTGTTCAATCACGGCAATCCGATCGACAGCTACTTCCTGTTGTCGCCCTCTGGTGTGGTGCCGATCACCGTGCCCGCGCGGTTTACCCGGCAGCCGAATCAGGACCTGGTCAAGGTGTCCGACCAGGACCAGGATGGTCAACTTGAGCAGTCGTGCAACCGCATGCTCATCGGAAGGGTGCTAGGGCCCACGTTGGGCATTGCCGATTGGAGCAGCGCCAGCGAGGACCCTCGTCGGGTGGTGAACCTCGTTTGCAAACGCCACCCCCTTCACGCTGACCAGATCCTGGTGGCCTTGTTTCATGAAATACCCGGTTCATATGGTCCCTATGACGTCCGTCCTTATGGTTTCACCTTCGCGGTGTTGGACATGAAGGACCATCGTGTGATCCGGCTTCACCAAAGCACACTCGAAGAGGATGGTGGCACCAGCATTTCGGGTGGGAATCTGAAAATCGACACAGGACGGTATTGGCTGAAGAAGGGCATACGGGCGCTGGGAGTCCGCATGGACATTGCTCGTTTCTTACCGGCAGCCGACGGGCACACAAACCACTTTCTGACGCTCTTTGTGGAAGAGGGTGCCACCCTTCGGCCGGTTCTGGAGGGATTCCCGATGTACCACTGGCGGATAGACAGGACCGGCGATTGTGTGGACCGTCAATGGGCGAGTGAAGAGCGCGGCGACCAGGTTTGCGACGAAGACTCGGAGTATCTGAGCCTGGCCCTGGGTGCGACCCGCCCCAGTGGGTGGCGAGACCTGGTGGCTGTGGTCGCAGGAGAAGGCGAAGACAGGGGGAGCAGCTCTGCACGGCGCGCAACGTTGACCTACACCAATGGCCGTTACACGGGGTTCGCCTCGGACGGGTGGTGGCCGTAGTTTCAGGCCCGGCCTATGATGGCCGGATGCTGATTGAAACGCTGGGTTCGGCCCGCGACATGGGCCGCCTCAACCAGATTCTGGGCGTGCTGATCCGCCACGGCTTTGGCGACAGCGTGCGCCGGCTGGGCCTGGCCGACCGGCTGGAGCGCGCCGGGCATGCCCTGCGCTGGGACCACGCGGCCGACCTCGCGAAACTGGAACCCCCGGTCCAATTGCGGCTGGCGCTGGAGGAACTGGGGCCGACCTTCGTCAAGCTCGGCCAGATCCTCGCCGGCCGCGCCGACCTGTTCCCGCCCGAGTACATCGCCGAGTTCGAGAAGCTGCACAGCAATGTGCCCGGCCTGCCGCTGGACGAGCTGCGGCCGCAGTTGCGCGAGGACCTGGGCGGTGAGCCCGAGGCGGTGTTCGCGCGCTTCGGCACCGAGCCGCTGGCGGCGGCGTCCATCGCGCAGGTGCACCGCGCGGCGCTGCACGACGGCACCGAGGTGGTGGTGAAGATCCGCCGCCCCGGCATCGACCGCACCATCGAGGCCGACCTGCGGCTGATGGGCCGCCTGGCCGCGCTGGCCGAGTCCGAGCTGCCCGCGCTCAAGCCCTACCGCCCGCAGCAGCTCGTGCGCGAGCTGGCGCAGTCGCTGCGCCGCGAGCTGGATCTGGCCAGCGAATGCCGCAACGCCGAGCGCATCGCGGCCAACATGGCCGGGCTGCCCTGGATCGTGGTGCCGCGCGTGTACTGGGACTTCACGCACGCGCGCGTGAACGTGCAGGACCACATCGACGGCATCGCGGGCCACGAACTCGCGATGCTGGACCAACAGGGTCTGGACCGCACGCTGCTGGCCCGGCGCGGCGCGCAGGCGGTGCTCAAGCAGATCGTGCAGGACGGCCTGTTCCACGCCGACCCGCACCCGGGCAACGTGATCTACCTGCCGGACAACCGCATCGCCTTCATCGACTTCGGCATGGTGGGCCGGCTCTCGGCGCGCCGCCGCGAAGAGCTGCTGCAACTGCTGATGGGTCTGGTCGAACGCGACCCGCAGACGGTGGCCGACGTGCTGCTGGACTGGGCCGGCGATGCGCACAGCGCCAACCTGTCGTCGCTGGAAACCGAGATCGAGACCTTCGTCGACCAGTACCACGGCGCTCCGCTGGCCGAGCTGCAGCTTGGCCAGATGCTGGGCGACGTGACGGCGATCCTGCGCGGTCACCAGCTCGGCCTGCCGTCCGACCTGGCGCTGCTGATCAAGGCCTTCATCACGCTCGAAGGCATGGGACGTGGCCTCGACCCGGCCTTCCACATGGCCGACGAGGCGCTGCCGCTGCTCAAACAGGTGGTGCGCGCGCGCTACCGGCCCAAGGCCATGGCCACGCGCGCCTGGAAGACGCTGCGGCGCGCGCTGTCGGTGGCCGAGCAGTTGCCCGACGACGTGACGCGGCTGCTGCGCAACGCGCGGCGCGGCAAGGTGCACGTGGGCATCGACATCGCGCACCTCAAGCGGGTGGGCGATCAGATCGACCGCGCGGCCAACCGGCTGGCGATGGCGCTGCTGATCGCGGCGCTGATCGTCGGCTCGTCCATCGTCATGACGGTGCAGGGCGGGCCGACCCTGTTCGGTCTGCCGGCCTTCGGTTTCCTGGGTTTCGCCGGGGCGTTTGCCGGCGCCCTCTGGCTGCTGCGCGCGATCTGGCGCAGCAACCACGGCAAGGACCTGGGCGACGACTGAGCGCCGCCTTGGCCCGGGGCCGGGCGCACCAAGTCTGTTCACCGCAATCACCGCCACGCCCGTTTCTGGCGTGCTTTGGTGCATCGCCGTGCCCTGTCGGCCGCTTCGACCCCTGGCACGCTCCATGCATTGCCCCCACCAGCATGGAGAGCGGTCTGCACACAGGGGTGTCAGCGCTCGTGCGTAGGTCCACTAGGGTTCCGTCTGCGGCAACGCAGGGTCTGGTCCGAGAGTGGGCCGGCCTCATCGCAGGCTCCACGGAGGGACAAAAGCCCGGGAGAACGACGTCAGATCGTCTCTCCTGCGCCCATCCCTCATCAAACGGAGCTTTCCCATGAAACTGGCTGGTCTCTTCTCCTCTCCCGCAGCGTCCACCGCCTCCTCCTCCTCGTCCCTGCTCGGCAAGCTGTTCAAGCCCGCGCTGGGCGCCGCGCTCTCGCTGGCCACGGCCGCCGCGATGGCCGCCCCCACCAACATGAAGATCGCCACCGTGGTGTGGATCGGCTACGGCCCGTTCTACGTCGCCGAGTCGCTGGACCTGTTCAAGAAATACAACCTCAAGGTCTCGCTGCAGGTCTTCACCGACCCGGCCCTGATCCCGCCGGCCATTGCCTCGGGCGCGGTCGACGGCGGCATGCTGACCTACGACCAGGTGGTCGGCCAGGTCGCCGCCGGCAAGAGCATGAAGGTGGTCATGCCCATCGACTACTCCAACGGCGGCGACGCCATCGTGGCCGACGCCTCGATCAAGTCGGTCAAGGACTTCAAGGGCAAGAAGATCGGCTACAACCCGCTCTCGCCCAGCGACTTCCTGCTGTCCTACGCGCTCAAGGTCAACGGCCTGACCGAGAAGGACATCAGCCCGGTCAGCATGACGCCCGAAGCCGTGCCGGCCGCCATGGCCTCCGGCCAACTCCCCATCGGCGTGACCTACGAGCCCAGCCTGTCGCAGGTGCTGGGCCAGGGCGGCGGCAAGAAGTTCAAGGTGGTGTTCTCGTCCAAGGACGCGCCCGGCCTGATCGCCGACGTGCTGGTGTTCGACGACAAGGCCATCAAGGCCAAGCCGACCGAGATCACCGGCATCATCAAGGCGTACCTCGACGGCATGGCCTACATGAAGGCCAAGCCCGACGACGCGGCCAAGATCATCGGCAAGTTCATGGGCGTCTCCGCCAAGGAAGCCAAGGAACAGATGAGCGGCGTCTACAACATCCCGCTGGCCGAGATGCCCAAGGCCTTCCTGCCCGCCAAGGAAACCACCTCCTATTACGCCAGCGGCGACGTGATCGGCCAGTTGCTCAAGGCCAAGGGCCAGATCAGCGCCGTGCCCGCGACCGAGGCGACGATGGACGCCTCGCTGGTCAAGGCCCTGGCCAAGTAAGGCAGGAACGCCAGAAAGGTTCATGGCCATGCCCGCCCTGTTCCGGCACGCCGACGGCGCGCTGCCCAACACGCTCGCCCTCGCAGTGACCGTGCTGGGCTGGCCGGCCGGCATCTGGATGCTCGGCCAGAGCGCCTGGTGGCTCAACGCCGCCGGTGTGCTGCTGGTCGCGCTCACCCTCACCTGGTCGGCCTACTTCATCCACGAGTTCGCCCACCAGGCCATCTTCCGCACGCCGCAGGCCAACGAGCGCTGGGGCAAGCTGATGACCTGGATCAACGGCAGTTGCTACGCCAGCCTCGACGACCTGCGGCGCAAGCACATGCGCCACCACATCGAGCGCGCCGACGTGATCACCTTCGACCACCAGGCCTTCCTGCGCGCGCACCCGCTGGTGCGCCGCGTGGTGCTGGCGCTGGAGTGGCTGCACATCCCGGCGGTCGAGTTCGTGATGCGCGGCTTCGTCGTCGCGCTGCCCTTCATGGACGAGCGCAAGAAGGCCGCGCGCGGTCGCATCATCGGCGTCGCCATCGTGCGGCTCTCGGCCTGGGCGTTGATTGCGTGGTGGTCGCCCAAGGCCTTCGCGCTCTACGCGCTGGCCTATCTGCTGTTCGTGCACCTGCTGCGGTTCGCCGACTGCTTCCAGCACACCTACGACGCGTACCCGATCCTGGACGAGACGCCGATCCCGCAGGACAAGGTCCGCGACCGGGTCTACGAGCAGGCCAACACCTACAGCGATGTGGTCGGGCTGGACGCGAAATGGCTCAACCTGGTGTGGCTCAACTTCGGTTTCCACAACGCACACCACGAGCGGCCGGTCGCACCCTGGCACCAGTTGCCGGCGCTGCACCGCCAGCTCTACGCCGACCAGAGCCCGCAGGTGGTGACCGTGGGTGAACTGCTGCGCGCCTACCACCGCCACCGCGTCACCCGCGTGCTCGCCAAGGACTACGGCGAAGTGCTGCCACCGGGCACACCGCACCGGGCCGACGGCTTCATCGGGGCCGTGGGCGTGTCCTTCCTGACGGCGGTGTGAGCGTGCTGCGGTATGGCCTGGAGGGCCGCACGGTGCTCATCACCGGCGCGGCCGGAGGCATCGGGCAGGCGCTGTCGCGGGCCTTTGCTGCGCAGGGCGCTCGCCTGATGCTGCTGGACCGCACGGCCGCGCCGCTGCAGGCGCTGGCGGACCAGCTCCAGGCGCAAGGCGCCGAGGTGCAGGCCGTGGTCTGCGAGCTCGGCGACGACGCCAGCGTGGCCGCCGTCGCGACGCAGGTGGACGCGCGTTGGGGCCGGCTGGACGTGCTGCTGCACAACGCCGGCACCGAATACCCGACGCCCGTCGACGACCCGTCGGCCGACGCCAACGTGCGTTGGGCCGGTCTGCTGGACAACAACGTCAGCGGCATGTGGCGGCTCACGCGCGCGCTGCTGCCGTATCTGCCGCGCGGCGCGAGCGTGATCCACCAGTCGTCGATCTGGGGCCGCATCGGCGTGGCGGGTTTCTCGGCCTACAGCGCGAGCAAACACGCGGTGGTCGGCCTCACGCGTTCGCTGGCGCTCGAACTCGGCCCACGCGGCATCCGCGTCAACGCGGTCTGCCCCGGCTGGGTGCGCACCGCCGCGGCGATGCGCTCGCTCGCCGCCATGGCGCAGGAACAAGGCAAAAGCGAAGCCGAGGTCGAGCGCGAGATCCTGTCGCGCCAGGCGGTGCCGGTGATGCTCACGCCCGAGGACCTGGCCGACACCTTTCTGTTCCTGGCCAGCGACGGTTCGGCCGCACTCACCGGTCAGTGCCTGTCGCCCAGCCACGGCGAGGTGATGCTGTGACGCCCGCGATGTCCCTGCAGGGCCGCACGACGCTCATCACCGGCGCGGCCACCGGCATCGGCCGAGCGACGGCGCTGCTGTTCGCGCAGGCCGGCGCGCGTGTGGTGATCAACCACTGGCGGCAAAGCGCTGAGGCGCAGGCGCTGGTGGACCAGATCCGTGCGGCTGGCGGCGAGGCGCTGGCGGCTGAGGCCGACGTGAGCAACGCCGGCGCGGTGCAGGCCATGGCCGAGCAGATCGGCCCGGTCGACGTGCTGGTCAACAACGCCGGCATCATCCAGGAGAAGTCGTTTCTGGAGACCACCGAGGCCGACTGGGACCGCATGCTGGGCGTCGACCTCAAGGCCGTGTTCCTGGTCTGCCGCGCGTTCATCCCCGGCATGCTCGACAAGGGCCAGGGCGCCATCGTCAACATCGCCTCCGACCTCGGCATCCTCGGCCGCGAACGCTACGCGCCCTACTGCGCGGCCAAGGCCGGCGTGATCGGCCTGACCAAGTCGCTGGCGCGTGAATTCGCGCCGCAGCAGATCCGCGTCAACGCCATCGCGCCCGGCCCGGTCGCCACCGCGATGGTCTCGCTCGAACACATGAGCGCCGAGTGGGTCGAGAAGGAGCTCGCGATCCCGCAGCACCGGCTCGGTGCGCCCGAAGACATCGCCGCCACCGCGCTGTTCCTGGCCAGCGACCTCTCGGGCTTCTACACCGGCCAGGTGCTCGGCCCCAACGGCGGCTCCGTCATGCCCTGAACGCTTCCCGATGAACCTGCTGCCCGCGCAACCCACCGACCGCGTCGCCACCGGCGTGCTGCTGTTCTCCGCCTCGCTCTGGGGCCTGTCGTGGCTGCCGCTGAAGTGGTTCATCGCGCAGGGCCTGAGCGGTCCGCTGGTCTCGCTGTGCACCTACGGCGCCGTGGGGGTGCTGGCGGTGTGGTTGCTCTGGCGCGACCGCGCGTCCTGGCGCGCACAGTGGGCGCTGGTGCTGGCGCTCACGCTGGTGGGCGGCTGGGCCAACACCTCGTTCGTCAACGCCCTCATGCGGGGCGACGTCGTGCGGGTGATGTTCCTGTTCTACCTCTCGCCGGTGTGGTCGGTGCTGGGCGGCTGGCTGTTTCTGAAGGAGCGCATTCCGCCCACGCGCTGGGCTGCGGTGGTCGCGGCCATCGTCGGGCTGTGGCTGGTGCTCGGCGGGCCGGGGATGGCGGCCGGCGAGGCGCTGGCCTTCACCTGGGTCGACGCGCTCGCGCTCTCGGCCGGCTTCGCCTTCGCGGCCAATAACGTGATCGCCCGCGCGGCCCACGCGGTGCCGCTGCGCACCAAGACCTTCTGCGTCTTCATCGGCTGCGGCCTGCTCTCGGCGCTGGCCAGCGGGCTCACCGGCCAGACGCTGCCGGCGATGTCCGGCCTGGTGGTGCTGGCGCTGCTGGCCTATGGCTTTGTCTGGATGCTGCTGGCCACGGTGACCTGGCAGTACGGCGTGAGCCATCTGGAGAGCAGTCGCGCCGGCGTGATCCTGCTGGCCGAGCTGGTGGTGTCGGTGGGCACGGCGCTTGCATTCGGTGGCGAGCGTCTGACGCCCATGGGCTGGGCCGGCGGCGCGCTGATCGCGTTCGCCGCGCTGGCCGAAGCCCTGGCCAGTCCCGCAGAAGAGACAAGGTCCGCATCCGTTCCCGTCACCGGAGTCCGCACGCCATGAATTCCCCCGCCACCGCATCCGGCACCGTCTGGATGAACCAGTTGTCCTGGGTCGACTACCAGCGGCGCATCCGGACCGAAAAGCCGCCCGTGCTGCTGCCGGTCGGCGCGCTGGAGCAACACGGCCCGCACCTGCCGCTGGGCACCGACGGCCTGCTGGCCAGCGCCGTCGCCGCCGACACCGCCGCACGCGTCGGCGGCCTGGTCGCGCCCACGCTGAGCTACGGCTACAAGTCGCAGCCCAAGTGCGGCGGCGGGCAGCACTTCTGCGGCACCACCAGCGTCGACGCCGCCACGCTGATCGGCCAGGTGCGCGACGCGGTGCGCGAGTTCGCGCGCCACGGCGTGGACAAGCTGGTCGTCGTCAACGGCCACTACGAAAACCAGTGGTTCCTGATCGAAGGCATCGACCTCGGTTTGCGCGATGCGAAGGCGGTCGACCCGGCCTGCGCGTTGCAGGTGATGCGGCTGGAGTACTGGGACTTCATGACGCCCGAGACGCTGGGCGACGTGTTCCCCGACGGCTTCCCTGGCTTCGCGCTGGAGCACGCGGCCGTGCTGGAGACCTCGATGATGCTGCACCACCACCCGTCGCTGGTGCGCATGGACCTGCTGCCCGACGACGGCCCGGCCGACTTCCCGCCCTACGACATGTACCCGTCGCGCACCGACTGGGTGCCGCCCTCGGGCGTGCTCTCGTCGGCCAAGGGCTCCGACGCCGCCAAAGGCAAGCTGCTTGCCGACGAGGTCGCGCGTCGCATGGCCGAGGCCATCACCACCGGGTTCACCCGGCCAGTGGCATGAACACGCTTCCCGTTTTCGACCCCGCGCTGACGGCGCTGATCGTCATCGACATGCAGCGCGACTTCTGCAGCCCCGGCGGCTACGCCCAGCAGGCCGGGCTGGACATCGGGCCGATGCAGGCCGTGGTGCCCAAGGTGCAGCGCCTGCTGGCCGCCGCGCGTGCCGCCGGCCTGATGGTGGTGCACACGCGCGAAGGCCATTTGCCCGACCTGTCGGACTGCCCGCCCGCCAAGCTCGCGCGCAGCGTCGCGGCCGGAGCACCCATCGGCAGCGCCGGCCCGCTGGGGCGCCTGCTGGTGCGCGGCGAACAGGGCCACGATTTCGTGCCCTCGCTGCGCCCGCTGGCGAGCGAACACGTGATCGACAAGCCCGGCTACGGCGCCTTCCACAAGACCACGCTCGGCCCGGTGATGGCCGCCTTCGGCATCCGCCAGCTCATCCTCTGCGGCGTGACCGCCGAGGTCTGTGTGCACTCCACGCTGCGCGAAGCGGTCGACCGCGGCTTCGTCTGCACCACGGTGAGCGACGCGACCGCTGCCAGCCAGCCCGAACTGCACGCGCCCGCGATGGCGATGATCGGTGTCGAAGGCGGCATCTTCGGCCGCGTCTGCTGCACCGACGAGGTCGTCGCCGCACTGCAACCGCCGCAGGCGCTGGCCGCATGAACCCGGTGCCCGACCGCTACCACGGCGTGTGGATGCGCACGCTGCTGGAGACGCCCGAGGGCCGCGACACCACGACCTGGGTGCGCTGGCTGCAGACCGGCCTCTGGCACGGTGACCTGCGCGTGCCCGCCGACGCCGACCGCGACACCGCCCAGGGCCTCGCGCGGCAACAGGGCTTCGCCGGCACCACCGCCATCACCCGCCCGGACCCGGCGCAGCCCGAGGTCTGCGCCTGGCAGCGCACGATCGACTTCCAGCCGCCGCGCAGCACGCCCGACGAAGGCCACATGGTGTTCGAGACGCCGGACCGCGTGATCGAGACCGGCCTCCACGGCCGCTATCTGGAGGTCTGGGAGCGCCTGCCGGGTTCGCTGGGCCGCCGCATCGCGCTCGCGGGCATGGACGCGGACGGCCAGCCCACGGACGAACGCCTGCTGGTGGCCGGGGACTGGCTGATGTACCTGCACCCGCGCACGGCCGCCTGGCCAGAAGGCACGGCGCCCGACCAGACCCTGTCCGAGGTGGTGCAGCGCCACCCCGAGGCGGCCGACGCCCTGCTGGATTTCCCGATCAGCTTCGGGCGTTTCGAACACGGTGTGTGGACGGTCGAGCGCGCGACCCGGCCCGCGCTCGAAGGCCAGACCCTGCCCTGCGCCCTGCACCGGCTCGATGCCCTGCGCGCCCGGATCGACCGGGGGCCGCTGGCGGGCGACTGGCTGGTGCTGGAGTGGAGCCATTGACCCACCCCTGCCGCGCTGCGCGCGACCCCCTCAAGGGGGCGGCACAGGCCGTCCGGCAAAGCCGGACCGGCGGTGCCCTTGGCCGATAGCGCCGCGTGATGCAGATGAAGACAGATCAGCGGATGTCGGTCGGCGTGGCGGAAAGCGAGAGCGCGAAGCGGCCGTGCACCGGCCCGGGCGCGGCGCCGAGGGCGGTCAGCGCGCCCTCCGACAGTTCCGCCGCCGCCAGCGCATCGAGCGCCGCCGCCTCGTAGCCGCACACCACCAGCACCCAGTCGGCCGCGCGGTCGCCGCCGCGGATCTTCTGCTCGGTGGTCTGGGCGATGGCCGGGGTTTCGTGGCGCAGCAGATGGGCGCCGGCGAGGCCGGGCCGGCGCACCCAGTCGGCCATGCGCTCGGCCAGTGCGGCACGCAGCGCGTCGGCCTGTCCGTCCGACGGCGACAGCCGCAGCGTGAGCGCCTGTCGCGCCACGCTGGAACCGCGACTCGCCAGCACATGGCATTGCGTGCGCACCATGTGCCGGTGGTGCGGCATCAGCTGGGTCGACCAGGGCGAGGGCGCGTTGAGCGACGCGAGGTAGGCGGGCGAGGACACGACCGCGTGCTCGGTCAGCTCGTACATCACGAAGACGCCTTCGCCGCCGTCCGCGCTGGTCCAGCGCGTGGCGCGCAGGAAGCCTGGGATGGCTAGGCGCTCGGGGAAATGTTCGTGCGAATGCCAGTGTTCGAACTCGGCCCGCATCTCGGGGGCCATGTCCCACCACATCGCCAGGCAGGCTGTGCCAAGAACCGACATGTTGCGCTCCGTGTTGTGTGCTCCGGCGCAGCATGCCAGAACCGGCGGCGCATCAGGGCCCGAGCAGGAAATTGCGCGACGGGTCGTTGCCGCTGCCGAGCGCTGCGGCCGCGTCGTCGGTGTCGTCCTTCAGGCCCACGCCGCTGATCCGCCCGGTGCGCGCCGCGCCCAGCAGGTGCACCAGCTTGGCCGCCGCCGCCTCGATCGCCAGACCCGCTGGCCGTACGTTGGAAATGCAGTTGCGGTTCGCGTCGGTCAGGCCCGGTTGCGGGTTCCAGGTCAGGTACAGGCCCAGGCTGTCGGGCGAACTCAGCCCCGGGCGTTCGCCGATCAGCACCACCACGCAGCGCGCCTTCAACCCCGCGCCCGCCTCGTCGCCGACCGCGACGCGCGCCTGCTCCACGACCGCGACCGGCCCGATGGACCAGGGCTGTGCATCCGCCTGCAGGCGTTGCACCGTGGCGGCGATCAGCGGCACGGCGTTCTGGTGGATCGCCAGCGCCGACAGCCCGTCGCCGACCACGAAGACCAGGTCGACCTGTGCGCTGGGGCGTTGCTGCAACAGCGCGCGCGAGGCTTCGTCGAGCCTGCGCCCGAGGTCCGGTCGCTGCAGGTAGGTCGCGCGGTCGGCGGCGGCGCTGTGCAGCCGCACCGCGTCCAGGCCCAGCGCCTGCACGCCGGCCGCCACGCCATGCGCGTCGAACGGCAGGTGCACGGCGTCGCGGGCCATCGCGTGCGCGAGCTGGAACGCCAGGTGCGGCGCGGTGGGCAGGCTGTGGCCGGCGCGACCGAGGGCGATGCGCGCGTCGGTGAAGCGGCGCAGCGTGCCCCAGCCCGCCGGGGTGACGTGCGGGACGACGTCGGGATGGGTCAGCGGCTTCAGTGGGTCGCTCATGCCGACTCCAGCCGCGCCAGCACCGGCGCAAAACCGTCGGGCAGGGCGCGCGTCAGGCGCGAGCCTTCGCCCGGCTCGAACACGCCCATCTTCTGCAGCCAGGCCTCGAACTCGGGCGACGCCCGCAGGCCCAGCAGGTCGCGCAACACCATCGCGTCGTGGAACGAGGTGCTCTGGTAGTTCAGCATGATGTCGTCCGATCCGGGAACGCCCATGATGAAGTTGCAGCCCGCGGCGCCCAGCAGCGTCATCAGCGCGTCCATGTCGTCGCTGTCGGCCTCGGCGTGGTTGGTGTAGCAGATGTCGCAGCCCATGGGCACGCCCAGCAGCTTGCCGCAGAAGTGGTCTTCGAGGCCGGCGCGGATGATCTGCTTGCCGTCGTACAGGTACTCGGGGCCGATGAAGCCGACCACGGTGTTGACCAGCAGCGGCTTGAAGTGCCGCGCGACGGCGTAGGCGCGGGCCTCGATGGTCTGCTGGTCGCAGCCTTCGTTGGCGCCGGCCGACAGCGCGCTGCCCTGGCCGGTCTCGAAATACATGACGTTGTCGCCGCGCGTTCCATCGTCGAACACCGCACCGCGTTTCAACGACAGCGCCGCCTCGCGCGCCTCGCCCAGCACCGCGAGGTCGATGCCGAAGCTCCTGTTGGTGCCTTCGGTGCCGCCGATGGACTGGAACACCAGATCGACCGGCGCGCCACGCTCGATCGCCTGGATCGTGTTGGTCACGTGGGTCAGCACGCAGCTTTGTGTCGGGATGCCGTAGCGGCTGATGACACCGTCGAGCATCTGCAGCAGCCGCACCACCTGCGGCACGTTGTCGGTCGCCGGGTTGATGCCGATCACCGCGTCGCCGCTGCCCATCAGCAGGCCGTCCAGCAGGCTGGCCGCGATGCCCGAGGCGGCGTCGGTCGGGTGGTTGGGCTGCAGGCGCGTCGCCAGCCGACCGGCCAGGCCGATGGTGCCGCGAAAGCGCGTGACCACGCGGCACTTGCGCGCGATCAGCGCCAGGTCCTGCAGCCGGCAGATCTTGCTGACCGCCGCCACCATCTCGGGCGTGAGCCCGGGCGCCAGCGCCGCCAGCGCCTCGCTGGTCGCGGCCTCGGACAGCAGCCAGTTGCGGAAATCGCCGACCGTGAGGTGCGCCACCGGCGCGAAGGCCGCGGCGTCGTGCGTGTCCACGATCAGCCGCGTCACCGCGTCGCCCTCGTAGGGCACCACCGCTTCGTTCAGGAAGCTGCGCAGCGGCAGCTCGGCCAGCGCCATCTGCGCCGCCATGCGTTCGGCCGCGCTGTTGGCCGCGACCCCCGCCAGCCGGTCGCCCGAGCGCAGCGGCGTGGCGCGCGCCATCAGGTCGCGCAGATCGACGAAGGTGTGGCGGTGGCCGTTGACGGTGTGGGCGTGGCGCATGGCCGCAGTATCCGGTGACAGCCGAGCGCCTGTCCATGGGTTTGCACCATCGGGCACAAGGCTTGCATGATCCGCGCATGCCCACCCTCCTGCCGTCGCCATGAATTCCCTGCCCGTCCTGTCCGGAGACTGGTTCGAGTTCCGCTCGCTCGGCGACGGCCTGACGCTCATCACCGAGCCCCACGTCATCCCGCTGCTTCGCTGCAACATCTGGCACATCGCGGGCCGCGACATCGATCTGGTGGTCGACACCGGCCTCGGCGTGAGCAGCCTCTACCAGGCCTCGCGCCACCTCTTCGGCCGCCGCGTCGCCGCGCTCGCGACCCATGTCCACCTCGACCACGTCGGCGGCCACCACGAGTTCGGCGAATGCTGGTGCCACCGGCTCGAAGCGCCGGGCCTGCGCGGCGCCGACCCGGACTACACGCTGGCCGACTTCGACCTGCGCAAGGTCGAGATCGACGTGCCCGGCTACGAGACCGGCGGCCCCGCGCTCACCGCCCTGCCCGCGCCCGACTACGAGCTCTCGGCCTGGCAGATCCGGCAGGCCACCGTCACGCGCGAACTCGACGACGGCGACACCATCGACCTGGGCAACCGCCACTTCGAGGTGCTGCACCTGCCCGGCCACTCGCCCGGCAGCATCGGCCTGTGGGAAGCGAAGACCGGCACGCTGTTCTCCGGCGACGCGATCTACGACGGCCCGCTGCTCGACAACCTGCACCACTCCGACCGTGCGGCCTACGCGCGCACCATGGAGCGGCTGCTGTCGCTGCCGGTGAACGTGGTGCACGCCGGCCACGACCCGAGCTTCGGGCGCGAGCGCCTGCGCGAGCTGGTGCGGGCCTATCTCGAACGCAACGCCAGCGCCTGAACGCGCGCTCAGGCGGCCGGCATCAACATCGTCTCGCGCGAGCGCAGCGCCTGGGCCAGCAGCGGGTGCAGCCCTTGTTCGCCGTGCTGGCGGACATGGGCCAGCAGCGTGCGGCGCATGCGCGGCTCCCAGAACTTGCGGATGTGCTGGGCCACACCCTCGACCGCTTCCTCGCGGTCGGGCATGGCATCGAAAAAAGTGGCGATGCGGTTCGCCATCTGCACCAGGTGGTCAGCGTCCATGGGGTTCCAGGCCGAAGCGTTCGGGAAAGGTGTAGGCGACGCCGTCGTTGCCGCGCACGAAACCGGCGAGCGCGAGGTTGAGCGATTGCGCCGTGCGCACCGCGAGATCGGTCGGCGCCGAGACGGCGGCCAGCGCACCGATGCCCGCCGCCGCGGTCTTCTGGACCATTTCGAAACTGGCGCGGCTGGTGATGGCGACGAAGCCCTCGCGCGGGTTGTCGCCGCGACGGGTGAGCGCGCCGATCAGCTTGTCCAGCGCGTTGTGGCGCCCGACGTCCTCGCGCACCAGCCGCACCCGGCCCCCGGTGTCGCACCAGGCGGCGGCGTGGGTGGCCCCGGTCAGTTGCTGCAGGGTCTGGTGCTGCCAGAGGCCGCGCTGGGCCAGGCCGAGCGCGGCGGCGGCGAGCGCGACGGTGGGCGCAGGCGCCAGCGCGCGCTGCACCTGCGCCAGGCTGTCGGTGCCGCAGAGGCCGCAGCCGGTGCGCCCGGCGAGACTGCGCCGCCGCTGCCTGAGCCCCCATTCGCATTCCGCCGAGACCTCCAGCCGCAACTCGATCCCGCCGGCCACCGCCTGCTGTTCGATGCCGTAGAGGTCGCGTGGCGAGCCGACCAGGCCCTCGGTCAGCGCAAAGCCCAGCGCGAAGTCCTCCAGGTCGACCGGGCTGGCGAGCATCACGGCGTGCGAGACGCCGTTGAAGACCAGCGCGACCGGCAGCTCCTGCGCCAGCAGGTCGGCGCGCGACTGCACCCGTGCGCTGCGCCATTCGGTGACCTGCGCGCCCACGGTGCCCGGGGCGGCGACCGCGGCCTGAAGGGCGGTGTCCTGCGGGCTCATCGCGTCACCGCCGCCTCGTCGGCCCGCCCCTGCGCCAGCAGCGCCAACTGCTCGCGGTTGAATGCCTCGTAGCCGCCCTGCCAGTCCGAGCGCTGCATCACCTTGCTCACCTGCACCGCCGTGACCTTGTATTCGGGGCAGTTGGTGGCCCAGTCGGAGCTGTCGGTGGTGATCACGTTGGCGCCCGATTCGGGAAAGTGGAAGGTGGTGTAGACCACGCCGGGCTGCATGCGCTCGCTGACGTCGGCGCGCAGCACGGTCTGGCCGGCGCGGCTCTCGATGCCGACCCAGTCGCCATCGGCGATGCCGCGCTCCTGGGCGTCGTGCGGGTGGATCTCCAGCCGGTCCTCCTCGTGCCAACGGCTGTTGGGCGTGCGCCGCGTCTGCGCGCCGACGTTGTACTGGCTCAGGATGCGGCCGGTGGTCAGCAGGAGCGGGAACTTGCGCGTGACCTTCTCGTCGCTGGCGACGTACTGGGTGTTGAAGAAGCGGCCCTTGCCGCGCACGAAGCCCTGGGCGTGCATCAGCGCAGTCCCCGCCTCGTCCGTGCCCGCGTTGCAGGGCCACTGCACACTGCCCAGCCGCTCGATCTTCTCGTAGCTCACGCCGGCGAAGCTCGGCGTCAGCGCCGCGATCTCCTGCATCACCTGCTCGGGGTGCGTGTAGTGCATCGGGTAGCCCAGCGCGTTCGATAGCCTGACCGTCACCTCCCAGTCGGCCAGCCCCGCCAGCGGCGGCATCACCTGGCGCACCCGGCTGATGCGGCGCTCGGCGTTGGTGAAGGTGCCGTCCTTCTCCAGGAAGGAGCTGCCCGGCAGCAGCACGTGCGCGTACTTGGCGGTCTCGTTGAGGAAGATGTCCTGCACCACGATGCACTCCATCGCCGACAGCGCCGCCGCGACGTGCTGCGTGTTGGGGTCGCTCTGCACGATGTCCTCGCCCTGGCAGTACAGGCCCTTGAAGCTGCCCGAGAGCGCGGCGTCGAACATGTTGGGGATGCGCAGCCCGGGCTCGGGGTCCAGCGTGACGCCCCAGGCGGCCTCGAACTGCGAACGCACCGTGGTGTCGCTGATGTGGCGGTAGCCGGGCAGCTCGTGCGGGAAGCTGCCCATGTCGCAACTGCCCTGCACATTGTTCTGGCCGCGCAGCGGGTTCACGCCCACGCCCTCGCGCCCGACCATGCCGCAGGCCATCGCGAGGTTGGCGATGCCGATCACCATGGTCGAGCCCTGCGCGTGTTCGGTCACGCCCAGGCCGTAGTAGATCGCCGAGTTGCCGCCCGTGGCGTACAGACGCGCGGCGGCGCGCAGCTCCCCGGCCGGCACGCCGGTCACCGCCTCGAAGGCCTCGGGCGAGTTCTCCGGTTTGGCGACGAAGGCGCGCCAGTCGGCGAAGCTGCTGGGGTCGCAGCGCTCGGTGACGAAGCCCTCGTCGACCAGACCCTCGGTCACGATCACATGCGCCATCGCGGTGATCACCGCGACGTTGGTGCCGGGCTTGAGCGCGAGGTGGTGCTCGGCGCGGATGTGCGGCGAATCGACCAGCTCGATGCGGCGCGGGTCGATCACGATCAGCTTCGCGCCCTCGCGCAGGCGCTTCTTCATGCGCGAGGCAAACACCGGGTGCGCGTCGGTCGGGTTGGCGCCGATCACCAGGATCACGTCCGCCTGCTCGACCGACTTGAAGGTCTGCGTGCCCGCCGAGGTGCCGTAGGTCTGGCCCAGGCCGTAGCCGGTGGGCGAGTGGCAGACGCGGGCGCAGGTGTCGACGTTGTTGGTGCCGAAGGCCGCGCGCACCAGCTTCTGCACCAGGTAGGTCTCCTCGTTGGTGCAGCGGCTGGAGGTGATGCCGCCGACCGCGTCCTTGCCGTGGCGGGCCTGGATGCGCTTGAACTCGGACGCGGCGTAGGCGATCGCCTCGTCCCAGCCGACCTCGCGCCAGGGGTCGGTGATGCTGGCGCGGATCATCGGCTTGGTGATGCGGTCCTTGTGCGTCGCGTAGCCCCAGGCGAAGCGGCCCTTGACGCAGGAGTGGCCCTCGTTGGCCTTGCCGTCCTTCCACGGGACCATGCGCACTACCGTGTTGCCCTTCATCTCCGCCTTGAAGCCGCAGCCGACACCGCAGTAGGCGCAGGTGGTGACCACGCTGTGCTCGGCCTGGCCCAGCTCGATCACGCTCTTTTCCTGCAGCGTCGCGGTCGGGCAGGCCTGCACGCAGGCGCCGCAGGAGACGCACTCGCTGTCCATGAAGGGCTGGTCCTGGCCGGGCGAGACGCGGCTGTCGAAGCCGCGGCCGGAGATCGTCAGCGCGAAAGTGCCCTGGGTCTCCTCGCAGGCGCGCACGCAGCGGTTGCAGACGATGCACTTGCTCGGGTCGTAGCTGAAGTAGGGGTTGGACTCGTCCTTCTTCGCGTCGCAGTGGTGGGCGCCGGCCGCCGCGCCGACCCCGTAGCGCACGTTGCGCAGCCCGGTGACGCCGGCCATGTCCTGCAGCTCGCAGTCGCCGTTGGCGCTGCAGGTCAGGCAGTCCAGCGGGTGGTCGCTGATGTAGAGCTCCATCACGCCCTTGCGCAACTGCTGCAGCTTCGGCGTCTGGGTGCGCACCACCATGCCGGCCTCGGCGGGCGTGGTGCAGCTTGCGGGAAAGCCCTTGCGGCCCTCGACCTCGACCAGGCACAGCCGGCAGGAGCCGAACGGTTCGAGACTGTCGGTGGCGCAGAGCTTGGGCACGCCGACGCCGGCCTCGGCGGCCGCCCGCATCAGCGAGGTGCCCTCGGGCACGGAGACGGCCACGCCGTCGATGGTCAGCGAGACCTCGCGCTCCGACACGCGCGCCGGCGTGCCGTAATCGGTTTCGGTGGGGTGGTGGTGGCGCATGTTCAGGCTCCTTGCGCGATCGGGGTGGCCGTGAGGCCGAAATCGTCGGGGTAGTGGTCCAGCGCCGAGAGCACCGGGTAGGGCGTCATGCCGCCCATCGCGCACAGGCTGCCGTGCAGCATGGTGTCGCACAGGTCGCGCAGCAGGACCACCTGCTCCTCGCGCCGCTCGTTGCGCACGATGCGGTCGATCACCTCGACGCCGCGCGTGCTGCCGATGCGGCAGGGCGTGCACTTGCCGCAGCTCTCCAGCGCGCAGAACTCCATCGCGTAGCGCGCGAGCTGCGCCATGTCGGCCGTGTCGTCGTGCACCACGATGCCGCCGTGGCCGAGCACCGCGCCGAAGGCGGCGTAGGCCTCGTAGTCCAGCGGCGTGTCCCACTTCGATTCGGGCACATAGCTGCCCAGCGGGCCGCCGACCTGGATCGCCTTGACCGGGCGGCCGCTGCGGGTGCCGCCACCGAAGTCCTGCACCAGCTCGCGCAGGCTCAGGCCGAAGGCCTTCTCGACCAGACCGCCGCGCTTGACGTTGCCCGCGAGCTGGAAGGGCAGGGTGCCGCGCGAGCGGCCCACGCCGTAGTTTTTGTAGAAGTCCGCGCCGCGCGCCAGGATCAGCGGCACGCTGGCCAGGCTGATCACGTTGTTGATCACCGTCGGCTGGCCGAACAGGCCTTCGATGGCCGGCAGCGGCGGCTTGGCGCGCACGATACCGCGCTTGCCCTCGATGCTCTCCAGCATCGCCGTCTCCTCGCCGCAGACGTAGGCGCCCGCGGCCTTGCGCACCTCCAGCCGGAAGGTGCGGCCGCTGCCGCAGACGCTGTCGCCGAGGAAGCCGGCGGCGGTGGCGCGGGCGATGGCCTCGCGCATGGTCGCGACCGCGTGCGGGTACTCGGAGCGGATGTAGACGTAGCCCATGGTGGCGCCGACGGCCAGCCCCGCGATCACCATGCCCTCGATCAGCATGTAGGGGTCGCCCTCCATCGTCATGCGGTCGGAGAAGGTCCCGGAGTCGCCCTCGTCGGCGTTGCAGACCACGTACTTCTGCGCCGCGCGCGTGCCGGCCACGGTCTTCCACTTGATGCCTGCCGGAAAGGCCGCGCCGCCCCGGCCGCGCAGCCCCGAGTCGAGCACGGTCTGCACGATGGCCGGACCGTCCATCGCCAGCGCACGGCGCAGGCCGGCCCAGCCCTCGTGGGCCTCGTAGTCGGCCAGCGAGAGCGGATCGGTCAGCCCCATACGGGCAAAGGTCAGGCGCTCCTGCTGCGCGAGGTAGGGGATCTGGTCGGTGGGGCCCAGGCAGAGCGGATGCGGGCCGCCCTGCAGGCAGCCGGCGTCCAGCAGCGACGGCACGTCCTCCGGCGCCACCGGCCCGTAGGCGATGCGGCCGGCCGGCGTCGCGACCTCGACCAGCGGCTCCAGCCAGAACAGACCGCGCGAACCGTTGCGCACGATCTGCAGCGACAGGCCACGGGAAGCCGCCTGCGATTGCAGCGCCGCCGCCACCTCGTCCGCCCCGACCGCCAGCGCGGCCGAGTCGCGGGGCACATAGACCGTCACGCCGCTCATTGCGCCACCTCCGCCACACCCGCCTCACCGAGCAGACGCTGCAGCCGTTCGGGCGTCACCCGCGCGTGCAGCCTCTCGCCGATCTGGATCGCCGGCGACGACGCACACAGGCCCAGGCAGTACACCGGCTCCAGCGTCACCGCGCCGTCGGCGCGGGTGCTGTGGCGCTCGCAGCCCAGCACCCGCTCGGCCAGCGCCAGCAGGGCCTCGCCGCCGCAGGCCTGGCAGGCCTCGGCGCGGCAGACCTGCACCACCTGCCGCCCCGGCGCCTCGCGGCGGAAGAAGTGGTAGTAGGTGATGACGCCGTGCACCTCGGCGCGCG
The DNA here is from genome assembly GCA_016790705.1 of Hydrogenophaga sp. Classification (GTDB taxonomy): domain Bacteria; phylum Pseudomonadota; class Gammaproteobacteria; order Burkholderiales; family Burkholderiaceae_C; genus Hydrogenophaga. The sequence goes on from JAEUOT010000019.1 coordinate 58,177, forward strand.
AGAGGTTGAGCGCGCGCGCGATCGCGGGCACCGCATCGTCGGGCACATGCCCCAGCGCCTCCTGCACTGCGTGCAGCAGCGGCAACAGGGCGCCGGGCCAGTCGCGGTGTTCGGCGATCAGCGCGGACACCGTGGCCAGGTCTTGGACGGAACTGGGAATGAGCTTCATGCGATGCGGGCCTCGTGGGGGGCGTTGGGGTCGGTCAGTGGAAGAACTTGGCGGCGCTCAGCAGCGTGCGGTAGACGCCCCAGGCCAGCGGAATGCCGACTGCGATCCAGGCCAGCCAGACCAGCGCCGGGGAGGTCGCGTGGAAGGCCTCGTGGCTCTCGCCGACGTCCTCGGCCGCGGCACGCTCCCGGGCAAGCCGCTTTTCCTCGGCCAGCTCGGCCTCGGTCATGAAATGGTGGTCGGCGACCGGGCGGATCAGCAGGTTGCAGATCAGGCCGACCACCAGCATGCCGACCAGGATGTACATGGTCTGGTTGTAGACCTGTTCGCGGGGGATGCCCAGACCGAGTTGATAGTCGCGCATGTAGTTCACCACCACCGGACCCAGAATGCCCGCCGTGGCCCAGGCGGTCAACAGGCGGCCGTGGATAGCCCCCACCATCTGTGTGCCAAAGAGGTCGGCCAGGTAGGCCGGCACGGTGGCAAAGCCGCCGCCGTACATGCTCAGGATGACGCAGAAGGCGGCGACGAACATGAGCTGGCTGCCGGCGCCTGCGCTGGCCGGGATGCTGAAGTACAGCAGGCCGCCGAGGATGAAGAAGATCGAATAGGTCATCTTGCGGCCGAACGTGTCCGACAGGCTGGCCCAGAAGAAGCGGCCGCCGATGTTGAACAGGCTCAGCAGCGCGGTGAAGCCCGCCGCCACGCCGGCGATCGCGGTCAGTTGCGCCTTGTCGAGTTCACCGAATTTGGCGGGCACGCCGATCAGTCCGCCGCCGAACACCTCCTGCAGCATCGGGCTGGCCATGCCGATCACGCCGATGCCGGCCGAGACGTTCATGCACAGCACCATCCAGACCAGCCAGAACTGCGGGATGCCCCAGACCTTCTTCACGTGCACATGGCCGTGGGTGATCATGGCCTTGCTCTGGCCCTGGACCGGCGGCGTCCAGCCCGCAGGCTTCCAGCCGTGGCCGGGGATGCGGTAGCCGAAGGCGCCGATCAGCATCACCACGAAATAGAGGCAGCCCATGACCACGAAGGTCTCCCACACGCCGACGCTGGTGGGCGTGGCGAAGGTCTTCATCAGTTCGGCCGCCAGCGGCGAACCGATCATCGCGCCCCCGCCGAAGCCCATGATGGCCATGCCGGTGGCCATGCCGCGCTTGTCCGGGAACCACTTGATCAGCGTCGAGACCGGCGAGATGTAGCCCAGCCCGAGACCGATGCCACCGATGATCCCGGAGCCCAGGATCATCATCCAGAACTGGTGCAGGTACACGCCCAGGGCGGAGAACAGCATGCCACCGCCCCAGCAGAACGCGGCCAGCACGCCGACCTTGCGCGGGCCGACGTGTTCGAGCCAGCCGCCCCAGATGGCGGCCGACAGGCCGAGGAAGACGAAGAACAGGGTGTACATCCAGCCCAGCGTTGAGATGGGCCAGTCGCAGCTGGTGGTGAACAGCTGTGCGACGAAGCCGACGTCGGGACCGCACTTGATGGACTCCTTGATGCCCAGCGCCTTGGACAGCGGCAGCCAGAACACGGAGAAGCCGTAGGCCATGCCGATGCACAGGTGGATCGCCAGGGCCGCGGGCGGCACCAGCCATCGGCTGAAGCCCGGCGCAGCGACAATGCGTTCCTTGGCGAGCAGGCCGCCTTCAGGTTGCGGGTGGCCCAAGGCCCCCGGACTGATCACTGATGACATCGTGTCTCCTTTGTAGGTTCGTCATTCGCAGGGAATGCAGCCGATGGTGATCGGCGGGCGCATCTTTGCAGGGCCTGCGATCTTTCTCAATATGAAGCGGAGCAACCAGTGCATTGGCAGCGGGCTTCCTAAGTGAATACCCGGTGACCCGCACCGCGTCGAGATGACAGCATCCACAGGTTTTTCCCTCTGAGCCCACGATGAAGCAGGTTTCCATCCGCCCGGTCTGGACGATCCAGGAACCCGAGGGCCCCCCGCTGCCGGCCCGGCTCATCGAGCTGCTGGTGCAGGTGTCCGAGTCGGGCAGCCTGCTGCTGGCGGCGCGCGCGCTGGGTCTTTCCTACCGGCGCGCCTGGGACCTGGTGCGCGAGGGGGAAGGGCAATTCAAGGCGCCGCTGCTGATGATGGAGCGCGGCCGCGGCTCGACGCTGACCGAACTCGGCGCGCGCATTGTCTGGGCCGACAAGCGCATCAACGCGCGTCTGCGCCCGGTGCTCGAAACCCTGTCGTCCGAACTGGCCGAGGAACTGCGTGGCGTGCTCAGCGAAGCGCCGCCGGCCCTGCGTCTGCACGCCAGCCACGGCTTCGCCATCGAACGCCTGATCGAGCGACTGGCCGGCGACGGGCTGAAGCTGGCGCTGACCTACGCGAGCTGCTCGGCGGCGGCGGCGGCGCTGCGCGAGGGCGAATGCGACGTCGCCGGCATGCACATCCCCATCGGCCCGATGGAGTCGATGGCGCTGCAGCACTACCGGCCCTGGCTGCAGGGCATGGGACTGACGCTGGTGGACATCGCCACGCGGCGACAGGGACTGATGGTGCGCCCGGGCAACCCCAGGGAGCTGTTCTCGCTGGCCGACCTGACACGACCGAGCGTGCGCTTCATCAACCGCCAGTCGGGCTCGGGCACGCGCCTCCTGCTCGAAGGCCTGCTCAGGGCCGGCGGCATCGAACCGATGCGCATCGCCGGCTACGAGCACGGCGAATACACCCACGCCGCCGTGGCCGCCTATGTCGCCAGCGGCATGGCCGACGTCGGCTTCGGACTGGAGCCCCCGGCGCGGCATTTCAAGCTCGACTTCGTCCCGATCGCGACCGAGCGCTACTTCCTGTTGTGCCGCGACGATGTGATGCAGACCCCGGCGCTGCAGACCGTGCTGGCCGTGCTGCGCGACAAGGACTTCCGCTCCACGCTGGCGGACCTGCCCGGCTACGACCCGGCCGCCGCCGGGACCGCCACGCCGCTGGCGCAGGCCTATCCGGCGCTGGCCAAACCCTCCGACGCCGACCCGAACCCCCTGTGAATCCATCACCCCAACTGCGCAGCGAGCGCGAGGCCGGCGTGCTCACGCTCACGCTGAACCGCCCCGACAAACTCAACGCCATCGATAACCCGATGGCCGAAGCCCTGCTCGACGCGCTCCAAGCGGCCGAGGCCGACCCTGCCGTGCGCGCGATCCGCCTGCGCGGGGAAGGCCGCGCCTTCTGCGCCGGCCGCGACGTCAGCGCCGCGCCGACCGAGCGCGACCTCGAACTGGTGCAGGCGGTCTCACGCGCCATCGTCGCCCACCGCTGCCCGGTCATCGCCGCCGTGCACGGCTGGACCGTGGGCGCGGGCTTCGAATGGACGATGGACGCCGACATCGTGTTCGCCGCCATCGACGCGCGCTTCAAGCTGCCCGAGGCGTCGCTTGGTGTGTTCGTCACCGGCGGCCTGGTCGCCACCCTGCCCGCGGCCATCGGCCCGATGCGCGCCAAGGCGCTGACCCTGCTCGGCGAGCCCTTCGACGCCGCGCAGGCGCTGGCCTGGGGCCTGGTCTACCGCTGCGTGCCGCCCGACGAACTCGACGCGGTGTCGCTCGCGGCCGCGCGCCGCGTCGCCGACATGAAACCCGAGGTCGCGAGCACCTTCAAGCGCGTGCTCAACCAGATCGGGCTGGAGCGCTTCGAGCGGGCGGTGGAGGAAGAGTCGGCGGTGCAGCGGCGCTGGGGCGCGGGCGACGCGTCGGCCTGAATCAGGGCGCCGGCGGGCGCTGCTTTTTCGCGAGACGGTCCCAGTCGCGCAGCGTCTGAAGCAAGCGGTTTTTCGCGTCGGTGTGGCTCTGGCCGAAGGTCTCGGCCATCTGGCGGCGCAGCGCCTCGTCCGGCGGCGGCGCGCCCAGCGCCTTGAGCCGGTCGATCACCAGCATCAGCACCTGAAAGCTGCCCGAGTCCACCGCCATGGTCAGCGGCGTCTGCCCGTCGGCCGCTGCGTCCAGCACGTTGGCGCCGTGTTCGAGCATGTGCTTGACCACACCCGGCTTGCCGCCCGCGCAGGCCCAGTGCAGCGGCACCAGCCCGCCCTCCAGCCGCGCGTTGAAGTCGGCGCCGGGCGCGAGATGCTCCGCGGCCAGGGGCCAGCCGGAGGCTTTGATCATTTGCTGGAGTTGCCAGGGGGTCATGGGGACGGGCTTGTCAGTTGGGGTTGAATCGGCTGAGCGTATGCGATGTGGCAGGCGTTCAGTGGTCCTGTTGTGGCGTTTGTTGAACGTGTTTAACTGTTCGACTTGGTGTTTGTGGTGAGTGACTTGTAAGGGAGGATTCGTGATGATGCGATGTGATCTGTCTGCGATTGGTACGGTGTGTGTCCTTGTGCTCGCTGGATGCGCCTATCCAGCGCCCCAGACTGACAGCAAAGGTCTTCCCGTTCCCGGACCGATTGCATTCGGCGAGACGCGACGGCCGGTCACCGGAAGCTGTGGCCAGGTCATGCCGTATTGGAACTACTGTGATTTGCTGTTCGAGGATTTGAACGGGCGGCGTGTGGATGGTCATCGCATTCGCTCCGAACTGGACCGGATCGCTTCAGCGCTCCCGCCACTGTCCCGATGGGTCAAACCCGTCGAAGGACACGATGACTCTGAATTACCCTACGACATGCATCTGCTGACGATCTCCCCGGCGGTCGTTCTGGTGGTTCCAAGGGAAGCCAAGAGACCCTTGAACTGTCCGTCGGTCTACCACGACGGGTGCATTCAGTCGGAGGCGTTTCGCGCCCATTCCTATTGGTACCGCTCATCCCCGGCCGTTCGCGCTGGCAGCTTTTGGTTCAGTCCAGCGCAACCCGGGATGAACCCCATCAATGAATCCGCTGCCGAGAACGTGATCGCGGTTGACCGAGCATTGTTGCGTCTCACCGCGATACGCGGCGAATGGCGGGTGATTCGGGACAAATAGCGAAGTCGCTTTACACGCATCAGACCACGCACGAAGTCGGATCATTGATCCGAGCACGAGTGCGCCACGGGAGATTTCCTTTCAGCGCCCTGGTGGATGTGTATCTGCTGACTGGGCCAGAGATTCTGGGCATCACGTCGACCCAGTCCTGGCACCAAACCTGCTAAGCCCTACCCACAGAGAGGCGAGTGCACCAAAACCGTGACTTGCCACCTTGAATGACCGCTAGGGTTCCGGGCGCTGCAGACCGACACACATATATGTAGTCCGCAGCGCCGCCTGGTCCGAGAGCAGTCGGCCACGATCGTGTGGCTCCACGGAGGGACAAAAGCCCGGGAGAAGCTGGTACGCGCCGCGGCGTGTGCGCGAGCCTCTCTGGCCGTCGTCCCCCCGAACAGGAGCCCGCGCATGTCCACATCGCCCCCTTCGCTGCCGCTGGTGGTCCCGCCGGCCGCCGCGTCTGCGCTGACCGCGCCGTCGCCGCGCCGTCCGCTGTCTTCGCTCTGGACGGTGCGCGCGCCGATCAACCGCCGCGCCTACTGGGTGCTCGCGCTGACCGGCCTTGTGCTGCCGCTGCTGGCCTGGGCCGCGCTGGCCGCCTGGGCTGGGCTGGACCCGACCTTCATGCCGTCGCCGCTGGCGGTGCTGGGCAAGAGCTGGGTCTGGCTGACCGAGAACGGTCTGGTGCACGACATGGCGATCAGCACCTACCGCGTGGTCGCTGGCTTTGTGCTGTCGGCGGTGTTCGCGTTGCCGCTGGGCCTGTTCATCGGTTCGTTCCGCTCGGTGCAGGCGCTGCTGGAGCCGCTGACCGACTTCATCCGCTACATGCCGGCGGTGGCCTTCATCCCGCTGGTGATGCTGTGGGTCGGCATCGACGAGGGTTCCAAGATCGCGATCATCTTCATCGGCACCTTCTTCCAGATGGTGCTGATGGTGGCGGAGGACGTGCGCCGCGTGCCCGCCGCGCAGGTCGAGGCGGCGCAGACCATGGGCGCGAACCGCGCCGAGCTGATCGAAAAAGTCATCCTGCCCAGCGCCAAGCCCGCGTTGCTGGACACGCTGCGCATCACCATGGGCTGGGCCTGGACCTATCTGGTGGTGGCCGAGTTGGTGGCCGCGAACTCGGGCCTGGGCTACGCCATCCTGCGCGCGCAGCGCTTCCTGCAGACCGACACCATCTTCGCCGGGATCATCGTCATCGGCCTCATCGGTCTCGCCACCGACCAGGCCTTCCGCTGGCTGCACCGCCGCGCCTTTCCCTGGCTCTACCTGAAAGGCTGACCGCCATGCGCTTTCCCGCCTTCAACCCCCTGGTCCCCAAGATCCAGATCCGCAACCTGCACAAGCGCTTCGACGGCGCGAGCATCAACGCGCTGGAGCACATCAACCTCGACATCGCGCACAACGAGTTCGTCACCTTCGTCGGCGCCTCGGGCTGCGGCAAGAGCACGCTGTTGCGCACCATCGGCGGGCTGGAGACGCACAGCAGCGGTGAACTGCTGGTCGACGGCCAGCCGGTCACCGGCCCCGACATCGACCGCGCGATGGTGTTCCAGCACTACAGCCTCTACCCCTGGATGTCGGTGATCGAGAACATCCGGTTCTGCCGCCAGCTCGCCGCGCACCGCAAGGACCTGAGCTCGGCCCAGGTCGAGGCCGCCTCGGGCCGCGCCGACGCGCTGCTGCGCCTGATGGGCCTGCAGGCCTCGGCCAACGCCTGGCCCAACCAGCTCTCGGGCGGCATGCAGCAGCGCGTGGCGATCGCGCGCGCGCTGATGGGCCGGCCCGGCATCCTGCTGATGGACGAGCCCTTCGGCGCGCTGGACGCGCAGACCCGCGAGGTGATGCACGACCTGATCCGCCATGTGCACCGGCTGGAGCGCGCGACCATCGTCTTCGTCACCCACGACGTGGAGGAAGCGATCTACCTCGGTGGCCGCGTGGTGCTGATGGCGCCGCGCCCGGGCCGCATCGACACGGTCTACGACGTGCCCTTCGGCGACCAGCGCGACCAGGACCTCAAGCACGCGCCCGAGTTCCTCGCGCTCAAGCGCGAGATCCTCGAACGCATCCGCGAGACCTCGGGCATGAAGACCGACCTCGAACAGCTGCAGCGCCTCTCCGGCCTGACGGCGGAAACCGTGTGACGACCTGCGGAGACACCCCATGAGCCCCACCACCTCCTACCCCGTTCCCGAGACGCTCAATGACCCGCTGAGCGTGATCCCGTCCAACCCGCCGGCGGCGATGCCGGTCGACGCGCCCGCGCTCTGGCAGCGCTTTCCACAAGCCGCGCTGGCGGGCGTGCACACCGGCCACGCGATGTGGAGCGAGGTCATGCCCGGCGGCAGCCACTGGAGCTGGCGCATGCCGCGTGGCAGCGCGATCCGCTTCGTGGCGCTCGACGCCGGCGCCAACGTGAGCCTCGTCATGTACGCCGCGCACGAGAAGCTGGAGCGCTACAACATGCCCGACAGCCTCAAGGCGCAGCACACCGCGCACTACGGCAAGGGCCATGTGCTGATGAGCGACATGGGCCGCAGCATGGCCAGCGTCACGGCCGACAGCCTGGGCTGGCACGACCCGCTGGGCGCGCTGCTCGACAACGAGCTGATGAACGCCAAGTACGGCGCGCTGCCCTACGAAAAAGCGCGCAACGCCATGCACCGTTCGGGCAAGGACGGGCTGCTGATCGAGATCGGCAAGTACGGCCTGACCAAGCGCGACCTCGTCGCGCCGGTCAATCTGTTTTCAAAGGTGAGCGTCGACGAGCAGGGCCGCTTCCACTTTGCGAAGGACCACAGCCGCGCGGGCGACTTCGTCGAGCTGCGCTTCGACATGGACGTGATCGTCGCGGTCTCCTGCGCGCCGCACCCGCTGGACCCGTCCACCGAATGGGCGCCGAAGAAGGTCGGGCTGCTGGCCTGGCGCTGCGGCCCCGCGCCGTCCAACGACGCCTGCCGCGCGTTCCGGCCCGAGAACGCGCGCGCGCTGCACAACTCGGACGTCCTGTACCTGTGAACGAGGGAGATCAAATGATGAACGCCATCACCGCCACCGACATCCGCATCCAGGAAAGCGCCCTCGACCCGGCGAATGCCGTGATGAACCAGCGCCATCCCGCGGGCGAGCCCATCCTGTTCGCGGTCAACAAAGGCCAGACCCTGCGCATCGTCGACCTCGAAGGCAACCAGGCCGCCGACGTGATCTTCTACAACCGCGACGACCTGGCCGAGCACTACAGCGCCACCGACACCATGCTGCACCAGGGCGGCATCTACCTCACCACCGGCTCGGTCATCCGCAGCAACGAGGCGCGGCCCATGCTCACCATCGTGGCCGACACCTGCGGCCGGCACGACACGCTGGGCGGCGCCTGCGCGGCCGAGAGCAACACCGTGCGCTACGCGCTGCAGAAGAAGTTCATGCATTCGTGCCGCGATAACTACCTCATCGCGCTGCAGCACGCCGACATCGGCCTGACCAAGCGCGACCTGGTGCCCAACATCAACTTCTTCATGAACGTGCCGGTCACCGGCGAGGGCGGGCTGAAGTTCGACGACGGCGTGTCCGGCCCGGGCAAGTACGTCGAGATGCGCGCCGAGATGAACCTGTGGGTGCTCATCAGCAACTGCCCGCAGCTCAACAACCCCTGCAACGCCTACAACCCCACACCGATCCAGTTGATCGTCTGGGACCCCGCCTGACCGAACCCTTGTGAAACCGGCCAGCAGGACGGCCTGCTGCGCGACACCCTTCGGCAGGACGGCCTGCCACCGGAGAGCCCATGTTCCGCAAGGTCCTGATCGCCAACCGCGGCGCCATCGCCTGCCGCATCATCCGCACCCTCAAAGCCCTGGGCGTGCAGAGCGTGGCCGTGTATTCCGAAGCCGACGCACAGGCCCGCCACGTGCGCGAGGCTGACGAGGCCTACCTGCTCGGCCCGGCGCCTGCGGCCGAGAGTTACCTGAAGGCCGAACGCATCCTGCAGATCGCCAAGGACTGCGGCGCCGAAGCCATTCACCCCGGCTACGGATTCCTGTCGGAAAACCCGGGCTTCGCCCAGGCCTGCGAAGACGCGGGCATCGCCTTCATCGGCCCCACGCCCGACCAGATGCGCGCCTTCGGTTTGAAGCACACGGCGCGCGATCTGGCCGAGCAACGCGGCGTGCCGCTGCTGCCCGGCACCGGTCTGCTGGCCGACGCGGTGCAGGCGCGCGCCGAGGCCCTGCGCATCGGCTACCCGGTCATGCTCAAGAGCACGGCGGGCGGCGGCGGCATCGGCATGCGCCTGGTGTGGAGCGAGGACGAACTCAGCGATGCCTTTGCCTCGGTGCAGCGCCTGGCCAGCGCCAACTTCAAGGACGCCGGCCTCTTTCTGGAGAAATACGTCGAGCAGGCGCGCCACATCGAGGTGCAGGTGTTCGGCGACGGTGCGGGCACGGTGCTCGCGCTGGGCGAGCGCGACTGCTCGGTGCAGCGGCGCAACCAGAAGGTGATCGAAGAGACGCCCGCGCCGGGCTTGAGCGACGCGCAGCGCAGTGAGTTGCACGCCACCGCGGTGCGGCTGGCGCAGGCGGTGAACTACCGCTCGGCCGGCACGGTGGAGTTCGTCTACGACGCGGCCACCAGCCAGTTCTATTTCCTCGAAGTCAACACGCGCCTGCAGGTGGAACACGGCGTGACCGAGCAGGTCACGGGTGTCGATCTGGTCGCGTGGATGGTGCGGCTCGCGGCAGGCGATCTGCCGCCGCTGGCCACGCTGGCGCCCACGCCGCAGGGCGCGTCGATCCAGGTGCGGCTGTACGCCGAAGACCCGGCGAAGAACTTCCAGCCCAGCGCGGGTCTGCTGACCGAAGTGATTTTCCCAAGCGATGCGCGCGTGGACGGCTGGGTCGAACGCGGCACCGAGGTGCCCGCCTGGTACGACCCCATGCTGGCCAAGCTCATCGTTACCGCGCCCGACCGCGAGCAGGCGCTGGTCAAGCTCGACGCCGCGCTGGCCGCCACGCGCCTGGCCGGCATCGAAACCAACCTGGGCTACCTGCGCCAGGTGGTGCGCGACCCGGTGTTCCGCGAAGGCCGTCAGGTCACGCGGTTCCTGAACAGCTTCCACTTCCGCCCCGCCACCGTCGAAGTGGTCGAGCCCGGCGTGCAGACCAGCGTGCAGGACTGGCCCGGCCGCCTGGGCCACTGGGACGTGGGCGTGCCGCCCAGCGGCCCCATGGACGCCTACGCGCACCGCATGGCCAACCGGCTGGTGGGCAACGACGCGGACGCGGCCGCGCTGGAGATCACGCTTTCGGGCCCCGTGCTGCGCTTCAACGCGGATGCGGTGATCGCCGTCACCGGCGCACCCGCACCCGTCATGCTCGACGGCGCGCCGCTGCCGATGTGGCAGAGCCACCGCGTGGCCGCCGGCAGCGTGCTCGCCATCGGCCGGGCCGAGGCCGGCGCGCGCCTGTGCCTCGCTGTCGGCGGCGGCTTCGACGTGCCGCTGTATCTGGGCAGCCGCAGCACCTTCACGCTCGGCCAGTTCGGCGGCCACGCCGGCCGCCACCTGCGCACCGGCGACGTGCTGCACCTGGCCGCGCCCGGCGCCGGCATGGCCGATGTAGCCGCTTCCAGCGACACCGTGCCCGCCTTCAACCACCACTGGGACGTGGGCGTGCTCTACGGCCCGCACGGCGCGCCGGACTTCTTCACGCCCGACGACGTGGCCACCTTCTTCGCCACCGACTGGGAGGTGCACTACAACTCCAGCCGCACCGGCGTGCGCCTCATCGGCCCCAAGCCGCAGTGGGCGCGCAGCGACGGTGGCGAGGCGGGCCTGCACCCGTCCAACATCCACGACAACGCCTACGCCATCGGCGCCATCGACTTCACCGGCGACATGCCGGTCATCCTCGGCCCCGACGGCCCCAGCCTCGGCGGCTTCGTCTGCCCGGCCGTGGTGGTGGACGCCGAACTCTGGAAGCTCGGCCAGCTCCGCCCCGGCGACACGGTGCGCTTCCACCGCCTCTCGCTCGATCAGGCGCTGACCCGCAGCGCCACGGTGGAAGCCGCACTGACCACGCTCACGCAGGCCCTGCCCGCAGCACCCACCGACGACGCCACCGCCCACCCCACGCCGGTGGTGCACGAAGACCCGGCCCGCGAAGACGAGGCCGTGCCCGCCATGGTGGTGCGCCAGGCCGGCGACCGTTACCTGCTGGTCGAGTTCGGCCCGCTGGTGCTGGACATCGAACTGCGCCTGCGCGTGCACGTGCTCATGCAGGCGCTGCAAGCGCGCATGGCTGAGGGCACGCTGCCCGGCATCGTGGACATGACGCCCGGCATCCGTTCGCTGCAACTGCACTTCGACCCGTCGAAGGTCTCGCGCGCCGCGCTGCTCAAGGTGTTGGTCGAGGCCGAAGCCGCGCTGCCCGCGGTGGACGACATGGTGGTGCCCAGCCGCGTGGTGCACCTGCCGCTGAGCTGGGACGACCCGCAGACCCGGCTCGCCATCGAGAAGTACATGCAGTCGGTGCGGCCCGACGCGCCCTGGTGCCCTAGCAACATCGAGTTCATCCGTCGCATCAACGGGCTGGACAGCATCGACGACGTGTTCAAGGTGGTGTTCGACGCCAGCTACCTGGTGCTCGGTCTGGGCGACGTGTACCTGGGCGCGCCGGTGGCCACGCCGGTGGACCCGCGCCACCGCCTGGTGACCACCAAGTACAACCCCGCGCGCACCTGGACGCCCGAGAACGCCGTCGGCATCGGCGGCGCCTACCTCTGCGTCTACGGCATGGAGGGCCCCGGCGGCTACCAGTTCGTCGGCCGCACGCTGCAGATGTGGAACCGCTGGCGCCACGGTGAGCCGGGCTCGGTGTTCGAGCAGCCCTGGCTGCTGCGCTTCTTCGACCAGATCCGCTTCGTGCCGGTGGCGCAGGACGAGCTGCTGCGCATCCGCGCCGCCTTCCCGCACGGCGGCTATGCGCTGCACATCGAAGAGACCACGTTCAGCCTGCGCGACTACCGCCGCTTCCTGGCCGACAACGCCCAGAGCATCGGCGCCTTCAAGGCGCAGCAGCAGGCCGCCTTCGACGCCGAGCGCGAGCGCTGGGCCGCCAGCGGGCAACTGGCCTACGCGGGTGATGCCGACGTGGCCGCAGCCGACGCCAGCGTCGAGCTGGACCTGCCGCCCGGCGGCCGCCCGCTGGCCAGCAGCGTGCCCGGCAGCGTGTGGAAGGTGCTGGTCAGCGAAGGCCAGCGCGTCGCGGCGGGTGACGTGCTGCTCGTCGTCGAGTCCATGAAGATGGAATTCAGCGTGCTCGCGCCGCAGGACGCCACCGTGCACCGTCTCATGTGCCGCGAAGGCGCGCCCGTGGCCGCCGGCCAGGACGTGCTGGTGCTGGTCACCGAAGAATGAACAGAAACCCCGGAGCACACCATGCCCCTGAACCTTGAAGACCTGTCCTTCGACCTCGCCAGCCTGCGCGCCGCCTACGCCGCCGGCACCCCGGTGCGCGCCGTCATCGCCGAAGCCATGCGCCGCTGCGCGAGCGACGCGCACCACGCCTTCATCCACCGCCTGACCGATGCGGAGATCGAGCCCTACGTCGCGCACCTCGACGGCGTGGACCCGGCCAGCCTGCCGCTCTACGGCGTACCGTTCGCGATCAAGGACAACATCGACCTCGCGCACATCCCCACCACCGCCGGCTGCCCCGAATACGCCTACACGCCCACGCAGAGCGCCTTCCTCGTGCAGCAGCTCATCGCAGCCGGCGCGGTGCCGCTGGGCAAGGCCAACCTCGACCAGTTCGCCACCGGGCTGAATGGCACCCGATCGCCCTACGGCGCGTGCCGCAACGCCTTCAACCCCGAGTTCGTCTCGGGCGGCTCCAGCAGCGGCTCGGCCGTGAGCGTGGCCAAGGGCTGGGTGAGCTTCTCGCTGGGCACAGACACCGCCGGCTCGGGCCGCGTGCCCGCCAGCTTCAACAACCTCATCGGCCTCAAGCCCAGCCTCGGCCTGCTCTCCGCCACCGGCGTGGTGCCGGCCTGCCGGTCGGTGGACACCGTGTCCATCTTCGCGCTCACCGCCGCCGACGCCCAGGCCGTGCTCGCGGTCGCCGCCGTGCCCGACGCAGCCGACGCCTTCAGCCGCGCCGCCAAACCCTTTGGCGTGGACTTTTCGGCCGGCCCCTTCCGCTTCGGCGTGCCGCGCCCGCAGGACCTCCAGTTCTTCGGCAACGACGCCGCCGTCGAACTGTTCGCCCAAAGCATCGAACGTTTGCATGCCTTGGGCGGCACCGCCGTCGAGGTCGACCTCACGCCCTTCCTCAACGCCGCGCGCCTGCTCTACGAAGGCCCCTGGGTCGCCGAGCGCTACGTCGCCATCCAGGACTTCATCGAAGCGCAACCCGAGGCCGTGTTCCCGCCCGTGCGCACCATCATCCAGGGCGGCAAAACCAAGACCGCCGCCGAGGCCTTCGCGGCCAGCTACAAGCTCAAGGCGCTCAAGCGCGTGTGCGACGCGGTGTGGCAAGACGTGGACTGCCTGCTCACGCCCACCGCCGGCACCATCTACCGCATCGCCGACATGCAGGCCGACCCGATCCGCCTGAACAGCAACCTCGGCCACTACACCAACTTCATGAACCTGCTGGACTACGCCGCCGTCGCGGTGCCCGCAGGCTTCCAGGCCAGCGGCGACGCGCAAGGCCTGCCCTGGGGCGTGACCCTGGCCGCGCCCGCGTTCAAGGACCTGCCCCTGCTGCGCCTGGCCGACCGCTTCCACCGCGCGCAGGCGGCGCTGTCAATCGGCGCCACCCCCGCCACGCTGGCCGACACCCCCGCCATCATCGCCACCGAGCTGCCCAAAGGCAGCAACACCGCCGGCACCGTCAAGGTCGCCGTCTGCGGCGCGCACCTCAGCGGCCTGCCACTCAACTGGCAGCTCACCCAGCGCGGCGCACGCCTGCTCGGCGCGGTGCAGTCCGCGCCCGAATACAAGTTCTACGCCCTGGCCGGCGGCCCGGTCCAGCGGCCCGGCATGGTGCGCGTCAGCGAAGGCGGCGCCGCCATCGACATGGAAGTCTGGGAACTGCCCGCCGAACACTTCGGCAGCTTCGTCGACGGCATCCCCGCCCCGCTGGGCATCGGCAAGGTGAAGCTGGCCGACGGGTCGTGGGTGAGCGGGTTTGTGTGCGAGACGGTTGGGGTGGAGGGCGGGACGGAGATCACCGCGCTGGGGAGTTGGCGCGGTTGGTTGGTGCAGACTTCCCGGGGATAAAGGTGATCCTTCGAAAGACGAGGAAATAGGCGCTCAGAGTTTTAGCGTTGCTGCAAGTGATGTCGACTGTGCAAGCTGGGTTCTGGACCGGTTACTTCAACATTCGAAGACTGGGTCCCAAGAACTTAGGCGTTCAAGATTACGGAGTCGCGAGCGTATAAGGCAGTCTTGAGCATCTGGATGAACGCTTCAATGCGCGGATCGTCCCAATTCTTGGTTTCGCCACCTTCCCTTTCCTCGCGTGCTGCTGCGGCACGTAGCTTGAGCATAACCCCGGGGATCTCCATCACGGTGATGACTCCCATGCGGTCTGTCTCCCGTCGGATGATGGGCTCCATCTTGGCATAGACCTCATCGTCAACGATCAGCGAATTAGTGGCGCTTGACTTGAATTCGTAGGGCATGAATGGGACTCTCTTTGTCACTAGTTGGTCGGCCACGTGATCGCACGATTTCACTGTCCCGCCGCTGCAAACAGAGCAGGAGGCCTTACGTCTGCTGGAGCAAGGCATTTGTGTTTCGGGCCAAATGTCCAGTTACGGATTTTGGCATCGGCTCAACATGGTTCGACCGTGAGCACTTTTTGAAGCTGGCTGCACGCTTTCTTTCAGAGATCCTGTTCTAACTCGGGGTCTGGACTTTGAGTTTCGTTTGCCTTGCTTACCTCATCATGGCGGTGTTCATCGGCAACATAGACAAGGCAGTCCGGGCACGGCTTGGCGTTGCGCTCCTTCTTGCCGGGCGAGGGTGCATCAAAGCCGAATCGCAGTAACCCAGCCCTCTCGGCGAGCACGTAGCCGCTGTTCACCTGCTGTAGTCCGACCTCCATCAAACCACCGCCCTCGCCTTTTCCTCATCATCACCCCCCACCCCGCGCCAAACTCCGCCCCACCCGCTCACTCGCCCGGCGCAGCCGCTCCTTCAACACCGGCGGCTCGAGCACATCGAACTCCACGTCCAGCGCCATCAGCCAGTACACCAGCGAGTCCAGCTGGTCCGTGCCGCAGAGCATGAGGCAGTGCGCGTCGTCGATCGCTTCCAGCGTGGCGGCGGATGGGGGAATGGTCTTCGCCATCACCTCGCGTGATTTGTGCAGCACCACGCGCGCCTGGTCGCCCTGCTGGTGCACGCCGGCCATGGCTCCGGTGACGTAGGCGCGCAGGTCGCCCGCGGGCGGCGGGCGCGGCGCAAAGTGCGTGCCGGTGCGGGGTGTGCCCTGCACGCGGTCGATGCGGAAGGTGCGCCAGTCGTCGCGCGCCGGGTCCCAGGCCACCAGGTACCAGTGCTGGCCGGTGTGCACCAGCCCGTGCGGCTGCACCTGGCGCACGCTGGCCTGGCCGCGCAGGTCGCGGTAGCTGAAGCCCACCTGCAGCTGGTCGCGGCAGGCCGTGGCGAGCGTGGCCAGCACGCTGGCGTCGATGGTCGGCCCCATGCGCTGCACCGGCACGATGGCCGAGCGCAGCGCACCCGTGCGGCGGCGCAGGCGGGTGGGCATCACCTGTTCCAGTTTCACCAGCGCGCGCAGCGAGCTTTCTTCCACCCCGCTCACGGTGCCGGCCGCGGCGATCTGCAGGGCAATGGCCACGGCCAGCGCCTCTTCGTCGTCCAGCAGCAGCGGCGGCAGCGACTGCCCCGCGCGGAACGCATAGCCGCCCGCCACGCCGCTGCTGGCATTGCGGGGCGATCGGGATCGAAGTCGGGACCGAGATCACCGCGCCAGGGAGCTGTCGGGTGTGGCTGCCACCGCAGGGCTGTGCGGCGGTTCAGACTGGCTTGTCGAGCAAGGGTTTGCGGGCTGCGTCGGCAAACGAGGTGACCCCCAGGTCGATGAAAGCCCGCACCTTGGGCGTGAGGTAGCGCGCGCTGGCG
The DNA here is from genome assembly GCA_016790705.1 of Hydrogenophaga sp. GTDB lineage: Bacteria > Pseudomonadota > Gammaproteobacteria > Burkholderiales > Burkholderiaceae_C > Hydrogenophaga. The sequence continues at coordinate 74,422 of JAEUOT010000019.1, forward strand.
AACACCGCGTGCACCGGGGCCGTGGGCAGGGCCCAGTCCGCCATCACCGGCAACAGCCGGCCGTCCTCAACCTCTGGCTGCGCCAGGAGCAGTGGCAGCTGCGCAATGCCCAGGCCGTCGAGGGCAGCGTCGCGCACCGCAAAGCTGTTGTTGGCGTTCAGGCGGGCGACGGGCTCGATGCGCTGCGTCTCGTCGCCTCGGGTCATGGTCCACGCCATGCGCAGGCGCGAGCCCGAGAAGCGGATCAGCGCGTGTTGCGCCAGGTCTTGTGGGTGGGCGGGGGCGGATTGGCGCCGCAGGTAGCCGGGCGTCGCGAACAGGCCGTAGTGCAGGTCGCCGAGCTTGCGCGCGGCCAGCGACGAATCGGCCAGCGGGCCCACGCGCACGGCCAGGTCGAAGCCCTCGTGCACGATGTCCACCACGCGTCCGGTCATCTCCAGGTCCACGTTCACGCCGGGGTGGCGCAGCAGGTAGTCGCGCACCCAGCCGTTGACCGCGAGCAGACCGAACTCGACGCCGCAGGTCAAGCGCAGCGTGCCGCGCGGTTCGCCCTGCGCCTGCTGCACCGCGCGCCGAGCGTCCTCGGCCGCGCCCAGGATGCCGACGGCGCGCTCAAAGAACTCGCGCCCGACCTCGGTGAGCGAGAGCGAGCGGGTGGTGCGCTCCAGCAGGCGCACGCCCAGGCCGGCTTCGAGCTGGCTGACCACGCGCGAGACGTGGGCCTTCTGGCTGTGCAGTTGCTCGGCCGCGCGGGTGAAGCTGCCGGTCTGCACGACTTTGACGAACACGTCGAGGTGGCTGAGTTCCATTGTTGTCTTTGGATGCAACAGACAGTCGCATTTTGCTGGATTTATCCGGTTGGGGAAACGGCGGAGACTGCGTCCCGTTCCCTCCCGTTCACCCTTTCCAGGAGACCACCATGAGCCTCAGAGACCCCAACGTTGTGAACCCGAACGCCAAGAAGCGCGTCGCCATCGTCATCGCCAACCCGGCCATCTCCACCACCACGGGCTGGCCGGTGGGCTTCTGGTGGAGCGAGCTGACCCACCCGTACCACGTGTTCACCGAGGCCGGCTACGCGGTCGAGGTGTTCAGCCCGGCGGGCGGGAAGTGCGAGGCCGACGGCATGAGCGACCCCAACGACGCCAGCGGCTACAGCAAGACCGACCTGATCAGCCAGGGCTTCATCCACACGCCCGAACTCAAGGCGCTGGTCGAGAACACGAAGAAAGTGGCCGACATCGACGTCGCGGCCTTCGATGCCATCGTGGTGGCTGGTGGCCAGGCGCCGATGTTCAGCTTCGAACAGGCGACCGACCTGCACGCCACATTTGCCGCCTTCCACAGCGCGGGCAAGGTTGCGGCCGCGCTGTGCCACGGCGTGGCGGTGCTGGCCTACGCCAAGGGCCCGGACGGCGAGCTGATTGCCAAGGGCAAGACCGTGACCGGCTTCGCCAACTGCGAAGAAGACTTCGCCGACAACGCGGTCTGGAGCTACGGCCTGCTGCCGCGCGACAAACATGTGATGCCTTGGCGCATCGAGGACCGCCTCAAGGAGGTCGGCGCCAACTATGTGCAGGCAGGGCTGTGGCGCGGCTTCGCGGTGCGCGACGGCAACCTGATCACCGGCCAGCAGAACTTCTCGGGCGAGGAGACGGCGCGCCTGGTGGTCGAAGCGCTCGGACGCTGAAGGAGGTCCGCAATGGGCATTGCGATCATCGGCGCCGGCAACGTCGGCATGGCACTGGGCCAGGCCCTGACCCGGCGTGGCGAAACCGTGGTCTTCGGCGTGCCGGAGCCACAGAAATACGAGGCAGCTGTCGCGGCGCTGGGCGACCGGGCGCGCCTGACCGGCACGGCCGAGGCGATCGCCGGGGCCGACCTCGTCATCCTCGCGGTGCCGCACGCGGCCACGGCCGGCATCGCGCAGGGCGTGGCCGACTGGCAGGGCAAGGTGCTGGTGGACGCCACCAACCCGCTGGCGCCGGGGCTGGCCGGGCTGACGCTGGGCACCACCACCTCGGGCGCCGAGGTGCTGGCGCAGCAGGCCCGGGGCGCGCGGGTGGTCAAGGCCTTCAACAGCACCGGTGCCGAGAACATGGCCGACGCGGCCTACGCCGGCGGCCTGCCCATGATGCCGGTCTGCGGCGACGACGCGGATGCGCGCCAGCGCGTGATGGCGCTGGCCACGCTGATCGGCTTCGAGGCGGTGGACATGGGGCCACTCATGGCCGCGCGCTACCTGGAGCCGTTCGCCATGACCTGGATCCACCTCGCGTTCCGGCAGGGGTTTGGCCGGCGCTTCGCCTTCGGGCTGCTGCGCCGTGGCTGAGGGCTCGCCCATGACCAGCCGTGACGACCTGCCCCGGCATGCCGAGGGCCGCAAGGCCACCTGGTTCGAGCTCTTCTTCGACCTGGTGTTCGTGGTGGCGGTGGCGCAGCTCTCGGGCGCCTACGCGCATCACTACGACCTGGCCGGGGCGCTGGTGTTCGCGCTGGCCTTCCTGGCGATGTGGTGGTGCTGGCTGGGCCACACCTTCCACGCCACGCGCTTCGACGACGACAGCAACCGTCGTCGCGGGCTGGGCTTCCTGCAGATCGTGGCGGTGGCGCTCATCGGCTACGGCGTGTCGGACCCGCTGGGCGATCGTGCCTGGGCTTTCGGGGGCGGCATCGCGGCATTCAAGGCCCTGCTGGCGCTGGCCTACATCCGCGAGCGGCGCTGGCGCGGCGCCGCCGGACTGATCCGCGTGTACGCCACGCTCTACGGGGTGCAGGCCATGCTGTGGCTGGCCGGTGTCGCGGCCGAGCCGCTGCGCGGGGTGGCGTGGGGCCTGGCGCTGGGGCTGGACCTGGCTTCGCCCTGGCTGGTGGCTCGCCACACCGCATCGGTACCACCGCACCCCGAGCACCTGCCCGAGCGCTTCGGCCTGTTCACCATCATCCTGCTGGGCGAGGGCATGGCCGCGGTGGTGCACGCGCTGGACCATGGCGAGCACCTGCACCTGTCGTCGGCGATGGCGGCGCTGGTCGGTGCGGCGCTGAGCTTCGGGTTGTGGCTGCTGTACTTCGACCGCGTCAAGGGCCAGGGCGAACGCCACATTGCCGACACGGTGGGCGGCCGGCGCCTGCGGTTGTGGGCCTACGGCCATGTGCCGCTGTACATGGGCATTGCCAGCCTGGCGGCCGGTACGGTCGCGCTGTCGGTGCCCGGTGCGCTGACCGCCGCTACGGGCGCGATGTATCTGGGCGGACTGGCGCTGGCGGGAGCGGGGCTGGGTCTGCTGGGACTCGCGCGAGAAGCGGACTGGTCTGCGTGAGGCACCCCGTGCGCTCAGGCTTTCTTGAGCTGCGCATTGTCCAGCGGCAGGCTGCGCAGGCGCTTGCCGGTGGCCGCGAAGATGGCGTTGGCCACGGCCGGTCCGATGGGTGGCGTGCCGGGTTCGTCGATGCCGCCGGGTTTTTCGCTGCTCTTGACGATGTGCACCTCGACCTTGGGCATTTCGTTGTGGCGCGGCACCGGGTAGTTGTGGAAGTTGCCCTGCTCGACCCGGCCGTCCTTGAGGTTGATCTTGCCGTAGAGCGCGGCCGACAGGCCGAAGACGATGGCGCCTTCGATCTGGCGCTCGATGATGGCGGGGTGCACCGTCATGCCGCAATCCACGGCCGCCACTTCCAGCACTTGCCTGTAGCGCGGTTGCTGGTCCATCAGCGCGCGGCGGAATTCAAACGGGTCCTGGCCCGCCCACCACACCACCCAGGAGCCCACCATGTCCAAGATCGTTCTCTACTGGCACCCCATGTCCAGCGCCACCCCGGTCGCCTGCGCGCCGATGTTCGAGGCGCTGGCCATCGAGCTGTGGCTGGGCCACACCTATGGCGTGAAGAGCGGCCTGTGGCCGGCCGGCGGCACACCGGAACACGTGCAGGCCATGACCTGGTGCACCTGGGCTTATGTCACCTACGGCGCGCAGGTGTTTCGCCTGCAGGCTTCGAAAGACATGGGCACGACGGGCGATGCAGATCGACGCTTGACCGGACAGCCCCTCAAGCCTTCACTTCGACCACCGTTTCGAAGCCGCCGAAGATCATGCGTTTGCCGTCGAAGGGCATGGGCGGGTTGTCGGGGTTGGCCGGGTCCATGCGCGGGTCTTCCAGCATCTTCTTCATGCCGGCGTCGCGCGTGGCCTTGTCCGGCCATTCGACCCACGAAAAGGCCACCGTCTCCTCGGCGGTGGCCTGGACGGCGCGGCGGAAGTCGGTGACCTTGCCATCGGGCACGTCGTCGCCCCAGGACTCGATCACACGGATCGCGCCCAGCTCGATGAACAGCGAATCAAAATACCGCGCGTGCTCGATGAACTGTTGTTTGCTGGCCGTGGGAACCGCGATCACGAAACCATCAATGTAGGACATGTCTTCACTCCGGTGGGGTTGAGGGAGCGGCGCCACGCTGGAGGGCGCCCCGTAAGTCGACGACGAACGACAGGGTGCCATATCGACAAGCTCCTGCGGCAAACTCCCAGCCATGAGCACCCTGAAATCCGCTCCCCCGCCGCCACCGGCTCCGACCCTGTTCAAGAACGCCAGGGCCTTCGAGACCTGGCTGACGAAGCACCACGCCCGTTCCGACGGCCTCTGGCTGCAGATCGCCAAACGGGGTGCGGACGAACCCAGCGTCTCCTACGCCGAAGCGGTGGAGATCGCGCTGTGCTGGGGCTGGATCGACGGCCAGAAGAAGGGGCTGGACGACCAGCACTTTCTGCAGCGCTTCACGCCACGGCGAGCGCGCAGCGTCTGGTCGAAGGTCAATGTGGAGAAGGTCGCGGCCCTCATCGAATCAGGGCGCATGCAGGCGCCGGGCCTGGCGCAGGTGGAGGCGGCCAAGGCCGACGGCCGCTGGGCCAGGGCCTACGACGGCGCGCGAACGGCGGTGGTGCCCGACGACCTGCAGGCGGCGCTGGACGCACAGCCGCCGGCCAAGGCCTTTTTTGCCACGCTCAACGCCAGCAACCGCTACGCGGTGCTGTGGCGCATCCAGACCGCCGTGAAGCCCGAGACGCGCGCCCGGCGCATCGAGCAGCTGGTGGACATGCTGGCGCGCGGCGAGACCGTGCACATCTTCAAGCCGAAGGCCAAGGCCTGACGGTGGCCGGGCGCCGCTTCGGCCTGTTCGCCGGCTCCGGATCTGTCTGCCAAGCCGCCTGCGTCAGCGGCCGGTGCGTGCCAGTGCGTCCGACGCCAGCACGACCACACCCTGCGCGGTCGGCACCGTGCGCAGCAGCGCGAGCGCGACCGCCTGTGCATGCACCGGCTGGTAGCGCCCCGGAAACAGCGGCGCGAGCACGCGGGCGATGGGGATGGCGATGCGTTCGCCCAGGCGCGGGGGCTGTTGCAGCCCGTCGCGCAGGTCGAGCAGCAGCGAGGGCTGTGCCAGCACCAGGGCCTGCAGGTCCAGCGCCCGCAGCGCGTCTTCCAGTTCGCCCTTGACGCGGTTGTAGAACACCGACGACTGCGCGCTGGCGCCGGCCGCGCTGACCAGGCCAACGCGGCGCACGCCCGCAGCCTGCGCCGCTCGCGCCACCGCGAGGTTGGCGTCGAGGTCCACCGCCCGGAAGGCCGCCTGGCTGCCGGCCACCTTGATGGTCGTGCCCAGGGCCAGGTAGAGCTCGTCGGCCGGAGGCAGCGCCGGCAGGCGGGTGAAGTCCACGCGCAGGGGCCGCAGCTTGGGGTGGTTCAGTTGCAGCTCGCGGCGGGTCAGCGCGTGCACCTGCGCCACCGTCGGGTCGGCGAGCAGGGCTTGCAGGATCTGCCCGCCGACCAGGCCGGTGGCGCCTGCGAGCATCACGGTGCGTGTGGGATTCATGTTGGGGTTCTCCGCGCCGGCCGATCCGGGTTCACTTGCGGCCCTTGGCCGACCGGTCGTGTTTGCGCCAGTACTGGAACTCGTCTTCGTGAACCTCGATGTCCAGCTCCATGACCCGGGCCTGCAGCCGCTCCTGAACGTCTGCGACCGCCTGGTTGTAGATGCTGGGGCCGACTTCCTCCAGGAAGAAACCGAGCAAGGCACCCGCGGCGATGTTGCCGATGGGCTCGTCCATGTGCTCCCGAAAGTAGCGTTCGATCGAAGCGACCGCTTCCTTGCGTGCGTCTTTGTTCAACTCAATGCTCATGACGGCCCTCCGGTGGCTGGACTGTTTTCATCCCGCTGATGAGATGGCTTTGAATCCAGCCTGTCGCGCTGTGTTCAGTATGCATGACCGGTCGTGAAAGTGCGGGGCAGCGGCACCGCTTGATGCGCCCCGGCGCGTGTCTTGCTTCGATCCCTCCGTCCCTTTCCCGCACGCCCTCGCACGGTGCGTGCCCATTTCACTTCTTCGGAGAGTCGATCATGGTCAACCGCCGCACCACCCTGGCCTGCGCTGCCGCCCTGGGCGCCCTGTCTTTCGCCGGCCTTGCCTCCGCGCAAAGCAAGTACCCCGACCAGACCGTCAAGCTCATCGTCGCCCTGCCGGCCGGCGGCAGCGTGGACATGATCGCCCGCGCGCTGGGCCAGAAGCTGAACGCGTCGCTGGGCGTGCCCTTCATCGTGGACAACCGCGGCGGCGCCTCGGGCCAGATCGGCATGCCCATGGTGGCCAAGGCGGCGCCCGACGGCTACACGCTCACCGTGTCGCCAGCCTCGTTTCTGACCACGAACAAGAGCGTTTTCAAGACCCTGCCCTACGACCCGGAGGCGGACTTCACGCCCGTCACCCGCCTGGTCAACCAGCCCATGGTGCTGATCGTCAAGGACAAGCAGAAGTACCCCTCGGTGGCGGCGCTGATCGCAGCGGCCAAGGCCAATCCGGGCAGCATCACCTTCGCGTCGTCGGGCGACGGCAGCCCGCAGCACCTGGGTGGCCTGCTGTTCGAATCGCGCGCCAAGGTGAAGATGCTGCACGTGCCCTACAAGGGCGGCGCGCTGGCCATCAACGACACGCTGGCCGGCTCGGTGGACGTGATGTTTGCGGTGATGCCAGAGGCGGTGCCGCACGTGGCGGCGGGCAAGCTGCACGCGCTGGGTGTGATGAGCCCGACCCGCTCGCCGGTGCTGCCACAGGTGCCCACCATGGCCGAGGCGGGTGTGGCCGACATGAACCTGTCGGCCTGGATGGCGCTGCTGGCGCCGGCCAAGACGCCGCGCCCCATCGTGGACCAGCTCAACCGCGCGGTGCAGGCGGCCTTCGACCCGGAGCTCAAGGCCAAACTGGCCGCCAGCGGGATCGAGGTGGCGACCAGCTCACCCGAAGACCTGCAACGCCTGATCGCCAGCGACATCAAGCTGCACGCGGAGCTGGTGAAGTCGGCCGGCCTGGTCCCTCAGTGAGCGGGGCCAGCCAGGCTTCACCTCACTTCAGCACGCCGGCAAAGAACGCCGACAGCTCGTCGCGAGCCTCCAGCGGCAGCACGTTCGCCACGTACTGGTCCGGCCGCACGACGATGAGGCAGCCCTTCTCACGGTCGATGCCGCGCATGTCGTAGATGTCGCCCGCGCCCTTGTGGTCGACGCAGAAGACCTTCTCGTGGTCTTGCAGGCCGAGCTTGCCGGTCCTGGGCTTGAGCAGCGAAGGCATGTGCTCGTAGGCGAGCTGGTCGAAGGTCTGCTGGAACACGGCGCGCACGTCGATGATGGCGTCCACGTCTTCGCCCTTGCGCGTGTGCTTCACGACCGGTGAGGCCGGGTCGTTCTCCAGCCAGTCGGCCAGTTGGTGGATCGCCGAGCCGGGCGTGGAGCTGTCGTTCTTGCCGGCGAACGCGTAGATGCGCCAGCGCGCGTCGGCTTCAGCGGCGTGGCCGAGCTGCATCTGTTTGGCGTCCGACAGGCGCACCACCGGGGCGGAGTGGAAGCGGCGGCCGATTTCTTCGCCCTTGGCCAGTGCCTGGTATTTGCCCGGGGCAAACAGGTAGGAGGAGTCGTACTTGACGGCGGTGCCGCCGGTGAACTCGAGGTTGGCCTTGAACTGGCGGATGATGCGCGGCTCTTCCTTGCCTTCGCGCTCGGCCTGCGTGGTCGGCGCGGACATGATGCGGGCCCACTCGTGGTCGGTGTCGACCAGGCGCTTGGCTTCGGTCAGGCGTTCCTTGCTGTAGCTGCGCAGCAGGCTCGGGTCGGCGCGGCCCTGCAGCACATGCACCAGCTTCCAGCCGAGGTTGAAGGTGTCCTGCATCGACACGTTCATGCCCTGGCCGGCCTTGGGCGAATGGGTGTGGCAGGCGTCGCCCGCGGTGAACACGCGCGGCGCGCGGTCGCTGCCCTCGGGCACGTCGTCGAACTTGTCGGTGATGCTGTGGCCGATGTCGTAGATCGACCACCAGACGATCTCCTTCACGTCCAGCGAATAGGGTTTGATGATGCGGTTGGCGGCCGCGATCATGTCCTCCTGCGTGAACTTCTTGCTCGCGGCCTTCTCGCCGTCCTTGAGCTTGTCGAGCTCGACGTACATGCGGAACACATAGCCGCCCTCACGCGGCAGGATCAGCACATTGCCTTCGTTGGCCGAGGAGATCAGGCACTTCTGGCGCACATCCGGGAAGTCGGTGTTGGCCAAGATGTCCATCACGCCCCAGGCCTGGTTGGCCGCGTCGCCGTGCAGCACGCCGCCGATGGCCTTGCGCACGGCTGAGTGCGCGCCGTCGCAGCCGACCACGTAGTTGGCGCGCACGGTGCGCGTCGCCCACCAGTTCACGCCGCTGGCGTCCTTGAGCGTCACGGTCACCGGGTGGTCGTCGGTGGTCTCGTCGATGGTCAGGCTCACGATCTCCCAGCTGTAGTCGGGCTCCAGCCGCGAAGGCGAGTTCTTCATGACTTCGAGGAACAGCTCGTGCAGCCGCGCCTGGTTGATCAGGATGTGCGGCATCTCCGAGCTGTCGTCGGCCACGTCCTGCACCCGGCCCACGCGCTTGATGTGGGCGGGATTGACCGGGTCGGGCATCCAGAAGTTGGTCTGGTTGACCCAGTAGGTCTCGCGCTTGACCTTGTCGGCGAAACCGAAGGCCTGGAACATCTCCATGGTGCGCGTGTTGATGCCGTCGGCCTTGCCCTTGATGATGTTCGTGGGCATGCGCTCGACGATCATGGTTTCGATCCCGGGGAACTGCGCCAGCTGCGCGGCCAGGCACAGGCCGGCTGGTCCGGTGCCGGCGATCAGCACGTCGACCTTCTCGGGCAGCGGCTCGTTGACGCCCCGGTTGCGGCGGTTGGGCGCGGCTTCTTTGACATCGGGGTTGCCGCCGCGAAAACCGTCTTTGTAGAACTGCATGCTTGTCTCCTGGAGGTGGAAGGTCGCCGAGGGCGAATTGGTATGTGAGCAAATGATATCTATGCTTACTAATCGCTGTCAAGACGGTACGTATACTTATCATTCCTTTGACGTTCGGAGCGCCTGGATGGACTCACTCGACATGGCGGGACACCTGATCCGTCGGCTGCACCAGCAGTCGACGCAGGTGTTCGTCCAGCGCACGCAGGCGGCGGGCTTTGACCTCACGCCGATCCAGTTCGCAGCGCTCGACGCGATCGCCAGCCACCCGGGCACCGACCAGGCCACGGTGGCCGAGCTGATCGCCTACGACCGCGCCACCATCGGCGGCGTGATCGAGCGGCTGGAGCAGAAGGGCTGGGTGGCGCGGGTGGTCAGCGAGCGCGACCGGCGCGCGCGCGAACTCTCGCTGACGGCCGAAGGGCAACGCATCCTCAAGGCGCTGGTGCCGGTGGTGCGGGGACTGCAGGACGAGATCCTGTCGTCGCTCGGCGACGCCGACCGCAACCGCTTTCTCAAGCTGGCCCGTCAGGCGGTCGGGCAGTAGCCGACGTCCCGGAGGTCGGTCAGCCGCGCGGCTGGCGCGCCATGTGCCACGCCAGGCCTTGCAACAGGGCCAGCGCCAGCAGACCCAGCCCCGCGGTGAGCCAGAGCGCGTGGCCGCCCCAGTGCGCCATCGCCAGACCGAACAGCACCGGCGCGAAGGCCTGCGACACCCGCGCCGGCGCCATCAACCAGCCCTGGCGTTCACCGTAGCCGGCGGCGCCGAACACCACCAGCGGCAGCGTGCCCTTGGCGATGGTCAGGATGCCGTTGCCCAGGCCGTGCATCACCGCGAACAGCCAGCCGCCCAGCGGTCCACCCAGCGCCAGCAGCGCGACGCCGATGGGGTGCCCGGCCGTCGCGAAGCGGCTGGAGAGCAAGGGGTGGGCGCGGCGCAGAAAGCCGAACTCCAGCAGCCGCCCCGCCACCTGGGCCGGACCGACCAGCATGGCGACGCCCAGTGCGGCCTGCGCCGACAGGCCCTGCGCCTGCAGCAACAGCGGCAGGTGTGCGGCCATCGCGGTGCTGGTGAACCACGCGATGGCGAAGACGGCGGCGAGCACGATGGCCACGCCGTTGCCGGCCGGGGGCGTTGAGGGCGTAGCGGTGTCATCGGCGGATGCAGCGGCAGGAGCGCTGCGCACCGGCGGCGCCTCCTCCACCCTCCCGCGCGGCAACAGGCTGTGCAGCGGAATGCCGAGCACGAGGTGCAGCGCCGCCCAGCCGAGACAGGTGCCGCGCCAGCCGAAGGCGCCGAGCCCCCATTGCGTGAGCGGCCAGCCGACCGTGCTGGCGAAGCCGGCGATCAGCGTGATGCCGGTGATCGCGTTGCGTGCGCTGAGCGGATAGAAGCGCACGAGTGCCGCAAAGGCCGCGTCGTACAGGCCGCTGCCCATGGCCACGCCGATCAGCGCCCAGGCCGCCCAGACCTGCCACTCGGCCTGCGCCAGACCCAGCGCAGCGAGCCCTGCGGCAAACAGCAGATTGGTGAACCGCAGGACCGCGCGGCCCCCGTGTTCGTCGATGGCCCGGCCCGCGCGGGGCCCGACCAGGGCCGAGATCACCAGCGCCAGCGTGAAGGCGCCGAACACCCGCGTCACCGGCATGCCCAGCTCCGCCGCCAGTGGCGCAGCGAGCAGGGCCGGCAGGTAGTAGGACGAGGCCCAGGCCAGGGTCTGTGCGGTGCCCAACTGCAGCACCGCCGCGACCTGACCCGCCGGGCGCGGGGACGGCGTGCTCACATCACTTCACCTCGGTGACGAACTGCTCCAGCGGGCGGCGCACCTTCTTCAGGTTGACCAGCCAGTCGCCTTCGGCGGCGCGGTAGCCCAGCGGCACGATGGCCACGCTGCGCAGACCGCGCTCGCGCAGCTTCAGGATCTCGTCCAGCTTGGCCGGGTCGAAACCTTCCATCGGCGTGGCGTCGACCTCTTCAAAGGCGGCGGCGATCAGCGCGGCGCCCAGGCCGATGTAGGCCTGGCGGGCGGCGTGGTTGAAGTTCACCTCGGCGGAGCGCGTCGGGTAGCTGCCCAGCAGCATCTTGCGGTAGTTCTCCCAGCCCTCGTTGGTGAAGCCGCGTTCGGTGTTCACCAGGTCGAACATGTGGTTGATGCGCTCGGCCGTGTAGTTGTCCCAGGCGGCGAACACCAGCAGGGCGGTGCCGTCGGTGATCTGGGCCTGGTTCCAGGCGATCGGCTGGATCTGCGCGCGTACCTCGGCGCTCTTGACCACGATGATCTCGAAGGGCTGCAGGCCGCTGGAGGTGGGCGCCAGGCGGGCGGCCTCGACGATGCGGTCGATCTTGTCCTGGGGGACCACCTTGGCGGGGTCCATCTTCTTGGTGGCGTAGCGCCACTGCAGGCGGTCGATCAGGACGGGGGCTTGGGGTTGCGACAGGTCGCTCATGCGGTTCTCCGAAGAAGGGAAATGCCCGCACCGTGCGGGCACACGGCGCGATCATGCCGCAGCGCAGCAAGACGTGATGTCGCCCAGGCGGAACGGCCGCAGCGGGACGCCCATGTCACGCCACGCCGGCACGCGAAACGGAAATCGGCTATAGGCGTGCCACCCGCAAGCCGCTCGACAGGGATGCGGGGCGTGGCAGCAATCGGTTACCCCAACGGCGCGTCATCTCCATCGAAAGGGGGATGTTGTTCCCGGACGCCGGATCAATGATGCAAACCCCTGCCGGGAGGTTCAGGCTTCAACGGTTTGTTCCAGGTCGGCACCCACAGAAGGAGCATGTCACTATGGAATCCCTGTTTCGCTTCAACATCGTGCGCGAGCCCAACCGCAACGAAGACGAGATCACCGTCATCGATCTGGCCGCACCCACCACTTTCCAGAACAACGCCGGCGCGATTCCGAACGGCGCGAACCGGCGCAACCAGTTGCACGCGCTGGCGGCGACCTTCATCGCGTCGCCCGGCTTCATCGCCAGCGTATCCGGCGTCGCCGCGCTCGCTTCGCTGGAAAAGGCGTCCACGGCGATCGACGTGTTGATCGAGGCGGGCAGCGTCGCCCGCGCCGATGTGGCGACCGCCCTGGGCGACGCGCTGGGCGGCGACCCGGTGGCCTTCGTCAACAGCGCTGCCGTCACCGCGCAAGTGCCTGCGCTCAAGGACAGCATCCTCGCGATCAAGATGTCGCCGGCGGATCACAAGCGTCCGCTGCGGCGGCTCTCGGCGGTGCTCCGCGTCATCGAACTCATCCGCCGCTTCGGCGCCGACGCGGGCTTTCCCCGGAACCTGGGCGAGCTGGTCCGGGTCCACCGCCAGGGCCTCAGGGTGCCCGGCGTTGTGCTGCCGACAAGGCCGCCGGCCCCGCCCCGGCCCGAACCCGGACGCGTGGTCGACCAGTTGAAAGACCTGGCCGAACGCTTCAAGCGCCTGGATCTGGCGCTGCAGGAACTGCGAGGGGTCCGCCCGGGCGGCTATTCGGTGACGCCCCAGGTGGCCTTCGAGGCGCGCCTGCCGTCGGCCAAGATCCGGCCCGAGGCCATCTTCACCGAGGAACTTGCCATCCGCCAGGCGACGCTGCGCGCGACGCTGCTGGCCTCGGCCGGTGACGTGACCCGGCCGCCCTCGGGCGCCCAGAACCAGATCAACATCGGCACCTCGGCCGTGGTCAAGGGCGCGATGGCCAACCTGGGTGTCGAGAACCTGATGGCGTCCGAACCGACCATGAAGCTCTCGCGCGGATCGAGGATCGCGCTGGGCGGCTCGCCCGACTTCAAGCCGGTGGTCGCCGGGCTGGTGGGCCTGCGGCTGGGCAAGGAGACCGTGGCCCGGCTCAGCCGCGAGACGCAGGCCGTGATCAAGGAGTTGGGGCTCGATCCCGCCGATCCGATCGCCCGCACCATCGAGAAGATCTCCTCCGCCCGTCAGGCCGTGCACGCCGAGGCCCAGTCACTGATCCAGCCGGTCGGGCAAAAGACCTTCCGTACGCTGGGCAAGACCACCGTGGCGATCACCTCCTCGCCCGTTCCGCAGCTCTACGCGCTGCACCCCGACAAGCTCCTGACCTACCTGCCCGACCTGTTCATTCCCCTCGCCTCGGGGGTGCCGACGACCCACGCCGACATCCAGCCCGCCGGGGTGATGGACCTGCTGATCGTCAAGCAGCAGCTCAAGGGCTACGAGGGCGCCGAGGTCTCGCACATCGCGAACATCCTCAAGGGAGAGAAGAAGGACCGGCTCTTCCGAACGCGCCTGGAGACCGAGGTGATCACCCTCACCGAACGCGAGGTCGAGACCAGCAAGGAGAACTCTCTCGAAACCACCGACCGTTTCGAGGTGCGCCGCGAGAGCGAGACTGCGCTCCAGGAAGAGGTGGGCGTCAAGGGCTCGGCGTCGATCAAGGCCAGCTACGGTCCGACGGTGGAGTTCCGGGCGTCGGTGGAAGCCTCGTGGCAGCGCAAGACCCAGGAAACGGAACGCGCGGCGTCCGAGACCGCGCGCACCGTGACCCAGAAGGCCACCGAGCGCATCACCGAGCGGGTCCTCACGCGGGAGACGCGCCGGGTCACGCGCGAGGTCGAAGAGACGGACCAGCACACCTTCGACAACACCGCCGGGACCGGCCACGTCTCCGGCGTCTATCAGTGGGTTACCAAGGTCTACGAAGCGCAGGTCTTCAACTACGGGCCGCGCACGGTGTACGACATCATGATCCCCGAGCCCGCCGCCCTGCTGATGGAAGCGTTCCGCAGCCGCCGCTCGGCCGCCATCGAGCTGGAGAAGCCGCCGGCCTTCGACATCACACCGGCGCAACTCAGCGAGAACAACTACCAGACCTATGTGTCGCTCTACGGCGCCACCGACGTCAAGCCGCCGCCTGAGCCCTTCGTCACCGAGTCCTACGACTTCAACACCGGCGGCGAAGACGAGAACCAGGAGTTCACCAACTCCACCCGCGTCAAGATCCCGGATGGCTACCAGGCCATCCGGGCGACGGTGGGTGCGGTGGTCACGGTGTGGGACGACTGGTCCATCAGCGCCGTCATCGGCCAGCGCTCGCACCAGTGGCGCTCGGGTTCGTCCTGGGTCTGGTCCACCTCGCTGGATGAGGAAAGCGGTGCGGTGCCGTTCGCCATCGTGACCGACCGCGTGGGCGACCTGGCCGTGGCCGTCGAGGTGATCTGCGAGAGCACCGAGCGCGCGGTCGACCTGTGGCGGGCGGAGACGCACGCCAAGCTCGTGCAGGCCTACAGCGCCCGGCTGTCCGAGTACGAGGCCAAGCTGGCGGAGCTGAAGTCCGAAGCCCCGGAAGAGCTGCCCTCCGGCTCCGACGCGCGCAACCGTGCGCTGATGGTCGACGAGATCAAGCGTCTGTCGATCTCCGCGCTGACCCTGCAGCACTACGACCTGTTCGACGCCATCGACACCGGCGCCGGCGGCCTGCCGCAGATCAACTTCAACCAGGCCGCACAGGAAGGCGCCTACGTCCGGTTCTTCGAACAGGCCTTCGAATGGGAGAACCTGTCCTGGGTGCCGTACGCCTACTTCTGGGGCCGCAAGAGCACCTGGTTGGACCGCATCGTGATCGAGGACGACGACGCCGAGTTCCAGGCCTTCCTGAAAGCGGGCTTCGTTCGCGTGCAGATTCCCGTGCGTCCGGGGTTCACCGAGGCGGTGGACCACTTCCGCCTGTTCGGCGAGCCCTGGTTCGGCGGCAGCCTGCCGGCCATCTCCGACGGCACCTACCTGCCGATTGCGGACGAACTGGCCGAACGACTGGGCCGTCCCGGCGACGAGATTCCGGTGGGCGCGCCGTGGGAAGTGCGGGTGCCGACGACGCTGGTGAAGCTGCGCCCGGACGACACGCTTCCGTCGTGGCAGAAGCAGCCGGATGGCACCTGGGTCGAATCGGCTCCCTGAGGCTGCGACGCCATGCCAGGGATCGAGCTGCACGCGGACTTCGACCGCGATGGCCGGTTGAGCGAGAGCGCGCTGGAGCGCTCGGCGCGTCTGGACTGGCCGGGTGCGATCGTGGTCGCCAATCTGGATGCGGACCGGCGCAGCCTGCCTGCCCGCCCCGCCTCGGGCGACACACCCGAGGCGGACTACGACATCGCCACCGCGTATTCACGGGACGACGATCAGTTGCCGCTGCGGATCCGCGTCGCGCCCGGTGCGCTGGGCGCCGGGGAGCGGCTGCGCATCCGCTGCTCCGGGGTCATGCACACGCGCGTCCGGCTGTCGACCACCGACGGCCGGATCGTGCACCACCGGCTCGGTGCGCCGCAGGACTACGAACTGCCGGACCCGCCCCGTTCGGGCGTGCTGGAACTCTGGCTCCAGGTCCGCACGATTGCCGGCGCCGCCTTTGGTGTGCTGTCGGGGCTGGACCTGCGTTACCGACCCGACGAGCGCGAGGAGAGCCGTTTCGAGTTGAGCCTGATGAAGGTCGACGCTGCGGGTCAGGCCAGCGAGGAAGACACAGGCCGCTTCACCGTGGCGCCGGTCATCCTCGACGACCACGCCGGCACGGCCCTGCGGGTCTACATGATCAACGCGGGTTACAACTGGCCCTCGTTCCACGACATGCAGGCGGCGACAGCGGAGGCGCGGGTGCCGCTGGTGGATGTGGACGTGCGGCTCTCGGACGGCGACCTCTGGCTGCAGGACCAGTACCAGCACGCAAGCATGCAGGGCGCCCGGCAGTTCCAGCAGATCGTCCTGCACCTGCCCCGCCTGCGCCACAACAACACCATCGACTCGATCACCAACAACCTGGAGGACCTGGTCAACAGCCACTTCCGTTCACGCGACATCGGGCTGTACAGGGACCTCTGGGACCGGGTGATCGTGGTCAACACCTGCGACGGGGGCGTGTTGCGGGTCAGCTTCCGCGAGATCCGGGACTGGGCCTATGGCGCCATGCGGGCGGCCAACGTGGCGGACCGGCTGGACACCTACGGCATGCTCACGGGGCAGCCCTGGACGCGGCGCGCCACCGGCGACTTCGTGACCACGGTGCGCGACATGTCGCGCAACCTGCGCCGTCTGCAGGACGCGATTGCCGCCGCGATCCCCCACGCGTCGACCGAGCGCGCGGACCTGTTGCAGCGAATCGGTGAGGCCGCCGCCCAGATGGTGCGGGCGGCGTCCACCGACTACGCGGTGACCGGTTCCGGCGACGCCGCCCGGTTCGAATCCACCCTCGGTGGCCGCCGGGTCTGCCTGGGCGCGGACACGGCGCGCCGGCTCCAGGCGCGGGGCGACCAGATGCACCGCTCGGCCAACTACGGCGGCAACATCGAATCGACCCCGCCCGTGCCCGGCGCCCCGCTGGGCAAGATCATCATCGGCAACGCACCCGACCCGGAGAACGGCGGCGATTTTGTCGATCCCGACCTGCTGCGGCTGCTGGCCAAGCAGAAGAAGCAGCCCATCGTGGAGATCGACACCACTTGGCTGAAGGTCGGCCATGTGGACGAGGTGATGGCGGTCGTGCCCCATGCCCGCAGCGGCTTCTCGATCCTGCACGCCTCCTCGGCGGCGGCGATGGCGATCCTGCGCGAAGCCGAGGCCCTCTACCGCTCGGGCCTGCCGGTGGACCATCCCGACACCTCGCCCGGCCCGGGGCGCCCGTCCGGCGTGCTGTCGCGGCTGATGAACGAGGGCAGCCACCCGGTCACCCGCCTGTTCCGGGGCAAGTCGTGGCGACACATCCACACGGCCGCCGCCTCGGGCGGTGTGGCCGACATCCTGGAGCCGCCCGACATCTACCTGCAACTGGTCTACCAGTTCGGCGGTGGCGAGGGCATCAACGTGCACGGAATCGGCCTCGTCCCCGGCGAAGGACCGACGCGGCGCTATCCCGCCGACATCTCGCCCTCGGAGGTCATCTACTGCGAGCGTGATCATGAAGGCATTTCCGTCAACGACACCGTGGACGCCAGCGTGCTGGCGGCCAGCCGCACTGTGCTGGCAGATGAGATCGGCGTGCCGCTGCTGTCGATTCCGGTGCTGTTCGACCGGGTCCGCAGCACGGAGGATTTCCGGGAGCAGCCGTCGTGGAACAGGACCACGGCCTTCACGCCCGACATGGTCAACATGCAGGTGATCAACGGTCACCTGATGGTGCCCAAACCCTACGGACCCCGCATGCGGCGCGACGACGCCATTGCCGTCGTCCGCACGGCGATGGAGGCGGTCGGCATGCCGACCTCGATCCGCGACCGCGTTGGTCCGCGCCTGGTGGCGCGCCGCCAGATGACGCGTGAGACCTACTGGGTCGAGAAGGTCCCGCCGGCCTACCTGATGACCTCCAGCGGGATCATCCGAGACTCCTATGGCGGCATGCAGAACGAGCGCGACGTGATCCGGGCGTTCAAGGACAGTTTTCCCGGTGCCGATGAGGCCGAAATGCAGCGGCGGTTGATCCGCCCGAACCGGCGGTGGTTCACATCGTCGGGGCAGTTGCGCGAGGACTTTTCGCGCATCGTGGTCGACGACGGCATGGTGGACCTCTTCGAGCTGTGGGCTGCGGCCGTGGTCGAGCAGACCGGCGCGGTGCTGCATTTCGTCGACACCTGGGCCTACCACCTGGGCGATGGCCAGATCCACTGCGGAACCAACGTGGTCCGGCGCCCGCGTCGGGCCGGGCGGGTGGACGCCTGGGATGCGCCCGATCACGAGTTCCGTGCCGGGGTGATGGTGTTCGAGCCCGAGGAGGTGGTCTCCTAGGGGCGTTCCGGTTCGCCGCAGCGCCGCATCGCGATCGCGTCAAACGGGCACTTCACCGCGCACTTCGCGCAGCCGGTGCAGCCGGGCTCGTCGTGCAGCGTGCTCTTCTTCTGCCAGCCCGGCACGACCTCCAGCGAGAGCACATGCGGCGGGCAGACCGCTACGCACCAGCCGCAGCCGGTGCAGCGGGTCGTGTCGATGACAGGCAGTGCCTTGCGTTCGCTCGCCATGCCGCTATTGTGTCGGGACCATGCAAGACGACATCCCCACCCTGCGCCGCATCCTCGCGCGCGACCGCACCATTGCGGTGGTCGGCCTCTCGGCCGAATGGCACCGCCCCAGCTACTTCGCCGCGAAATACATGCAGGAGCGCGGCTACCGCATCGTGCCGGTCAACCCGCGCTACCCGGAGATCCTGGGCGAGAAGAGCTATGCGAGGCTGGAGGACATCCCCTTCCCGGTCGACATGGTCGACGTGTTCCGAAAGGTCGAGGAGATCCCGGCGATTGCCCAAAGCGCGGTCGCCATCGGCGCAAAAAGCCTGTGGCAGCAACTGGGCCTGATGAGCGAGGAGGCCGACCGCATCGCCACCGAGGGTGGCCTGGACTCGGTCTGGGACCGCTGCGTGAAGATCGAACACGCCCGCCTGTTCGGCGGCCTGAACTGGGCCGGCGTGAACACCAAAGTGATCTCGGCCCAGCGGCCGAAGCAGGGCTGACACCATGGCCGACCGCAGCTTCCAGCCCGAGACGCTCGCCATCCACGCGGGCCAGATCCCCGACGTCGCCACCGGCGCGCGCGCCCTGCCGATCTACCAGACCACCAGCTTCGTGTTCGACAGCGCCGACCACGCGGCCAGCCTGTTCAACCTGCAGACCTTCGGCAACGTCTACTCGCGCCTGTCCAACCCCACGGTGGCTGCGCTGGAGGAGCGCGTGGCCGCGCTCGAAGGCGGGCGCGCCGCCGTGGCCACGGCCAGCGGCATGGCGGCCGAAGCCCTGGCCCTGACCACGCTGCTGCAGGCCGGCGACCACGTGGTCGCGGCCGGCGCGCTCTACGGCGGCAGCGTCACCATGCTCGCGGTCAACCTCAAGAAGTTCGGCATCGAGACGACCTTTGTGGACGCGACCAGCCCCGACGCCTTCGCCGCCGCCATCCGCTCCAACACCCGCGCCCTGTTCGCCGAGACCCTGGGCAATCCCAGCATGGTGGTGCTCGACATCACGGCGATCGCCGACGTGGCGCACGCGCACGGCCTGCCGCTGGTGGTGGACAACACCGTGCCCAGCCCTTTCCTCTGCAACCCGATCAAGTTCGGTGCCGACATCGTGGTGCACAGCGCCACCAAGTACCTCGCCGGCCACGGCACGACGCTCGGGGGCATCGTGGTCGAGAGCGGCACCTTCCCCTGGGACAACGGCAAGTTCCCCGGCATGACCGAGCCCTCGCCGGGCTACCACGGCGTCAAGTTCTACGAGACCTTCGGCAACTTCGGCTTCACCATGCGCTGCCGCATGGAGGGCCTGCGCGTGTTCGGCGCGTCGCTCGCGCCCACCAGCGCCTGGCAGATCCTGCAGGGCGTCGAGACCTTGCCGCTGCGCATGGAGCGCCACTGCGCCAACGCGCTGACCGTCGCGCAGTACCTGAAGGACGACCCGCGCGTGGGCTGGGTCAACTACCCCGGCCTGCCCGACCACCCGCAGCACGCGCTGATGAAGCAGCAGATGCGCGGCGCCTCGGGCCTGCTCGCCTTCGGTGTGAAGGGCGGCCTGCAGCAGGGCGTGAAGTTCATCGAAAGCGCGCAGTTCATGAGCCACCTAGTCAACATCGGCGACACGCGCACCTTGATCAGCCACCCCGCCAGCACCACCCACCGCCAGCTCGACGAAGCGCAGCAGCTCGCTGCCGGCGTGCCGCCGGACATGGTGCGCATCTCGGTCGGCCTGGAGCACATCGACGACATCCTCTGGGACATCGACCAGGCGCTGGAGCGGGCGGTGCGCGCCTGAAACTCACTCCCCCGACTTGAACCCGCGCGGAAACACCGTGGCGCGCTCCCGTTCGCGCAGCCGGTAGCCCATCGCCGGCCGGCCGTGGTCGCCGGTCACCGGGCCGGCTTCTTCGAGGTAGTCCGCGTCCAGCATGCGCTTGCGGAACGCGCTCTTGTCCAGCGCGCGCCCCAGCACCACCTCGTACACCCGCTGCAACTGCGGCAGCGTGAAGGGTTCGGGCAGCAGGAAGGCCGGCAACGAGGTGTATTCGACCTTGCTGCGCAGGCGCTCGATGGCGGCGGTCAGCAGGCTGCTGTGGTCGAAGGCCAGTCGCCGTCGCACCGCCAGATCGCAGGGCAGCCATTCAGCCGGTGCATCGCCGTCCACGATGCTGGCGGGTTGGCCGATCAGCGCGAAGTAGGCGTGGGTGCAGGACCAGCCCCTCGGGTCGCGTTTGGCGTCGCCCCAACTGCCCAGTTGTTCCAGGTAGGGCGAGGCCACGCCGGTCTTGGCCATCAGCTTGCGTTCCGCGCAGGCCTGCAGCGAGACGTCCTTGTTCACATCGACAAAGCCACCGGGCAGGGCCCAGCGTCCTGGGAAGGGTTCTTGCTCGCCGTCGGGCCTGCGCACCAGCAGCACGCACAACTGCTCGTCGATGACGGTGAAGATGACCACGTCGACCGTGACCAGCGGTCGCTCAAAGCCCAGAGAGGTGGAAACCACACGCGCGTTGGACATGCCTTGACACTCCGAATTTGAGTTGTACTATACAACCCATGTAGGTTGCACAGTGCAACTCAAAGAGGTGAGGAAAGGTTCTTCACCTACCATCGTCGCCAGGAGGACGCCATGGACCGCCAGAACACCCTGTTGATCATCGACCCGCAGAACGACTTCTGCGACCTGCCTGCTGACTGGCGCGCCGCCGACCCGCTGCGCAACGCGCCCGCAGCACCCGCGCTGCCGGTCAGCGGGGCGCACGCCGACATGCTGCGGCTGGCGGATCTCATCGACGCGGCGGGTGATGGCATCGACCGTATCGTGGTCACCCTGGATTCACACCAGCGTTACGACATCGCCCACCCCACCTTCTGGCAGACCGGAGATGGCGGGGCCGTGAACCCGTTCACTGCCATCACCGCCGCCGATGCACGGGCCGGGCGCTACCGGCCGCGCGATGCCACCGCCTTGTCGCGCGCGCTCGCCTACCTGGACGCACTGGAGCAGGCCGGCCGCTACACGCTGATGGTCTGGCCGGTGCACTGCGAGATCGGCAGTTGGGGCCACAACGTGCACCCCGCCGTCAAGGCCGCCTACAACCGCTGGGAAGACCGGCGGCCGGCGGTGGTGGAAAAGATCACCAAGGGCAGCAATCCCTGGACCGAGCACTACAGCGCCCTGCAGGCCGAGGTGCCCGATGCGGCAGACGAGGACACGCAGCTCAACACTGCGCTGATCGCCAGCCTCGACCAAGCCGACCGCATCGTCGTCGCGGGCGAGGCCAGCAGCCACTGCGTCAAGGCCACCGTCGAACACCTCGCGTTGCACCTGCCCTCGCGCCGGCTGGACAAGCTGGTGCTGGTCACCGACGCGATGAGTCCGGTCACCGGCTTTGAGTCGCAAGCCGCCGTCTTCCTGTCGGACCTGCAGCAGCGGGGCGCGCGCCTGGCCACCTGCGCCGAGGTGCTTGCCCTTCTTCGGTCCGACGCCTGATCCAGGCCCACAAGGAGCCTCCATGGAACCCGTCATCACCAGCCTGCTGGACACCGACCTCTACAAGTTCACGATGTGGCAGACCATGCTGCACCGTCACCCGCAGACGCAGGCCGAGTACCGCTTCGTCTGCCGCAACCAGCCCGCCTTCCCGCTGACGCAGTTGCTGGACGAGATCAACGCCGAGCTGGACGCGTTGTGCGCGCTGTCCTTCAACGAGGACGAGCTGCGCTACATCGGCGGCCTGCGCTACATCAAGAGCGACTTCGTCGACTTCCTGCGCATCTTCCGTTTCCAGCGCGGCTTCATCGAAGCCTCTGCCGACGGCGAGCGGCTGAGCATCGTCGCAAAAGGACCGCAGGTCCACGTCATGGCCTTCGAGATCTTCGTGCTCGCCATCGTCAACGAGCTGTACTTCCGCCGCTTCGACCGGACGGCGGCCGAGGCCGAGGGGCGCCGTCGCCTGGACGCCAAGATCGCCACCATCGAAGCCTTCCTGCACGAACCCGCGCTGAGCCACCCCTTCGAGCTGTTCGACTTCGGCGTGCGCCGCCGCTTCTCGCGGCAATGGCAGCGCGAGGTGGTGCAGGCCTTCAGCCAGCGCCTGTCCCAGGTGTTCAAGGGCACGTCCAACGTGCGGCTGGCGCGCGACCTCGGCCTGGTGCCCATCGGCACCATGGCGCACGAGTACCTGCAGACCTACCAGGCGCTGGGCGTGCGTCTGCGCGATTCGCAGAAGGCCGCGCTGGAAGACTGGGTGCAGGAGTACCGCGGCGACCTGGGCATCGCGCTGACCGACGTGGTCGGCATGGACGCCTTTCTCGCTGACTTCGACCTCTACTTCGCCAAGCTGTTCGACGGCCTGCGTCACGACTCCGGCGACCCGCTGGTCTGGGCGCAGAAGGCGCTGGACCACTACACGAAGCTGCGCATCGACACCCACACCAAGCGCCTGGTGTTCTCCGACGGCCTGACGGTGGACAAGGCGATTGCGATCTACCGCGCGCTGGCCGACCGCACGCAACTGGGCTTCGGCATCGGCACCCACCTGTCCAACGACGTCGGGCTGCAGCCGCTGAACATTGTCATGAAGCTCACCAGCGCCAACGGCCAGCCGGTGGCCAAGCTGTCGGACTCGCCCGGCAAGACCCTGTGCGACGACGAGACCTTCCTGGCCTACCTGCGTCAGGTCTTCAACGTTCATGCGGAGGTCGCATGATCACCATTACCCTGGCCCAGCTCAACGTCACCATCGGCGACATGGACGGCAACGTCCGCAAGATGGTCGCGGCCGCGCAGCGCGCCCGTGACGACGGCGCCGAGCTGGTCGTCTTCTCCGAGCTCTCACTCACCGGCTACTACCCCGGCGACCTGCTGGACGAGCCGCATTTCATGGCGCGGGTGGACGCCGCGTTCGCGGCCGTGCGACAGGCCTCGCGCCAGATGCCCGCGCTGCACTGGGTGATCGGCATGCCGGCGGCGCACAAGGGGCCGGGCAAACCGCTGCGCAACGTGCTGCGCGTGGTCCGGGCCGGCGAGGTGCTGCTGGAATACGCCAAACAGCTTCTGCCCACCTACAACATCTTCAACGAGCGGCGCCACTTCGAGCCCGGGCCGGACGTGGCGAAAGTGCTGCGCATCGGCAGCGCCCAGGTCGGCTTCCTGATCTGCGAGGACGGCTGGAACGACGAGGGCGACGGCTACGCGGTCAACCCGTTCGAGCGCCTGCGCGACGCCGCGCCCGACCTCGTGGTGTCCATCAACGCCAGCCCCTCGAACATCGGCAAGCGCGAACAGCGCCACCAGGTGTTCGGTGCCGCCAGCCGGCGCCACGACCTGCCCATCCTCTACGTCAACCAGGTCGGCGGCCACGACCAGTTGGTCTACGACGGCGCCTCATTTGCCGTGGAACCCAAGGCCGGCGTCGTGTACGAAGCGCACCGCTTTGTCGAGGACGTGACCACGCTGCGTTTCGGGGCAGGCGGCTTTCGGGGCGCACGCGGCGAACCGTTGCCTGCGGTGTCGGCAGCGGGCCTGCCCACAATGGCCTTCTACCGCCAGCAGATCGTGCTCGGTCTGCGCGACTACGCGCGCCGCTGCGGCTTCACGCAGGCGGTGGTCGGCTCCTCCGGCGGCATCGACTCGGCCATCACCATCGCGCTCGCCGCCGAAGCCTTCGGTCCGGACCGGGTGACCGCGATCACCATGCCCTCGGTGTTCTCGTCGGCGGGCTCGGTGGACGACTCGCAGCGCCTGTGTGACGGCCTGGGCGTGCGCCTGCACCGCCACCCGATCGCCGAGCTGGTGCGGGGCTACGGCGCCGGCTTCGAGGCGGCCTTCGGTGCGCCGCTGCAAGGCCTGGCGCTGGAGAACCTGCAGGCGCGCATCCGCGGCACCATCCTCATGGAATATTCCAACGCCTGGGGCCATCTGCTACTGACCACCGGCAACAAGTCGGAGATGTCGGTCGGCTACTGCACGCTCTACGGCGACACCAACGGGGGCCTGGGCCTGATCGGTGACCTCTACAAGACGGAGGTCTTCGCCCTGGCACGCCACCTCAACGACGCCGCCGGCCGCGACATCATTCCGCAGGCCATCATCGACAAGCCGCCCTCGGCCGAGCTCGCGCCCGACCAGAAGGACACCGACAGCCTGCCGCCCTACGAGGTGCTCGACGAGGTGCTCAAGCACCTGATCGAGGGCCACGGTCTCGCGCGCGAGGAGCGCGTCGAGGTCGAGGCCTTCGTGGCCCGCCTGCTGCGGCAGCCCGAGGGCGTGGCGCTGGTGGATCGCGTGCGCCGCATGATCGCGCGCAGCGAGTACAAGCGCCGCCAGGCCCCGCCCGTCATCCGTGTGCGTGCCCGCGCCTTTGGCTCCGGCCGCCAGATGCCCATCGCCGCCCAACACTTCTGATCCCCATGAACACCACACACACCTTCAGCGCCGCCGTCTGCATCGGCCGCTTCCAGGGCCTGCACCTGGGCCAGCTCGCCGTCATCCGCCGCGCCCTCACGCTCGCGCCGCGCGTGGTGGTCGTCATCGGCTCGGCTTTTCAGGCGCGCAGCGCCAAGAACCCCTTCACCTGGGCTGAGCGCGTCGAGATGATCCGGTTGGCGCTGAGCGAGGAGGAGGTGGCCCGGGTGGGCTTCCTGCCGGTGCGCGATCACTTCGACAGCCAGCGCTGGGTGAAGGCGGTGCGCGATGGCGTGCAGGCACAGTTGGGCGTCCTGCCGCCGGGCCAGACCGTGCTGGTCGGACACCACAAGGACGCGACCAGCAGCTACCTCGACGACTTTCCCGGCTGGCTGCTCGACGATGTCGGGTCACAGGGCGCGCTGCATTCGAGCGCGGTGCGCGACGCGCTCTTCGGCGCCGCCGGCCACGCGCTGGACCCCGCGCTGTCGGCGCTGGTCAGTCAGGTGCCGCCGTCGACGCTGGAGTTCCTGAGGGCCTGGGCCCGACTGCCCTGCTACCGCGAGCTGGCGGTGGAATGGGAATGCCTGCGCGCGGAAAAGGCGCGGTGGGCAAGCGCCCCGTATCCGCCGGTGTTCGTCACGGTCGACGCGTTGATCCAGTGCGCCGACCGCGTGCTGCTGATCGTGCGCGGGCGAGCGCCCGGACAAGGCCTGCACGCATTGCCCGGCGGCTTTCTGGAGCCGCGCGAGACGGTGTACCAGTCGGCCCTGCGGGAGCTGCACGAAGAAACCGGCCTGCACCTGCTGCCCGGCGACATTGCACACGCGCTCAAAGGCGTGCGCGTCTTCGACCACCCCGACCGCAGCGCGCGCGGCCGCGTGATCACCCACGCCCACCACTTCGACCTCGGCCACCGCCCGCTGCCCGAGGTGCAGGGCAGTGACGACGCCCGGTCGGCGCAGTGGGTGCCGATCGCCGAGCTCGCGGCGATGGAAGACCGCTTCCACGACGACCACTTCCACATCCTCGACAGCTTCCTCGGACTGACCGCCTGAGACCGCCCGGCGTCACTGCGGCGTCAGTGGATCGACGCCAGGAACTGCTGCAGCTCGGGCGTCTTCGGCGCGGCAAACAGCTCGTCGGGCGACCCCATCTCATGCACCCGGCCCTGGTGCATGAAGATCACGCGGTCGCTGACCTTGCGCGCGAAGCCCATCTCGTGCGTCACCATCAGCAGCGTCATGCCCTCGTCGGCCAGCGACTCCACCACGCGCAGGACCTCGCCCACCAGCTCGGGGTCGAGCGCCGAGGTGATCTCGTCGCACAGCAGCACGCTCGGCTCCATGGCCAGCGCACGCGCGATCGCCACGCGCTGCTGCTGGCCGCCCGAGAGCTGGTCCGGGAAGGCATCGAACTTTTCGCCCAGACCCACGCGCTGCAGCAGCTGGCGCGCCTGTTGCTCGCCCGTGTCCTTGGCGGTCTTCTTCACCAGACCGGGCGCGAGCATCACGTTGCGGCCCACGCTCAGGTGCGGGAACAGGTTGAACTGCTGGAAGATCATGCCCACGTGCTGGCGCAGCGCGCGCATGGCGGCGGCGTCCTCGTGCAGCAGCGGCTGGCCGTCCACCGTCAGCGCGCCGGACTGGAAGGTCTCCAGCCCGTTGATGCACCTGAGCAGCGTGCTCTTGCCCGAGCCGCTCTTGCCGATGATGGCGATCACTTCGCCCTTCTTCACCTGCAGGTCGATGCCCTTGAGCACCTCGTTGGCACCGTAGGACTTGCGCAGCGCCTGGATGTCGACGATGGGGGTGGCGGTGTCAGCGGGCGGCATTCAATTTCCTTTCGAGGCGGCGCGCTGTCAGGCTCACGGGGAAGCAGAGCGCGAAATACATCAGGGCCACGCAGCTGTAGACCAGGAAGGGCTGGAAGGTGGCGTTGGTGATCATGGTGCCGGCCTTGGTCAGCTCGACGAAGCCGATGACGGACGCCAGCGCCGTGCCCTTGATGACCTGTACCAGGAAGCCGACGGTGGGCGCGATGGCGATGCGTGTGGCCTGCGGCAGCACCACGTAACGGAGCTGCTCGGCAAAGCTCAGCGCCAGGCTCTGCGCCGCCTCCCACTGCCCCTTGGGCACCGAGGCCACGCAGCCGCGCCAGATTTCGCACAGGAAGGCGCTGGTGTAGAGCGTGAGCGCCAGCGCGGCCGAGACCCAGGCCGAGGTGTCGACGCCGAACAGCGCCAGGCCGAAGTAGGCCAGGAACAGCTGCATCAGCAGCGGCGTGCCCTGGAAGAGCTGCACGTAGCCGGCGACGAAGCGCTCGGCGCCCGGCCAGCGCGCGATGCGCGCCACCAGCAGCAAGAGGCCCACCAGCCCACCGCCGACAAACGCGATCAGCGACAGCACCACCGTCCAGCGCGCGGCCAGCAGCAGGTTGCGCAGGATGTCCCACAGAGAGAAGTCAACCATGTCGAGCTCCAAGCGGGGTAGTCTCAGGCCCGTCCGTTTGAGCGCATGACCCTTCAGACCGGGGAGACCGCGGAACGGGCTTCGCCCGGCCGCTGGTCTCGTCCCCCCTCAGGGGGGAAGGCGCGAAGCGACGCAGGGGGGTCATCGCGATCCTCCGAAGATGAAGCGCGGACCGGCCCAGTTGAGCAGCGCGCGCACGCCGATGGCCAGCAGCAGGTAGAGGCCGGTGGCGATGATGAAGGCCTCGAAGGCGCGGAAGTTGCGGCTCTGGATCAGGTTGGCCGCGTAGCTCAGTTCCTCGGTCGCGATCTGGCCGCACACTGCCGATCCCAGCATCACGATGATGATCTGGCTCGTGAGTGCCGGCCAGACCTTGCGCAGCGCGGGTGGCAACACGACGTGAAGAAAGGTCTGCGCCTTGTTCAGCGCCAGGCTGGCCGCGGCCTCGTACTGCCCCTTGGGCGTGGCCTCGATGCCGGCGCGCACGATCTCCGCCGCATACGCCCCGAGGTTGACCACCATCGCGATCACCGACGCGATCTCGGGCGTGAGCTTCACGCCCGCGGCGGGCAGGCCGAAGAACACGAAGAACAGTTGCACGATGAAGGGCGTGTTGCGGATGATTTCCACATACGCGCCCACCACCCAGCGCAGCCACCGCGGGCCGTGACTGCGCGCCCAGGCGCAGGCCACGCCGAGGCCGACGCCCAGCAGCGCCGAGATGGTCGTCAGCCCCAGCGTCCAGGCAGCGCCCTGGGCGAGCAGGGGCCACTGTTCCAGCACGGCCAGGAAGTCGAACTCGATGCGCATGTGATCAGGTCCTCAGCGAGGGCGAAACGCGGTTCGCCGCCGGGCCGCCCCAAGGCGAATCAGCCCCCTCGGGGGGCAGCGACCCGCGAAGCGGTGGAGCGTGGGGGTCATTCCGGCAAGGTGCCGGCCGGACGGCCCAGCCACTTCTTCGCCATTGCGTCGATGTCGCCCGCCTTCTTGCCCGCGAGGATGATCTCGTTGACCTTGGTGCGCAGCGCGTCTTCGCCCTTGGCCACGCCGATGAAGTTCGGGCTGTCCTTGAGCAGCAGCTTGTATTCGGTGTTCAGCTGCGGGTTGCGCGCCATCATGTTGCCGGCCACCGAGGCGCCGGTTGCGATCACCTGCACCTGGCCCGAGACGAAGGCCGAGACGGTGGCGTTGTTGTCCTCGAAGCGCTTGATGTCGGCCGTGGCCGGCGCGACCTTGGAGAGTTCCTGGTCTTCGATGGCGCCGCGCGTGACGCCGACCGACTTGCCCGCCAGGTCGGCGAACGAGGCCAGCGGCACCGACTTGGCCGCGAACACCGCCTGGAAGAACGGCGAATAGGCGATGGTGAAGTCGATCACCTTCTCGCGCTCGGCGTTCTTGCCCAGCGTGGAGATGACCAGGTCGGCCTTTTTGGTCTGCAGATACGGGATGCGGTTGGCGCTGGTCACCGGCACCAGCTCGACCTTGGCGCCCAGCTTGTTGGCGATGTACTTCGCCATGTCCACGTCCAGGCCCTGGGGCTGCAGGTCGGTGCCGACGAAGCCGTAGGGCGGGAAGTCGGTCGGGATGGCGATCTTGATCGCCTTGGCTTTCATCACGTCGTCCAGCGCGGTCTGCGCCTGCGCGCCGCCGGTGAGCGCGGCGAGGGCGAGGCCGGCCGAGAGGGCGAGCAGGTGGCGTTTGGTGGTCTTCATAGAACAGCTCCTAGGTAGGTGGGGGAGGAAGGGGTATCGGGGTCATTGCGCGGGCCTGAAACGGGGGCGAGCGCGGCGCGCAGGCCGGCCAACGGGTCGGCCGCCGGAGTGTTCAGGCGCAGCGCTTGCTGCACGTGACCGATGTGCTGCGCCATCAGCGCCTCGGCGCGCGCGGTGTCGCCGGTTTCGAGCGCCTTGACGATGTCCACATGCTCCTGGCACGAATGCGCCGCGTCGTGCGTGCTCTGGTAGAGCATGGCGATCAGCGTGGTGCGCGCGGTGAAGTCGCGCAGCGTGTCGGCCAGCAACTGGTTGCCCAGGCACTCGGCCAGGCACACATGGAAGTCGCCCAGCAGGTAGCTGCGCCGGCCCACGTCTGCGCCCTTGAGCGCCTGCTTCTCTTCGCGGATGTGGCGCTTGAGCTTGTCCAGCTTGGCCTTGTCCATCGGCGCCGCGCTGCGGATCAGGCCGGTCTCGATCACGCGCCGCGCCTCGAAGGCCTCGCGCGCCTCGGCCTCTGACGGCTCGACGACAAACCAGCCGCGGCGCGAGCTGACGGTGACGATGCCGCGCGCGGCCAACTGCATCATGGCCTCGCGCACCAGGGTGCGGCTGCAGTCGAACAGCATCGACAGCGCCTGCTCGCCCAGGCGCGCGCCCGGCGCGAGCTTCTGCGCCAGGATGGCTTCAACAATGCGGTCGGCGATGTCGCTGGAGGTCATGGTGGGCAAGGGTGGTTGCCGACCCCTCTTGCCAGAACCGTGCCAGCCGGTTTACAGGTCTTGTATGCAAGATGCGCGCATCAGCGCGGTGCACATCGGGGTGTACCGGCGGTCGCATGCCCCGATCCGGCCCATGGGGCCGCCCGGTTCCGGTGCCTGCAGGAAAGAAAAAGGGGCGCTCAGCGGCCCCGCGCGGCCAGCCGCTGCGCCAGCGCCACCGCCTCGGGCGTCACGCCCTGCGGCGCCGCGCCCTCAGGACTCAGGCGCGCGATCAGGTTGTCGAGAAACGCCGCCTGCGGCGGGATTGCGCTGAGGAACAGCGCCCGCCCTTCGCGGGCGATCAGCACGGTCGGGAAGGTCTCGATGTCCAGCCCGACCTCGTCCATCAGGTCGACCTCTTCCTCGATGTCCAGCCACTGCCACCGATGCTGCGGATGGCGCGCCGCGGCCGCATCCCACTCCGGGCGCCAGGCCCGGCAGGCGCTGCACCACTCGGCACACAGACAGACCACTTGCAACATCGACGACGCTCCTGACCGGCAAGGCCCACGACAATCGGGCAAGCATACCGCCGAGTCACCGTCCCCAGCCAACGTCCGTCCCCAGCCAACGTCCGTCCCCATGCAAGGCCTGCGCCGCAAGATCGTCTACGTCACCCTGTTCGAAGCCATCGCCATCGCGGTCACCAGCAACGGCCTGTCCGCCGGCTCGGGCAGCAGCCTGGAGCATGCCGGCGTGGCCGCCGTCGCCTCGTCGGTCATCGCCGTGCTCTGGAACCTCGCCTACAACACCGTCTTCGAGCACTGGGAGTCGCGCCAGACCGTGCGCGGCCGCAGCTTCAAGCGCCGCGCCGTGCACGCCATCGGCTTCGAGATCGGCCTGAGCCTCTGCCTGATCCCGCTGTTCATCTGGTGGCTGCAGATCGGGCTGGGGCAGGCCCTGCTGCTCGACATCGGTCTCTCGCTCTTCTTTGTCGTCTACGCCTTCCTCTTCAACCTGGCGTTCGACAAGCTGTTCGGCCTGCCGCTGTCGGCCCAGTGAGGCCCGCAGACGGGCGTTCGCGCGGGCGCACAATCGCTGGATGGAAGCCGCCCGCCTCGCCGTCTACGACCACTACGCCTACGCCGCCGTCGCCCTGGTCGGTACCGCCCTCGCCGCCTGGGCCATCTGGCGCCTGCTGGTTGCGCCGCGCTGGCGCGCGCGGGTGCTCACGCTCAGCGGCGTCGTGCCGCCCTTCCTCAACATCCTGGGCGTGCTCTTCGGCCTGACCCTGGCCTTCATCGCCAACGACACCTGGAGCGCCCACGACCGCGCCACCAACGCCGTCTACCGCGAGGCCGACGCCTTGCGCACGCTGGACGCGCTGGCGCGCAGTCTGCCCGAGGCGCCGCAGGCCGCGTTGCGGCAGGCCGTGCGCGAACACGCCGCCGCCACCGCCGCCGAATGGCAACAGCTCGCGCGGCGCAGCAGCAGCCCGCAGGCGCAGCAAAGCGCTGACCGACTGCTCAGCCTGGTCGCCGACCCCGCCATGGCGCAGACCGCTGGCAACGGCGTGCACAGCCTCATGCTCGCCACCGTCGCCCACCTGCGCGACGACCGCGACCAGCGCATCGCCCTGAGCCAGATGCACGTCAACCCGTTCAAGTGGATGGGCATGGCTTTCCTGGGCCTGCTGACCATGCTCTCGATCGCCGTCGTTCACGTCGAACACCAGCGCGCCGCCGCCACCGCGCTCATCCTGTTCGCCGTCGCCGCCGCGCCCACCGCCGCCATCGTGCTCATGCAAGGCAACCCCTTCCAGAGCCCGTCCTTCGTTTCGCCCGCGCCGATTTTTCAGCTCGCCCAGACCCCGGGCGCTACCGCACCATGACGCGCAACGATCGCCAAGCACCCAAGCCCCGACCCCTGCTGGGGCTGTTCCTGATGGTCGCCGGCACCGGCGTCCTTTTCATGGGGCTGTACCTGCTGTCCGGACTGCTGCTCGGCCTGGTCGGCGACAGCGTCTTCGCCGGTCTGGGCGGCGGCGCTTCATTGCTTGCGGTGGGCGGCCTGATGCTCGCCCTGCCCGGCGCCGGCGCGGCCTGGATCGGCTGGCGGCTGTTGACCCGGTGAGCGTGCATGAACAACGCGACCGATTGCCGACATTTGCGCATCACCGGCCGCGTGCAGGGCGTCGGCTACCGCTGGAGCATGGCGCAGCAGGCTAAGGCGCTGGGCCTGAGCGGTTGGGTGCGCAACCGGCGCGACGGCAGCGTGGAGGCGGTCGCTTGCGGGCCGGTCGAGGCGGTGCAGGCGCTGATTGAATGGGCGCGGCTGGGGCCGGAGCTGGCGCGGGTGGATGGTGTGGTGGTGAGCGAGGGGGATGTCGGGGAAATGCCCGGTGGGTTTGGGCAGCGGGAGACGGTGTAGTTCGTTCCTCCCGCATAAGATGCGTCCACAGCAAGGGGACCCACCATAATCGTTTTCCTGATCGATGCCGACAATCTGAGTTCGCCCGACTGGGTGAACGAAGCCATCACCTCGGTCGAAGCCACTGAAGGCCCCATTGCCGTGCGGCGTGCCTATGGCAGCGCAGAGAACCTCAAGGGTCTGGCCGAATCGTTGCGCGACTGGGCGATTCGCCCATTCCTCAACGTCTACCTCACCAAGAACACCACCGACATGGCGCTCGCGGTGGACGCCATGGAGCTGGCCTGCCAGACACCGGCGCCGCACACCGTGGTTATCGGTTCGGGTGATGCGGACTATGTGCCCCTTGTCGTGCGTTTGCGAGAGCGAGGAATCAAGGTGTTGTGCGCAACGCCAACTTGGAAAATGAAAGCAGAGGCCATCAAGGCGTATGACCGGGTTATCTATGTGGGTCGAGACCTTGGCCCCGAAACGGTAACCCCCAACTCGCAACCTGCTGCGAAGAAGGCCACCGCTCCAGCGCTGGCGGTTAAGAAGGCGCCAGCCAAGAAGGTGCCAGTTAGCAAGAAGGCGGCAGCTAAGCCCGCGCTGACCGTCACCGTCACGCCAACTGACCAAGTGACCCCGGACATGATCTTGGAGGCCCTTCCCAAACTGCGCACGGGCGAATGGCTTCCTATCTCCGATGCCGCCAAGGCCCTGCACGACAAGAAGCTCCTGGGCAAGAGCGTCCCCAGCCCAAAGCTCTTCAAGCGGTTTCCGCAGAGCTTTGAGCTGAAGCCGGAGAGGCAACCCAATCAAGTGCGGTTGACCAGCTCTGCGGACTGATTTCGTCGCTCGCGAAAGAGCGTCTCGCGTGGCTACGCGAAGCTCGCTCGGTAGGTCACCGGGTCCAGGGCGCAGTGCTGGTCGAGTGCGCCATTGAGAGCAAACAAGCGCGGTTTCTGCCGAAATTCGAACAGGCGGCAAAGAACGAAGTGATCGCTGGCGTCCTTCGAGAAATTCAGTTCATTGCGGGTCACGAAGAACGGAGTCTCCTTGCTGAAGGCCGTCGTCTTTACTTCAATGAAGCGCTCTTTCCCATTCGCATCGAATGACAGCACGTCGTAGCCGAGACCATCACCTCGGGTTTGCGATACATGTTCGACACGGTCTGCCAGTTTGGTCTGGCCAAGCTGATTCAATCGCCAGTGCTCGAAACGAACCACAAACTCTTCACCGGCCAGGCCAAGTGTCGTGTTGCGAGCCTCTCGGGCGATGTAGTCGCGTTTGACGGGTGCGTAGTCCCTGTACGGCGCAGCATCCGATGCAATGTGCCGTCGCGCGGGCGCATCCGCGATCACTTTGGTGAAGTCGGTCAGCTCCGGGCTGACTGCGGGCTGCTCAACTGCTGCAAGCGCCAGCGCATCCAGAGATGTCTGACGGGCGACCTGTGCTTCGACGACTTCACGTAACAAGCTCTGGTAGTTGAATCTGGGTTGATATCCGCGAATGCTGGGATATTGAAGATCCATCAGCACTGCGCTGATGTTGCAGTGCTTGAACTCTATGGACCCATCAGAGCGCCCGTTGAGCTTTTGTTGAAGCAATTTTCGATGGGCTGTCTTGCTGTATGACTGCCCTGCCAGTTCAAGGCTGAGCATTTTCAAATGGTCAGCGACGATGGCTTCAACTTCGAGACGTGTCCAGTCGAGCGTGCTCATGGGTTTCAAGCGCTGGGGAGTTTGCTTGCGTGGATCAACATTGAGACGATCAAGTGGGTTGTCGCTTTAGCCTAACAGGGCAGTCAGCGGCACCGCCTCCACCTTCGGCGCCAGCGCATACCGATGCGGCCCGGGATACACCACATACAGCGCGTCCAGTCTCAGGTCGTCCAGCGCAATCCGCATGCTGGGAGTCAGCTTGGGCGCGTCGCTGCGTTTGAACTCCACACCGATGCGGCGCTGGTCCTTGAACAGCAGCAGGTCCAGTTCGGCGCCTTGGTGGGTGGCCCAGAAATAGGCCTGATCGGGTTGGGCGATGCGCAGCACCTGTTCCAGCGCGAAGCCTTCCCAGCTGGCGCCGCACAACGGGTGCGTCAGCAACTGGGGCAAGCTCCGGATGCCCAGCAGCGCGTGCAGCAAGCCGGTGTCGCGAAAGTAGATCTTGGGCGCCTTGACCTGTCGTTTGGCCAGGTTCTCGTGCCAGGGTTGCAACTGGCGGACCATGAAAGTCTGTGTCAGGTAGTCCAGATACCGGCGCACGGTGGGCTCGCTGATGCCCAGCGAGCGAGCTGGCTCGGCGGCGTTCCAGGTCTGGCCGTGGTAGTGCGCGAGCATCTGCCAGAAGCGCGTCATCAGCGGTGCGGGGGCGTTCATGCCCAACAGGGGCAGATCACCGCTCACATGCCGCTGGATGGCGGCATGACGCCATTGGGTGCTGACGGTGTCATCCGTGGCGAGATACGCGGCCGGGAAGCCGCCGCGCAGCCAGAGTTGCTGCAGGGCATTCGCGTCGGTGCCGGTTTCGCTGATGTCAAAGCCACCGACTTCGAGCGTGACCGCGCGGCCGAGCAGAGATTCGCTTTTGTGCATCACTCGCGGTGCGGCGCTGCCCAGCAGCAGGTACTGGCCGTTGCGGCGCATGTGATCGGGCCGGTCCATCAGCACGCGCAGCGTCTCGGGCAAAGCGGGCAAGTGCTGGATTTCGTCGATCACGACCAGGCCGTTCAGGCCGGCCAGCGTGCTCATCGGGTCGGCCAGGCGCTGGCGCGAGAGCGGGTCTTCGAGGTCGAAATACTGGGGGCTGGTGACGTCGATGAACTGGCGTGCCAGCGTGGTCTTGCCGACCTGACGTGGGCCGACCAGCTCGACCGCGCGAAACGACTTCAGCAGTCCGGCAAGCTGGTCATTGAGGTGGCGGCGTTCGATGAACATGCCGCCATGGTATCAAGAACCATGAAATTCGAAAACGCCATTTTCGAATTTCATGGTCTTTACACGTCGATATTCCCAGCCCGCAAGGCGTTCGTTTCAATGAAGTCCCGACGCGGCTCCACCTCATCCCCCATCAGCATCGTGAACACGCGGTCCGCTTCGATCGCGTCGTCGATCTGCACGCGCAGCAGGCGGCGCACCTGCGGGTCCATGGTGGTTTCCCACAGCTGCTCGGGGTTCATTTCGCCCAGACCTTTGTAGCGCTGGCGGCTGGTGGTGCGCTCGGCTTCGCTGATCAGCCATTGCATGGCCTGGCGGAAGTCACCGACCTTCTCTTCCTTCTGCTTGTCGCCTTCGCCGCGTTGCGCCTTGGCGCCTTCGCCGAGCAGGCCGCGGAAGGTGTCGGCTGCGGTGGCCAGGGCCGCGTAGTCGGCGCCGTGCACAAAGTCCTGCGTGAGGATGCTGCTCTTGATGTTGCCGTGGTGGCGGCGGCTGATGCGCAGGATGGGCTTGTCGGTGCGCGCGTCGAATTCGCCGGCCACTTCGGGCGGCACGCCGGTGGTGCTCAGCTCGGCCAGTTTGGCCTGCATGGCGACCGCGCTGGCCTCGGCTTCCTCGACGGTGTCGAGCTTGACGCTCACGCCGTCGGCGATCGCGCGCAGGGCTTCGGCATCCATGAAGTTGGAGAGGCGCTCGATCACGCGTTCAGCGGCCTGGTGCTTGCGCGCCAGCTCGGCCAGGGTGTCGCCTTCGAGCACGGTGTTGGTCGCGCCACCGGTCTGCACCTTGGCGCCGTTCAGGGCGATGCGCAGCAGGTACTGGTCCAGCGCGGGCGCGTCCTTGAGGTAGAGCTCTTCCTTGCCGTTCTTGACCTTGTACAGCGGCGGCTGCGCGATGTAGATGTGGCCGCGCTCGACCAGCTCGGGCATCTGGCGGTAGAAGAAGGTCAGCAGCAGGGTGCGGATGTGGGCGCCGTCGACGTCGGCGTCGGTCATGATGATGATGCGGTGGTAGCGCAGCTTGGCGACATCGAAGTCGTCCTTGCCGTCACCGCCGCCGCCTTCACCGCCGGCCTTGCCGATGCCGGTGCCCAGCGCGGTGATGAGGGTCAGGATTTCGTTGGAGGACAGCAGCTTCTCGTAGCGCGCCTTCTCCACGTTCAGGATCTTGCCGCGCAGCGGCAGGATCGCCTGGAACTTGCGGTCGCGGCCCTGCTTGGCGGAGCCACCGGCGGAGTCACCCTCGACGATGTAGATCTCGCACAGGGCAGGGTCTTTCTCCTGGCAGTCGGCCAGCTTGCCGGGCAGGCCCATGCCGTCGAGCACGCCTTTGCGGCGCGTCATCTCGCGAGCCTTGCGGGCGGCTTCGCGGGCCTTGGCGGCCTCGACGATCTTGCCGCAGATGATCTTGGCGTCGTTGGGCTTTTCCTGCAGGTAGTCGGTCAGCAGGCGGGCCACCACGTCTTCCACCGGGCCGCGCACTTCGCTGGACACCAGCTTGTCCTTGGTCTGGCTGGAGAACTTGGGTTCGGGCACCTTGACCGACAGCACGCAGCACAGGCCTTCGCGCATGTCGTCGCCGGTCACTTCCACCTTGGCCTTCTTGGCCAGGTCGTTCTCTTCGATGTACTTGTTGATGACGCGGGTCATCGCGGCGCGCAGGCCGGTCAGGTGGGTGCCGCCGTCGCGCTGCGGGATGTTGTTGGTGAAGCAGAGCACCTGTTCGTTGTAGCCGCTGTTCCACTGCATCGCGACCTCGACACCGATGTTGGTGCCCTGGTCGCTGGTGCGGTCGCCCAGCGCGTGGAAGCAGTTGGGGTGCAGGACCTGCTTGCCCTTGTTGATGAACTCGACGAAACCCTTGACGCCGCCGGCGCCGGAGAAGTCGTCTTCCTTGCCGCTGCGTTCGTCCTTCAGGCGGATGCGCACGCCGTTGTTCAGGAACGAGAGTTCGCGCAGGCGCTTGGCCAGGATGTCGTAGTGGAAGTCGTTGTTCTCTTTGAAGATCTCGGTGTCGGGCAGGAAGTGGACCTCGGTGCCGCGCTTCTCGGTCGCGCCCGTGACCTTCATGGGCGAGACCTCGACGCCGTCGCGCTGCTCGACGATGCGGTTCTGCACGAAGCCGCGCGCGAACTCGATCTGGTGCACCTGTCCTTCGCGGCGCACCGTCAGGCGCAGCCAGACCGACAGCGCGTTCACGCAGGACACGCCCACGCCGTGCAGACCGCCCGAGACCTTGTACGAGTTCTGGTTGAACTTGCCGCCCGCGTGCAGCTCGGTCAGCGCGATCTCTGCGGCCGAGCGCTTGGGCTCGTGCTTGTCGTCCATCTTGACGCCGGTCGGGATGCCGCGGCCGTTGTCGGTCACGCTGATCGAGTTGTCGGTGTGGATGGTGACGACGATGTCGTCGCAGTGGCCGGCCAGGGCTTCGTCGATGGAGTTGTCCACGACCTCGAAGACCAGGTGGTGCAGGCCGGTGCCGTCGGATGTGTCGCCGATGTACATGCCCGGGCGCTTGCGCACCGCCTCCAGGCCTTCCAGGATCTGGATCGCGCCTTCGCCATACCCCTCGCTCGCGCCGGCCTGGTGGGCGTCGATCTTGGGCTGGAAGTTGGAGCTGTCGGCGCCCGCTTCACCGGTGTGGACGGTGTCTTTTCCGGAATCGGCGGGCTTGTTGGCTTCGGACATGGTGAACTTTTCTCAATCGCTAGAAAGGCCAAACCCGCTGTACAGCGGGTCGGGCTTTGGGGAGCAGGACCGCTGGACGGTCAAATTCTCATTGGCATGACAACGTACTTGAAGGCGTTGTCATCGGGGTTGGTGACCAGCGCCGAGCTGTTGCCGTCGGCCAGTTCGATGCGCACCATCTCTTGCGCCATGTTCTGCAGCGCGTCGATCAGGTAGGTGACGTTGAAGCCGATCTCGATGGCGTCGCCGCCGTAGTCGATGTCGAGTTCGTCGACTGCCTCTTCCTGCTCGGCGTTGCTGGAGGCGACGCGCAGCGTGCCCGGCTCGACGTTCAGGCGCACGCCCTTGAACTTCTCGCTGGTCATGATCGCGGTGCGCTGCAGGCTGGCCAGCAACGGCTGGCGGCCCAGCGTGACGATATTCTTGTGGTTCTTGGGAATGACGCGGTTGTAGTCGGGGAACTTGCCCTCGACCAGCTTGGTGACGAACTCCATGCCGTCGAAGCTGAACTTGGCCTGGTTGGCCGCGAACTGCATCTCGATCGCGCCTTCCTTGTCGGACAGCAGGCGCTGCAGCTCCAGCACGGTCTTGCGCGGCAGGATGACTTCCTGCTTGGGTACTTCCACGTCCAGCTCGGCGCTGGCGAAGGCCAGGCGATGGCCGTCGGTGGCGACCAGCGAGAGCTTCTTGCCTTCGGCGACGAACAGGATGCCGTTGAGGTAGTAGCGGATGTCGTGCACCGCCATGGCGAAGGAGACCTGGCTCAGCAGGCTCTTGAGCGTCTTTTGCGGGACCGAGAACACAGGGCCGAAGCTGGCCGATTCCTGCACCAGCGGGAAGTCTTCGGGCGGCATGCTCTGCAGCGTGAAGCGGCTCTTGCCACCCTTGAGGATGGTCTTGCCGCCGGTGTGCTCCAGACTGACATTCTGGTCGGCCGGCATGGTGCGCAGGATGTCGATCAGCTTGCGCGCGCCCAGCGTGGTCGCGAAGTTCCCGTCGTCGCCGTCCAGCTGGGCGGTGGTGCGGATCTGGATCTCCAGATCGCTGGTGGTCAGCTGGACCTGGGAGCCGGTCTTGCGCAGCAGCACGTTGGCAAGGATGGGCAGCGTGTGGCGGCGCTCGACGATGCCGGCGACCGACTGGAGCGCGGCCAGCACATTGGCCTGGGAAGACTTCAAAACGATCATGTCAGACTCTTTCGTCAGTGATTGGCTGGCGCACTTGACCGGCGCTCTTTCCGGGCGCGATGCCCGGTCTCCTCAAAACCCGAATCCCGCCTATTTTCACCCTTTTTGTAAGGCGTTTTTCCAAATGCCACCGCTCAGCCCTTGAGGGTCTGCTCCAGCACGTGAAGTTGCTGGTTCAGCTCGGTATTGGTCTGGCGCTCGGCCCCGATCTTGCGCACCGCGTGCAGCACGGTCGTGTGGTCCCGGCCACCGAACAGCTCGCCGATCTCGGGCAGGCTTTTCTGGGTCAGCTCCTTGGCCAGGAACATGGCGATCTGGCGCGGGCGGGCGATGCTGGCCGGGCGCTTCTTCGAATACATGTCCGCGACCTTGATCTTGTAGTAGTCGGCCACGGTCTTCTGGATGTTCTCGACCGAGATCTGGCGGTTCTGGATCGACAGCAGGTCTTTCAGCGCATCGCGCGCCAGCTGGATCGAGATTTCGCGCTGGTTGAAGCGGCTGTAGGCTAGGATCTTGCGCAGCGCACCTTCGAGCTCGCGCACGTTGGAGCGCACATTCTTGGCGACGAAGAAGGCGACCTCCTCGGGCATCACCGCGTTTTCGGCGGCGGCCTTGTTGATCAGGATCGCCACCCGCATTTCCAGCTCGGGCGGCTCGATGGCGACTGTCAGGCCGGAATCGAAGCGCGAGACCAGGCGCTCGTGGATGTCGGTCAGACCCTTGGGGTAGGTGTCGCTGGTGAGCACGATGTGCGACTTGCGGGCCAGCAGCGCCTCGAAGGCGTTGAAGAACTCTTCCTGCGTGCGCTCCTTGTTGGCGAAGAACTGCACGTCGTCGATCAGCAGCAGGTCCAGCGAGTGGTAGCGCTCCTTGAACTCGTCGAAGGTCTTGCGCTGGTAGGACTTGACCACATCCGAGACAAACTGTTCGGCGTGGATGTACAGAACCTTGGCCTGCGGCTTGTCGGCCAGCAACTGGTTGCCGATCGCGTGCACCAGGTGGGTCTTGCCCAGGCCGACGCCGCCGTAGATGAACAGCGGGTTGTAGAGCTGGCCCAGGCTGCCCGCGACGTGCATCGCGGCGGCGCGCGCCATGCGGTTGGCCGAACCTTCGACCAGCGTCGCAAAGGTCAGCGCCGGATTCAGCCGGTTGCGCGGACCGTTGTGCGCCGACGGCTCGGCCGGCGCCACATCGGGCAGCTCTGCCAGCACCTGTTCCTGCATCGTTCTGGCCGATGGGATAGTGCGGCTGGGGGCTTCTCGCGGAGCGAGCGCTAACTCAAGTACGACAGGCGTGCCCTGGATGCTCTCAAGCAGCACGGTGATGCGGGCCGCGTACTGGGCGCGGATCCAGTCCATCTTGAAGCGGTTGGCGACCGCGACCGTCACGCGCGAACCGTCGGGTGCAACCGTCGCGGACAACGGGCGAATCCAGGTGTTGAACTGCTGCTCGGGAATTTCCTGCGCCAGGCGGTCGACGCAGGTGGACCACAGCGCAGAAGCGTCGGTGGCGGCGGAAAAGGGGGATTGGCCCTCGATCATGAATGCGGGAAGGGGGTGTTGTTCTTGTGGACAAATGTCTCGGGGCTGGCGGCCATTGTAGTCTGGCCGGAAAGTTATCCACACCCGGATGTCGACTGTTACAAGTCGATGGAGGCGCAGCTCTGGCCAGCGGTCCGACACCTGTTTGGGGGAGGCGCGTTGGCCGTGACGACCGGTGCTCGGCTATCCTCGTCCGACGGGGCATCCGGCGCCGGGACATCAGGGACGGAACATACCAATGAGGACATTTGGACAGATCCTGGCCCGCTGGTTTGCGCTGGCGGGATTGCTTTTTACGCTTGCGGGTTGCGCAACGGGGCAAAGCGCGAAGCTGGTGAACCATTCGTTTGGTTTTGATGGTTGGAAGGATGGCTGGCAAAAGTCTGCTCAGCTTCTTGAATACAGCTACGGCGACGAGGACGTTTCGGTGAGGAGAAAGGCTCCTGAAGGAGACTTTCTTGGATACCAGTCGGATGTCACCGGACCGATGCCCGTCGGGGAGTTCCTCAGTGTCCGCTGGCGCATGAAGGCCACGGGCGATGTGGTCGAGCAGAGGGTCGATCTGCGAGGGAAATTGCCGGCGAATATGGCAGGCCACACAGTGACGTTTGTGATCGACGAACGACAGTTGTATGTGTTTGTGGTGACGCCTCAAGAGATCCCAAGAGGAGCTGAGAGAGGCGCCGTAAAAACCTGGCGAGGCAAGTACAACCTGGCCTACGAGGTTTACCCCACTCTTTCGGCCTATCCGGGAGCACGGTGATGGGGACCTCCTTTGATCGAGAGCTCACCGAAGGAGAAAGGGCTCGAATGCCCTTCGCGCGGCAGGAGATGCTCAACATTGGGTCCCAAGGCTGCGCGACGAAATTCACTTTTATGGCTGCTTTTGACGGAACCAATAATGATCGCGATCACCGTGAGCTGGCTGATGTTGACGAAGTGACGAACATCGCGAAATTGGCCTCTCAGGCAGAAGCTTCGAGCAAAAACACGCCCGTCTTGACGGTCGGTTATTTCAAGGGCGTTGGAACGGGCGGCGACCAAGGTGGCATTGTCAATGCAGGCGTTGCACCTTCGCAGGCCATTGAAGCCGCTGCGCAGAGCGCGTACTTGAAGTTCAGAAACGAAGCGCTGACTACTTGGAGAGAAATAAGGCCTCCGGCGCCTCCCCCGCCGACATCGGTGCCGCCGCCGTCGGCTTCAGCCGCGGCAGTGCCGCTGCCATCCGCTTTGCCCAATTGGTGAACGAAAAAAGGTCTGACCGGGCCGGACGGTGAAGTCATCATCCCGCCCGGCAAGGTGCCGGTCACCGGGCTGGCTCTGATTGATCCGGTCGCCCGCTTTGTCGACCAGCCGATGGACATTCCGCCCAATGTGCAGGGGCAGGTGCTGTCGGTGATTGCAGACCACGAAGCCCGTGCCGATTTCCGTCCTCTGCATTACGGCAATGACCCTCGTGTGACCGAGGTTCACCACCCCGGCAACCACGTGGGCGTTGGTGGCGGGTACGACCGGCACGGCACCGCAGCCAACGTGCTGGAAGGTGTCACGGGCTATCTCCAGCGGCGTGGCGTGGCCATCGCAGACGTGGCGCCGGAAAACCGCCACCGTTCTGATGCACCGCAGAAGCTCTATTCCGAGGCGTACCAGGCAGCACGCAACGGGGATGTGTTGACGGACAAAAGTGGCAGGAAGCAAGGGGCCTGGCGGATTGACGATCCGGAGAAAGGTCGGGTGGCGGCTGCGCCGAAAATGACCGAGCTGTCGCCGGGGCTCAAGGCGCATGGGTTGAGCGCGGAGCAATGCGTGCAGGTTGGCGCGGCGTGCACCGTCTGCGCGGCCCGGCACGCGCGCGACTGGGGCGATCCGCGCCGGCTCCTGGTCAGCAAAGATGGAGAAACGGTGGCTGTGCAGCACCAGAACGGCCGCTTCGACGAACTGCGCGTCGATTGGGCGCTGGAACGCAGTGCCGTGTCGCACCTGCAGGATTTGCAAGGCAGTGAGCGCACGCCAACACAGGCCGTCCATGCGCCGGCTGCGGCCCGGGAAACGCCTGCGCCGACCCTGGAACACGCACGCTGAATCCGGGTCTTGCTTGCTTGTCATGGGTTTTCTCAGCGATAATTGCGGGTTTCCCTCCAACTTGAATCGCCCTGGCCTTGCCTGGGCCGCACTGCCATGGCAATGAAACGCACCTACCAGCCTTCGAAGATCAAGCGCGCCCGTACCCACGGTTTCCTCGTGCGCATGAAGACCCGCGGTGGCCGCGCCGTCATCAACGCACGCCGCGCCAAGGGCCGCAAGCGCCTGGCCGTCTGAGTTCGAAGCGCCCTGCCCCGTATCGGCCGGGCCCCTCGCTCTCCTGCGCGCCTGTGACCCCGGTTGTCTGATGCAGCGCATCCGGACCCGGCCCCAGTTCCAGGCTGCCATGGCGGGTGCCATCGTGGCCAAAACCCCTCATTTCGCCCTGCACCGGCTGGCATTGCCCGATCCGGAGCACGGGCGTTTGCTGTTTCCGGTCCAGGACACCTGGATCGGGGTCGTGCTGCCCAAACGCTGGGCCAAGCGTGCCGTGACGCGCAACAGCCTGCGCCGACAGGTGTACGAAGTCTCGCGCGCGGTCGCCACACAACTGCCTCAGGCGGCCTTGGTCGTGCGGTTGCGCAGCGGCTTTGACCGCCAGCAGTTCGTGAGCGCGACGTCTGATGCACTCAAACGCGCGGCGCGCGAAGAGCTGCAGCAGCTGCTGGCACGGGTGAGTCGCCCGGCCGTGGGGCCGGCATGCTGAGGCCGGCGCAATGGCCCCGTGCGGCGCTGATGACCTTGGTCAAGGGCTACCGCCTGTGTCTGAGTCCCTGGCTGGGCGGCAGCTGCCGCTTCGAGCCGACCTGTTCCGCCTACGCGCTTCAGGCCCTTGAGCATCACGGCGCCCTCGTCGGCGGCTACCTGATGCTGCGACGCCTCGGTCGCTGCGGGCCGTGGTGCGAAGGCGGTTGCGATCCGGTGCCGCCGGTGGCACCTTCGCTGTTTTCTCACCTGATTCCCTCTTCACCCGAAAAGAAGAACCCGTCATGAACGACATCCGCCGTTCCATCCTCTGGGTGGTCTTTGGTTTTTCGATGATCCTGATCTGGGACAAATGGCAGATCCACAACGGCAAGGCGCCCACCTTCTTCCCGATGGGTGCGGCGACTGCGCCGGCCGCCGGCGCCAAGGACTCTGGCACCGCCGCGACGCCTGCGGCCAGTGCCACCCTGCCGGCCGCTGCCGCCGCCGGAACCGCTTCGGCCGCGCCCGCCACTGCGGCGCCGTCGCAAGCTGCCGTGCGCCACGAAGTGTCGACCGATGTGTACAAGCTCGCCTTCAGCAGTGAAGGCGGCTCGCTGGTCGGCGCCACTCTGCTCAAGCATGCGAGCAAGCAACTGGGCACCGAGCCTTTCCAGTTGCTGGCGCAAAACGAGCAGCACACCTACGTGGCGCAGACTGGCCTGATCGGGGGCAGCTTCCCGACCCACAAGACGCCCATGACGCTGGTGCCCGGGCCGACCGCTCTGGCCGACGGCCAGGACGAACTGCAGGTGAAGTTCGAGTCGGCCGATGCCGGTGGCCTCAAGCTGGTCAAGACCTACACGCTCAAGCGCGGCAGCTACAGCATCGGCGTGAGCCATGAGGTGGTCAATACCGGTTCGGCGCCGGTGACGCCGCAGCTGTATGTGCAACTGGTTCGTGACGGCAACAAGACCGACAGCGAAACACCTTTCTACTCGACCTTCACCGGACCGGCGGTCTACACCGAGGCCCAGAAGTATCACAAGGTCGAGTTCAAGAAGATCGACGAGAACAAGGCCGAGATCGACAAGACCGCCACCAACGGCTATGTGGCCATGGTCCAGCACTACTTTGCATCGGCCTGGATCCTGGCCGATGGTGCGGCGCGTGAGAACTTCGTGCGCAAGATCGACAACAACCTTTATGCGGTGGGTGCCATCACCTCGCTGGCCCCGGTCGCGCCGGGCCAGAGCCAGAAGGTTGAGTCGCGCCTGTTCGTGGGGCCGCAGGACGAACACGTGCTCGAAGCGGTCACGCCGGGCCTGGAACTGGTCAAGGACTACGGCTGGCTGACCATCATCGCCAAGCCGCTGTACATGCTGCTGTCGGCCATCCATGGTTTCGTGGCCAACTGGGGCTGGTCCATCGTGCTGCTGGTTGTGATGCTGAAGGCGGCGTTCTACTGGCTCAACGCGAGTGCCTATCGCTCGATGGCAAAGATGAAGGCGATCAACCCGCGCATCATGGAGATGCGCGAGCGTCTCAAGAGCAATCCGCAACTGATGCAGCAGGAGATGATGAAGATCTACCGGGAAGAAAAGGTCAACCCGCTGGGCGGCTGCTTCCCGATCCTGATCCAGATTCCG
Organism: Hydrogenophaga sp.; assembly: GCA_016790705.1. Lineage (GTDB taxonomy): Bacteria > Pseudomonadota > Gammaproteobacteria > Burkholderiales > Burkholderiaceae_C > Hydrogenophaga. The sequence continues at coordinate 119,138 of JAEUOT010000019.1, forward strand.
GTGTTCATCGCCTTGTACTGGGTGTTGCTGTCGTCGGTGGAAATGCGCAACGCGCCCTGGATCGGCTGGATCACCGACCTGTCGACCAAGGACCCGTTCTTCGTGTTGCCGGCGGTGATGACGCTGACCACCATCGTGCAGACCGCGCTGAACCCGCTGCCGCCGGACCCGATGCAGGCCAAGATGATGTGGCTGATGCCGCTGATGTTCTCGGTGATGTTCTTCTTCTTCCCGGCCGGTCTGGTGCTGTACTGGATCACGAACAACACCCTGACCATCCTGCAGCAGGCGTTCATCAACCACAAGATGGGCGTGCCGCTGAAGATCACCAATCCGCTGACGCTTTTTAAGCAGTAACCCCGGCTCCCGCTCAAAGGGGGGCGACACCAGAGGCCCGGCAAAGCCGGTTCCTCGGTGTCTCAGGACAATCCACCTCCTTTCATTGGGTCTGCGCTGGCAGGCCCTTTGTTTTTCCGCCGTATCCTGTTGTTTCATGCTCGCCGCTTCGCGTGACCCGATCGTCGCCATCGCCACCGCCCCCGGTCGCGGTGCGGTGGGCATCGTGCGCGTGTCGGGGCAGGGATTGACGGCATTTGTGACTTCTTTGCTGGGGCGTCAGCCGAGGGCGCGAGAAGCCACCTTCCTGCCCTTCCCGGACGCGGCCGGGCAGCCCATCGACCATGGGCTGGCCCTGTGGTTTCCCGGTCCGCATTCCTACACCGGCGAGGACGTGCTGGAGCTGCAGGGCCACGGCGGGCCGGTGGTGCTGCAACTGCTGCTGGCGCGTTGCCTGCAGGTGGCGCAAAGCCGCGACGGTGGCGGCCCGCCGTTGCTGCCCGGCCTGCGCCCGGCCCGTGCCGGCGAATTCACCGAGCGGGCCTTCCTGAACGACAAGCTGGACCTGGCTCAGGCGGAGGCAGTGGCCGACCTGATCGATGCCAGCACCGAAGCGGCCGCCCGCAGCGCCAGCCGCTCGCTCGCCGGCGCGTTCTCCGATCGCATCCATACGCTGCGCGACGCGCTGGTGAATCTGCGCATGCTCGTCGAGGCCACGCTGGACTTTCCTGAGGAGGAGATCGATTTCCTCCAGAAAGCCGACGCCGCCGGACAACTGGCCCGGCTCAGGGGCGGGCTGGCGGCCGTGCTGGACGAGGCGCGCCAGGGCGCCCTGCTGCGTGACGGTCTGAAAGTGGTGATCGCGGGCCAGCCCAATGCCGGCAAGAGCTCGCTGCTCAACGCCCTCGCAGGGGCAGAGCTGGCCATCGTCACGCCGATTCCCGGCACCACCCGCGATGTGGTGCAGCAGACCATCCAGATCGAAGGGGTGCCGTTGCACGTGATCGACACTGCGGGATTGCGCGAGGGCGTGGACGTGGACGAGGTTGAGCGGATTGGTATCGCCCGGGCATGGGGGCAGATCGAGGCGGCCGACGCGGTGTTGTTTCTGCATGACCTCGCGCGTGTCGACGAGCCGTCCTGCCAGGCCGCAGATGCCGCCATCGCTGCCGAGCTGCCGGACGGCGTCACCGTGCTGCACGTGTGGAACAAGCTGGACCAGTGCCCCGACGGGGTACGACAACCACTGGCCGAGACGCAAGATGGCGGCCTGGCGATCTCGGTCAAACGGGGTGACGGCTTGCAGGCGCTGCGACAGCGGCTGCTGGCACTTGCCGGGTGGCAGCACGCGGGCGATGGTCTGTTCATGGCGCGCGAACGGCATCTGCAGGCGCTGCGGCGGGTCGGCGAGCACCTCGACAGGGCGGATGAACACCTGTCGGTGCAGGCGGAGCACCTGGATTTGCTGGCGGAGGAGCTGCGGCTGGCCCAGCAGGCGCTGGGCGAAATCACGGGCGAGTTCAGCGCGGACGACCTGTTGGGCGAGATCTTCTCCCGTTTTTGTATCGGGAAGTGACAGAAGACGCCGCCCGGGTGCGGGTGGCGACCGCCGGGAACACAGCTGTAAGTAGCGGTAAGCGTGGCCTGTGCAAAGTGGGGTGGGCCCGTTAACGTCGGCCCATGAACGCTGTGCCCGGCCCCAGTGCTGCTCGCTTTGACGTCATGGATCTCGCGCAGGCCATGCGCGCCAGTCATGCGCTGGACGCGGTACCTCTGAACTTGGCGGACGCGCAGTGGCATGTGCTTGGCGACTACCTGCAACCGGTGGCCTTGCGCGAGGGCGAAATGCTGATGGAGCAGGGGGTGAAGGACCGGACCGTCTACTTTGTCGAGAGCGGCAGTCTGACGGTGCACTACGAGGATGCCAAGGAGCGGGTGCGGCTGGCGGTGGTCAACGCAGGTTCCGTGCTGGGCGAAGGCGCGTTCTTCAGCCATCTGCCTCGCAGCGCCACGGTACACGCTGGCAGCCACAGCCGGCTCTGGTGCCTGACGCCTCTGCGGTTTCGGGAGCTGATGCAGCGCCATCCCACGATTGCCCTGGACCTCACCGTCGCGATGTCGGCGGTGCTGGCGCGCCGGATGTACAACCGCCCCAAACGGGTGGCTGTGACCTGAACCCCACGCTTTGTCGGCGAAAAGGGCCTTCTGGCAGGCATTTGCAGCCTTTTTTGTTACCTTGTCGCTCGTCCCTGAAGGCATACTGCGCCCATGTCTCTGCTGCGCTGGCTGCAAGCCAAAAAATCCGACTCCGGTCCCAATGGCGCCCGTGCCAAACCCCGGCGCTCGTTCGGACAGACCACGCTGCCGCTGATCTCGCCTCGGCGCGGTCGCAGGCTGTTGCGCCGCGAGCAGCTGTTCTCGGTGGTGCGCGAGTCGCTTATCCGGGCCGGCGTGCTCTCCAGCAGCTACGAGTTCAAGGTGCTGGCGCTGGACTCCAACGGGGATGCTTTCCTGGTGTTGCTCAACATCGCCCTGCCGGCGGACGTGATGCCGGATGAGTACCTGCTGGAGATCGAGCGCTGGATTCAGAACAGTGCCAAGTCGCGTCATTCGATGCAGGTGCAGGCGGTGTACTGGCGGCGTGAGGCCGCCCATGATGAACGCGCCATCGCACTGAAGGCTTCGGTGGCGGCGCAGACCCGTCGCGAAGCTGCCGCCCACGGCATGCCGGCTGCCCAGCCGGTCATCGGACTTGTTCGGCCTATGCCAGCGGAAGAAGTCGCGGCGTTCCGTCAAGCCCTGGAATCGCCGGCGATGCCAGTGCACCGCATGGACCCGCCGGATGCCCATCGGCAGGCGGCAATGGACAGCGACTTCTCCGAACTCAGCGAGACCCAGTACGGGAAACTCTGAGCGCCGCAGGCCAGCAGCCCGGTGTCAGTGGCCTGCGAAGTGCAGCAGCGTGAACAGCGGCAGGCCTGAGGCCTTCAGTTTCTGTGAGCCGCCCAATTCCGGCAGGTCGACGATGGCTGCACCTTCGATGACCTCCGCGCCGAGCTTCTCCAGCAGACGGCGCCCAGCCATCATGGTCCCGCCAGTGGCGATCAGATCGTCGATCAGCACCACCCGATCACCGGCGCGCACGGCATCGGTGTGCAGTTCCACCGTGGCGCTGCCGTATTCCAGTTCGTAGGTTTCCTCGACCGTCGTGAACGGCAGCTTGCCTTTCTTTCGGATCGGAACGAAGCCGACGCCCAGCTCGTAGGCCAGCACCGAACCGATGATGAAACCGCGTGCGTCCAGTCCGGCCACAACGCTCGGCTTGCGGGACGGGTCCATGTAGCGGTGCACGAAAGTGTCGATCAGCACGCGAAACACCCTGGGGTCCTGCAGGAGCGGGGTGATGTCGCGGAACTGCACGCCCGGCGCAGGCCAGTCGGGCACGGTGCGGATGTGCGAGGCAAGGTAGGCAGAGGTGTCCATGGCCTCGATTATCTGGCCGCCCTTCTGCCTCAGGCCTTGCCCGAGAGCAGCTTCTCTTCGGCGAGTGCCAGCGCGGGAGCCTTGCCACTGAGCACCAGGGTATCTCCGCCTTCGAGCACCGTCTCGTCGCTGAATGCCTCGTTGCGTCCGTTTGCCCGCCGCAGACTGGCGACGCGCACGCCGATGGCTTCAAGTGCCACGCTGCCCAGGAGACGGCCGACTTTGCGCCCGCCCGGCGGGATCGTGACGGTCGACAGCCGCTCATGGTCGGACTCTTCCGAGCTGTCGTCGTCGGCACCGTGGAAGTAACCCTTGAGCAGGTTGTAGCGCGCGTCGCGCTGATCCTGCACCACGCGGATCACGCGCCGCATGGGCACGCCGACCAGCGCCAGCGCGTGGCTGGCCAGCATCAGGCTGGCCTCGATGGCTTCGGGCACCACCTCGGTCGCGCCGGCGGCGCGCAGCTTGCCGTCGTCCACGTCGTCAATCGTGCGCACGACGACCGGGACCTGCGGCGCGTGTTCGTGGGTGTGGTGCAGCACCTTGAGTGCGCTCGCCGTCTCGATGTAAGTGATCACGACGGCGCTGGCGCGGTGCAGACCGGCGGCCATCAGGGCCTGCAGGCGCGCGGCATCGCCGAACACCACCGAATGCCCGGCGGCGGCGGCCTGGCGGACCCGGTCGGGATCGAGATCCAGCGCCATGTAGGGAATGCCCTCTGCTTCGAGCAGCCGCGCCAGGTTCTGACCACAGCGACCGTAGCCGCAGATGATCACGTGCTTGTCGGCGTTGATCGCCTTGCGCGCGATGGTGGTCATCTGCACCGACTGCATCAGCCAGTCGCTGCCGACCACGCGCGTCACGATGTCGTTGGTGCGCAGGATGATGAAGGGCGTGGCCAGCATCGAGATCACCATCGAGGCCAGCACCGGGTTGAACAGTGCGGGCGGCACCAGGTCGTGCTGGCCGGCCAGTGTGAGCAGCACCAGCCCGAATTCGCCGGCCTGACAGAGATAGAGGCCGGTGCGCAGCGCGGTGCCCATCGGGGCGCCGAACAAGCGGGTCAGGCCGGTGATCATGGCGATCTTGAAGACCAGCGAGAGTGAGAGCAGCAGCAGCACCAGCGGCCAGCGCTCGATCACCAGGCGCCAGTCCAGCATCATTCCGATGGTGATGAAGAACAGGCCCAGCAGCACGTCGTGGAACGGCCGGATGTCGGTTTCCACCTGATGCTTGTATTCGGTCTCGGAAATCAGCATGCCGGCCACGAAGGCGCCCAGCGCCAGCGACAGACCCGCGTGCTCGGTCAGCCAGGCCAGCCCCAGCGTGATCAGCAGCAGGTTGAGCATGAACAGCTCTTCGCTCTTGCGGCGCGCGACCAGGGTCAGCCACCAGCGCATCACCCGCTGGCCGCCGGTCAGCAGGATGCCCAGCAGCACTGCTGCCTTGAAGATGGCAATGCCCAGCGCCTTGAACAGCTGGTCGGGTGGCGACCCGAGGGCCGGAATCAGCACCAGCAATGGCACCACGGCCAGATCCTGGAACAGCAGGATGCCCACCACCCGCTTGCCGTGCTCGGACTCCAGCTCCAGCCGCTCGGCCACCATCTTGATCACGATGGCGGTGCTGCTCATGGCCATGACGCCGCCCAAGGCCAGCGCCATCTGCCACTCCATCTTCCACCAGCGCGGCAGCAGCCAGCCCAGGGCCAGCGAGGCCAGCGTGGTCAGCGTCACCGTCAGCACCACCTGCAGGAGGCCGAGCCCGAACACGTGGCGGCGCATCGCACGCAGCTTGGGCAGACTGAACTCAAGCCCGATGACGAACATCAGGAACACCACACCGAACTCGGCCAGATGGCGCAGGCCTGCGGAGTCCTGGGCCAGCGCCAGCGCGTTGGGGCCGATCACAACGCCCACCACCAGATAGCCCAGCATCGGCGGCAGTTTGAGCATGCGGCAGCCGACCACACCAAGCACGGCGGCCAGCAGGTACAAAAGGGTAATGTCCAGCGAATTCACGGTCCGATGTTAGCGGCAGTGGCGGCGCGATAATCCGCCGATGAGCAAGGCAACTCCCATGGATTCGGCGCGCGTGGTCGCGATGGCACGCGAGACGTTGCAGATCGAGGCTGCCGCAGTGACGGCGCTCGCCGAGCGGGTCGACCAGGGGATCGTGCAGGCGGTCCAGTGCCTGATGAACTGCACCGGTCGCGTGGTGGTCACCGGCATGGGCAAGAGCGGTCACATCGGGCGCAAGCTCGCGGCCACGCTGGCCTCGACCGGCACGCCCGCCATGTTTGTGCACCCTGCCGAGGCCAGCCACGGTGACCTCGGGATGATCACGCCGCAGGATGTCGTGCTGGGCATCAGCAACAGTGGCGAGAGCGACGAGCTCTCGGCCATCCTGCCGCTGATCAAGCGCATGGGCGTTCCCCTGATCGCATTCACTGGCCGGGCGGATTCGACCCTTGCACGCCACGCCGACGTCGTGCTGGACACCGCAGTGTCCAAGGAAGCCTGTCCGCACAACCTCGCACCGACCGCGAGTACGACCGCGCAGCTGGCGCTGGGCGATGCGCTGGCGGTGGCGCTGCTGGATGCGCGCGGCTTCAAGGCGGATGACTTTGCACGCTCCCATCCGGGCGGGGCCCTGGGGCGCAAGCTGCTGACCCTGGTGAGCGACATCATGCGCAGCGGCAACGATGTGCCGCGGGTGGGAGCGGATGCGCCGCTGATGGCGCTGATGCGCGAGATGAGTGCCAAGGGCTTGGGGATGAGTGCGGTGGTCGACTCGGAAGACCGCGTGCTGGGGGTGTTCACCGATGGCGATCTGCGGCGACTGATCGAGCAGACGGGCAGCAGCACCGATCTGCGCGCGCTGACGGCCGGCGAGGTGATGCACGCCAACCCACGCACCATCGGGGTGGATGCGCTCGCGGTCGTGGCGGCTGAACTGATGGAGGCCAGCCGCATCACCAGCGTGCTGGTGGTCGACGGTGCCGGGGCGCTGGTGGGTGCCTTGAACAGCAACGACCTGATGCGGGCGAAGGTGATCTGAGACACCTCGGCCGCGCAGTGGCTCCGGTTAGGATTGACGGATGTCCGTGCAATTGCCGCCCCTCTCCCCCGCCGTGAATTTCGCTCCCGAGCTGCTGCTGCTGGCGCAGCCGGTGCGCGTGGTCTTTTTTGACGTGGATGGGGTGCTGACGGACGGGGGCCTCTATTTCAGCGAGGGCGGTGAGACGCTCAAGCGGTTCCACACCCTGGATGGTCATGGCATCAAGTTGCTGCAGCGTGCCGGCGTCGTTCCGGCCGTCGTCAGTGGCCGTGACTCGCTGGCGCTGCGCGCGCGACTGAGTGCGCTGGGCGTGGCCCACACCCGCTTCGGGACCGAGGACAAGCGCCCGGCGGCCGAGGCCATCCTCGCCGAACTGAATCTCGACTGGTCGCAGGCGGCGGCGATGGGCGATGACTGGCCGGATCTGCCGGTGCTGCGCCGTGTGGCGTTTGCCTGTGTACCTCCGACAGCGCATGCCGAGGCGCTTGCCGTGGCCCATCATGTGACCCGTGCATTGCCGGGTGCGGGCGCCGTGCGTGAACTGTGTGACCTGCTGCTGGTGGCGCGTGGGGCCTACGCGGGTCTGCTGGCGGAGGCCGGACAATGAATGCGGTTGCCCAGGCGGCTGCAGCGACCGCCACCACCACGCGACGCTCCCATCGCAAGAGCCTGCTGCGCCTGTGGGACCGGCTGTCGATCTACCTGCCGGTGCTGCTGATGCTGTTGCTGGCGCTGGCGTCGTACTGGTTGTTGCGGATCACGCCCCAGGCCGAACCGCCAGGACCCGAGCGGCAGGTGACACACCAGCCGGACTATTTCATGCGGCGCTTCTCGGTGAAGGTGTTCGAGCCCGGCGGTGCGCTCAAGACCGAGCTGTACGGCAGCGAGGCGCGCCATCACCCCGACACGGGCACCATCGTCGTGGACGCAGCCCGCATCCGTTCCTTCGGCCCCCTGCGGCAGCTGTCTACCGCCACGGCGCGCCAGATCACCAGCAACGATGCGGGGACCGAGTACCTGCTTGAAGGAGAAGCGGCGGTGGTTCGTCAGGCCAGCCGTGGTGCCAAGGGCGAGTTGCTGCCACGCATCGAATTCCATGGTGAACGCCTGCGGGTGGTCACGGACCCGGAGCATGTGTCTTCCGACCTGCCGGTGGTCCTGGTGCGCGGACCGGATCAGATCACCGCAGACCGGCTGGACTACCGTGGCGACGAACGGGTTGCCGACCTGACGGGCCAGGTCAAGGCCCAGTTCGCGCCCCGACCATGAGCGTCGAGGCGGCTCCGCTGGTGTTCATCACCGGTGCCTCCAGCGGCATCGGCCAGGCGCTGGCCGACCGCTATGCGAAGGCGGGCTGGCGCCTGGCGCTGGTGGCACGGCGCGGCGGTGAGCTGCAGGCCTGGGCACAGTCGCGGGGCTGGGACAGCCAGCGATGCCGCGTGTACCAGGCCGATGTGGCCGACACCGGCAGCATCGTGGCGGCCGGGCAGCAGTGTCTGCAGCAGCAAGGCATTCCCGACGTCGTGATCGCCAACGCCGGGATTAGCGTCGGCATGGACACCGCAGAGCTTGGTGACCTGGCCGTGATGGCGCAGACTTTTGCGACCAACAACACCGGTCTGGCAGCCACGTTTCATCCGTTCGTGAGTGCGATGCGCCAGCGTGGTAGCGGTCGGCTGGTCGGTATTGCCAGCGTGGCGGCGATCCGTGGCCTGCCCGGGCATGGCGCGTACTGCGCGAGCAAGGCCGCCGTGGTCGCCTATTGCGAATGCCTGCGGGGGGAACTTCGGGACAGCGGCGTACGGGTGGTCACTCTGCTGCCGGGCTATGTCGACACGCCGTTGACTCGCCAGAACCGGTATCGAATGCCCTTCCTGATGAGTCCCGCTGCGTTTGCCGACCAGGCGTTTGCCGCCATCAGCGCGGGCACCAGCTACCGGGTGATTCCCTGGCAGATGGGCCTGGTGGCCAAACTGCTTCGGTTGTTGCCGAATCCGATGTTTGACAAGCTCCTGGCCGGGCGCCCGCGAAAGCATCGCCAAGGCGAGGGCCGGATCTGAAAACACTCCGGGTTGGTCGCTGGCGCCAAAAAAAAGCCCCTCGACGAGGGGCTTTCTTGTCAGCAGTGTCCGACCCGGGGGCCGGAACCCGCAACGGGGTCAGTAACCGCCGCGGCCGCCACCGCCTTCACGACGGCCACCATTGCCGTAGGGGCTGCGGAAACCACCATCACCGCCGCCACCACCGAAGCCACCTTCACGGCGGCCGCCACCGAAACCACCACCGCCGGTGCGGGGCGGGCGGGCTTCCATCGGACGGGCTTCATTGACCACCAGGCTGCGGCCGCCCAGCGACTGGCCGTTCATGCCCTGGATCGCGGCCTGGGCTTCTGCGTCGCTGCCCATTTCGACGAAACCAAAGCCCTTGGAGCGACCGGTGTCGCGCTCCATCATGACCTTGGCGCTGTTGACGGCGCCGTAGGCGGAAAAGGCTTGTTGCAGATCGTCGTCACGCACGGAATAAGGCAGATTGCCGACGTACAGTTTGTTGCCCATGTTCGGGACTCCTAGAAACACTGAGGAAGATAGCGATGGAGCCCCGGCAGCAAACAAAACCTGTAGCACGCGAAACCGACCGATCACTTGTTCTGCGGGCGCACTTGGCGCACGCCAAGTCATTATGCGCTGATTGCAAAAAAGCGACTAACTTTTTTGGCGGCGCGTCAAGTCATTTCATGGGCTGGTGCGTCATAGCAACAGTTGAGAAGGGAAAACGGGATGGCCGCAGGGCAGCCACCGTTGTGACCATGGGCCTATACTGTCCTCCAGCGCCGATTTGTCCGGATTGCGGGCGCTTTACAAATGCCGCTAAAGGGGGGACTCCCGGTCTCGCACCTTGCGGCACCGGGATTTCTGTTTTTTGGGGCCTCGCCGGCCCCGGGGTGTATCACCGTGATCGTCACGCCACAAATCCAGCGCTTTGAAGAACCGCTGCCGCTCCGAAGTGGTGCGGTGCTGCCGGCGTACGAGCTGGTCTACGAAACCTATGGCACGCTCAACGCCGACAAGTCCAACGCGGTGCTGATCTGTCACGCCCTCAACGCCAGCCACCACGTCGCCGGCTGGCACGCCGACGCCCAAGGCCAGCCACTGCCCCGCAGCGAGGGCTGGTGGCACAACATGATCGGTCCGGGCAAGGCGGTCGATACTGATCGCTGGTTCGTCATCGGCGTCAACAACCTGGGGTCCTGCTTCGGCTCGACCGGCCCGACCCACACCAATCCGGCCACCGGCCACCCCTGGGGTGCCGACTTCCCGGTGGTGACGGTGGAGGACTGGGTCAACGCCCAGGCGCGGCTGCTCGACACGCTGGGCATCCAGCAGCTTGCTGCGGTCATGGGGGGCAGCCTGGGCGGCATGCAGACACTGTCCTGGACGCTGCAGTATCCCGATCGCGTGCGCCACGCAGTGGTGGTGGCCAGCGCGCCCAACCTCACGGCCGAGAACATCGCCTTCAACGAGGTCGCCCGACGGGCCATCGTGACCGATCCGGACTTCCATTGCGGCCACTACCTGCGCGAAGGCACGCTGCCGCGCCGCGGCCTGCGCATCGCGCGCATGATCGGCCACATCACCTACCTGAGCGACGACGTGATGAACGAGAAGTTCGGGCGCACGCTGCGGGTGGCCGATGGCGACGACCCCACAGCAGCGGCCGAACTGGCGTACCGCTATTCGACACAGGACGTCGAATTCCAGATCGAGAGCTACCTGCGCTACCAGGGCGACAAGTTCAGCGAGTATTTCGACGCCAACACCTATCTTCTGATCACGCGCGCGCTCGACTATTTCGACCCGGCGCGTGAGCACGAAGGCAACCTCAGTGCGGCGCTTGCCCGCGCCAGGGCCAAGTTCCTGCTGGTGAGCTTCACCACCGACTGGCGCTTCTCGCCCGCGCGATCCCGGGAGATGGTCAAGGCGCTGCTGGAGAACCGTCGCGACGTGAGCTACGCCGAGATCGATGCACCGCACGGGCACGATGCCTTCCTGCTGGACGACCCCCGCTATCACGCGGCGGTGCGGACCTATTTCGAACAGACCGTGGCCGGAGGTGTGGCATGAGCGACCACCAGTTGCTGGAATCCATCGCCCGCCTGGTGCCGCCGGGATCGCGGGTGCTCGACCTGGGCTGTGGCGACGGCGCCTTGCTGGCGCACCTGCAGGCCACGCGCCAGTGCAGTGGCTACGGGGTCGAGATCGACGACGCCAAGGTGCACGCCTGCCTGCGGCGCGGCGTCAACGTGCTGCAGCTCAACCTTGAAGACGGGTTGAACATGTTCGGTGACGACGCGTTCGATGTGGTGCTGCAGATCGACACGCTGCAGCACCTGCGCAATGCCGAGACCATGTTGCGCGAGACCGCGCGCGTCGGCCGCATCGGCATCGTGGCGTTCCCCAATTTCGCCCACTGGCCCAACCGGCTGGCGGTGCTGCAGGGGCGCATGCCGGTGACCAAGCGGCTGCCCTACCAGTGGTACGACACGCCCAACATTCGCGTCGGTACCTTTGCCGACTTCGAGGTGCTGGCGCGCAGCTGCGGGCTGAGCATCGACGACAGCTTTGGCGTGCAGGAAGGCCAAGAAGTGCGCTGGCTGCCGAATCTGCTGGCCAGCACCGCGGTGTTCAAGTTCTCCAGTTGAACCCCGGACGCGTCGTTCAGCGCGGGTTTTCGCGCTGGGCGTCGCGCGCGAAGTCCGCATCGCCGGCGTCGAGCGTCCAGAACGGGTAGACCTCGGCGAAGCTGGCGCGGATCGCATCCAGCGGCAGGTCGTCGAACTGCCCGCGCTCGTTCACGTACTCCATGTGCCGCTGCCCTGCCATGTCGTAGGGGTGGTAGAGCGAGTCGTTCACCCCGTCGAATTCCAGCGGCAGCAGGCCGAACTTCTCGCACAGCGAGAGGTTGAATGCGGGCGTGGCCTTGCGCCAGGCGCCGTCGATCCAGAGCGAGGTGTAGCCGTGCCAGACGAAGACGTCGGTCTTCATGGTCTGTCGCAGGCGTTCGGTCGAGAGGTGGTTGCGCACGTCGGCGAAGCCCAGGCGCGCCGGAATGCCGGCCGCGCGGGCCACGGCCGCCAGCAGGGTGGCCTTGGGCACGCACCAGCCGTGACCCTGTGCGAGCGCGGTGCTGGCCTTCATGCCTTGCGGCGAGAGATCGATGCGGTAGGGGTCGTAGCGGATCTGGTCGCGCACCGCCAGGTAGAGCGCCACGGCCCGCTCCCGGTCCGTGGCGCCGCGCGCGTGTTCACGGGCAAAGCTGAGCACCGCAGGGTGGTCGCTGTCGATGGCGGGCGTCGGCGCCAATGATGGGCTTGGGTTCATGGGCAACTTGTATCAGAGAGCGGGACCCACAGGTGTCGCGCCGGGTGGTCCTGATTCCGGGACAGCCCCTGATGTGTCCGCGTTTGTCCACAGGAGGCGGGTTCCGTTGGCTCGGTACAGACAAATCGCAAAAAAGTATCACCCATCGTGCTTGTTGCCGCCGATAGCGATAAGACACCCCAACAGACAGGAACATCATGAAACTGCTTGGTCAAATGAAACTGGGCCGCAGGCTGGCACTGGGCTTCGGCCTGGTGCTGACCTTGCTGGTCGCTCTCGCCGCGGCGGCGTGGGTCGCGCTTCAGGACGTCAAGGCCGACCTGGACGAAATCACAGACAACGCCGTGCCATCGCTGCAGGTGGCTGCGACGCTCAAGACCCATGCGCTGAATCTGCGCCGCTACGAGTACAACCACCTGGTCTCCAAAGGCGAGGCCTCCATGAAAGAAATGGAGGGCCTGATCGCCAGGACGCAGGCGGACATGGTGCGCAGCTTCGCGGACTACGAAAAGCTCGTGAGCAACGACGCCGACCGAGCGATCTGGCAGGCCGCGCGGCGTGACGCCGATCACTACATGTCGCTCTGGAAGCCCATCGAGGCGCTGTCGCGGCAGAACACCGAAGAATCGATCAACAAGGCGGAAGCGCTGATGACCGGCGAATCCCGTCAGGCGTTCACCAGCCTCACCGAAGACCTCGACAAGCTCTGGGCCTTCAATGTGGACCAGGCGGTGGCCTTCAAGAAGACGGCCGAGGTGTCGTTCCACGATGGCATCCGCCAGTTGCTGGGCGTGGCGGTGCTGGCGCTTCTGGTCGGGGTGGTTGCCGCGCTGCTGATCACGCGCTCCATCGTCGGGCCGATCCGGCGCTCGCTGGCGGTGGCCGAGGCGGTGGCGGCCGGCGACCTGACGCAGCGGGTGACCGCCGAAGGCAAGGACGAAACGGCCCAACTGCTCAAGGCCATGGACCACATGACCACGCGGCTCTCGGAACTGGTCACTTCGGTGCGCCTGAATGCCGAGGGCGTGGCGACCGCCAGCGCGCAGATCGCGCAGGGCAACCAGGACCTGTCCAGCCGGACCGAGCAGCAGGCCAGCGCGCTGGAAGAGACCTCGGCGTCGATGGAGGAAATGGGCTCGACCGCGCAGCAGAACGCAGACAACGCACGCACCGCCAGCCAGTTGGCCACCAGCGCCAGCGGCGTGGCCCAGCAGGGCGGCGAGGTGGTCGGCCAGGTGGTGTCGACCATGCGCGAGATCCAGCACAGCAGCCAGAAGATCGCCGACATCATCGGCGTGATCGACGGCATCGCGTTCCAGACCAACATCCTGGCGCTCAACGCCGCCGTGGAAGCGGCGCGTGCGGGCGAACAGGGGCGCGGCTTTGCGGTGGTGGCGGGCGAGGTGCGCACGCTGGCGCAGCGCAGCGCCGAGGCGGCCAAGGAGATCAAGCAGTTGATCAATGCGAGTGTCGAGCGGGTCGAGCAGGGCACGGCCCTGGTCGATCAGGCGGGCAACACCATGCAGGAAGTGGTCCAGTCGATCCAGCGCGTGACCGACATCGTGGGCGAGATCAGCAGCGCCAGCCAGGAACAGAACGCGGGCGTGGTCCAGGTGGCCGAGGCCGTGAGCAACATGGATCAGGCCACGCAGCAGAACGCGGCCCTGGTCGAAGAGAGCGCGTCGGCGGCCGCCAGCCTGCGCCAACAGGCGGACCAACTGGTGGCGTCGGTGGCGGCCTTCCGAACCGCTGGCGGCGCCCAGGCCACTGTCCATGCGCCGGCCTCCGCCCGAGCGCCCGCGCCAACACTGCCGACACCCTCGGCGGCGACCCGGCGACCGGCCCCGGCCTTGGCTGCGCCGGTGCGCCCCGCCTCGAACCCCGTGCCGGCCGCGCCCGTGGCGCCGGTCGGCCAGACGGCCACCCGGCGCGCGCCGGTCGCCGAAACCAATGACGACTGGGAGAGTTTCTGATGTTGGACATGCAGCAAGCCAAGGCCGCAGCGCCGACCGCCAAGGACAACGCCCGCGCCGTGGGCGCCCAGCAGGGAGCCCACGCGGAGTTCCTGACCTTTCGCCTGGGGGCGGAGGAGTACGGGATCGACATCCTGAGGGTGCAGGAGATCCGCTCCTACGAGGAGCCCACGCGCATTGCCAACGCGCCGCACTTCA